>JBCCOE010000012.1:0-71630 GCA_039025475.1 Bacteroidota bacterium | reverse complement strand
CTTTTCAATGGAATTTACCTACACCGATTCTGTCATCACCAGTATAATTGTTGTTGAGACTAATGAATTATTTGCAACCTATGAATATGATTTGAATAAGAATTTAATTAGGTCAAATTGCTTATGTAACGCTGATTTTGCATACCTCTATGAAGGAAATAAGGTATCTGCAGTTAACGATTTGCCAGTTATGTACTCAAATGATAGTATCTTAATTAATGGAAATTTTACCGCCTTTGTCAAAGAAGGCAATGTTGTTGAGAATGAATTCTCAACTAGAACGCATTTAGACATCGAAGTGCCTGAATCGTTTAAACATTACTACGCCATTCGAGAAGATGAGCATTTTCCTCTCCATCAAGATAAAAATCTTATACGTGAGTCAATTAGTAGTGCTGTCAAAACTATGTGGGAATATACCTTCGATGGTGAAGGCAATGTATTGTCCACAAGATTTAAATCTTATGAACTTGGTGAACTTTTGGATGATGACACCTATAACTTTATTTATGAATAAAATAAGAAGTATTCCGCCCTTGTTGGTGTTGTCACCAACAAGCTTTTAACTTAGATCATGCCATTCCATCATGTTCAATTCTTTACTGCTACCATTCTAAATTGGATACCCGTTCTTCATCATGATTCCTACAAAGACATAATCATTGACTCACTGAATTACTTAGTAGTTAAAGGAAAGAGTGATCTTTATGGGTTCGTAATCATGCCAAATCACATTCATTTAATTTGGCGGATCAATCAGCATTTTGAAAGGTCAAATGTTCAAAGGGATTTTCTCAAGTTTACCGGTCAACAAATCAAGTTTCGACTTCAAGATATGAAGTCGCCTCTTCTGGATAAATTTAAAGTAAACCTAAAAGACAGGAAATACCAATTTTGGAAGCGGAACGCTTTATCAATCGACTTGTATAGTCGAGAAGTAATTGAGCAAAAACTTGGCTACCTTCATGCTAATCCGGTTAGTGGGAAGTGGAATTTGGCCTAGGACTTTATTGCATATCCTTATTCATCAGCTTCATTTTATGAATAAGGTAAAACCAACTTCAGTTTCCTAAAGCATTATATGGAGTATTTTGAAGAGTAGGGAATGTTGTTGGTGACAGCACCAACAACGGCCAGAAGGATCTGTTCTGTAATTATAAAGATCAAAAAGTAGTGTTAAACTTCAGTGTCTATTTATCTCTACTATATTTTATAATTCTGCTAACCGGCTTTGTAAATGCGAATGCCCAAAAAGCTTATCCATTTAAGATTACCGTCAATGATTCCTCCACTATGGAATATCAAATTGATACATTGACAAAAGAACAATTTGGGAACCGTACCCAAATATTGATAAAAAGAACTGTTCCGATTCTGTATAAGAAGAAAACATCAACATTGGAATCGTTATCCGGAATTATCCAGCTTGACAGCTGCATAAAAATTGAATACAAAAACAGTTCAATAACCTTATGCAACCGGAAGGGTAAGAATGATAGAACCGGACAATTATATAAAGTTTTAGGTAGCGAATGCGGATATGTCATTTTCCAAAATGGCGGTTATAAATGGTGGCGCTATGTCATCGTAGACGAGGAGACAAATGAATTTTACATCTTACCGGATCAACCGGTTTTCACAGACTGTGACTATGTTTATTCACAAGGAAATTATTACACTGCAGGCCAGTTCAAAATCATTGACTTGGCACATAGAAAGCATTTACGTTTTGACTCCTTTAACTGGAGTTTAACAACCTACTTTAGGCATGAGAATCAATTCTATTTTGAATTCACGACGCCAAATAGCCTACAACTCAAAAGGTACGTTCAGTTTGAATTTGAATAGTTTTAGCAGAATATATCTTTCGATCAGATAAACATCATATAACCCTATGCCCAAAAAGGAATATATTTCGCATGCTTTTTGGAGCTGCTTTCTGGATCATAATCCTTTATTAAACCGGACTTGATTGTTTCGGCAATTATTCTAGATGCCATTGAATAGTTTTTTTCTTTGATCCCAAATCGCTCTCTTAATGATTGATTTGTCATATAATCTCCTGACACTATCTTTAAACAAGCATGTAAGTAGGTCGCCCTGATTTTATCCTCTTTGTCCATTTGACGAAGGGTTCTATAAGAATACATTGTAACTCGTGTGTAGTTTTCTCCTTCAAGGAATTTAGGTGCGGGAAGTTGAAAAAATTCACACTCAAAAAGTACTTTATCTATTCCACTTCCTCGTTCTTCACATATGTTTAACCTTCTCATAAAATGAGCGAGCTTTTCATTTCTGGATTGCGGATTATGATCAACAAACCTCAAAGTATTAATAATTGGTTTGCCCGGGTTGGATATTTCCATCCGATCAGAGAAGATTTCAATCAATGGCCCGGTACCTTGCTCTCGAAAATCTTGATGGATTATGGCGTTAGCTACAAGTTCTCTTATAGCTAATTTTGGGTACATTTTTACTTCTTTTCTTAAAGCATCATCAATAATCTCATTTGTTGGAAGTTGATCATCGATATAGTTAATCAGACCTTCAAACCCAATAGCATAACCCTTCTTACCAGTTTGCTCTTTAATAGTCTTTCTTTTGTTATTGCCATCATAAATTATTACCCTAATGGTTTTTCTTTCTAATGTCTCGAAACTTTCAATTCCTTTAGCAAAAAGGATAGCTCCTAGGTTAGTAATGCAATAGGAAGAACTCTTTTTGACAATCAACTTCTCTTGTTTTAGTTTCTCAATAATACCGTCTCTGTTAGATGGCAAGGGAAGATCCATAAGGTTAAAATACGAAGGATAATCTAGAAGCTTTAAGACTTCGTCAATATCCAAATTGTGCTTTGCTATCTCACTTTCAAACTGAGTTGGTGGTTCTTTAGTCCATATTAATCTTTCCTTTTCAGGATAATCCGAGAGTTTCTTTTTGTAAGAACCAACTCTGATAAAAGCAGTTCCATGAAAACTTACAGGAGTATTAGAGGTCGCCTTAATCTTAAAAATTACAACTCTTCCTTCAGTATGATTTAGAATGTAATGCCCAAAATGAATTCTGGGAGTTAGCAATCTAGAAAGCCAGGGAATTAAATCTTCATTTCCCTTTCCCTTTTTATTAGTATTAAATGTGGTTCCAATAACTCGATGAGACCTATCTTGAACACCAAAAACCAAGTACCCAAAAGGTTTGTCATGAATGCAAGCTGAATTTGAAAGTGCTGAGATATATTCTCCCAATTCGAAGTCATTGTTAGTTTTGAATTCAATCCACTCTGTTTCAACAGGAAATGCTCTTAATTCGCTAAGAAGAATGTTTAGCTCGCGTTCGTCCATAAATCACATTAGAAATGCTTAATTAAAGGGCAAATATATAGTTTTTAACATTTCAGTCACATAAGAGTCACATAAAGTATGGCGGAAATAATTCACTCCCACCCTGCCCCTAACTTCTCTCTCGCTATCCGTTTCTTCACCTCATGATCTTTGAGAATGGCGGCCGTTTCGCCCTTACTTGTAAAATGCCAGGTCTCACACATTTCACATTTATAAACGTTAAGCGGGCCTTGTCCGGGAGGAAAATCAAAACGGATATGGTGCTGGATCAGGGCTTCTTCCGCTTCTTCTTTAGACAGGTATTCTCTTTTTCTGGATGGGCACGACATTGCTTCAATTCAATTACTAAAAGTAACTGAATATTGCATTTCTTTGTTCGTCTTTTGAGAGGGGAAGGAAAAAATGACACTGCAATTTTTAGGGGCAACAGAACAGGTAACAGGTAGCAAGTACCTACTGGAAACAGAGGGGCTTAGAATTCTGGTTGATTGTGGTTTTGATATGGAAGCCAGAACCCAGGAAGAGTTTAGGCATCCATTTAATTTTAACCCCAAGACCCTGGATGCTGTATTGCTCACCCATGCTCACATCGACCATAGCGGACTCATCCCTTTGCTCGTCAAGGAAGGGTTTACAGGTACTGTGTATTGTACCTATGCCACCTATCAGCTTAGCCGAATTTTGCTCTTTGATGCCGCAAGAATCAACTTAAAGCGGGCACGGAAAAAGAAAACGCCGGACTTTTATGGGCCGAGGGAAGTGGAAGACAGCCTGGATTATTTCAGACCCATAGATTTCGAGCAGCCCTATTCTCTTAACGGTTCTTTTTCATTCTACTTTCGCCAGGCAGGGCATTTGTTGGGTGCAGCGCATATCGTAGTTCAGGCAGAAGAACAAACACTGGTGTTCTCCGGGGATATTGGCAGGCCGACTTATCCGTTATTACCCGATCCTGAACCCATCCCATCTGCAGACTACATAATCAGCGAGACTACGTATGGAGCTCGGGTGCATGAAGACAAAAATGCTGAGAAGATCATCGCAGATACTATTCATAAATCGTGCGTTGAGATTCCCGGTCGTTTAATTATCCCTTCTTTCAGCATTGGCCGTACGCAGACCTTGCTGTTCCTGCTCAACAAACTGAGAGTGGCTGGAAAGCTACATCCTATTAAAATTTTCACTGATAGCCCCCTAGCCCATAAAAGCACACAGGTTTACCAGGATTTTGTGGATTTTATGAATAAAGAAGCCCGGGAGTTTAATGATACCCACGGTACCCTCTTTGACTTTGATAATCTCATTTACATCAGTGATATGAATAGTGCTGAGGAGATCGATCAATACAATGAACCCTGTATAATCATTACTTCTTCAGGCATGGTCAAAGGCGGAAAATCTGAAGACCATATTATTCGTAACCTGGCAAATAGTTACTGTAGCATCCTATTTATTGGGTACTGTGCCGAAGGAACGTTGGGGCGTAGATTACTGGATGGAATGACCACTTTCAGACTGTTTGGAGAGGAGTATAGAGTAAACGCCCGCATTTTGTCTACCGACGTACTAAGTGGCCATGGTGATTACAATAACCTGCTCAACTTTTTCAAGACACAAAACAAGTATCGACTAAAAAGAGTGTTTCTTGTACATGGGGATAAGGACGCAATGGAAAATTTTAAGGGCTCTTTGGAACACAATGGTTTTGAAAATGTGGTGATTCCTACGTTGGGTCAAAGGTTTGAGTTGTCAGAGGAAACGGAGAGTTCATTGAATTTTTCGGCTCGGTGAATTGAGGTATACTCTTGGGTAAGACCGCCTACTTGGCCGGTAAGGAAGGATATCTCGAAATAAAGTAATAGGCTCGTTTTAATTTGTGGGGATCCCGCGTCAGGCGGGGGAATTACGATTGTTAATCCAAATTAAAATAGAATCCCGTCATGAGAAAAAAGGTATTGATCGGCCGATCAAATACATCATCCGAACGAATCTGGGCTTCTACTTGGATTTTAGCAGATTGACCCCACTTATTCCCAAACCCGACTGAAATACGATTCTCTAGCGTAGTATTTACTTGCCGACCAAATTCACCGACTATTTCGTTTGAAACAATCCCATAAAATTCCCCCACATCCAGCTTTTCACCCTGTAAAGGCCTGTCAGCAGATAAACGATAGCGGATGCGATGTGCGAAATCGTCAGTACGAAACCGCTGCTCTATTCGCAATCTACTGGCTATTCGGGTGGGCGCCCTGACATGGATAATACCAATTTGCTGCATCAACCGATGTTCACGCTCGCCCGTACCTTCTGTGGGATTAACGGATCGGTATCTATAACCTCCTGTAAGCGAAACATTATGGTTAGCCCTGTAAGTGGCATATTGACTAATTTCTAAAAAATTAACGAAAAGCTCCAACCGGTTATCCTCCTGGATTTGTTCATAAAATCCTGTTCTTGACGCAACGGTAGTATTCATTTTCCAACGCTCTGAAATAGAGTAACTCACAGGCAAAGCTATTTCCCAGTGGGCTTCCAACTCGCCCGTCTGTGCCATGGAAGACATGACGGAAAGCACCATGACAAAAGTAAGGATGACTATCCTCATCAATATAAAACGTTATCGGTGGCCCGGTTGATGATCGATCGTTTTGAGATAAGGGTTCCAGCACTATCAAATAGCAACTCGTAGCTATGTAGCGCCTTTTGTACCGTCATATCTACTTCCAGCTCATAATTGACTGGAGTATGTGACTCATTAAGAATGGCGTGACGCAAAGTTTCAGAGGCCTCGCCCGATACATATACGTATTGCTTTTGGCACTTTAGCACTTTATAAGATGAAGATGACTCTTTAAGGTATTTCTCAATTTTATCTTTTAGCACTTTTTCCAATGCCTTGAACTTAACGCCTATCTCAACATCTTCCAATTGGCCAAGCGTATCAAATTCTACACTGAAAAGGCGGCTTTTTGAACGGAACTTAGCTTCGTATGAACTGTCTTCCCCGTCAATTTCATAGATGTATTTAACCTTGAGATCTTTTACATAAGGTTCCAGTTCCTCTAGAATTAAATTAGGAACTTCGGTTTCCCTGATACGTTGTTCGCGCTCATCTTTCTGCTGGGCTACTACAGATGAAAACACGGCCAATAACAGCAGTGTGAAATAGAACTTCATCGTGTTAAACTAATTATTAAATCCGAGTGCTGAGGAAACTCTTGCTTGAGGTTTTCCCTTTTGGCCATTTCAAAATCCTCGAAGTCAAATCCAGGGGCTACCGTACATCCCACCAGGGCAAATCCATCTTCCGATTCTACCCTTGAAGCAAACCATCTGCCTGCAGGAACAACCCCTTGAAGCTGCTCTCCTGCCCCAATGTTCCGTCCAAGCCTGATGACTTCCAGGTCACCCCTTTCATCAATGAAGTATACTGAAAGCCCTGTACCGTCATAGAAGTGCCACATCTCATCAGATTTAATCCTATGAAAGGCAGAAAACGACCCCGTTTCCAAGAGATAGTAAATACCAGTAGAAACGTTTCGTTGTTTTTCAAAACCTGCGGCGTGTATTAAGTTTTCAGAACGATAGGTTTCCCGATAGAAACCGCCTTCCGGATGCGGTTGAAGGTTAAGCTGATTTACGTATTCAGAAACCTTATCTGTACGTATTTTAAGGGGATTTTCCGGTGATTTGAACTTCATTTACTTTTTTCATTAACTTACAAGATCACCAAAGTCAGCTTTCTATGGACAACGAGGGCAAAAAAAAGCAATTGTATCAAAAGTGTATGGATTTTGTCATTGAGAAAATCAACACGATACAATCAGCCATTAAAAGCGCACAGGATTCCTCCAGTACTGATAAAAAAAGCTCAATGGGTGATAAATACGAAACTACCCAAGCCATGATGCATTTGGAAATCGAGAACCAAAGTTTTCAATTGGTAGAAGCAAATAAACTCTTAAAAACCCTTCAAATGATACAACCGGAAGAGGCTAAGGATAGGGTGGAGCTTGGGGCACTAGTGACCACCAAAACCGCCAAGTATTACATCAGCGTAAGCGCGGGGAAAATAGTGGTAGATGGTGATACTTTTTTCGCAGTATCATTGTCCTCTCCAATTGGCAAAGTACTCATAGGGGCTTCAAAGGGCGATAAAATCCCTTTTCAAAACCAGGTGGTTGAAATAATGGAAATAGATTAGGCCCCCGGAATCCCGAGGGCTCCGTTGGTTTCACTTCAAATGCCTGAGTATTTCCCTCGCGTTTTGATTATCCGGGTTCAAAGCCAATGACTTTTGGTAATGTACTTGCGCCTCTTTGACCTTCCCAATTTGTACTAATACTTCGGCGTAGGAGTCGTAGACGTTGGCCTCATCAGGGAACAAGTCCATATTCTTTTTGAAAACCTGCAACGCTTCTTCGGTCTTTCCTTCTCTTAAAAGCATATAACCTACTACATTCAAAGCCCCTGAATTTAGTTTGCTATCAGGATAAGCCTTAGCTTTTTCGAATTCGCTTAGCGCGACATCCAAACCTTTTTCATTGATCAATTTGTAATACTGGCCGAGAGGATTATTCACATTCCTGACCCAATTTCGATAATTCTTCTCGTTGATCCTTTTGGCCAAAATGCTGAGCTCAATAGTCACCATTTTATCAACAGCCGTAATACCTTCCCTAACGGCACTCCAATTTTTCCCTTGGACATCAAACGCCGTCCTGTCTATTTCAGTTTTCCCAGTGAAAATCACCTGGGAGTCGCCCCTTGCATCTTGTAAAACACCGGAAGCGGGATCCATAGAGAGGGTGACTTTTTTAGTAACATCCTTAATGGTTAGATCACCCATTACGTCAAATCCGACACCTTTGGCAACCACTTTTTGGCTGATAAAAGTAATTTTCGGAAAGGTATCTGCATGGAACCAGTTGGCGGATTTAAGGTCCCGGTCTCTCCAGTCCAAATCCGTATCAATGGAACCTACATTCAATGAGAAAGAAATAGAGGTTTTGCTGATGTCCGACTCATCATAGAATACAGTACCTTGGAAAGACTCAAATCGTCCTCTAACCTGGGCATATCCCATATACTTGACTGAGAACCCTACGTAGGAATGAGAGGCTTCTATCGGAAAGAACTTGGACATATCCACGGTTCCTTGCCCCATCAACTGGGTGGTTGCCAATAACAGAATTAATACGTTTACTCTTTTGTTCATGATCCTAATATTTTAGTTTAACCTGATGTGATTATAGGATCAGGAATGCTGTATGTCGACAATCCTAATTGGGGTTGTCGTCTTTAAGCTAGCACAAATTGCTTTCTGTATGAGGAGGGGGTCATCCCTGCATGTTTCTTGAAGGCGTTTACAAAAGAAGTTTTATTGTTGAAGCCGCTATCGAATGCGATCTCCAACAAAGAAGCCGCTGGCTTTTCTTCAATCAATCGTTTGGCTGTCGTAATCCGGTGGTTATTTACAAAGTCAAAAAAAGTAGCCCGCAATTCCTGATTAAAGACTTGGGACAGATGATGAGAAGGAATTCCCAGCTCTGAAGAAAGGTCCTGTAAACGCAGCTCGTTATTCAAATAGGGCTTACTTGTACCGAAATAATCTACCACCCTACCGGCTAATGACCGTGCCTCATCAGGACGTAATGATGATTTATTGTATTTCTTTACTTCCCGATGTGCAACAGGTCTGGACCACTGGACACCCGCCAGCTTGTAACTTATAAGATAAACAAATACTGACATAGGTAACACATAAATATAATCGAGATGTCTACGGTAGACTTCTGTGAGAAACAACAGCACTAAAAAAAGGGTAGCGCATGCCAACACAAAATACATTAAACCCAATGTGGCACGAAACCACCGAAAACTTTCACCGCTGTAATTACTGTAAGAACCTTTCAGGGTCAATTCAAACGCGTTCAAATAACGGGTACTTAAAACCAGGTAGAAAAGAAGATGTACATATTGAACAATGAAGATGCCTGAGTAGAAGTACTGGATAATAGAGACCTCTTTATTGTAGGCATCAAAAGGTGTGAGCATGCCATAATGTATCTGACGAAAATTCAAGATATCGCTGGTAAAAAGCGGGACTAGTATCGTGAACAACAAAAAAGGTGAGAAGTGTAAGGTTATGGTTTTCAAAGAAAGCGCCTTTCCAGTCGCTGATTGAATGTACAAAAAGAATAAGGGACCCACGACCAGCCAAGACCCATACCGCGTTCCGTAAAATATAGATAGCCCTACATCAAACGGTAGTCTGATGCTCAGAAATTCGGCCTGAAACCAGAGTATCGTGACCAGCAATGCAAATAAAAATCGATTGTGGTCATGCACCTGCCTTTTTAAAATCATCAAAGAAAGCACAAAGAGACCTTGGGCAAGCGCTATAATGATTAGAATAGTCCAAAGATCTACGGATTGTACATTCATAAACTCAAGTTAAGGGGAACAGAAAAAACAATTAAATGAAACTTTATAGGCGGTTAGCGGGTAGATGTCTTGGAGCATGTGGTAACCCACCCAAATTATGCTTACCTATGTCTTACCAAAACCTACTAAATGAGTAAATCAAAAGTCACCATTGGCTACGTTTTTAAAACGATAGTATGGCCAAGAAAAAAGTTTGTTTTTATAGGTCTTATTCTCATCATTATCAGCCGATTGGCAAATCTGGTTTTGCCCTACGCCAGTAAAATCTTAATGGATGAGGTGATCCCTGAAAGTGACCTTGAAAAGTTAAAGACCCTTCTAATTGTGGTGGTAAGTGCCATTGCCATTCAAGCAATAACCTCTTTTTCACTAACGCAAATACTAAGTGTTGAAGCCCAACATCTCATTGCGCAGCTTAGGGCAAAAGTGCAGCGTCATATCATTCAATTACCCATTCGCTTTTTTGATAATACAAAAACAGGTGAGCTGGTTTCGAGGATTATGACCGATGTGGAAGGGGTAAGAAATGTAGTAGGTACCGGGCTGGTTCAGCTTTTTGGCGGTATCCTTACTTCTATTATTTCTCTGTTTCTGTTGATCAGTATTAGCCCGATGATGACACTTTATGTGCTTGTACCTGTGGCCATATTTGGAGTAATCTCGCTGAAAGCATTTGGATACATTAGACCCATATTTAGGGAACGCGGAAAGATTAATGCCGAGGTAACGGGTAGACTTACAGAGACGCTTGGCGGTGTTCGGGTTATTAAAGGTTTTAATGCCGAAGCTCAAGAAATTAAAACCTTTGAGAGTGGAGTTGATCGATTATTTCGAAATGTAAAAAAGAGCCTTACCTCTACCAGTATTGTAACGAGTTCAGCCACATTTTTGCTAGGATTGGCATCTACAGGAATTATGGGAATAGGAGGCTACATGATCATGCAGGGCGACCTTACCTTTGGTGAGTTTCTGTCATTCACTTTATATCTAGGTTTCATGATTGCTCCTATTGTTCAAATGAGCAACATTGGTAGCCAGCTTACCGAGGCATTTGCCGGATTGGACCGGACGGAGGAGATTATGAATATGCCTTTGGAAGATGATGGGTCTGAACGGAATATCGAGTTAGGTCATATACAAGGTGATGTCAAATTTGACAACGTATCTTTTGCTTATGAGGAAGGCAAGGAGGTGGTTCACGAAGTAAGTTTCAATGCCCCTGCTGGTTCAGTAACAGCACTTGTAGGAACCTCGGGAAGTGGCAAATCTACCATCGCGGGTTTAGCGGCCTCATTCTTAAACCCGGAATCAGGTATGATAACGGTTGACGATCACGACCTCGCCAAGGTAACTTTAAGAAGTTTCAGGGCTCAACTGGGTGTAGTGCTCCAGGATGACTTTTTATTTGAAGGAACCATCCGTGAGAATATTCTTTTTCCCAGACCCGACGCTACGAGTGAACAGTTGGATACAGCAGTGAAAGCTGCCCATGTGCATGAGTTCACAGACCGTTTTGAAGATGGCCTTGATACACTAATAGGTGAGCGGGGCGTTAAGCTTTCGGGAGGTCAACGACAGCGCATTGCAATAGCACGTGCCATACTAGCGGATCCAAGGATTCTCATTTTGGATGAGGCTACCTCAAACCTGGATACAGAGAGTGAGACGTTTATTCAAGCCAGTTTAAAGGAACTCATGAAAGGCCGTACCACCTTTGTGATTGCGCACAGGTTAAGTACGATCCGTCAGGCAGATCAGATCCTTGTTGTCGAAAATGGAGAGATCGTAGAACGAGGCAGGCATGATGATTTAATAGCCAAGGAAGGTCGTTATTATCGGCTCTACACGTACCAGGCTAGGATTTAAGCTCTGGAAATTGCTTATCCATTTTCCTGCTTCTTATCCGACCCCATATTGGAAACAACGGCCAATAAAGCATGTAAACAAACCCTGATATAATCGACCCGATTAATGAATAACCAAATATTGCAGCGACCAACACCGATAGTATGGGTACCGATCCCATAAGAATATGGGATTGCAAAGCGGTTACGGTCACAAAAGTTTCAATTTCGTTCAACTCAAGCTCATCCTTCTTTTTCAAAGCATAGCGGTACATTTGAGCGAGCACAAAGAATATTAATGCGGCTCCCAAGCCGTAAATAATCATGAGCTCCGAAAGCTCTGGATTTCGTAACATGTCACCGGGAGACGGAAATTTCGAATTTGTAATTCCCGTTAAACGTATAAACATGTTGCCATAGATTGCGACCAGAAACTTGGCTAAAAACTTCAGGGGATAAACATAAAGTAGAAGGAAAAACAGTAAGACTGTATTCAGCACAACTATTGTTTTACTCCTGAAGCCAAAGCGAATGAAAAAGAGATAGTGCTCATACCAGATATAGGTAATAAAGGCAATACAGAGGGCGAAAGGTAGAATGTCATATATAAAAAGCTTCATCTCGGAAAAGGTATCCGGTACCTCGGCAGAAACTATTAAGAGGGTTATTGAAAGAGCGAAAACGGCATCACTAAATGTTTCAACTCGAGTTTGTTCTTCTCCTCTATATCGGAAATGTTTACTCATCCCGATATAATTCTTTAATTCTTGACGGATCATTTCGTCAATATAGCAGGTAGGGAATTAGTATTCAAGAAAATCTAATGCCCAATCCCTTCTTCGGAAGGCCTATTGATTTTCCTCTCCTTTGTACAAGATCTCTATCTTATCGCGATCCTCCTTGGGTATGGAGTTATCTTGAATAAGTCTGAAAGCGTCTGAAGGTGTCTTGATATTGTATCGCTCAATAACGCTATTTTCTTTCTCGTCCTTCCTTTTCTTACGAATGACGAAAAACATTAGCACTTGAAGCGCTAACACCAGGAACGCGAAAATGAGAAAGGTCTGCATTTTGAAATGGATCAGACTTAAAGTTAACAAAGTGTATAAAAAAACAGAGGCCTAATCACCTCGTTTGGTGATTGGCCCCTAATTTAACCTAAACAAAACAAGTATTTTTTAGCCTGCGCTTACGCTTAAGGTGTTTTTCTTATTTTTTAAATCGAACCTGAAGTTCTCACCATCAGCCTCTGACAAATCAAAAATCTTTCTGAAACCTTCCTTTGATTTAACTGTCTCTGAGTGGATCAATTCATCCTTCTCGTTATAAATGTTAACATCAACAGGGTTCTCGTTATACTTGATTACTGCTAACCTATATTTTTTGTCGTCGTTAATATTAAGTAGATCTGCCTTAATTTCGAGCTCAGCTATTGCTTCCTTATGCTCAACTTTTTGAATAATTTTCGAGCCATCAGGTTGAATAATTTCAAAGGTATACTGACCCATAGGTAGATTTTCAAAGTCGTATTGTTGAGCAAAGCCAGATTGGTTACTAACGGACTGAGAATGAACGATAGAACCTCGTGAGTTCTTTATATTCACTTTCACCTGCCCCGCTTCTTCTTCGAGATATACGAGCTTAAATTTTTGATCTGTGTTTTGGACAACGGCTACCTTGGATGATGTAGATTTTTTGTCTTTTTTGGAATTGTTTGCGAATGCTACACTACCCACTATGAGCAATAGAGCTGCTGCTGTTAATGATTTCATACCTATTTATTTTTGTTGTTGTTTGACCTGCTTATATACACGAGAAAGGGGATGACTTGTGTTGCACATTATCCCATTTTTAACTACCAACGGTGTATATTTTACGTGAATGGCAAAATATTGATGTCTAAATCAATCAGTTTGGGGGATATAACTAAACGCTATTCTGGCTTGTTACTGAATTATGAATAAAATAAAACTACCCGTTACAGTTACAACACTGTTCCTAGTTTTCTACACTATTAGCCCATATGTTGGGTTACCCTACCCATTTGTATTTGCCTCATTCGTTACTATTAATATTCTAACCGTTTGGATGGTCATCAGAATACTTAAAGATGGTGAACCAAGTGGTAAGACTTTCAGTGATCAATGGTATGATGATAAGCAACCTTAGTATTTGGTTAACATTGACACTTACATCAAGCAACCCACTTGAATCACATTTGTGGAAACAGAGAGTTGTTATTGTATTTTCTAGAAATACCCAAACTCTGAACGATCAGCTTAGTCATTTCTATGAAGCTAAGGATGAGTTTACAGACAGGGATCTTGTTATTTACAGTTTGAATATAAAACAAGGAACCTACCCTGACCAGAAGTCAATGTCACAAGAGGATTATCAGTGGTTCGTGCAAAATTACATTCAAGACAAAGATGATTTCCTGGTTGTTCTAATCGGAAAAGATGGAGGGACTAAGTTTAAATCCAATATAACTGTTGCAAATTCAAAACTGTTTGATCTAATTGACAGTATGCCGATGCGAATTCAGGAAATGAAAGGTCAATGAGTTTTGGACATAAAGTAAGTGAGTACTATCAAAGCATTACAATACCGCAAAACCTTCCAGATGAAGTAGGAGTTCTTTACCCATTCAAAGACCCAAAGGTTATTGGCCTTGTCCAGCAATTTTGTTTGAAATATTACTTAGGTGACCACGCCAGAACTTTTCTCATTGGGATAAATCCAGGACGATTTGGAGGTGGTGCTACTGGTATTCCTTTCACCGATCCCATGCGCTTGGAACAGGTATTAGGCATTGAAAATAACTTAGACCAGAAGGCCGAATTATCTTCGAAATACATTTACGATATGATCGAGGCTTATGGCGGCCCAGAAGTATTTTACAACGACTGCTACTTCACTTCCGTTTCACCTATCGGCTTTGTGAAAGATGGAAAAAACTTAAACTACTATGATATAAAAGAATTGCAAGATGCACTGGAGACCTACATGGTGTCGGAGTTGAGAAAACAGATGGGGTTTGGGGCAAAGCCAGTGGCTTTTAGCTTAGGCATGGGTAGAAATATTTCCTTTTTAAAGAAACTAAATGCAAAGTATCAGTTGTTTAAATCCATAGAAGCCCTGCCCCATCCCAGATGGATCATGCAGTACCGGCTGAAGCGTAAGAAAGAATTCATTGATCAATATATAACTGCAATAAAAAAATGAATTTTCATACCCGAAAATGGGTCAAACCTGAAGATCTAAATGCCAATGGTACTCTTTTTGGCGGTAGTTTACTCCGCTGGATCGATGAAGAAGCAGCTATTTACGCGATTATTCAATTGGAAAATCATCGCTGCGTGACCAAGTATATTTCTGAAATCAATTTCGTCAGTTCGGCAAAACAGGGCGATATCATTGAGCTTGGCATGGAAGCCACTCATTTTGGCAGAACTTCTTTAACCATAGCTTGCGAAGTCCGTAATAAATTGAATCACAAAACGATCTTAAAAGTTGATAAAATAGTCTTCGTAAGCCTCAATGAAAATGGCAAACCTGTTCCACACGGCAAAAAGGAAATTGAGTATGTAGCCAACCGCCTTGATAACGATACCGCTAATAATTGAGGCGCTCACTCCCTTCAACCTCATAAATCAAATCTGAGCCAAAAGCTGTTGAAGGGGTTTGATAGCCCAATTTCAAATCGTCATTTAGGATTTTTTGAGTGATAAGCCCAATGGCAGAAGCTGTAAGACTGTACCCATTCGGCAGTTTTAATCTTAGTTCTACCCTCGAACCACTGCCAAGTGCCTCTCCCCACAAATAGGTCTCAGACCTTTTTCTACTCGATTCCGATGGCCCAGCCGGCTTTTTGTCGATTTGTTTTTGGATGAATTTCTTTACAAAGCCAAGACGCAATATACCTCTCAACCTGTGCGCCATCTTCAATCTTCGCAATTGTTTAGTATCTGTGCCGGTAAAAACGGTGATATTAGAAATGCCTGTACTGTAATAAGCGGAAGAAATGTCTCCCCAGGAAATGCCAACGGATAATTGATTGAATAGGCCATAGTCAATTTGTTTGGTTAGTCTTCCCAGAGGATGTTTTACTAATGTGCCATTTTTCCTGACCAGATGTCCTTTATCCACATTTTCTACCATCGTTTTGGCGGTACCTCGTGATAGCCTCCCACCTTTAGTAGTAAAAGCAAGGTTCAAAGTATCCGCTTCAGGAAGCAATTTCTTGAGCTCGTTTGCCAAGCAATCTGACGGAACTACGTCAAAACCAGCACCTGGTAATAACATAACACCTGCTTGTTGCGCTTTCTCATCAAAACCATAAGCCAAATCAAATACATTGAATTCTCCGGTAATATCAATGTAATGGGTGCCTGTAGCCAGGCAGGCTTCAATCATGGGCTTGCTCGTGTATATAAATGGGCCTGCGCAATGGATTACCAAGGTCACACCCTCAAGAAACTTACGTAAACCAGTTTCATCGTCAAGATAAACCACTTGGTAGTTGAGATGAAACTTTGTGGCCATCTGTATAAGTTTTTGCTCATTTCTACCGGATAAAAGTGGATGCATTTTAAGTTTAACTAGCTCGTTAACAATAAGTCCACCCGTATATCCATAGGCTCCGTAAACTAATATCTGATGAGTCATACTGAAATGGCCAGAATTTTTATTACCTACTCTTATTCTTTACAATAAATAAAACTAGTTAAATTAAACATCAATTTTAATTGGATGAGCATCACGAAAAGGAAGGTATTGGTTTTAACGGGAGGAGGAGATTGCCCGGGGCTTAACGCTGTTATCAGAGGTATTACAAAAAGGGCAAAGCAGGAGAAAAACTGGCAGGTCATCGGGAGTATAGAAGCATATAACGGTGTCCTCCGAGACCCAATGGAAATTGTTAAGCTTAATAGTAGATCAACCGCCGGTATTCATGTAAAAGGAGGCACTATTTTAAAAACGACGAATAAAGGAAACCCTTTTGATTTTCCGTTTACTAAGGAAGATGGCAACATCGAGACCATTGACCGGTCGGATGACCTTCTGGACAAGTTAAACACTTTAGGTATAGAAGCTGTGATCAGCATAGGTGGAGATGGTTCTCAACGTATTGCACAAAGATTATTTGAAAAAGGGTTAAGAGTCATAGGGGTGCCCAAAACTATAGATAATGACCTTTCTGCAACGGATTTTACTTTCGGATTTAAAACAGCAGTTCAAATAGCAACGGATAGCTTTGATAAATTGGTCAGCACTGCGGAAAGTCACCATCGGGTTATGATTATGGAGGTTATGGGCAGGGACGCGGGATGGATAGCTATTCATACGGCCATCGCCGGTGGAGCCGACGTATGCTTAATCCCCGAGATCCCATATGATGTAGATAAGGTAGTTTCCAAAATCAACAGAAGGTATTTTAAAGGTAAAGGATTTGCTAATATAGTGATCGCAGAAGGAGCTAAGCCAAAAGATGGCGGTGTAGTAAGCCAGATAAGTGAAGAATTAGGATATGAAAATGTTCGCCTTGGGGGAGTAGCTTACCAACTTTCTAATCAGCTTAAGGAAGCAGGTTGCAAAGCAGATATCCGGGAAACAGTATTGGGACACACCCAACGTGGCGGCACACCTGTAGCCTTTGATAGGATTTTAGCCACCCTTTTTGGAGTTAAAGCTTTTGAATTAGTTCTGGAGGAGAATTTTGGACAAATGGTCTCTTATCAAAACAATGAAATAACCTCCGTGTCCTTAAAGGAAGCAACAGAAAGCTACAACTTCATAGATAAAAATTCATTCATTGTTAAAGCCGCCAAAAGTACAGGTATTGCTTTTGGCGATTAATCTAATATGAGAGCTGTCACCTTATCACTCTTTTTATGCACATCGCTAACATCGCTGGCTCAAAGTGTTCTTAAAATTAGCTCTCTCGATGATGTTATTAACGTTAATCCCTACCTCTCATACCATCTTGATGAAAACAGATCTTATGGAATCGAAGAGGTTTCGAAACTTAGTTCAGGATACTTTATTCCAATAAAAGAGGAAGGGCTCAGACTACCAAAAACTAACGGGCAACTTTGGTTAAAGCTTACTTGTAAAAGCATGTTGGCTCGGCATGAAGAATTTATTATAGATTTTATAGATCCTTCTCTTTATGTAATAGAACTGTATTACCCAACTAAGGGGGGCATTGAGAAGACTATTTCGGGTACCGCAGCTTCTCAAAATGAAAAATCAATCAAGGGCAACCGAAATAATCTAAGATTGGAGCTTGATCCCAACATTCCAACCACTTTTTTTATAAAAATCTATTCTACCAATAATATGACCATCTCCGCGGAGATAATGGATGATGAGATAGCATTAGAAAGAAATATTGATGAACGCACATTCATCGGTTTGTTCTATGGGGCATTAATCGTGTTGATGATTTACAATCTCCTTTTATTCCTTACCACGCGGTTCAGGGTTTTTATAGCCTGTGGACTATACACTTTCCTGGTAGCACTTTTTACAGGTTCCGCCGATGGATTTACTATCCAATATTTTCATTTTTTTGTCGTCTGGACCGGGGGGTATCATGACACCTTTATCGCCGCCTCCACTAACATAGTGGGGCTATTATTCTTACGGGATTACTTAAAGGTTTCTGAGTGGTCATTAGGATTTGATAAAGGCATAAAATGGTTCATCTATGGTATTATTATTTCACTCACCTTCATCGCCATAGTAGACAACAAGGCCATCTTTGTATTCTTAAGCTACATAGGGATTTTGGTTTTATTGGTTACACTCTTTATGGGCTATCTAGCCGTTAAGAGAAGACGACCCCAAGCTTCCTATTTTTTTATTGCTTATGTCGTTTTCGGTGGATTTATACTAGTATTTATTTCGAGCATATTGCGTTTATTGCCTTATGGTATTTTGGTCAAGTACTCTATCCATCTTGGCTATCTCAGTTGCATCAGTATTCTATCATATGGCCTAAGCGTAAAAATATATAAATTATACCTTCAGTTAATTCAAAAAGAAACTGAGCAAAAAAACCTGATACAGGAGAAAAACCAAGAGCTTGCAGAGAAAGTAGCGGAACGCACCCGGTCTATTCAGCAAAAGGAAATTAACCTTCGCTCAATTCTTGACAATTACGATAGTTCCATTTGGTTGCTGGATAGCAGTTTTAATATCATGGAATTCAATACTGTATTTTTTGAAGAATGGAAGCTCGCATACAAAATAGAAATAGAAAGCGGTAAAAACATTTTGGATTTAATTCCGGACCTGAAGACACGAGCCGTTTGGAAGCTGAGATATGAAAATGCATTGGACGACAAGAAAGCGGTTTATCATGATTCGTATCAAGTAGGAGACGTGGAGAAACATTATGAAATCCATGTTTTCCCTATCAGCTATGGAGCAGAGGTGACAGGAATATCCTTCTTCTCTAAGGACATCACAAAACGAGTGGATGCACAACAACAATTGCTCAGTCAGAATCAGATACTAACCAAGGTAAATAAAGAGCTAGATAGCTTCGTTTACAGTGCGTCTCATGATCTCAAAGCGCCCTTAGCTTCTGTCTTGGGCTTGATAAGCCTGTTACGAAAGGAAAAAGATCAGGTCGGTAGAGAACAGTACTACGGAATGATGGAAAAATCCATTATGAGATTGGATCGGTTTATAAAGGATATTATCGATTATTCGCGAAACGCCAGAGTTGATATTGAAACTGAAGAAATTGATATTAGTCAACTTATTAATAATTCATTTGATGATCTTAAGTACATCGAAGGAGCTGAAGAAATAAAGAAAAAGATTAACATTAGCAAAAATCTGAAGGTTACCACCGATCCAGCAAGATTAAGGGTTGTAGTTAGGAATATACTCAGTAATGCCATCAAGTACGGTCACAAGAATGGCGAGGAAAAGCAAATAGATATCGAAGCAATAGTTGAAAATGGAAGCCTTACTTTATCAATAACTGACAGTGGACCGGGCATCCCCATGGGCCAAGAGGAAAAGATTTTCGATATGTTTTATCGACTTCATGAGAACAAGTCAGGCACTGGTCTGGGGCTTTATATTGTAAAGGAAACGGTTGAAAAACTAAAAGGTACAATCGGGGTCGTCCAAAAAGAAGGAAGGGGGGCCTGTTTCGAGCTTACAATTCCTGCTTAAGGTAATACTAAAATGGTGAACCAATTTTCATTAAAATGGTTTAAAAAATAAAGAAAGAAAATGACTAAAAAAGCCACGTTAGGCGCTGGCTGTTTCTGGTGTATAGAAGCAGTGTTCCAGAGGATTGAAGGTGTAATTGAAGTAGTATCTGGTTACACTGGGGGTAAGGTAAAAAATCCAAGTTACCAGGAAATTTGTGGAGGGAAAACTGGTCATGCTGAAGTGGCTCAGATAACCTTTGATCCAAATTTAATTTCCTTTTTGGAAATACTAGAAGTCTTTTGGATAAGTCATGATCCTACCACTCTCAATCGTCAAGGTGCGGATGTTGGGACCCAGTATCGCTCCGCAATCTTTTTTCACGACAATGAACAACAGAAATTAGCCGAACAATCAAAAAAAGAGCTGGAGGCGACCAACATATACTCTGATCCAATAGTGACGGAAATAACCCCGTTAGATACTTTCTATCAAGCGGAAGATTATCATCAAGACTATTATAATAATAATGGCCAGCAACCTTATTGTCAATTTGTGGTTAAACCCAAGGTGGATAAGATCAAACGAGTTTTTGCCAAAAAGTTGAAGTAGTAACTACTCGTCCAGTACCTCCTCTAGTTCCTCCATTTTGCTATCAGAATACCTTCCGGAAGTAGCATATACGATTTTGCCTTCTTTATTAAGAACAAAGAAATAGGGGACATCCTTTTTTTCGAAGTCAAGTGCTTCTTTATAAGGTTTAAGTTTCCCTTTGTAAAACAAAATGTTAGGCAAGAGTTGTGGATCAAAATTTTTCGCCGCTTTTTTCTTCGCTGTCCCGGTGGCCGCTGCCTTAACTCCGGTAAACATTGGAATAAAATAAACATTGACATCGTATCCAAAGCCACCAAAAAGGCCATCACTTTTTTGAATGAATTTGGAAAACACAGGATTGAACCAGGTGTTAAGATCACCTTCAGATTTTTTCGAGTAGGCCAAACCCAATAATGTAAACTTACCTGTCACATCGTTAGGTAGCGATACAGATTTATCTTCCACGGTTTCCGCCTGCATTGCTGGAAAAACCTTGTTGAGTACCTGAGCATTTGCTACAAAAAAAGAAAAGCCAAATAGTACAAGAAAGAGAGATTTCGTTTTCATAATAGTTGATCCATTTAATTAAAGCTACGAAAAACCGTACCAATTATTTCATAATGAAATTAAACTTATCTGATTAGATCAATGTTTAAACATTTATTCCTAGATTAGTAGAAACTAAAACCAATTATTATGAGCGAAAAAACCAGAAAAATCGTTGGATGGGTTCTTGCGGGTATCGTTTCTGCCGTGCTAATCTTAAGCAGCATCGCTAAACTCGCCGGAGCTGCGGGTCCGATGATGGCGCATTTTGGATTCACGGAAGGTGAAACTATGATGATAGGCGTGGGTGAATTACTTTCAGCTATTTTGTTTCTAATACCGAAGACACAATCTTTAGGCACACTTCTTCTAAGTTCTTATATGGGTGGAGCTATCGTAGCACATATGGGGGCTTCTGTAGCTTCGGAGGAACTTGGGGGTGAAAGTATTCAAAGTTATGTTTCTCCTTCCATAATTCTTATTGTAATCTGGATCACCAGCTATATTCGTAACCCGAGTACTTTTTCGAGTTTTACTCGCTAGTAAAATCGTGTCATGAAAAATTTAAGCCGGCCTTTGAGCCGGTTTTTTGTTTTATACACCTTACAATTTGGTAGCTTTAGAATATGGAAATAGACGTACTGATTGAATTAAAATCCATGGAGGATTTTAAAGATGTACCGGAAAATCAACTGCAATGGATCATCGATAATGGTTCCTGCGCAGTTTACCAGCCAGGGGATCATTTATTCACCAGGGGTGATGCTATGGATAAAATGTTTATCGTATTAATTGGACGATTTCAAATCAAAATGGCCCAAAATGGTCAGTTCAGAAATATCAGTATCATCGAGCCTAAAACCATTTCCGGTACGCTGCCCTATTCTCGTGCCATAGCTGCATCCGGGTATGCAGAAGCGCTTACTGAAAGCCATGTTTTAGTTCTTGGAAAGGAACATTTCAAAACTATGATCCGCGAGCACGAAGAGCTTACTACCGCCCTTGTACACAATATGAGCTCAAGGATACGGTCATTTACTAGACTGCAACAGCAAAATGATAAAATGATGGCCTTGGGTAAATTGTCTGCAGGTCTAGCTCATGAACTGAACAATCCGTCAGCTGCGGTGGTGCGAAGTGCTCAATCGCTGAAACGGCATCTTTCGCTACTTCCTGAGAATTTTAAAAAGGTGATAAAAATCAGAGCTTCGGATGAACAGGTAGATTGCGTAAATAATATACTTTTCGGACGTGTCGAGCAGGGCGCTCAAGACCTCCCACTTATGCAAAAAACAGAGTGTGAAGATTTTATAGCTGAATGGCTTGAAGATAGAGGTGTTGAAGATGGCTATGAATTGGCCGAAAATTTTGTCGATTTTGCGTTTAGCGAGGAGGATTTTACAACCATAGAAGGTTGTCTCAGGTCAGAAGATCTTTTGCCTGTAATCAACTGGTTGAACCAGGTATTGACTACTGAGAAGCTCGTTAACGAAATTGAAGATGCCTCACAAAGAATTAATGACCTGGTGCTTTCGGTAAAAAGCTATACGCATATGGACCAGGCACCAGAAAAACAACCCACAGACATTCATAAAGGTATATATAATACCCTGACAATGCTCAAACACAAACTCAGTAAAAGTGGGATTGAAGTCGAAAAAAAGCTTGCCGAACTACCCGATGTTCATATTTATGTAAGCGAAATGAACCAGGTCTGGACTAATCTTATTGACAATGCCATTGATGCCATGGATAGTACAGAGCATAAAAAGCTTGAAATTGAGACCATTCATGATGGGGACTTTGTCAATGTAAATATTACCGACTCGGGCTCTGGAATACCAGTTGACGTTAAAGATAAAATATTTGACCCCTTCTTTACTACTAAGCCCGTTGGTAAAGGTACCGGTTTGGGCTTGGATGTGGTACAGCAAATAATTTCGCAACACAATGGCGCTTTGAAAGTAAACTCAAAGCCCGGCAAAACGACCTTTAACATCTGTCTTCCCATAAAGTGAATGTTAAATGAGAATGTGAAGGAAAATTAAAGAATATAAAAAAGTAAAACCATGGCTGATAATTCTGGTTTAGATGCATTGAAATTCTACAAGGATTCAATTAGATTGTGGGAGGAATTTTGGAATGATAGTAATGTTCTTCTTAAGGATATACGAGGGAAAGAGATTGCTATACAACTCACCCGTTCTATAGGATCAATTTCAGCTAATATTGAAGAGGGATACGGTCGTGGTTATGGTAAGGAATATCCGCGGTTTTTAAAAATTTCTAGAGGTTCTGCACAAGAATCCAAAGGTTGGTACAAGAAATCAAAATTTCTCCTTCCGGAAAAAACCATTAACGATCGAATAGCAATACTTGATAAATTGATCGCTCATTTAACCGCAACCATAAGTACACTTTATAAAAAGCAAGAGATAGAGTCATGAATAAAGCTTGTTTAATTTCTCTTTCACAATCACCTTCACATTGCTAGCATGAAAAAACCAATCATTTTCACTGTGGATGATGATCCTGCTGTACTGCGCGCAGTAGTAAGAGATCTTCGTGACGCTTACAAAAAGTCCTATAGAATTCTTGCTACAGAATCAGCTAACGAAGCTTTGGACTCTTTGAAAGACCTGAAGAACAAGGGGGAGAATATTGCACTTTTTATCAGCGATCAACGCATGCCAGAAATGCTCGGTGTCGAGTTCTTAGAAAAAGCCAAGCAAATATTTCCGGAAGCTAAAAGGATATTACTAACTGCATATTCAGACACGGATGCCGCTATAAAAGCCATCAATGAAGTGCAACTTGATTATTACCTAATGAAGCCTTGGGATCCTCCCGAGGAAAAGCTTTACCCGGTACTTAACGATCAACTCGATGAATGGCAAAGCAATTTTAAACCTGATTTTGAGGGTATTAAAATAGTAGGATATCAATGGTCACCAAAATCACATGCCATTAAAGACTTCCTCTCCGGAAACCTAATTCCTTACCAATGGTTGGATATCGAAACAAGTGAGAAAGGAGCAGAGCTCTTAAGCATAAATAGCATTGAGAAAAAAGACCTACCCATTATTTTATTTACAGATGGTACCCATCTTGTTAACCCGAGCCTGACTCAAGTCGCCGAGAATGTAGGTATGATAGCCGTGGCACAGCAAAAAATGTATGACGTAGCTATTATAGGCGCCGGTCCGGCGGGGCTAGCTGCTGGTGTTTATGGTGGTTCTGAGGGAGTAAATACTTTACTGATTGAAAAAAGAGCACCGGGAGGTCAGGCCGGTACAAGTTCGAGAATCGAAAACTATCTTGGCTTTCCCAAGGGACTTAGTGGAGCCGAGTTATCAAGGAGAGCAATAACTCAAGCAACGCGTTTCGGAATTGAATTTCTATCACCTGTGGAAGTGGTAGGGATTAAGCTCAGGGATAATTACAAAATACTTGAACTAGTTGATGGAAAGGAAATTAATGCTAGAAGCGTTATCATCACTACCGGTGTTAACTATAGAAAACTCGAAGCTAAAGGCCTCGATAACTTCACAGGAGCAGGTGTGTACTACGGAGCAGCGAATACTGAAGCCAATGCTTGCCGAGGCCAGGACGTGTATATTGTAGGTGGGGGAAACTCAGCAGGTCAGGCTGCCATGTATCTCTCAAATTTTGCGAGATCTGTTTCTATACTGATCCGGAAGCCAGATTTAAGTAGTAGCATGTCTCAATACCTGATCGATCAAATCAACGGCACAGAAAATGTTTATGTACAAGGCTATTCAGAAATATTGGAGGCCCATGGAAATGGTCGGCTCGAACAGCTCACTATTCGCGATAATGAACGGAAAGAAGAAAAAAAAGTATACGCCGGGGCGCTGTTAATATTTATAGGCGCCAAACCCTACACGGAATGGCTTGAGCTTGACATCATCAAAGATCAAAAGGGCTTTATCGAAACTGGAAATGGGCTCAACAAATATGAAAGTTTTAAAAAGGCATGGAAGCTTGATCGAGAGCCTTATTTGTTAGAAACATGTAGCCCTGGAATATTTGCCGCAGGAGATGTACGTGCTGGAGCTATGAATAGAGTAGCCTCCGCCGTAGGTGAGGGTGCCATGGCCATCAAATTTGTGCATGAGTACCTGGCAGAAAACTAAACCAACATGCTGAAACAAAAAAACTGTGACCACCTTGAATCTTTCACAAGGAGAGAACCCCAAAACTATCAGTGTGATGAGTGTGTAAAGACCGGGGATAGATGGGTACACTTACGTACATGCCAGACATGTGGCATTACACTTTGTTGTGACTCATCACCCAATAAACACGCTTCCAGACATGCTGCAGAACATGACCATCCAGTAGTCATTTCCGCTGAACCCGGAGAAACATGGGCTTATTGCTATGTGCATCAGGAATTGAGGGTGAGCTAAGCCGTTTTCTTTTTCCCCAACGCTAGTAGATTACCTACTACTATTAACAGCATTCCACCAATAGCGGGTAAGGTAATCTGGTAACCTTCAAAAATGGTCGATATTACCAGGGCTATTATCGGGACAACGACAATTACGTATGCTCCTTTATCGGCTCCTATTTTGCCAATCAGTGTTAGATAGGTACTAAAGGCAATTACCGAACCAAAAAGTGACAAGTAGAATAGTGAGCTAACGTAACCAATTGAATAATCGAATTCCAAAGGCTTACCCATTATAAGTGCGATCATCATCATTATTAAACCTCCATAAAGCATTCCAAAGGCATTAGTCTGAATGACAGGCAAATTCCTTTTTTGATTTGATGCAGAAGTGATGTTACCTAATGAGGCTGACAAAACGCCGCTCAGACAGATTAGCAAACCGACAAACGTCTCGTCCTCAAAAGTCAAAGATTGCAGCTCTTGTTGAAAGATCATAACCGTACCTGAAACACCGAGAACTGCGCCGAGGCTGACCTTCTTTTTAATAGGATTCTTGAGAATTAATGAATTGAATACAATATTCATAAAAATCAAGGTTGAGAAGGTAATAGCTACCAAAGCACTATTTATGTAAGTCTCGGAGATATAAACCAGCCAATAATTGCACCCAAAAAGGAGAGCGCCTTGTAGCGCTATAAACACGTGCTGACCTCGATTAAATGAAAGAGGCAACTTCTTCAAAAAGCAGTAAGCTAACAATACCATCCCGCTTAAAAGGAATCTGTAACTCACCGATAATAATGGATCTACCTCGCCAAGTTGAAAAGTGATGACGAACCAAGTTGACCCCCAAATAGTCGCCGGTATGACGAAGAGTACAGTTTTATTCATTGAGGTAAATATGGTATTAATAATTATATTTCGTTTGGAACAAAGTGTACTAATTTCCGACCAATATTATTGAGACAATACTCATAACAATTCTATCAGCAATGGAAAAATCAGAGACTAATAACAGGATAGATGAATTAAACAATTCATCGTGGGAGAAGAGGAGAAATGAAATTGATGTTTCTCACAATCTAGCCCAGGAGGCGTACCATTTATCCTTGAAGCACGACTATAAGAAAGGAATTGCTTGATCGGCTTGAAGGTTTAAAAAGAAAGTCGATTAGAACCGGATTTAGTAGTTACCGTTTTCCCTAAACGCTCATTTGCTGTTTTGTTTGTTAATGATTCAACATAATACCAATCCGCACGCGCTTGTTCTTCGCTTAAGGTAAGTATAAGGTATCCATGATCCCTTAAATTAGCATATTTTAAATGAGGGTTGATTGGACTATTGACTATGCGCTCTTCCTGGACAATTACTGAGTCAGTAGGGTACCACTCGTCACTATTAGCAGAATTTATGCTAGTGGCACCAAATTCAACCGCAAATGCTCCTTCTCCGCTTTCCTGATCATAGAACGTAAATGGGTCAACAGTCACTTCAAACGCCCAACTAGAGTGTGTATCGCCCGTAACAAACACTACATTTTCAATGGAGTCAGCTCTTATTAGCTCGGCGATTTCTTTTTGCTCTGAGGGATAACCATCCCAAGAATCAAGGTTGATACTGAAGCTTGGTCTACCCCAATTAAGATATGAGTAAATAACCTGATTCCCGATTACTTTCCATTCAGCCTTAGATGAGGTAAGCTGTTTTTTGAACCACTCTAGTTGCTCAGCTCCAAGCATGGTACGGGTACTATCAAGCAATGATGGATCATTTATACTATCCGCAGGAGCGGTCCTTCCAGCCAGTCGCTCATCCAACATGACCAAGTCGACAAGGTCACCATAGTCAAACTTTCTGTAAAGCTCTTTTGAATTCCTTACAGGAAGCCATTCATAGTAAGCCTTTCTAGCAGCTTCTCTTCTTGTTATATAGTCCCCTTCGTCAGACTGATGGTTTTCAGCTCCGTCAACATATGAGTCATTGGCTATTTCGTGATCATCCCAAATAGATATAAACGCATGATTTTGGTGAGCCAATCTCAAATCCGGATCTAACCGATATTGCGAATAACGCAACCGGTAGTCCTGTAAGCTGATAACCTCCTTTGGTGGATAGTGGGTACGTTGTAACGCAGTATCACCGTAGGTCCCGGGACCATATTCATAAATGTAATCGCCCAAATGCAATACAGCATCTAAGTCTTTCTCCGCCATTTTCCGATAAGAAGTGAAAAGCCCCCATTCGAAATTACTACAACTTACTACTCCAAACCGGACTTTATCATTACCAGCCTTTGGGCTTGTCTTGGTTTTACCCACAATTGAAGTATCACCCAAAGCAATAAATTGATAGAAATATTGGACTCCGGATTCAAGTCCGGAAACATCAACCTTAACCGTGTAATCCTGATCGGGCGAAGTTGACGCCGTACCTTCTTGAAAAGGGCGTTGAAAATCGATACTCTCAGAAATCATCCATTTCACTTCAATTTTAGGCAACGAATCTTCCGGTGTTACACGGGTCCAAATGATTACAGCATCCGATAAGGGATCTCCCGAAGCTACTCCATGGTAAAAAGGTTTGAGGGAGCTATCAAAATACTCAGTGATACCATCTACTGGTAGGCTCGGGTAATTTTTCGTCTCCTCCTTTGCGCAGGAGACAACAAAAGCGAGTAATGAAAGAAATAGGAAGTAAGGCTTCATTGATCTTTTGTTTAAGTCAGAAAGTTAGTCAGCTAAAATTAACTGAAGATTAATTTACAATGATCTTATTATTTCAACTCATTGAAAGCCTTTATCCCTACCCTTCGAAAGCGAGGTGAATGTCATGATTCTGACTTATTGGATAATTAACAAGTCTTTGACCATTAATTAGGTGCAAATCGTACTACTTTGTTTAATTTACCAGTAATGAATCCTATGAAAAATTTTCTCGCTTTACCCGTTTTGATGTTGCTAATTTTTAGTGTTTTGACAAAATCAAACGCTCAAAGTCAGGATACCTTCTACAGACTTGCTAATATTTACTTTAAGAAATACGTAAAAGATGGTTTAGTTAATTACCGATACGCAAAATCCAACTCAAAGGAGATAAACGTGATCTACAACTTAATCGGTAAGTATGATTTGAGTGAAGCTTCAATCGCTGAAAAAAAAGCATTCTACACCAATACATACAATATATTGATCATTTATCAGATCATAAACCTGTATCCGATAAGTAATCCGCTTGATGAAAAAGGTTTTTTTAATGAGAATGAATTTAACGTTGCGGGGGAAATGTTAACCTTAGATCAATTAGAAAAAGGGAAAATGCTTAAGGAATTAAAGGAACCACGCTTTCATTTTGTTCTGGCCTGTGCAGCGATGAGTTGTCCACCTTTACCAAATTATGCCTATACACCTGCCAACATTGAAGCGGAGTTAACAAAGAAGACAAGAGAGTTACTTAATAGTCCAAGCTTTGTGAGTGTAAATTCCAGTCAGAAAAAAGTGATGTTGTCCAAAATATTTGACTGGTATCGATCTGATTTTGGAGACTCTCTGGTAAATTATATCAATCAGTATAGAACCACAAAAATTCCGTCCGACTATAACATTGATTTCTTTGAATATAACTGGCAACTGAATGAAAGGAAGGGCTAACCTCTAGAACATTTGAATGAGCGCTCAAATAGGGGGCATTATTGCTTATTATCAAATCGGATAAGGATACTGGCAAGTCAGATTTCATATTGGTCCGCATCCCATTGGCGTAAGCCGCTTGGCCTAGTGGATCAAAACCTATCAAGACAATGAGATAGAACCACGCTTTCTTAAATTTGCTAATATGAGAAAACTGGCCAATCAAGAACTGGGTCGTATAAGTGTTAGTGAATTCAAAGCAGCTGAAAAGATCCCTCTGATCATAGTATTAGATAACATTCGTAGCTTAAATAATGTGGGATCAGCATTTCGAACAAGTGATGCCTTTAGAGTAAAAAAGATATATCTATGCGGCATCACAGGCACCCCGCCTCACCGTGATATTCAAAAAACGGCACTCGGTGCGACAGATTCTGTGGAGTGGGAATATGTTCAGGACACTGAAGTTTTAGTAAGTGAATTAAAAAAAGAGGAATATTTAGTTCTAGCCATAGAACAAGCCGAGGGATCAAAAATGCTGGATAGCTTACCCATTGAAACTGAAAAAAATTATGTTCTCATCTTTGGTAACGAAGTTTTTGGAGTAGGTCAAAAAGTAATAGACCTTTGTGATGATGTAATCGAAATCCCACAAGAGGGCACCAAGCATTCACTCAACATTTCAGTAAGTATAGGTATTGTTCTTTGGGACTTTTGGAAAGCCCTAAAAGCCTAATCCTTCCTTTAGGGCATGGTAACCCGTTCTACTGATCGGCACTTTGACCCCAGTTTTTAATAGAGCCTGGTAACTGTCCTTGCTGTAAGCTTCTATTTTATCAATTTGATTCACAGCAACAATATATGACCTGTGGACGCGTATAAATTTATCTTGTGGTAGTGCGCTTTCTAAAAACTTCATTCGCACCTGCTTGAGGTATTTTTGTTCCTGGGAATGAATAGCTACATAATCATCCTGGGCTTCAAAGTAATCGATGGTATCGAGATCTAAGATTACAATTTTACTTCCCAGGCGAATGACAATCCTGTCCAACTCATCAATGGCATTCCGATGTTCATCCACCAAGTTGCTTATTACTTCTCGGTGGTTGTCACTTCTATTATGCAGTTTTTCAACGACCTTTTCCATAGCTGAATCAAAGCGATCCTGAGAATAAGGCTTTAATAAGTAATCTGCAGCGTTATTCTCAAAAGCTTTAATGGCAAATTCATCGTAGGCGGTGCTAAAAACGATAATAGGGGGTTCATCTAATAGCTCCAGCATTTCAAAACCTGTAAGCTTAGGCATTTGAATATCCAAAAAGACCACATCAGGCTTTTCTTCATGTATCACTTTTACGCCCTCAAATCCATTCTGACATTCTCCTATTAAATCAAATTCCGAGTGAGGTTTGAGATACGCCTTAACGATATCCCGTGCTAGCTTTTCATCATCGATAATCAATACTCTCATCATCTATCTTCTTTTTGAGGTATAAGCAGTTTAACGGTAAACAGGTGTTGTTCCTTTTCTATGGTCACAAGATCGGAAATTCCATAGATAAGCTCTAGTCGGTTTCTTATGTTTTTTAAACCAATACCTTTTCCCTTTTGCGGTATAGCCTCCGAATCATAGCCATTGCTAATGCTTATGTGCAAGTTTCCATCAGCACAATGACAGTTGGTATTAATAGTAACACCCTCTAACTGTTCATAAACACCATACTTAATCGCATTCTCGTAAAGCGGCTGCAGAATCATATTTGGCACCTTCATACTTTCGCATTTACCGTCAAATGAATTTTCAAGCTTGAGACGTTCCCCGAACCTTACTTTTTCGATATCTAGGTATAATTCCATTCGTTTGATTTCATCTTTAATGGGTTGAAGCTCCTCATTGCCTTTTCCCAGGGAAGATCTAAAGAAGTCCGAAAGTTTTATCACCATTTCACGTGCCTTCGCTGGTTCGGTAATAGTGAGGGAACTTATGGAGTTTAGGCTATTAAAAATAAAGTGGGGATTAATTTGGAACTTCAGCATATCCAATTCTGATTGCTTTAATAGACCTTGTAACTCCCTTTCTTCTGCTTCTTTTTCATGTAATTCCCGATTAGATTTCAAAAGATAATAGATCATGACAATCACGGCCATAACTAATGCCCCAATAAATATCCTCCAAGGCAAAGTATTAGTCAGGAACGTTTGATAATCCACACCGTTGTCAACAAGTTTTGCCACACTGTAACTACCGTAGGAAGCCATTGAGACACCGACAAGTACAGCCGCAATAAGATTAAATATAGGGCCAGTGTAACTGTCGGACCTTGGGGAAAGGTATTGGACAACATACCAAAAAGCCATACCCAAACCAGCTATTGGTACATTGTGCACCACACTGTCCAGAATAGAGATATAGAGTGAGAAACCAAAAACGAAGTAGAGTAAAAAAGAATAGGCGGCCATTACGGCCACCCATGCGGAAAAATACAAAATAAGGGCTTTCCCTGAAAATGGATGTCTCACCAATTAAGATAGTTTGATATCACCCCCTCCAAACATCACAAATCCTTTCACCACAAGGACTTTGCTGGGATCGGGTACTACCTGAACAGAGGACTTACGCTTATCAGAGAATCCGCCAAGTATTGAGAATACCTCAACTTGTACTGACCAGTCAGCAGGAACCCGGATTTCGGTGCCGCCAAAAAGTACAAATAAATCCAGTTCATGTCTTCCGTCTGCAAGTCGTGCGTTCCCAAGTTGAATATTTGAACCTCCAAAAATAGCAGTAACCTTTCCTCCTTTGAATTCTTGGGAGTCTACCGTTCTATCTCCACCTCCGAAGACGGCGAAGTCGTTGATGTAGTCGACATCATTTTTTTTTTCGGTACCGAGTTTCGATTGGTTTCTTCTGAGGATTAGCGAAGCACCGATAATGATCACTATAGCTGGCCAGAAAATATGCCAGATATCCCTAAAATTAATGTAGTAGTAATCATCGAGAATTAGGAAGACACCAATGACCGTGAATATCAATCCCGCTTCAATTTTCTTGCGTACAAAAAGTAAAAAAAGACCGATTACGGTAAAGAGCGAGCCAAATGATATGATTATATCACTAATATAATAAGGTATGAGCCGTAAGTTATCAAGTAACCAAACGGATCCAATAGCTACAATCAATATCCCTAGCCAAAGTCTTTTGTCGCTTGTCTGTCTATCTTCCATGACCTTTTAGTTTTGTTACTTCAAGTATACCCCAATAAAAGGTCTAAGTTTTGGGATATCGGCGAATGCCGGATGACCATCGGCGAATGCCGAATCTTTCAACGGGGATGTAGACTACAAAAGCTTTAAAAACTTTGTAGCCCACGCTCGATCACTATAATTGTCCTCTTTTAGCTGCTTTTTTCATTTTCTCATTAGCATAAATAGCAACCTCTACCCTGCGATTGGCTTGTCGTCCAACCTCTGTGCCGTTGTCTTCCAGAGGTTGAGATTCCCCATATCCTATTGAAGTCATTCTGCTTGCAACCACTCCTCTTTGAATTAGAATACGCTTAACGGACTCCGCTCTTTTTTCAGAAAGTGTTTGATTGTACTCATCTGATCCGGTATTATCCGTATGCCCTTCGATAAGGATATCTGTATCTGTGTATTTGTTCAACACTCCAGAAAGGTCCGTTAAGTTCCCTTGGCTTGATGATCTGACCGAAGATGAGTTAATATCAAATTGTAGCCCTTCGTTAAAAGTTATTAGAATCCCTTCCCCAACTCGTTGTACGGTTGCTCCTTCAAGATCATTCTGAAGCTCTGCCACCTGTTTATCCATTCTTCTGCCTATCAAAGCACCTGCGGTCCCACCCACAGCCGCTCCAATAATTGCTCCTACAGCAGTATTACCAGCTTTATGGCCGATAAGAGCACCCAGTGCGCCCCCTCCGGCGGCGCCAATGGCCCCACCTTTTGCCGTATTACTCACCTGACATGAAGAAATCAACATAGCGCCAACGAATGTAAAGACAGTAAACTTTAATGTGAATATGTTTTTCATTGTTTTATTTAATTATCCGGCAAAGCTACAGTGAAATTTAGGGAGAGACTTTATCTCATTGTTATTAATCTTCAATTTCAACAATCATTTCAATCTCAACAGCAATGTTTGACGGAAGAGATGCCATTCCTACCGCTGCGCGGGCATGCTTACCCTTCTCGCCAAAAATTTCAACTAACAGATCTGAACAACCATTTATCACTTTAGGTTGGTCATAGAAATCTGAGGTGCTATTGACCATACCAGTAACCTTTACAATTCGCTTTACTTTATCAAGATCACCAATTTCCGCTTTTAAAGATGATAAAAGCGAAATACAGGAAATCCGTGCCGCTTCATAGCCTTGTTGCACTGTTAAGTCATCACCAAGCCTGCCTTTGATGTTCGTCCCATCCGCCTTACCTGGACCATGGCCGGCCGTAAAAACAAGATTACCCGTTCTCACTGCTTTTACATAATTGGCGATAGGCGTGGAAGGCGTAAATAGTTCTATACCCAACTTTTTAAGTTTTTTTTCCGGGGATTGACTAAAACAAAGCGCGGAGCTACTAGCAATAAACAGTACTATTATGCGTGACTTCATAATTGGGGGTGTTAAAATTCAATTGTCTAAATTTAAATAAACTGGTAGTATGATGAACAAAAAAAGGTGTGCCTGGGCGGAAGGTCAATTTGAAGATTATCTAAAGTATCATGACGAGGAATGGGGTGTTCCCGTTCATGAAGACAAAAAGCACTTTGAGTTTCTAATTTTAGAAGGCGCCCAAGCTGGCCTAAGTTGGGCAACCGTACTTCGAAAACGGCAAGGATACCGGGAGGCTTTTGCCAATTTCGATGCCAATAAGGTTGCTAAGTTTGATGAAAAAAAGATCCAGGAGCTCTTAACCTTTGATGGCATTATCAAAAATCAGCTCAAGATAAGGGCGACGGTTAACAACGCACAGCGCTTCCTGGAAGTACAGGAAGAATTTGATGGCTTTAACAACTACATCTGGCGATTTGTTGACGGACGACCAATAGTGAATCAATGGAAAGAAATGAGTGAAGTACCCGCAACCACAAAGGAGTCAGATGCCTTAAGTAAAGATCTTAAAAAAAGAGGGTTTAAGTTTGTGGGCAGCACGGTTATTTATGCTCATATGCAAGCCTGCGGGCTGGTGAATGATCATGCGGTGGATTGTTTTAGATACAATGAGGTGAACACACTCTATAATGGTTCGAACTCCTGATGAAGTTCGACGACATGCTTTAACACAGCATTTTAGCTATGGAGCTGGCAGATCATAATATCAGGGTGAACGCGGTTTCACCGGCAGTAGTAGAAACACCGGTTTATGAATCTGTGTTCGGAGGAGCACCTGAAGCAGCCAAGGCACTTGAAGGTTTTCATGGCTTTCATCCCATAGGCAGAAACGGCAAGGCGCACGACGTGGCTCGCGTGATTGTGCTTTTGTTAACAGACGAAGCCGGATGGGTCACAGGCGCAAACTGGGACGTTGACGGTGGCGTAATGGCAGGACGGAATTAAACGTCGCTCATTAAAATGTGAAGACCATTTAGGATGGGTTTTTTATAATAATTTTTTTAGTTAGGATTCCTTATTATATATTTATCATATAATTAGAACTCCTAACTAAATAAAATGAAAAAATTGACTCTGAGTGCATTAGCTTTTGGTATTGCCGTCCAAGCTTTTACACAAAAAACAAATGAAGATGTCGGTTTCAAGGATTCCGATGATCTAAAAGTTAAAAAGGCAGAAGTCGTTTTCGATAAACAGCTTCAGCAGTTAGTATGGTCTATTGAAGTCAACGGCATTGCCGGCACCTCTAAGCCCAAGGCCATCGGTCAGCTTGATGGCGCCCCGGTTTTGGGGTATGTTTTTCCAACCACTTTATCATCTATATCAGTTGGTTTTGACAAAACCGAAGGTATTGTGGCATTGGCATTAACGTCCCACCCCGATTTTGACGATACCCCGCTTTGGGATGAAAATAATGATCGGGTTTATGACAATGACGGCATCATTTGGCATCCGCACTGGGTGGTATTAACTAAGGACGATCGGGTTGCCGGAGGACTTTCCGTGAAGCAGATTCAAAAAGCGGAGATCGCTGAGAAGCTACCTCCAACAAACCCTGGCATGCCGATGTACATGGACTCGCCAGGCTTTCCTGTTGTTGCATCCAAGAGTACCATTCGAGTAGTTATTCCGGCATATCGCATGAATAATTCTGTTGATTTCAAGTACGATGCAGTTACCGCATATATGCAGGTAAATACGTCGTTAGAAGATAAACCTCTGCTTGGTGTATATGCAGTTTATAGCGTGCTCTCCGGGGATCTAAGTTTACCCTACACTGTAAAACAGAAGTAAAATGGAAATAGCTGTTTTTGACACGTACGTGAAAAAACCAGAAGGAGGTCTGATGCACTTCGATATTCTGGTGGAAAGCGGTGTTACCGGAGAGTTAGTATATCAATACGGCAAAAAATATCTTACCGAAAAAGGATATCCGAAACTGGATCTTACCTCCAAGGAATGTAAATTCTGTCATGTAGAGCAGCCTGGCGCTGACATTCGAAGAGCAATCATCGATAAAGGTTTTGCCATTATCGAAATGCAGGGATGCTAACTAAAGAACCCACCTAATTTTTTAATTGGGTGGGTTTTCTTAAAATGCATGAATATGGCCTCTAATGATCCAAAAGCCCAGGTTAACTCATTGGATGGAAAACTGGCAATAACCCTCCATAAATTAGGTGAAGTATATAAAGTGCTTCTCCTTGAAGCTGGTAAAAAACATGGCCTCAGTCCAATACAGGTTCAAATATTACTCTTTGTCGCTTACCATGAGGATCACAATATGCGAACCGTATCTTTCCTCGCACAGGAATTGAACTTAAGTCGACCTACAATAAGTGATGCGGTTAAAGCCCTATTTCAAAAAAAAATGATTGAAAAAACATCCAATAAAGACACCAGAAGCTATTCCATAAGCCTGTCGAATCAGGGGTTAAAAATGACTAAAGGCCTGGACCTGTACGATGATCCTGTGCTTAAAGCTTTGAATGTTTTGGATTTAGACAACAAGTCTAATTTGCTTGAGAGTTTACTTAAGATTCTAATGAGCCTGGAAAATCAAGGAACTATTAATACGCACAGGATGTGCCTGACGTGCAAACATTTTGAAAAACAGACCAACGAAAACTACTGTAATCTTCTTAAAGTGAGATTAACAAATCAAGATCTTCGGATTGATTGTGAGGAATACACTAATTGAGACTTAATTATTTCTGTCTTTGACAATTTATTGGGACACACAACTTCGTGTTTTACCAATAGATGCATAGACACCATTTAAATGAAAAAGGCGCAACCTTTTCAGGCTGCGCCTTACATCAAACCAAAATCAACCTACTCAACTGTTATCTTATATTCTGGTGTTGGATTCATCGGGCAGAAATACACATACTCACCCTTTTCCAGAGTCACCACTTTTGATTGGGCGCTTTCACCACTTTTGATGGTTTTAGACAAGTATGCACTTTGTACATGGTTTGCCTGATCTGTTTTCCCTTCCGGCGCTACAACAAAACCGACTTTATGATCAACACCTTTGTTTGTAACTTCAAAAACATAGGGCTGACCTGCTTTAAGTGTCAATTCAGTTGTTTCAAACTTACCAGGAGTTTGGTTAAGCTTCACCGTCTTAGTTTCTTGAGCGAAACTTGCAATGCTGGCGATCATCAATAATCCAAGAATAATGGACGCTATTAAATTTTTCATTTTGATTTAAATTTTAAGTTTTGAAAAACATGCTCCCCGCCCTTAGAGCAGGGAGATCGAATATATATTTAAGCTGTTACTTCTTCTAAAGCCGGCGCAGCTGGAAAGTCCACAGGAATTTGAGTTGCACCATGTATGAAATTGCTGATGATTTTATCACCAATAACCACGATTATATCGATGAGGTTCTCCTTTGTATAACCCGCCGCTAAAAGGTTATCGACCGCTTCGGTTGAAGGCTTACTTCTATTGATAGTGATGTCTTTAACGAATTTTGCTAGTACATCAAACTTAGGGTCAAAAGAAGCTTGTCCGGTTCGGATCTCTAGTATTTGATCATCAGTAAAACCATTCATCTTACCAAGGGCAGTATGTGCAGCAAGACAGTAGGCACATTCATTCACCTGGCTTACCACTAAATTGATTATTTCCCTTTCCTTAGCTTTCAGGGAGCTCTTTCTGTTTTGAAGTGCTAGGTAATCACCTAGTGCAGTATCGCTATAAGCGTAGGTTGCATAAAGGTTGGGTACAAAACCTAGACCTTTTTGTAAGTTATCGAAAATAGCCTGGTTATTTTCACTTACTTCATTTCTTGTAGGTACGTTAAAAGTTGCCATGATTGTATTGTTCTTTTTCGTTTTTTAATTACAATACAATTTTACGACTGTTACAACGTGTAGTAAGGGTCAGGAATTCCTCACTGATTGTCCATTTTTCCTTTTATTTGTTTTTCATCTCAAGTTTAAACTGTTGTGGACTTTGACTCACTACTTTTTTAAACATCTTGTGAAACGATGCCACCTCATCAAAACCCAATTCATAAGCTATTTCTTTGGCTGTCTTATCCGTATATAATAGTAACCGTTTGGCCTCAACAACTAAACGTTCGTGAATAATTTGGAGTGGTGTTCTTTGTCCATACTTAGCAAACAAGTTGGATAATGTTTTAGGAGATTTAAACAGCAATTCGGCGTAGTCACTTACGTGTCGCTTACTTTTGTAATGAATATCAACCAATACGTTGAATTTTCTGATCACATCAATCTGAGTGTCATTTAGTTCTTTAGTAATCAGTTGGCTTTTGGCTAACCTTGTGGTTTTTATAATGAGTCTTTTTAATAACATCCTCAACATCTCGCCTTGAATATTGTCTTTGGTTTTGAACTCGTCTAAAAATACTTCATATAATAAATCAAACTTCTTGCGTTCATCCGAACCCAAGGTTATAATAGGCGTATTTTGCGTTCCGAAGAATATGACTCCGTTGCACGACACCTCTTCATCATGATCCTGAATGCAATAAAATTCCCGATTAAAACTAAAAGCAGTCAAAGGATTCGCCGCCTTGTCAAACTCGATTTTCTGAAAAAAAGTACTTGTTGTGATCTGCCCGGGGGTAAGCGTTAAGGGTATACCGTCCAATAGAAAAGTATAATCTAAATCTGAACGGTTCCAAAAAATATTTATCAAACCCCGCACCTCTTTCAATTCGAATTTGTCCTTGGGAAAATTGTTGGTCATACTAAGATGAGCCCCTAATTGATCATTTTGGTAATGGTAAAGCATTAGCTATTCACAGTCCAGTCAAATTTAGGAGTTTGGTAGCTGTATTTTTACCGCGCAGCTGACACTCTATCATTTCATTCACTTCAACTTTCCCTGAAAGTTGGCTATAAAGATCCTCTGATATCAACAAATCAACACCAAGCTCATTGCACATAGATTGTATCCTTGCGGTGGTATTAAGTACATCACCACTAAAAAGGATATCACGTTTGACCACACCTACTTCACCTATGGCCACCTTACCTAAATGAATACCAGCCTTGAATTCCGGTACGGCCCCAAATTTGGCTTCATAATCTTTTGATCTCTCTAAAATCACGCCTTTACACTGAAAGAAACATTCCACACAGTTGTTATTCTTCAGGCCAAGGTATTTTGGCCAAGAAACCACCACTTCATCACCAACGTATTGATATATCTCTCCCCAACCGTTGACAATAGGATCTGATATATCTGAAAAGAATTGTTGGAGAAGTCGAAAGTAAGTCGAATGTCCAAGCTTTTCGGCCATAGTTGTCGACCCGCGCAGATCAAGAAACATGAATATCCGTTCTTCTTCTTGCGGCTTATGGTAAGTGCCAGCAAAAAAGTTTTTTAACTGATTTACACCCAAGCTATCAGAAACTTCTGAAAAAAACTGAACGAAAACCGTTAGAAAAACACCATAGATCATAACACTCCAGAAGGTAAAAGTTTGGAAAAAACCATACACTTCATTGATCACCTGAGAATCCCAAAGGGGTAGGTTTAAATTGACACTATTGTTTACAAAAGATATTGTAAAAAGTACCAACATCATTATTAGCATATAAACAATGGCTTTAATAATGATTTTAAAACCGAAAGAAAGTTTTTGAAATGCTTCCCTTACTATCAATACCTCTATTATCCCTAAAAGTGTACCTCCTAGCAAGGCCAAGGGAAGAGTAATTTTGAACCCGTTCTTGAAGGAATAAACCAGTTCTGTGGAAGGATAATAAAGTGAATCTCCTACTATTCCTTTTTCAAGAACTATATAAACCAATGCCCCAATGGACCATATTAGAGTATAGGGTATAATTTTTTGCAGTGTTATTCTTTGCCTCGCGCTAAGCATAATTGAAAGATCCTTAAAAATAATTTGAGACACAATCAATACAAAGCTAGCTGCATGGTTCATCCACTGTTTTGCAGGTTACATCCCTTTATTTTTCTCAATCATTAAAGTACTGGGTTGTTTTGAAGCAAACATAAAAAATGAAAAATGAAAAGATTCAGTCTAGTACTTATTATGCTTTGCGGATCGGCATACTCATTTGCTCAGAATAAGGTAACCATAAGCGGTTATATCAGGGATGCGGGCAATGGTGAAGATCTTATCGGAGCAACTATTCAGGTAGTTGGATCCACGAACGGAGCGGTGACCAATGTCTATGGGTTTTACTCATTAACCATCCCAAGTGGCAATGCAGAAATCAGGATAAGCTATATCGGTTTCGATCCCATTAGTGTAAACAAAGAGTTTGTGCGAAACGAGACCCTGTCAGTAAACCTGAATGCATCTGCGGAACAGTTACAAGAGGTAATTATCACTGGAGAAGCCGAAAATGCAAATGTGGTAAACAACCAAATGAGTGTAGCAAAGCTGGAACCAAAAACCATCAAGCAGGTACCTGCCGTTCTAGGGGAGGCAGACGTGATCCGATCCATTCAGCTTCTACCTGGGATCACCTCTGTGGCGGATGGGGCTTCGGGTTTTAATGTAAGAGGGGGTGCGGCAGACCAAAACCTAATCCTCCTTGATGAAGGAATCATTTATAATTCAGCCCACCTCTTAGGACTATACTCTGTTGTTAATCCGGATGCGATCAAGGACGTACAGATCTACAAGGGAGGCATCCCTGCCAGATATGGTGGCAGGCTTAGTAGCGTTTTAGATATCCGTCAGCGCGAAGGAAACTCCAAAGAATTCAATGGAGAAGCGGGAATTGGGCTTATCTCGGCGAGAGCGCTGATTGAAGGACCCATTGTAACAGATAAAGGCAGCTTTATGATAGCCGGTCGGCGATCGTACGGTGATGCCTTTCTAAGGCTCACCGGTAACGACAATACCGCCTATTTCTATGACTTAAACGTTAAAACCAACTATACCGTCAACGACAGAAATCGTGTTTTTCTATCCGGGTACTTTGGACGTGACAAGTTTGAGCTGGGCAGTATATTTAGTAATAGCTGGGGCAATGCCACCGGTACGCTCCGATGGAACCATCTTTTTTCCAACAAACTATTTGCCAACTTCTCTGCTATTTATTCCAACTACGATTACTCCATTGATCAGCTATCAACGGGAGCAGAATTTAATCGAACCTCAAATATTATTACTTACAACCTCAAAGGCGACTTTAACTACTTTATCAATGACCGTAACAGTATTGAGTTTGGAGCTGATAATAAGTGGTATGAATTCAGGCCCGGTGCCATACGACCTATCGAGGGTTCTAACATACTTTCATCGGACCTAGATGAGAAATTTGGACAGGAACTGGGCGCCTATGTAAGCTACGAAACAAAACTTGGGAACCTTATTTTGAACGGTGGAGTCCGATATTCGAGATTTCTACGACAAGGCAAACAAGATATAGCCATCTATGCGAATGACGCTCCCTTAGTTTATAACAGTACTGTTGGAAGGTATGAAAATGGGGAAGTAATTGATTCTAGAAGTTATTCTTCAGGTGAGACCATTAGTGATTTTGGAAATTTTGAACCTCGTTTAGCTGCCACTTATGTCATTAACGAACGGAATTCCATCAAAGCCAGCTATAACCGTCTTTACCAGTATCTACACCTAATATCAAACAGCAATTCGCCAACACCACTAGATGTTTGGGCGCCTAGCGGCCCATTTATTAAACCGCAGCAGGTGGATCAGATAGCCGTGGGATACTTCAGAAACTTCAAAGACAATACCTTTGAGGCCTCCATTGAAGGTTATTACAAGGAGATGGATAACCTGGTCGATTTTGTGGATGGTGCGGATCTATTGACCACAAACACTTTGGAAACCGAGATCCTTCCGGGAATAGGTCGTTCCTATGGACTTGAACTTTATATCAAAAAGAATAAGGGCAAACTAACCGGGTGGATCAGTTACACGCTTTCCAGGGCGGAGCGTAAAGTGGAGGGTATTACGGCTGAAGATCCGGGAATTAACAATGGAGATTGGTATGCTGCCAATTATGACAAGCGCAATGATCTCTCCATCACAGGTATCTACCAGTTAAATGATCGGTGGTCATTGTCAGGAAATTTTATTTATGCTACCGGGGCACCTACTACCTATCCTATTGGTCGCTATGAATATGCCGGCTTGGTAATCCCTCAATTTGAAAGCAGAAACCAGGAACGGTTACCGGACTACCACAGACTCGATATTTCAGCCACACTTAAAGGCAAAAGAAAGCGCTGGAAAAACGGCGGCCATGAGTGGGTATTTGGGTTCAATAACCTTTACAATCGAGCTAACGCCACAAGTATCTATTTTGTAGAGGATGAAGACAACCCGGGTCAGGCCAAAGCCTTCAAAAGCTTCCTTTTTGGCATAACCCCAAGCGTCACTTATAATTTTAAATTTTAACGTAACTACAAAATGAAAAAAATAGCCATAAGTATAGCCACACTACTCTCCCTCATAATGATAAGCTGTGATGAAGAAATAGACCTGACATTAGATTCTCCCCCGAACCGATTAATCGTAGAGGGGCGGGTGGAAAAAATAATTGGAGAGACAGATTATGAGCAACAGATTGTATTAAGCACATTGAATGATTTCTTTGATCAATCCCAAACACCAAAGGTGACTGACGCGGTTGTCAAAGTTTCCGATTCTAAGGGCAATGAGTATTTGTATAGTCATGATGAAAGCATTCCAGGACGCTATATAAATAGCAATCTCCGAGGCAAAGTAGGGGAAACTTATCAATTGACCATTGAATGGCAAGGAGAAGTATTTGAGGCACAGGAAACACTAATTTCAGTCGCCCCTTTAAGCCGTGTTTATCAAAAGTTTGAAGAAGAAAACACCTTTGAAGACGGTGGTATAAAAGTGGCAATCGATTTTACAGATCCTGAAGGTGTAGACAACTACTATTTTTGGGAGCTCTTTTCTGAAGGTAAAAATCAAATAACGGCTGACCCGGGAAATAGTGGTAATGTTATTGCGAAGGACGAGTTTTATGATGGACAGACTATCGAAGGCTATTTCCCGAATGAAGAACGTGTCTACTTACCCGGTGATAAAGTGACTGTTCGACACATCGGGATTTCTGAAGAACATTACGATTTTCTGTTTTTACTCTTTGAACAGACGGGGCAGACGGGACAACTGATCGACGTGCCTCCCGCTTTGATTAAAGGTAATATTCGTAACTTGACTAACCCTGAAAATATTGCCATGGGGTATTTCGGTGCCAGCGAAATCGATGAAAGAACCATAACCATTGTTGAATAGTGATTGAAATTATTAGGGATAAAAGGTTTTGGGCATACTATGCCTTTACTGCCACGGTAGTAGCCGCTATGCTTTTAGTGGAGGATCTATTTGAAGATGAAGGAGAGTTCGGCGACATCCTACTTGAATTCATCTCCGATATCCCGGTTTTTACCTTGTTGGTATCCCTAATAAGCCTTATCACTTACCCGATTATAGGGTTCCTTAATAAAAGATATCCCTGGGAAGAGGCACTTCTGAAGCGTTTCATGCTAGAAATGTGCATAATCATTGGCATTGTACTTGCCATGACCATTATTGGTTCCTACTTCGTACGTGGCTTTGAACTTACAGAAAAAGATGTAGATGACGATTTTGGCTTTGAAATATTGGCGCTCATTATGTTTTTCATTAGCACCTTCATGGTTTTCAGCTTTCATGAGTTTATGAACCTGAGTACTGACAAGCAGTTCTTGGAATTCAAGGCGAGTAGACTTGAAAAGCAGAACTACTTAATAAAGTATGAGGCACTGAAAAGCCAGATCAATCCACATTTTCTTTTTAACTCATTAAATGTGCTGTCCAGTTTAATCTATTTGGACACCACCAAATCTGATGAGTTCATTAAAAGGTTTTCGGAAGTGTTTCGTTACGTTCTTGAGCTAAACCAAGAAAAGCTGGTTAGCGTGCAACGGGAATTAAAGTTTTTGGACTCCTATTTTTTCCTGCAAAAAATCCGTTATGGAGAAAATCTTAAGCTGGTAAATAAACTTAGCGATCATGTAAAAAACATGCACATACCGCCGCTCACTTTACAGCTTGTCGTAGAAAATGCTATTAAGCACAATATGATCACTCAGAATAATCAGCTGGCCATTATTTTGGAAGACAACGGTGAGTATCTCTATGTTAAGAACAACTTTCAACAGCGGGCTAATCTTGAGGAGTCCACCGGAATTGGACAAAAGAACCTTACCGAAAAATATCAACTCCTTGACAAGGAGCTTCCTAAGTTTCAAAAAGAGGGGGATCAATATGTAGTGCAGCTTCCACTCATGAAGACTAAAGAATGGCAAACGTATTAATTATAGAAGATGAACAGTTGGCTGCTGAGAAACTTAGTATGTTCATCAGACAACTTAGACCAGAATGGCATATTCGAGATACACTCACTACCGTTGCGGATAGTGTAAATTGGCTTTCTCAGAACCGCACGGATTTAATTTTTATGGACATCAACCTTGCCGACGGGCTCTGCTTTAAAATCTTTGAGCAAACCCCAGTTGAAGCACCTATCATATTTACGACGGCTTATGATCAATATGCAATAAAAGCGTTTAAGCAAAACAGCTTGGACTATCTTCTTAAACCCATTACAGCTGAAGATCTAAAGGCCGGCATTGAAAAGTTCGAAAAGTACCGTCAAAATGAGGTCAAGATTGAAGAAAAGATCAAGCAATTGCTCACTATGTATAGCCCTGCTGATGAATTCAGAAAAAGAATATTGATTACTTATGGGGGCAAGAGCAAAAGTATACTCATTGAGAACGTAGCATACATCTACGCTTTTGAAAAAGGTGTTTATCTTACCTCATTCGATGGACAAACCTTCTTGACCGATGATTCACTGGACTTATTGGAGCAAACACTTAACCCCAAAACTTTTTACCGGCTCAATAGGAAGTACCTCATCAGCATTAAGGCAATTGGGGAAATACATAAGTATTCTACTCGCAGATTAAAGGTTGATTTGCAGCCCATGCCGAAATTCGAAGCCATAGTACCTGCAGAAAAAATTACCTCATTTAAAGAATGGCTCAACAAATGATGAATACGAAACCTAATCATAATATCGCTATTAAAATGGCGCAAGAACTGCTGAAGGTTAACCTTGACTCGAATTTTAAATTCCATAGTTATGGTCATACCTTGAACGTAGTTCGATCCGCGCATGCAATAGGTTTTCACAGTGAGCTCAATTCAAAAGAGTTAGCAATTGTAAATCTTGCAGCATGGTTTCACGATCTGGGTTACTGTCTCAGTCATGAAAATCATGAGCAGCTGAGTGCGAAGCTTGTGCGTAAAATTTTGACCCCCTTAGGGATTGATCGACAGAAAATATCTTTAATCTGTGACTTGATCATGGCCACGCGATTACCTCAGACTCCTAAAAACCTACTTGAGCAGGTGTTGTGCGATGCAGATATGAGTCACCTTTCGCAGATTGATTACCCGCAAAGCTCATTGCTATTAAAATCTGAAATTGAATTGATCCATGGAATAAACTATACCGATCAGGAATGGAATAGGAAGAATATTGAGTTTTTCAACAATCACAAATACTTCACACCATTTGGTAAGAAGATACTGGCTCCATTGAAAACCGAAAATCTAAAAAATCTATGTGCGGAAAGGTTGCTAGTCGCGTGAAGAACTAACTATATCCCAAATCTTATCTACCCAGTCGACATGTTCCCATTTCATCAGGCATGACCGCAGGCAAGTAACGTATTTTTTGTCCTTATCTATGTCTTTCCAGCTTTCAGGAAGGCGATTTGAGGGGTAGTTAAATAGGGCTAAATGCAAACCTTGAGCCGCACAGTTATCAAAGGTTTTATTACTACGTTCGCTGATCTCGCTTAGCGATCGACCTACAGGCGCCCAGACAACGATGTCAATTTCTGGCCTAAGCACAGTAAGAAAGCTCGGGTCGTTATCAATCTTCTCATAGAGAACTTTAGCCGCTTTAATACAATTGTCCAGACCACTTGCCATATCACCACTTTTTACCAATGGGAATTGCTTGAGCGTTGCCCATAAGGCAACTGCCGAAGCACCCGCTCGTGAGCATTCCAAACTGATCTCTCCAAGATGCAAGTCGTCCGAAGTAAAATACGTATAAGGCGAATTATGGCTATAGAACCTGCCAACAGAGGGATCTTTAAACAATATACAACCACATCCATAGGGTTGTAGACCATGCTTATGAGGATCTACGACAATACTATCGGCTTGGTTAATCGCTTCAAAATGTCTTGCGGTTTCCTGATCCAAGGCACTTGTCAGAACAAAATATCCACCATAAGCAGCATCAACGTGAATTCTAAAGTCAAATTCATTTCTCAGTTCAAGAATATCAGCTAAAGGATCGACAGAGCCTGTGCCCGTAGTTCCTAGGGTCACCACCACAGTCCCTACCTCACCTTTCGAGAGTGTATCCTTCAATGATTCGATGTCCATTCTTCCTGCATCATTGGATGTTATCTTTCGGAAATTGAGACCCAGTACTGACGAAATTCGTTCATGGGTATAATGTGCCTGTTCCGAAGCGATTATAGTTTTTCCAGGATGTATTTGGCCTGTAATCCATAAGGCTTCAAGGTTAGCCATGGTTCCTCCACTCGTCAGGTGGCCCAAATGTTCTTCTGTCCAACCGAACATCGCCGCTAATTGAGCAACCGCCTCTTTTTCCATAGGTGAACTGGCCTTGCTACCATCCAGAGCGTGGTTATTGGGATTGATCTCCATGGCCAATGCATAAGCCAATCGAGCCGTAGAATGTGGGGGTTTAAGCATTTGGCCGGCGTATAGCGGGTGGTGGTAAGGGTAGTTATTTTGCATCTTATCGGCCACCTCTAATAAAATATTTTCCGTATTTTCAAGATTCGGAGCTGTATCCTGATCTAAAGGTAAAAATCCCTTCTTTAACTGATCAATGGACTTTTTTAGTATTTCAATTTCTGGACTTGCCATGGCGATGCACAATGAATTGCTCTAATATAGGCAAGTGAAATTCATAATTGGAACAATGTTTGGTACATTGACAGACAAGACCAAACGAATGGAATTATGAAGTATTTAGTGACTACCGCTATTTTAATCTCTACGCTCACTTTTACAGCATGTGATGGCCCGGTAGGCCCTCAAGGCCCCCCGGGAATCGACGGAGTGGACGGACAACCTGGCGAAATAGGGTTTGTTATGGAATTTGAAGGAATTGATTTGACAGCAAGTAACGAATTCTCAAGCACCATTTTCTATAATGATTTTTTTAACTTCGAAGGCCTGGAGTCTGATGTAGCTTTGGCTTACCTGCTAGATGGAGTGGATACTAATACTGGTGAAGAAGTCTGGTTACCGTTACCTCAATTATTCATCTTAGGGCAAGATCTTATCCAATATAATTACGACTTTACAGCGTCATCGATAAGGATTTTTCTTGAGGCTAACTTTGATCTAAATCTAATAGATCCAGGATTTACAGATAATAATGTAATGAGGGTGGTAATTGTACCCGGCGATTTCGTTGGAGGTAGAAAGACCAATGAAGTAATCAGCTATGAGGAGCTCGAGGAAAAACTTGGCCTACCCGAATTAAAAAGACGATCCTCAAATGTTGCGGTAAGGAGAAATTAATTAATCTATTTGGTCGTTCTACGGTTCCTTATTCGGCTCAGTAAGGACGACCATTTATTCAAAAAGAATATGCCTGTTAAGGCATTCTTCTAAAGACATAAATGTTTCCGTACGTTTAATGCCCTTAACCGTAAGAATTTTATTTTGATACACCGTTTTAAAGTGCTCGGCATCTTTAGCATGAATTTTAAGAAAAACGCCGTATCTACCAGTAATATGATGGATCTTAACTATCTCTGGAACTTGACTCAAAACCTGTATTAACTCCTCGTATGAGGAGCTTTTTTTAAGAAAAACCCCAATGAACATGGTCAGCTTCCAGCCCATTTTGGCGTAATCCATGCTCAAAGTGGTCCCCTTTATTATGCCCATCTCTTTTAGTTTCTTGACCCGGCCATGAATAGTACCGCTCGAAACTCCAATATGTTTGGCCACTTCCGTGTAGGCCATCTGCGCATCCTGAGATAGAAGCGAAAGTATTTGAAAATCTGTTTGATCTAGTTTGTCAGTCATGAAATTGTAAAGCTGATTTAACTCATGTCGGAAGATACCTAACATTTCGTCACCAAAAAATGCAACTATCTTAAAAATTTTTAAGGCTGAGGATTTGGAAGTTTATCCGTTAAAATTGGAACTCCAATTACCATATTTAAAATTTAGGCACGTGATAAATATTAACCTCTTAGATTTTGATTAAGAGCCTAAAAAAAGTAGTGCGGTTGAGCTAAGTCCCTCATTTTCAATTACAAATTTCTAAAGTTATTATTGTACGTACGGCTGAAAATGATTGCTAAAATCAGGGGTAAGCTGTGTTAAATAATGGACAAAATACTTAGTTATGAAAACCACAAGGCGTAAATTACTAAAGACCGGCTTATTTACTGTAGGGGGACTTACGGTAGCTCCACACCTGAGCTTCTCTGAGCAATGGAGACAACCTGTTACTCTTGATCGGGCAGGCAACGTTCTTTACAGTCCATTCTTTAAAGAATTCCTGCACAGACCTTTTGAGGAACCCAAATCGATACTTGCAAAGCTCAATGCTAATGAAAATCCTTACGGGCCGTCACCGAAAGCGGTTTCAGCACACCAGCAAGGTATTTTCAAGGGTAATCGGTACGCATGGAAAGAACTATTTACACTCATGGATCAAATCGCCATGAAGGAAGGAGTGGAGCGCAAAAATGTGATGATGGGTCCAGGATCATCAGATTTACTAGAGAAAACTGGAATGGTGCTATTCCTAAATGGAGGAAACGTAGTTTCTGCCGACCCCTCCTACATGTCACTGGTACGAGTAGCTGAAGCTACCGGGGCAAGCTGGAAAGGCATCCCACTAAAAAAAGACTGGTCACATGACCTTGAGGCCATGGAAGATGCTATAGATTCAGATACGAAATTGGTATATATCTGTAATCCAAATAATCCGACAGGTACTATTACACCTACGGAAAAGTTAAAAGATTTTTGCCTTCGCGTTTCCGAGAAGGTCCCGGTATTTATAGATGAAGCATATCTTGAATTTCTTCCAGAAAGCGAGTCTAAGAGTATGGTTTCCCTGGTAGCAGAGGGGAAAAATGTAATTGTAGCCCGTACTTTCTCAAAAATACATGGAATGGCAGGTCTACGCGTGGGTTACGTTGTAGCACAAGAGACGACGCTTCAGGAAATACAGAAAATAACGCGTTCCGGCATGGGTATCAGTTATCCTTCAGTAATGGCGGCTAGCGCCAGCCTAAATGACGTAGATTTTCAGCAGAAGTCTCAAAAATTAAATAGCGAAGCCCGAGCATATCTGTACAAGAGCTTAGACAGCCTGGGATTCGAATATTTAAAATCACATACTTCATTCGTATTATTCCCTATTGAAATGGAGGGGAAGAGTTTTCTTAAAAAGATGCAATCGCAACACGTAGCAGTTCGGGCTTTTGAGATCAATGACCGCAATTGGTGTCGTGTTAGTATGGGGACATTGGACGAAATGAAGCTATTTATTGAGGCACTAAGCTCAGTGCTGAGCTAAACGATTATTCGCTAACCTACAAAACCTGTTCATTGGAGAAGACCCTCGGTTTATTGGTTATGATCGGTATAGGGCTGCTTTTGCAGCGTAAGATCAGTTCTGCAGACCAATTGAAAGGCATTAAGGTCCTGATACTTTGTGTTGCCTTACCAGCTACTATTTTTGTAGCTCTACTTAAGGTACACTTAAAAAGCGAACTGCTAATATTACCTCTGCTCGCGTTGCTGGTTAACGGTATTCTTTTAGCCTCCTATAGCGTTTGCTCAAAACTGTTCCCATCCCTTAATCGTAGTAGGCAGCGGACTTTACTCATGCTGCTTCCTTCCCTGGCCCCTGGCTTATCCTGCTTCCCGTTTATATCAGAGTATCTTGGTGAGGGGTCATTGGCTTTCGCCGCATTGGCGGATGTAGGGAACAAATTCTTCGTATTGCTCATATTGTATTTACTCGCCATGCGCTGGTATTATCAATTCAACAAGAAAACCGCCAAACAAAACAGAATTAAGCAGTTAGTTATTACCATGGTAAGCGAGCCTATAAATCTGGTTATTTTGGCAGCACTCGGATTGCTCATCTTCGGCATTAATCTCTATTCGTTGCCTGAAACCATTTCAGGTGTAATCTTAAGATTAAGTGGTATCATGGCTCCGCTCATTTTACTTTTTATTGGACTGGCGGTAAAAATAAATCGAAAGGATTTTGGCTTGATTATCAACTTATTATCCTGGAGAGCAGGCCTCGCGCTAATGCTCAGCGCAACAATTTTATATCTTGCTCCCCAACTGAATTCAACAGCCGCGCTGCTCGTTATTGTATTTCCACAAAGCGCTTGCAGCTTTTGGCCCTTTGCACATATGAGCACCGTGAACAAATTAGAAAAAGAAGGGGATACCTCAACTTTTGACATGAATTTTGCATTGTCCGTTTTGGCCTGCTCATTACCTTTCTCAACGATGATTATACTATCTGTATTTTCATTCCAATCCGTGATATTAGATCCATTCTACGCATTGGGGATCGGAGCTGTTCTTCTTACTATCACCATGATACGGCCTGTAATAACAGTGTTAAAATCTACGTCGATTCTCAGGCCTTGGTCAAAGGAAAGTAATCAATCAGAAAATGTTAAGAAAGAAAACCCTGTAGTAGAAAATGCACTGGCCGAAGTGCCATAGGTCAATATGGAGCTGAAATATTAATCCCCATACTTTCCATCAACTTACTAGCATTAAAACTTTTACATACTCCATAGGCGAGTTTGTAGTCGAAGGATATTTCATTTCCCCTGATCTGGCTATTAAAACTATAATTTGTCACGTTGCTCATAGAATCAGCCAGGCTACCCAGCTCAAGGTCATGTGTTGAAACTAACCCAAATGCAGTCTCCTTGGCAAGTTGTTTCACTAAAGAAGCAGAACCCAAGTGGCGATCTTTAGAGTTCGTACCTTTTAGAATTTCATCCAATAGAAAAAAGATCGGAGTGCTATTCTTCGCAATGGTCTCTAACAGCTGTCTTAGTCTCTTCAACTCCGCGTAGAAAGATGACACATGTTCTTCAAGATTGTCTTGAGTGCGCATACTTGTGAATATCAGAAAGCTAGATAGTTTTATTTCAGAAGCGCAACACGGTGCCCCGACAAAAGCTAAGACAGCATTAATCCCAAGAGTTCTTAAAAAAGTGCTTTTGCCGGACATATTAGATCCTGTTATAATAGTAATACTACCTACATCATTCAGCACAAAGTCATTGGTAATACGTTCCTCAGAAAATATTAGTGGATGTCCCAGATCATTGGCGCTGTATTCGCATTTATCGGTGGATAGAACAGGATAAGTGTATTTACTATTCGCAAATGCATAGGCCGCCAGACTGGAAACCCCTTCAATTTCACCAATAGCCTCAAACCATTTAGCAACATGTTCTGCATTTCTTTGTTTCCACTTTCGTGTGTTTAGGACCAGGTGAATATCCATTAATAGCATCAAATTGATTATTCCGTAGAGCATATTCGCCCGGGAGTTCAAAAAGTCTAGAAGTCGTTGAAGTCTAGAGATTGAAATAGCTGCAGAGTAACCCGATGAAGAAAAGTGCCGTTGCCTATCTATAAGGTAATCGGACTCAAAGTTTGAATTTTCGATATGACTAATGAGACGGCTATACGATTTTAAGAGCTTCAAATTGTTGTTTGTATCTTCAGTAATTTCCATCACTCGATCCAAAAATCGCTTGATTACCAGTCCATTAATGGCCAGCATTCCTAAAAAGAAATAGAAACTTATCCCGACTGAGAGATATAATATAAGGAGTGTTATGCTTAACACGGGTAGTACTATACCAAGAACGCGCAAGAAAACCACATTTTCATCAGGCTCAGGTCGATTCACCCAATCAATCAGTCTTTGGAAGTTTTGTTTTGCATTTCTTTGGTGCATGCCTAAAGCTTGAAATTGTTGTCTCCAATCAATCTTTTCCGTAAGTTCTTGACAAGCAGATTGTCTGATCTTAATTGCAGAGCTATCCGCAGGATGAAGGAACCACTTTGACAACACGAATCGACCTGAAGGTGTAGTAGCTCTGGATAACAACTGAAACAGTGAATTACGCCCGAATAGATCCAGATCACTGCTATAGACGTGAAGGTCATCCATAAACTCATCACCTCCATCAAACTTATGTAACTTACCATCTATACGCTCCACCTCTTCCAAGTTGATCGTATGAAGGAAACCGTTTTGGTCCCGTTCAAACTTCACACGATTATGTCGCCTGACAAGTAACCCGAAAATAAAAGGGAAGAACAAAATCAAAATAGCAGATACAAGGTAGGTCTCGTTGTTAATCAAAAGAACGACCCCAATCAAGAAACTCAAGAAAAACAGCACCCTTATCGCCGAAAGCTGATTGTACTGCTTGCTCTTTATCTTCTGTAGGTCCTTAAAGTGAAGTGCTCTATCTTCAAAGGTGTTTCTTGTCATTCGTTTCTACATAATTCCTCGGCAATATTAGTATATTCCACAAGTGGAAACTTACGAAGCACTGCCCTTATTTTTTTGCTCACACCTAGGACTAGCTCCGTTCAAAGAATTACTTATAAGAAAGACAATGTGTAATTTCAGTTGTATAATTATATTGGATAGTACTCATAAAAGGTGAACTTACTTTAATCACCTTCCAATCATCCACCTTCTCTACAGCTCCAGAAAGCTTGACCGGAGTACCCACAAATTGCAGGACAGCTTCATTTATCGGTTCGCCTTTTTCATCAGTAACAAAGTAGTAATCCGAATACCGTTCTCCATCTCGAATAGCCAATACCGGAGGAATGCCTCCTGAAATACAACGAATAGCACAGCTCCGGTGTATTTTGTTGTAAGCGGGATTCATGACACCAAAAAAGCACTTGGGATCAACAATCTCACCCGCAATGGTTTGTGAACCACGTTGCGATATGTTCTGATCTGAGAATTCTCTTTCGCTAATGGCAACAATACTCTCATTCCCCTCCGTAAGTTCCATCCACATCTTGGTTTTATTGTATATGACAGTACCTCTCAGTGTTACTTCAATTTCCGTAAACCTCTTACCATTCGATCGATTTCTGATCTCCTCAAGTACAGGTAGTGCATCAAACTTTCCAAAACCTACCAGCGGAACGGTCATAATCTCCCCGTGTTGCTCTGTTTTGACTCCGAAGACGGGATAGTCTACAATCTGCCCGGTAAGTTCCGTAAGGTTGCCATAATCAAAGTAGCTTTCCACAAACTTTTGCTCTACCAATAAATACGTTATCCCGAACATGACCAGCAATAAAATCGAACTGATGAAAAACCACTTCCTGGCTTTTTTGTAACCTGAAGCGGCTCCCTCTTGCCAGCCTATATAGAACTCTTCGTTATCCATTGTTTATAGTTACAGGTTGAACAAGTGTGCCTTCCGGTAGCGGCTTAGGATCAATCCATACTTCGTCACCTTCGACTTTTAAATGATAGGTCTCTACTTTCTCGGTGAAGGGTGGCGGCGACTGACCGTCTTCAGGCCGATATTGATAACCATGCCATGGACAGGTGATGCACCCATCAATGATCTTCCCTTCACCTAAAGGTCCTCCCTGATGACGACAGAAATTATTAACAGCCGAAAGCTTTCCTTCATACTTGAAAATAGCGACCCGCTCACCGCTTACCGTCACGATTTTTGCCCGATTCTCCTTGATCTCCGAAGTATTACACGCTCGTACAAAGTCACTTTTGGCGTCGTCAATAGCCATGTCATTGGATCCTTCCTTTAAACCTGTGACAATATGCAGTGATGCTATAACTAAAAAGCCTAAGAGCACTATACCAGAGAGAATAGGGGAAGTTTCATTCTGAAGAGCGCCTAAAACCACGTGTAGAATAATCATCGCATAAGCCAGGTATACCATCATATGCAAGGACTTCCATACTCTTGGCCCCAGGTTCTTTAACCAAAAGTCATGGCTTGTGGTAGCCATCAAGGCCAGAATAACTAATGCAAAGAATCCCAGAACTTGGAAGGGAAAGTTTATCAATGAATTGTACTGGAGATTAGATAGAAAGACTGACTTCAACGGATTAGTATCTCCAAGTGAGTGAAAATTGAGTATGCTGAAGACACCATGTATGGCCGCCATCAAAAACATAGTTACACCGAGGTGGCGTCTATTGTAGAGTATGATCAAAAATTTGGGATTCAATCGAGCCAAGGGTCCAATTATCAAAATAAGATGCAGCAATAAAAACGCTAACAACCCGAAATTTCTAATTAGAATGGTTTCAAATGTAGCATTTGGGTGTAGTACGGAGTGTCCAACAAAAAAGAGGGTGGTAAAGCTCAAAACGCATATCACAATGCCAATGTCGTAAGCTTTCTTTTGCTTGTTCCATAATATCGATGTATAAGAAACACTCATAGCATAGGGGTATTTAGGTAAGCATATATGATCAGCGGTAATACAATAAGCAGCGTGACCACCCACCATCTCAAATGTCTCTTCCTGAGCCCTCTATTCATCTCTTCCTTATTAATTTTAGCAGCAAAATAATCCACAATAGCACAGCCCCTGGAATAATGATCAGCTTAAAGTGCCATGGTGTTCCAGATACACCATTATCCAATTTTCTTGCACCGGCAAGGGCGAACCAGGCCGAAAATAACAATCCGATTAAAAGATAAACAAAAAACACGTCGACCGCTATGGAGATGAAATTAGTCATGTTATTGTCCGGTAATGACGAAACCCATTCATTAATTTAAGTCTGCTATACTCCAGAGTACTCCATATTGTTCACAATGTATTAAAAGTGTTTTATAATCTGAGATCGAAAGCGATTTGGGTATCACAAATTCTTGTTTACCTTCATACTCTTTAAGTTCACTTACTAAGGCTGTACCTTTGGCAGCGTTCTTAGCCGTAACCTGATTAGATGGCAGCTTAGACAAGAATATCTTCAAGTCAGGCGCCTTTTTAGTATCAAAGTCATTGTCAAACTTAAGAACGTATTGTTCGCCTTTTTTCACAATTTCCCATTTACCTTCTACTTCATAGGACTTTTCTATCCATGATCCAGAATGAGTGACTTGAGCAAGTCCGAATGTCGAAGTTAATACTATAATTAGGAGCGTTGTAAGTAGATTTTTCATCGTATTTAAGATTTGGATAGGTTAAGTTTTTGTACAAGTTTTTTGACCGTAAGCCCCTGAAAAATTATTGAAAATACTACTACCGCATAAGTTATGAAAACTAAAAACTCCCGATAGTCTTGGTTTTCGATGGATAAAGCCAATGCAATGGATATCGCACCACGAAGACCTCCCCAGGTAAGGACTAATACAGTTTTTTGAGGTTGTTGATCCCTTTTATGTCTTATCATTTTATAAGTACTTAAAACGCTTATATACCTCGTTGACAAAGTAATTAGTATAGTCAGCCCTCCTGCTAGTAAATAATGCCATTCAAAGCCAATAGTTAATATTTCAAGCCCAAGAAGGACAAATAATAATGCGTTAAGTACTTCATCTAAAATACTCCAGAATAGTCTTAGATGCTCTTGAGAATTATCATCAAAAGTAGAGCCGCCTAATTTATCACCGACGTATAGCCCGGTTACTACCATGGCTAAAGGACCTGAGACGTGAATCATCGACGCTAACGAATAACCTCCCATGACCAAGGCAAGGCTTATTAACACTTCTATCTTTGGATTGTCAGTAATTGATCTCAATAATCTATAGCCAACAAATCCCAATACAAACCCAAATATTATTCCACCAACCGCTTCTTCGGCAAAAAGGGTGGCTACCTCGGCAATACCGAAAGAATCCATTCCGGTAAAACCCATTACAGTAATGAAAACCACTACACCTACCCCATCATTGAAAAGTGATTCTCCAGCGATCTTAGTTTCCAAGGACTTGGCGACGTTAGCCTCTTTCAAGATGGCCAAAACAGCAATTGGGTCGGTTGGTGATATTAGCGCCCCAAAAAGAAAGCAATACACCAACGGTATGGAATAACCGATAAATAGAAGAACGTAGTAAAGTGAAATCCCAATTATAATTGTAGACATGAGCACGCCCACGGTAGCGAACAGCAATACTGAAGCCCTTTCCTTATTTAGGTCCTTAATTTTGATGTGTAGTGCTCCGGCAAAAAGAAGGATACTTAATATCACATCCAGAAGAAAGCTTCGGAAGTTGATATCTACTACTATCTGACAAGCCTGATGAAAAACTTCCGGATTATAGATCTCCAAAAAACCCATTGGAACTGACAACATCAGGGCCAAAATCATTAATCCAATGGTCGTGGGTAATTTCAACCACTTATGATTCAGGTAGCTGAAAAGTGCTGAGAGCGAAAGCAAAATGGTGAAAGACTGGAACATTAGATCAGGTCTACATCAGCTATGATCTCCAAAGTCGCAGGCCCGTCATGATCAAAAAGTTTTTGCATTGCCCCTTCAAGTTCTCTTTTATCTTCTACCCTAATTCCATGTGCCCCACAACTTGATGCGAATTGAGCAAAATTCGGGTTGGACAATGATGTCTGCCATACATCCAGTTGATCAGCACGTTGTTCTTTTGAGATTCGCGTGCTAATACCAGAATTGAGCGTTCCCAAAAAGCTATATCCACAACACTACTTTCCCCTTCTGATCCCCATTTATGCGTCCATAAAGGTCTCCTTTTTCATTCAACTCAAGTAGTAACCCACGGGAAGTGTAGCTGTATTTTTCAGTAGTGCTACCTACAACCACCGTAGCATGATCCGTAACCGCAGCAGATACAAATTCAGAATCACCTCCATCTGAGCTGTGGACATATTCAACTTGCGCAGTCAGTAAGTTAGGGAAGAACCCAAGCAGGAAAAGTATTACGTATTTCATGATTAACAATTTAGTAAATCCCTTCTGAAGTTAGTCTAGCTTAAACTGGATCATTCGATTCCATAGATCACGAAAATAAATTACCTCTTTATTGCCCTCCTCCCAGAATAGTTTGGGGTTATCAGGCTGTACCTCAAACCTCATCAGGTCCTCCTTGTATGTGGAAATATGTTTCAAGTAAGTACCAAAATGCCACTTACCGGAGTGATAAGGAATCTCTACTATAAGTCTTGAATTTTGCATCATCAAAAAACCATCCTCTTCTCTTAGTAACACCCCTGTATAACAAGTATGCTTTTCGATATCAGACATCAACTTGTAGTCCTCTACCGTTTGGATAAAAAAAGAATCTATCTTGGTTTCCAGAAGCTCAAGACTCTTGCGACGGGCAGGAGTTGCCACCCAGCCAAACCACCATTCCGGTTCGTTTCCTGTTCCTCGGTCTATTTCTAGTAGTTTAACCACTAATGGTCCGATGTCCTCAATTTCTAGGCTACCTTCTCCATACTGGGATATTTTTTTTAGGATCTTTTTTACACCATTGTTTTCGTCAATCGAACATGATACAATCGTGCCTTTAGCGATATCCCCGGTTTCAACTAAAATCTCAAAAGTAAGGACTGCCTCAAATAATTGATCCGGAGTGATTTCGATAGACTTCAACTTAGCATTGACCACTTCAGAAGACTTAACTGTTTGCTCTTTGAACTGGCAAAATCCTAATCTAAAAAGTAGAACCCCCAATAGAATTTGAATTGAAAAAGCCCTCATTTGGATATGTTGAATTACAGTAATGTAGCTAAAATATTTATCAATAGCATATCAAGAACCTTTTTGATATTTAAGCCATCTGGTAGTTTTAATACTCTGTTTAACCCGAAGCTATGGATGTACCACCTCCTTTATACTTTATTGCCATTATTCCTCCAGAGCCTGTTCATTCATTCGCCCAAAATCAAAAGGAGTATTTCAGTTATAGATTCAATTCTAAGGCCGCATTGAGGTCGCCGCCACATATTACCTTACATATGCCGTTTCGTCTTAAAGAGAAAAAAGAAGAAATGCTGATTAAAAAGCTCAAGACGGTGGCCAGTGACCACGAACCTTTCGAGCTTGACGTAAATGGATTTGGAAATTTTGAGCCTAGGGTGATCTATTTGGATATCACTAAACCAGAAAAGCTGGCAGCGCTACAAACAAACGTGGGAAAAATAATGCGCCAGGAAATGAACTTATTAAACGCGAATTATAAGGATCAGGTATTTAACCCCCATTTGACAGTGGCTTTCAGAGATTTGAAGAAAACCATGTTTTATAGAGCGTGGGAAGAGTTTAAGGATAAAGAATATCACGTAAGTTTTAATGTGACGAACTTCTCTCTACTAAGACATGATGGCTCAAAGTGGCGAGTATATGAAGCCTTTCAGTTGCACAAAAAAAACGGCTAAGCACTAAGTACCCAGCCGTTTCAACCTTATGAAGAAATTTACTTTAACACTAATTATTGATTGAATATATTACCTGATATATTGTTGGAAAATGTATTCGCTGTTTCGAATGATACCGGAGTTATAGCCGCATCAATAGCTATAGCTATTCCGTAACCTGCGCTGTTGCTGAAGCTACAATCCCTTACATCCACTAAAGTATTATCAGGAAAATCCTCTAGATTCAGATTTGCTCTTTCAACACCATGTGTAGCACTCCCACCATACTCAATGTCTACAAACTGCAGCTTATTATTCAAACTATTTGTAGATCTGAACTGGACACCTTTCCACGCACCCGCTGATTTTGTGACACCGGTAAATATAATTCGTTCAGAAACCGTTCCAACAGCGCTTAAACTACCATTTACTCGTAGGCCTTTGTTCGCTTCAAATTCAAAGATTGCTCCGGGATTGATCACTACATCGCCATCAATAAAGGTCTCGCAATCCATTAGATAAATACTACCATCAGCCGGTTTAACCCAAGTGCCATCACCCACAGGTGCACTTGTACCTGGGTGGGCTACTTCTATATAATCATTACCATTGTTATTGGTGTAAATAGTAGCCTCATCTAAATATTGTAGCTGGAAAGGACTTATCTGAATCCCGGAGCCTACATTATTTGAAAACTCATTATTGTCAAACACTGTAAGTTCACCATTAGCCCTATAATCAATGGCAAACCCTGTTCCATCACTTTCTCTAGAGATGACATTACTCATTTTGAGTTTGGATGGGTTGAGAAAATAACCTATTCCGAAATTCGTTTTCTCAAGTTGGCTAGTGAGGTTAGAAGAACCGCCATATTCAATGGTCACAAAGGTCAATTCGTTAATAACATTATTTGAATCTTCAAAATACAATCCTCTCCAAAAACCCTTTGTCTTGGTTTTACCAGTAAACACTATACGATCTGTCATACTACCCACAGCCAGTAGGGAACCATCGTCATCCACTCGCATAAACTTATCACTACCAAATTCTAGAATAGCTCCAGCTTCCAAAATTAAATCCGCGTTGACGATTATGTTTGCCTCTATTTGATAAGGGACCCCATTTGACAATACTGGCCAGGTAGCATCGTTTTCGAGAGATTTGGTCGAATTCTTTGAGAGTATCTCGACAGCATCCGTTCCATTGTCACTGTATTCTGTGGTTCCTTCTAAATCCCCTGCAGAAATAACGTTGATGATCATGGCAATCTCTTCGTTGTTTGAAATACGATTATTTCCAAATTCAGGAAAACGGCCATTGGTTCTATGATCCATAGCAATGCCTTTACCGTCTGCATGCCTGATTAGCGTATTATTAAATTTAATTCTAGACGGATTTAAGAAATAACCAAATCCAACGTTAGCCTTGCCTAACTCCCCACTCAGATCATTACTTCCACCGTACGATATTCGGCAGTAGGTAAATTCATTTATGTTGTTATCAGAATCTGTAAACAAGAGCCCTCGCCAGAATCCCGGAGTTTCAGTAGCTCCTGTAAAAATGATACTATCTGACGCGGTACCAACCGCCCGGAGGGAACCCGAACTGGTTACTTCCAAACCCCCGTCCTGTTCAAAATGAACCAAAACCCCTGGGTCTACAGTAAGCGCAGCATCTACATCAAGGAAGCCTCTAACTACATAATCTACACCTGGCCCTAAATCTGGCCAGTTAGTATCGGCAACTATGTCTTGATCGACAAGAACAAAATCAGGTTGTTCCACCGTAATTAACACATCATCTGTGGCTGTAGCCCCTTCTATATTCGTGGCGGCCAATGTCACCGTATAAGACCCCACAACATCAGGTACAAATGTCGGGTTCGCAACAATGGGATTAGCGATAAATGCAATACTTCCTGCAGGGCTTGAAGTAATCGCCCAAGCCAAGATAACCGTTCCGCCAGCTGCATCTGTGGCAGTGCCATTTAAGGTGACTGTTTCACCCAGATTCACAGTCTGGTCCGTTCCTGCATCTACTGTTATACCTGAGGGTTCCGGATCTTCGTCATCGTCCCCGCAACCGGAAAACGCCAATAGCCCAACTACTAACAATACGTTCAAAGACCACAATAAGAATTTAGTGTGTTTCATAGATTTCATAGGTTTAATTTGTCATTTTCAAAGTGGCTTTCATACCGATGGATTTGAACTTGTAAACACGGAACTGAAAAAAATTTTGCTAGCTATTCAGGAGAAGTTATCTTGCCTCAGTTTACTTATTTATTTGTGTTGGTATAAAGCGCGAATTTCGATTGGAGAAGAGAGAGTCAGGGTTGTTTGAAGGCTTAAAGGCCGGTAAGGAAGAATTTGTAGTAAAGTTGTATGACCTTTATCGCTCTGAATTCATCCATTGGTGCATGAATAACTACAGCACTGATCAGGCCGGGGCAGCTGACCTTTTCCAAGATACGGTGATTATCTTATATCAAAACATTAGAAATCATGTTTTGCAGGAGCTGAATAGTAGTTTAAAAACCTATCTCTTTTCTATCGGTAAAAATTTGGCTTTGAAAAAACTAAGAAAGGAGACCAGGATGGTCGTAAATGAAAAAGTATTAGAACTGAACGCGACCCATATCAACTATGATGTTTTTGAAGAGTCGGATAAAAAACGCGTTGTAGCTAAGCTAATGGATGACTTGGGTGAGCCTTGCCGGTCGATATTGAACTTATTCTATTTCCATCGTTTTACCATGGATGCTATTGCGGAGAGACTTGGCTACAAAAATGAAAATGTGGTCAAGTCACAGAAACTAAGATGTTTTAATACTTTAAGGAAATTGGCCTTAGAACAATTTGATCAAGACGATATATAATTATGGAAAATCAGGAAATTGAACTCTTTGATGCTTACATAAATAATCGCTTATCACAAACTGAAAAAGCTGCGTTTGAACAGAACCGTAATGCAGATATTGAATTCCAACAACGATTCGAAGAATATAAATTATTAGTCTCCGGAATTGAACTATCGGCCGCAAGTTTGCTTAAGGAAAAACTAACGTCGCATGAATCAAGTTTTACCAAACAGGTTTCAAAGCGGCCTTTATACTACAAAATAGCTGCCGGCTTGGTATTTTTAGTCGCAGCTTCTTTCCTCGTCAATCAGTTCATATCTCAAAAGAGTTACGAGGAGTTATATAGTGACTACTATTCACCCTACCCAAACATTATTGATCCGCTAAACCGGTCAGAAGAAAATGTTAATCAAAGCCCATTCCAACTATACGAAGCACAACAATATCAAGAGGTAATAGAAATTTTTGGTCAGGTTAGCAGAACCGATGCACAACGCTTTTATTTAAGCCAGTCTTATATGGCTCTAGGCCAATTTAACCGAGCACTTAATGAAGCAAATAGTATAAGTGAGGACTCACGCTTCTATGCCCCATCGCGATGGTATATTGCCTTAATTCAATTAAATAAGCAAGATACGGCTGCATTAAGAAAGCAGCTCGAGATCATTATTTCGAGTAATGGAGATTACACTGAACGCGCTCGCGATTTAAAGGAAAATCTTTAGGTAAAGTTCCCATTTCATCTTTTCTATAGTACTTTTAGTTCCTGTGAAAGTGCTTATACTTCTGGTTTTAATTAGTCCTGCGGTTGTGTTCAGTCAAAGTCCTGTAGAATCCGCTAAGAACTTCCATGCACAGGGTGTTGCTTTTGAGAAATTACAACAATGGGATAGCGCTAGATACGCCTACTCAAAGGCAGCTGATATTTATCTAACTCAAGGGGCTATGCCTCAGTTTCTCGACGAACAATATCAGGCGGCCTCAACCTACCTAAGTGCCAGAGCATATCAAAAGGCCGATTCGGCGTTTAGTTTTACTATTGACCTATATGAACCAGAAATCAAAAAACATGGGTTGAGTATTTTCTATTTTGAAAGATTATCAGAAGCTCTAGGACGGCAGCAACGCTATTTTGAAGCGTATAAAGTCGTACTCAAATCTTATGCTTTACTTAATGAAAATACCGCTTTGAAGACAAAAAGAGAAGTGCTGAGTGGCCTTTCAAGCTTAACCAGGCTTTTAGGTTTTTACGACGAAGGGCTAAAATATGCTTATGAATATCTGGATTACGCTGAAGACCCGCTGACTGAATCCCAGGCATTAAACAGCATCGGTTTAATGCATAAAAGGCTAAGAAATAAAAAAGAAGCAATCGCCTATTTTAAGAAGTGTCTTGCCTTACGTAAAAAGCATGCACCTGCTTGGACACCCTATGTCTTAAATAACATGGCTGATTTGTATAATAAATTCGGCCCCTACGATTCCGCGTTATATTGGTCAAACCAAGGTCTGCATTATGTAGATTCTTTGATGGGAAAGTACAACTACGCACAACTTAAAGGTGTGCTGCTGGTGAGTAAGTCTTTCGCCTTAGAAGCGGCAAAAAATACTGAACTGGCCAAAAAAGTATTGTTAGAAGGCCACGCTATATTTAGTTCTTTCTCTCCTCAATATTATCACCAGATCGATGTTCTTAACACTGGAATAAGACTTGGAATGCTCGAATTTGCGAAGAAACAATTGGATATCTATTCTTCCGTAGGCCTCAAAGGAGGGAGAGCTGTTGACTTTAATATTTCGAAAGGTAAATACTTCTTAAAAGCAAAGACATTGGACTCGGCCCTGTATTATTTCAACGCAGCTATCGATCTATTTAACGATGATCCTACCTTAAACGATCCCGATATCCCAGTCTCAGAAAGTATACTGCTGCAAGAAGCGCTGCTTAGAAAACTCACTGTTCTGACTAAACTTTATGACCGGACGGATAGTGTAAACTATTTGGAAGAAGCTGTAAAGGAGAATGATTATTTGATTAAAGAAATAGCAGTAGATAGATACGAGCATTTGAACCTGGCCAGTGCCTCTACCTTTTTTGATCAAAAGAAACAATTTCTTGACATCCTGATTGAGGTATCTTCAAAGCTCTATGGGTATGCGCAAGATGAAAGGTACCTGAATAATATTAGTCAAATCATGGAAGTGAAACGATTAAACTCATTTAAAAAGGATTTTGCTTTTGAACAAAGCAAAATAGCCGGTGTCCCTGATTCAATATTACTAATCAGGAGAAATCTCCAAGCTCAAATTCATGAGTTGAGATCAGAGCCTGGGGATGCCAATAAACTTCTTGAATTACAAAGGGAATTGGAAGGTATTCACCTCTTCATTAAGCGGGCAAATAATAATTTCTCGAAAACCATTTCCACGGAAATTAAAAACTTAGCCACTATTGAATCGAGTCTAAGCACTGAGGAGTCTTTGCTTCAATTGTCATTTTCAAAAGAAATGCTTTACGTTCTTGTTTCAGAAAACGAAGGTTCAAGACTCTTCTCTCTGAACTGGGGTCAAGATCAGGAACAGGCCTTGACTGCGCTCATAGAATCATTAAAGAAGCCTGACACTAAAATAGATCAACTTTCAAAGGCCTTACTCGAGGCCCTACAATGGGAAGAGCTTGGACTCAAACCGGGTACAGTACGGATACTAGCAGATAAACGTCTTTCACTAATACCTTTCTCCATATTAAAACGAAACGGAAGCTACTTAATAAAAGACTTCAACTTTATTTACATGAATAGTTTAATCGAATTCGAGAGAGCGGCTAGTTCCGGCAATGGCACATTACTCAGCTTTGCTCCCTTCACAGGTAATGCCAAGGTCTCCGAATTCAGAAGTGCAAATCTAATTAGGGACCTGGGCGACTTACCGGGATCGCAGATTGAAGTGGAGAACATTGCACGTCTTTGGTCAGGACAAGCCTTTAAAGGTCAGGATGCGACTGAGATTGCTTTTCGAAAACATGCCCCCAATGCAGAAATAATTCACCTTGCCACACATTCATTGATAGACAATGAGAACCCCATGAACAGTGTTATCGTTTTTTCAGAAAATAAGGGTGAAGAAGATGGCTTATTACATACTTATGAATTACTGAACATGCGGCTCAACGCTAACTTGGTAACCTTGAGCGCATGCAATACGGGTGTGGGCCGATACTATGAAGGTGAGGGAATGATCAGCATGGCCACCGGCTTTAATATAGCAGGGGTAGATAATGTGGTAATGAGCCTTTGGCCTGTGCCAGATTATACTACAGCAGAAATAATGGAAAGCTTCTATCGACATATGAATCAAGGAATGGAAATCTCGAGTGCCCTGCGGCAAGCAAAACTTGATTTCCTGGCGAACACTGACTCAAACCTTCAACACCCTTTTTATTGGGCGGGCTTCGTAATCAATTCAGATAAGTGGTCAAATGAATCAAATAACTGGATATTAATTTTAACCGCTTTAATAGTGATTGGCACGCTGGGTATTGTTATTGGAAAAAGTCAGTTCAATCGTATGTAAACTCTTCCTGCCTACCTTGAGGCGTAAGTTTCATACTTCTAATTTTATCGTCAACTTCTACATGAACTATGTTAACCTGATCATCAAATAAATCGATGAGAATACTACTTTCCACTTTGATACTTTTCAGCTTCTTCACTTTTTCTACCTCGATGTAGCAAAGGATCGCATCCCCCTCAATTTCACTACCCAGATAATTAAAATCCCTTGGCTTTCCATTCACTTCAAAGCTCAACCTTTTTATAAGATAAGCCTTGGTCATTTGATCCAAGGTAAGGCCGTTATCAGGTTCTGTAATATCCAATTCAGGTTGATTTAAGTCTAGCCTGATCTGACTTTCAAGATCATCCAAAAAAACTCTTTGGATGATTTCTAATGATTTTGAATTACTATCATACTCAATCTCGCAGATACTTACATGTAACGGATGAAATAGGTAGTGGAGAGCTATCACCATTGAAATGAAAAACTTGAGCATTGATATAATTCTTTAGTAGTGCGTCAAAATTAAAATTTATACTTGTGCCCGGAAACAAAACGGGTTAGATGTCTGAATTTAGTTTGTACTTCCAACTAGGAATGGAGCACATCCTTGATACAAATGGTTATGACCATATACTGTTTGTAATTGCATTGTGCGCTATTTACGTAATCTCAGATTGGAAAAAAGTACTGATCTTAATCACTGCTTTTACGGTAGGACATTCAATAACGTTGGCTTTGGCCACATTGAACGTAATCAAATTCAATTCATCGCTTATTGAATTTTTGATCCCTCTAACCATTTTGTTAACCGCAATATCCAACCTCTTCAAAAAAGACAACGGATTTAGAACACGCAAAATACAGACCAATTATTTACTAGCCGTAGTGTTTGGGTTGATTCATGGTTTAGGCTTCTCAAATTTTTTAAGAAGTATTTTAGGTAAGGATAAAAGCATTTTTACCCAGTTGTTAGCTTTTAATATTGGCCTGGAAATAGGCCAGATAATCATCGTAGCTATTTTTTTGGTAGCCTCACTGATTTTAGTGGACATTTTTGGTGTGAAAAGAAGAGATTGGAAAATGATAATTTCGTCAGCAGTGGGAGGTATTGCCCTAATGCTGCTCTTTGAAAACAAGTATTGGTAACATAATAATTGACTATGAAAAAGATTTTACTAGGATTAACAGCTTTCTTCCTGATGCATTTCGCAATAGCTCAGGATAATCAGTGGAAAGGAAAGTTTGAACAATTAGGAACTAACTTGCCAACCCCTAACGAGTATCGAACAGGAAGTGGTGCACCGGGCACAGCGTATTGGCAGCAAAAAGCGGATTACGACATGGAAATCGAAATAGATGATGAGACTCAGCGCCTAACCGGTAAAGAGAATATCACCTATTTTAATAACTCTCCCGACGTGCTCAAATATTTATGGGTACAACTAGACCAAAATGTTAGAGAAAAGGAGACGAATAGCTTAAAGACAAGAAACACCTCGTTAAGGGATTCTCTTCCTGCAAAAAGTGCCGCTTCCGGATTGGGTTTTATTGACTACGATGGAGGTTTTAAGATTCAATCCGTGACAGATGCCTCCGGAAAGCCTTTGTCGTATACGATCAACAAAACCATGATGAGGATCGACTTAACCACGCCATTGAAGTCAGGTGGAAATGTTCAATTCAACATCGAGTGGTTTTACAACATTAATGACAGAATGTTGCTCGGCGGACGAGGTGGTATGGAGTATTTCCCTGAAGACGGTAACTACCTATATACTATAGCGCAGTTCTTTCCTAGAATGGCTGTTTATGATGACTACGAAGGTTGGCAGAATAAGCAATTTATGGGAAGAGGAGAGTTTGCCCTCACCTTTGGTGATTATAAAATGAAGATTACGGTACCTGACGATCATATTGTAGCAGCATCGGGTATGCTTCAAAATGCAAAGGATGTACTGACAAAAGGGCAAATTGATCGTTTCGAACAAGCCAAAAAATCGTTTGACAAACCAGTGATTATTGCAACTCAGGCTGAAGCTGAAGAAAGGGAAAAGAGCAAATCTAAAAAAACAAAGACCTGGGAATTTTATGCTGAAAATGTGCGCGACGTTGCTTTTGCCACATCTCGTAAATTTATTTGGGACGCTCAGGCGGTTAAAGTCGGTGATAAAACACCATTGGCTATGTCATATTATCCTAAGGAGGGTAATCCTCTTTGGGAAAAGGAGTCTACGCTAGCGGTTAAAAATACGTTAGAGGTATACTCAAAATATACCATTGATTATCCTTATCCGCAAGCCACATCGGTACACGCGGCAAGTATAGGGATGGAGTACCCTATGATCTGTTTCAATTTTGGTCGTCCAAGGAAGGATGGCACCTACTCAGATCGTACCAAGTACAGAATGATTGGGGTTATTGTCCACGAGGTGGGTCACAACTTCTTCCCTATGATTATCAACTCAGACGAGCGTCAGTGGACCTGGATGGATGAAGGACTGGATACTTTCCTTCAATATCGTACTGAACAGGAGGCTTATGAGAACTTCCCTTCCCGAAGAGGGCCCGCTTCGGGCATTGTTCCCTACATGAAAATGGATAAAAATCGTATCCGACCCATCATGACCAATTCTGAGCAAGTAACTAACCTGGGATGGAATGCGTATGCGAAACCTGCTACCGCGCTCAACATACTCAGAGAAACAGTAATGGGTCCTGAACTTTTTGATAAAGCGTTTAAAGAATATGCGGAAAGATGGGCCTTTAAACATCCTAAGCCAGCCGATTTTTTCCGTACTATGGAAGACGCTTCTGCCGTCGACCTGGATTGGTTCTGGAAGGGCTGGTTCTATACGGTGGATAATGTAGATGTATCTGTAAGTGACGTAAAATGGTTTAGAATGCGTTCGGAAGAAGCTAATATTGAGAACAAAGGGAAAAAAGTTAAAAAAGGAGACCTAAATGCTACTAACACTGAAGGTGAAATGATGGATTTCGGAGATACTCCCGAGCCATTCTCGTTGGTGGAAACCGATCCTCGGTACTACGGGGAATTCCAAAACCGCGTAGATGATAAAGCTATAATGGCCAAGTTTGCCGACAAGAATTTCTACCAAGTAAAATTCGAAAATAAAGGTGGCCTGGTGACACCATTGATTGTAGAATTCACATTTGCCGATGGCAGTAAAGAAGTTGAGCGTATACCTGCGGAAATATGGAGATACAATGAACAATCAGCCACAAAAGTTTTTGCTTTCGACAAGGAGGTCACCAATATTGTTTTCGACCCCAATAAAGAAACTGCTGATACAAATGAAGAAGATAACGTTTTCCCAAGGAAAGCGGAAGGTTCAAAGTTTGATGAGTTTAAGGAGAAAAGTGGAAGATAGGCAAACTATCACAATCTAAAATAAAGCTCTTGGAAAACCTCTAAGGGCTTTATTTTGCGCTAAGCCGAAGGTAGAATTTCAATAAATTATTCAAACTCGTTTGCAACCGTGGTAGGGAGTGCGGTAGGCTCACCACTATCATCAGTTTCATTTGAGTTTTCACCGGAAGTAAACCAGAGTGTAAGCGTTAAAATCAAAGTCAGTGTCATATTTAATGTCGATTTATTTTTTAAGACCAAAGAGAAATACAAGCACACATTTTATCACGAACACTAAATAAAATTGTTTTATCAACTACGATAAATTTGTTGAACTTATAGTTCTTCGTTAAGAGCATAAACTTCAGAATCAGAGCCAAGTCTATTCAGAATCCTATCCCTATTTTCACTTTTAATTTTCCGCGCTGCCGATTCGTCACCCTCCATTTTATTAACCTTCGCCAATTCAATGTAAGCCCTGATATCCTGTTCGCCATCACCTGGCATAGATTTTTCATGATCAGCAATAATTGATAGAAGTAACTCTTTCGCTCTTGCGTACTTTTTGAGCCCAATAGTAGCCTCAACCAAACCATTTCTGGCATCGAATAATCTAATGAGGTCGTTTCGAGCATATTTCTCCCGAATATAGACTAGGCTATCAAATTTTATCTCGGCGACTTCGAAGTCCCCGGTTTTGTTAAAGGTTGTTGCATAGTTCTTGTAGTAGACCATTGAGCTAGATGGAATTATGCCGACTTCATTTGCACGAAGCCAAATATCCCTGAATTCTTTACGAGCTTCAAGGTACTTCATTTGCTTTAATTTGATCACTGCGAGGTTATTCAGATTATCTAGGGTAGCTAAATTATTTTGTCCAAACAGCTCACTATTAATAGCTAGTGCCTTGTCAAAATAATACTGAGCAGAATCTAATTCATTTATATCCATATGATAGATACCAATAAAATTAACGACCATGGCAAAATCATTTTTACGTAGGGAGTCAAAGCCACTATGTACAAAAAGAGAGTAAGCATCACGATATAATGAGTCAATCTTGCCTCGATATCGACTAAGGTCATAGTAATTTAAAAATCTTCCGTAATAGGCTTTTCTTATGGCCATCAAATTGGGATCGTTAAATTTAGCTTCAGCCACTATGGCTTTCTCGTAATATTCTATGGCTTTGTCATAGTTTTCTCGCTTAACTTCTAACCAAGCCACTCTCGAATAAAGGTCTGGCACAACACTTTCGTAGCTATCGTTCTTTTGAATAAAATCCTCATATAACCCTAGATAGTAATAGGCAGAATCATATTTATTGAAGTCCAGATAATGATCAACCAGGTTACCGTAAACGGTGTAGAGATTTTCCCGGCTATCTTTGAATTCTAAATCAGCGGATTCAAAGACACGCATTGACCTAAGGTAGTACGGTTTGGCGAGCTTAGGATGATTGAATCCATCGTAGATCTCACCTATTAAATTTAAATATGTTGCGTAGATAAGCGGATTTGCTTTAGCGCTTAATAACGTATCTCCAATGACCAATAAATCAAATACATTTAACGTATCGCCTTTGGAATAAGAAGGATAAGCCTGTTGGAAAATATCAAGAAATGCATTTAACGTCGACTTGGCAATACTTTTTTCGAGAAGAATTTCTTTATTCGCGACGCTTTGCTGCCAAATAAAAAAAAGCGTGCCCGAAATAATGATCGACAATATAATGAATGCACTTACAGCTTTTACTTTATTCCTACCAATGTATTTTTTTAAGGCGTACAGCGTATTGCCTTTTCGAGCTTTGACCGGCATACCCGATAAGAAATTGTGTAGATCGCTTAATAGCTCACTGACACTTGCATAACGATGCTGTCTTTTTTCTCTCAAGCAAACCTCTTTGATCGCTTTCAAATCCGAATCTTCGTCCACAACGGATTGCAACTCTTCAAGTATTTTACCTAATTGATACACATCGCTCCGGATATCTACTGTTTCATTTTGCAACTGCTCCGGGCTAGCGAACTGTGGAGTAATAACATTACGGTCTGGAAGCGTAAATTCCTGATAATCATCCACTGAAGTTAACTTCGCTACACCAAAATCCATTAGTTTCACCTCCTCGTTTTTGTCTATTAAAATATTTGAAGGCTTGATGTCCCGATGAATGATCAGATTTTGATGGGCAAATTCAACTGCCTCACATACTTTTATGAACAAGGCTATACTTTTTTTTCTTGAAAGTGAGTTAGCCTTCATGTACTCTACAAAATCCATTCCCTCAATAAGGGGCATAACAAAGTAAGGACGCCCATCTGATGTGACACCCCCATCATAAATCTGCGCTATATTCGGGTGTTTTAGTCGGGCGAGTAGGTTCCGTTCTTGCCTGAAACGTCGAACGATATCATCTGTATCCATGCCTCTCTTAAGCACCTTTACGGCTACTTCATGATCGAATTCACCATCTGTTCTTTTCGCTCGATATACAACCGCCATGCCCCCACGACCTAACTCCGATACAAGATGGTAACGATCGATAACAGGTTTTTGCTCCTCCCCAAATGATTCTGAGCTAAGCTCATTCCGTAGCTGAGTCAATAAGCCATCTGCGTCATTTCCCTCAAGAATCAGTGTCTTCACCTCTTGAAGCACCTTTTCGTTGTGCGACAAATGCTTATTTAAGTAATCCACGCGCGCTTCTTTTGGAAGCTCAATTGCTTTACTATACCAAAACTCAATTTCTTTGAATAAGGACATTTCTTAGCTCATTACAATTATTTGTAATACCTAATCACTTCACCTAATATGATATCTTCATATGCCTTCATTTAGAGTGTAAACTTCAGATTCAGCGCTAAGTCTTTTTAGGATCCTATTTCTATTCTCTGCTTTAATTGTAAGAGCTGCAGATTCGTCACCCACCAACTTTCTAATTCTCGCCAGCTCAATATAAGCCCTAATATCCTGTTCTCCATCATCGGGCATCGATTTTTGATGATCCTTAATAATTGACCGCAATACTTCTTCCGCTTTTTCATATTTTTCATTTCCGATGGATGCTTCGGCCAGCTCCTTTCTGGCATTATTTAGTCGGACAAGATCATTTTGAAGATATTTTTCGCGATAGGAGGTCAGACTATCAAATTTGATCTCAGCAGAGGCATAGTCTCCCAATTTGTTAAATGTTGAAGCATAGTTATGATAATACACAATGGCAGTAGATGGGACTATACCGGCTTCATTGGCACGACGCCAAATATCTTTGAACCCTTTACGTGCTTCTACATACTTTTCACGCTTTAATTTGATTACCGCCAGGTTATTCAGATTATCCAGGGTAGCCGAGTTATTTTCGCCAAAAAGCTCAAGATTAATAGCCAGGGCGTTGTCAAAATAATGTTTTGCGGAATCGAGGCGGCCTAAATCCAAATGAAAAATCCCAATGAAGTTGACTAGGGTTGCGTAATCGTTTTTTCGAGTATCATCATATCCGTTTTTCAAAAATAGTTGGTGGGATGCGGTATACAACGAATCGATTTTGTCTTCATACTTTATGGCATCGTAGTAGCATAAAAATCGCGCATAGAATGTTTTTTTTATTGCTAAAACTATAGGAATGCTTGATTTAGGCACTACGTCTATAGACTTTTCATAATATTCTATGGCCCTCGGGTAGTTTTTACGATTAGCCTCT
>JBCCOE010000011.1:0-74148 GCA_039025475.1 Bacteroidota bacterium | reverse complement strand
GAAACATGTATCAGATTACTGTGCAATTGCCAGAGTCATTGGACTGGGTAGAGATCCCGCTCAGGAACGATGATGAGCAACAGCGATTAATTGAAATTTTTGCTTGATCTCAACTTGGGTGCTGCAACGCGGAAAACAGGATAATCCCCCTTCTGTATTTAAAAATGCTGTAACTTCTTTATAGATATCAATAATTTCGACGTCCCCACTTTTGAATTCTAATATTGAGGTCTCTTGTTGTTCTGATTCGAAATATATTTCAAGATCCTGAAGACTAATATCTTCATATTCTTTATTCAAAATTTTCTTAATGAAGCTATTTCGCATATCAGGACGGTGAATTCATGAAGTTAGGAATAACTAGTCTTTAAGAAAATATACTAGTTATTCTCCACCACCTTTCCTATTGGGACACCATCAATCAACACATCTTTAAGCACGGCCTCTCCGGATTTGATGGCAACCAGCGCGTAGGCAGTGGTCGTGGTATCGCGTTGCGCCTGGCGGTAGGTAGTTTCCGCTTCAGGAGCTTTGTACTCCTCCATGTAAAAACGTGTAAACGGATAATTAATAAAAGCCTGGTTATTGTAAGTACTTGAAACAGTCACTTTCAAATAGTTCTGCTCCTCTGTTGGTTCTTCTTTTGAAATGGACAACGGGTAAGCAAAGCCTGCAGAATCTTCCGCTATAATGGCAAATACTTTTTCGTTATACTTCCAAATACTATCCACTTCTACCGGCACGTTGGTTCGATCAAAGGACAGGGTAATGTACTTACCCCGGAAGGGATCATTGGGGTCAATAGGTGCGGTCTTGAATTTGAATAACTTACCCGTTTCCAGTACTTCTTCCTGATTCATGATCATTTTAGCAGGAACGTAAAGCTGGACAAGCGCTACCACTATGAATAAGGGCAATAAAATCTTTTTATTGATCACTAGCCCTCCTTTTTTTAAGCATCCACATATTGGTTAGAAAGAAGGCTACACCCACACCTACGAAAAGTAAACCGCGCAAAACAAAACTAATGTTGGTGTCAAAGAAGCGGCACATGACTAAGGCCGTAATAATCAGAAGTCCATAATTTAAGATACCCAGGTTATCTTTTTTGGCTCCTTCAAGCATCGTTAGAATGCCCATAGCAAATACTAACAGATTGATGAGCAATGCTGCCATCACGTCGTATCGGCCGATACTAAAGATGACGGCAAAAACCAGGAATGTGAATGAAATAGGTTTGATGGTTTTGTCTTTTTGGTAATTGTACCAGATCATATACATGTTTAAAATGATCAAAAGAATGGTAGCTAGAAATTCAGGTGAAAGCCATACACTTTCAGCAAACGATGTTCTGAAAAGGTCCTTCCATAGCTCGTTAAAACTTAAGGTAAGCAGAATACCGGCAGTACCTAACGATCCAATGATCTTGTAGCCATTACTTCGCGTAGAGCGATCTTTGAAATGCACAGAGTGCCCTATACCGTAGAATAATCCAAATAAGCACATGTAGGCCACGAAGAGTAATTCGTCATGTTTAATGGCTAATGACCCTAGTGATATAGTTAGTGAAAGAGGTACCAACCAGTGATGAAATAGGGTAAAATTACTTTCAGGACTTTGCTTAAAGAGTTGATAGTAGTAGGGTAGGGAAAACATAAGCATACCCCAATACGGCCAGGGTTCTGAATGGGGATAAGACCAATAGGCGGTCTCTGAAACATAGTAGGTGATGCCTGCTAAGTAAAGCAGCGATACCATTGACGAACGGAGAAGGTAGATGATAGGGGCCGTAAGCAGCATCCAGGTGAGCAGGAAGCCGCTGAGGTCACCGGGTATATTGTAGATCTGACTGACGAGTGAAATGCTAGCTCCGATAGCAAAAGTGAGGAAGGCCGCGGAACCTTCTTTCCAGGCCGTTTCGTGTTGGCGCTTCAGAATGACATATGCGCAAAGAACCTGGCCAATTACTAGTGGGAGGAACGCAAATACAGTTTTTGTCAGTTTAGAAAGATTATCCCAGTTATGCGCTATAATCAGGATGATACCCAGCCCCACCAGTATAGCTCCTAAAATGCCGAATACAATAAATAACCGGTTATTGGGTTCACTTTTTTTTTGATTGTAGTAGGCACTAATGTCCTTAGCGGTTTGCTCGGTAATTACGTTGGCGCTTACCAGCTCACGAATGTCTTTTTGAATTCCCATTAACTTTCCGGAAACAAAATACGCATAATCTCATGGAGATGTCATGCCATACGACCAAAAGCTTTTAACTTTCAGTTATGTCAGATCAAAAAATAGCCTTAGTAACCGGAGCCAATCGTGGGATTGGCCTGGAAGTTTGTCGTCAATTATTGGCTCTAGGTCATCACGTTATACTTACCAGTCGTGATGAAGCCAAAGGCCGTAAAGCTGCAGCCGAATTGAATGGAGACAAAAACCTCACCTATCATCCATTGGACGTCGGGAGTGATGAAAGTGTGGCGGCTGTCAAGGGCTTTGTAGAACGTGAATTTGGCCGCTTGGATATTTTGGTGAACAATGCCGGTATCAATTATGATACCTGGCAAACGGCGGTAGGTGCGGACTTAGAAGAAAGCCACTATACCGTGGAGATCAATCTCTTTGGCCCCTGGCGTATGAGTCAGGCTTTCATCCCATTAATGAAAAAGAAAAACTACGGAAGGATTGTCAATGTATCCAGCGGCGCCGGAGCGCTTAACGGCATGAGTGGTGGTACACCTGCTTACAGTGTATCGAAAGCGGGTCTTAATGCACTGACTATAAAACTGGCCGCTGATGTGCAAGAGCCCAATATTTTGGTCAATGCCGTTTGCCCCGGTTGGGTACGCACGGATATGGGAGGTAGCGATGCAGACCGTAGTGTTGAAGAAGGAGCAAGCGGAATCATTTGGGCGGCAACTATTGAAGAGGGAAACGGTCCCAATGGTGGGTTTTTCAGAGATGGCAAGAAGATAGAATGGTGATATGAAAGCTCCTTATATGCTTCATCAGGAGGCCATCACGGATTTCCATAATCTGTTACTGATAGGATAACCCCAGAGTGATAAGTTTTCAATTATGCGGATCGAAACATCGATACGATGAATACTTTACTTGATGTGAATTATTCGAAATGAATATTATGGGTACGCTGTATTTGTGGAAAAAGATTGAACCCTGAACCGGATGGCTTCAACTTTTAAACCGCACTAAAAACAGGCCCCGGTTTCTATGAGAAGATCCGGGGCTTAACCTTTTCTTAAGCTAAAGTTGGATAATCCGTATACCCTTTTTCGCCTGGTGTGTAGAAGGTGCCAAAGTCAGGTTGGTTAAGTTCAGCATCTTCTCTGAGCCTGTTAGGAAGGTCCGGGTTAGCCAAAAACGGACGCCCAAAAGCTACCAAATGTCCCAGCCCATCAGCCAAATCAGATTCGGCCCGGGTTTTATCATACCCCCCTGAAATAATGATCGTACCACCAAAAGCATCCCTTATTTCCTCTTTTAAGTCTTTATCTACTTCGGGAGTTCCCATGGAAGAATGATCAACAAGGTGCACGTAGGCCAGCCCTATTTTACCTAATTCAGTAGCTAGATAAACGAATGCTTCTTGCTGCTCGTCAAATGGGTTTACGTCATTAAAAGCACCACCAGGGGATAATCGAATGCCCACTTTTTCGTTGCCAATAGCATTAATAGTTCTTTTGGCTATTTCCAGTACAAAGCGAGCCCGGTTTTCGTTTGACCCTCCATATTCATCGGTTCTTTCGTTAGAACCTGGATTGATAAACTGCTCTAGGAGATATCCATTCGCGGCATGGAGCTCTATTCCGTCAAACCCGGCTTCAACGGCTAACTTTGCAGAATTAACATATTCGTCAATGGCGTTCTCAATGTCAGCCGTAGTCATTTCTTTGGGCGTAGGAATAGGTTGATTTCCGTTGGCGTCGGTGTACATTTCTGTATTCGCAGGACCTTTAGCCGATGGAGCCAGAATCTCAGCATTTTCTGGCATGTTGTCAGGGTGTGAAACCCTACCTGTGTGCATGAGTTGAACAAATATTTTTGCTTCTCCTTTATGTACCTCTTGAGTTATAGTTTTCCAGGCTTCAGCTTGTTCAGTGGTATATAAACCGGGGATTCTGGCATAACCGACTCCATTAGGAGACGGGCTGGTACCTTCCGTTATTATTAATCCGGCCCCGGAACGTTGACCATAGTAGGTAGCCATAATATCAGTAGGAACGTGATCAGCCGTTGCCCTTGAGCGGGTCATTGGAGCCATTACGATTTTATTTTTAAGCTTTAAAGTGTCTGAATTGAATGGGTCAAAAAGTGATGACATAAAATTTTGTATTTAGTACAAGACATCAACATAGATACGGATTTATAGTTCTTATTTGATCTCGTAATTTATAAAAGAATTTGCACTACTTTTTTATTCTAATTCTTTGATGAAGTTATAGATCAACTTATCGACCTTTTCCGGCTGATCGTGGTAAACAAATAAACCGGCTCTTTCGATAACGTGACTTTTATATATTTTATCTCCACCATCTTTAGTCCATGACTCAACGAATGAATTTTTGTAAAGCTGATTTTCAGGGTCTGCCAGAAATTCTGCTGTAAATCCGGGTACTATGGCCAGAATGGGAGTGTTTATCTCAGAGTAAGTGGGACGTGGATCAAAAGTCCATTGTTCGCAAAGATACCGTACCATAACCTGAAGATCTGGTTCATTTATTTTCGAGGCCAATTGATTTCCCAGGCCCGGTGTTAATGAATAGGCTTCATCTGCATACATATTGGAGTCCCATGTTTTCTTAGTTACCGTTTTGAACCATTTTGGTGCCCATCCTTTGTCCACCTTCGTAGTACGTAGGGTACTGCCAAAGTCATTCCCGTTGTAAACCATTCTTCGGAATGGCTCAGCTCCAATGGATACTATGCCTCCAATTTTATCAGGATCATCTTTTGCGATCTGCATAGCTATGATGTGTCCTTCGGTTGAGTAGGAAACAAGTACCGGAGCGACTAATTGATGTTTATCTATGAGATTTAAAATTCCATGTTGTCCGTAAGTTAACCAAGTTCGTGCTCCATAGCTTGTGCCTTTTGCAGGCATAGGATAAGCCTGGGTACCGCCATACCCAGCGAGGGTAACCACATACATGGTGTATTTACTCTTGTTGTTTTCGATAAATTCTTTAAAGACGAATTCGCCACTAAGCCCTAACCCGGCGATAAGGATAAGATCTCTAGGTCCACTGCCTCTTTTAACCACATTTCCCAACTTGGTGGTGTCCATAGTAACGTATCCATCAGGGTGTACAAGATTATTGAGCAGAGGATCCTGCTCCAAACTACGTTCCTTTTTCTGCCCAAAAATTGAAGACTTTGGCACTAGTAGAGTCCAAGACAGAATAAGCAGAATTTTAGCAAGGGTGGTGATGTAGAATTTCATAAGTCGATCATTTAAAACTTGACGTATTTCAAATGAAGTCCTAATTGCGCAACTTGGGGTCTCAAACAACAGGATGAGACCCTATTTTATGATTAATGGGCTTTACGGACTTTCGGAGTCTGCTATGTACTTTGTTTCAGTCTGGAGATGTATTCTGAAGGTGTAATGCCCATTACCTTACTGAAAGCACGATAAAAACTGGCTTTATTGCTAAATCCAACGTCAAGCGCAATATGAATAATAATAGGCTTAGGTTCAGTTCTTAGTAAGTGACAGGCCTCTTCAATTCTCTTCTTATTTACCAATTCAGAGAAACTCATACCCAGTTCGGAATTAATGACTTGACTGATATGGTGCTTGTGAATACCGGTCTGCCGACTGAGTTGATCAATTGAGAAAGAAGGTTCCAAATGAGGCTTATCATTTTTGAAAGTGTCTTCTATTTGTGAACTATACCGCTCAATATCATCTAAAGAGAGAGAAGATTTGCTATACTTCGGTGAATCCATGGATGTCCACTTATCCATAGTTTTCGGATTAATAATCAGCCTATAAGCCAGTATATGCAAGCCGATGGCCATCGGAATTGGCGAGAAGAAAACCGGCCATCTGACATAGGGTTCATCGTAAAATTCTGAAGCTGTACTGATAATGAAAAGCACTCCAAATAGGGCCGAAAAGATGATCATGAACAATCTGAACCAGCGGACGGCACTGACATTATAGTTGATAGTCAAATGAGCAAATTGATTGGTTTTAATCACGGCGTAAGTAAGAAATCCTAGTGTAAACGCATGGAAAATCAATGGTTTAGAAATAATGTAGGCCACTGGATAAGCTGAGCTTAGATTATCAAAGCCTTCGAACAGAGTTACTTTGAACTCAACGGATGCGGAATAAAACGGTATCAAGACAATTAAAACCAATACAGGTACGGCAAACCACCACCTAGTGCTTTTCTTGACACTGTCAATTGACAGTTCGGTAAACTTTAGGAATAGGGGCCCATCATAAATATGGCTGGATAAGACATCAGGATCAAGTGTGGGTTATTGCGGATGGAACGAGTGATGATCAAAAAATATTCAAATAAATACAGCGAAAAGGCCAATATAAGAAGGCTGATAGGAAAGCTATTCGTTTTTGGGTTTTGTCTACGTTTGAGAAGTAAAATGATCACCAGGATAATGCCATGGATCAGGGTAAAGCCAACGACTGAAATCAGTATTATCCACATGGTAACTAGTAAAGATAAGTTGAGTACCTATGCCACTCTCATAGGAACAATACCCCTGTATTTATACACCTTCAGGTCAAAATACTGGTGTATAAAGGCCTTCATTCTAGTCTCAGCCAGCTCCGATTTTCTCCCTTCAGGATAGAAAACCGTAAGCTCAAGGACAGCTCTGACAAAGTTGGGCTTACCGCAAAACTCAACCAGCCATTCTTTAAAAGTACTTTTCCAGTCCTTGACGTACTTTTCGTAGTGATCCTGGCCGTCAAATAGAAACTCCAGTTGGTTCTGACCGTGTTTGTAACGATAGATACCGGCCAGATTAAAGTAAAACTCACTAAGTCTTTCTGTATACTCTGTCCTGTGGGCAATTACTTGGTTCATGGTATTGTCAACCAGGCCTAAGGGGTTCGAATTAGCCTGGTAGTAGGCCTTTACAAAATTGATAAGATAAATTGTTAAACGCTCTTCTTGATCCAGCTGTGCTTTTTCAAGTATGTAATTCTTATCAAACGGAAAAAATTTCTTTAGCACGATAATCACAAACGTTTCTCAAAGATAAAAAACTGCGGAATATTCGCTACATCCTCAATAGAATAGCAAATACTACCAAACCATTGTTCATAGCGTGAACAAACATGCCAGTCGCTAGGCTCATGGATTTTCTGGCCAGCCAACCTGTGGTTAGACCGAATATGAAGTAAAAAATGGAAAGGTTGATATTATCATGGACTACGCCAAACATGGCGGCCTGAATGGTATTGGCAATACCATATTGCACAAAGCGGTTGCATGAGGTCAATATAATCCCACGAAAAACTATTTCTTCATAAAAAGGTACGAAAATGACGATCAGTAAAAATGTAAGGGGTGCCCCATAGCTATTGATCATAGCCACAATACTCTGTTCAATGCTGAGTACTACAGAGGTGCCGTTTTCAGGAATGCCGAAAATAGCTATGGTAATTCCGGCCACTACACGAAGGATCAAGAAGTAAATGAAGGCCTTACTCAATGATTTTTTGATATCCCAATCGCCAACAATCAGAGACCTGTAAGTGCTCTTTTTGATGAAAAACAACGAGCATAAACCAAAAACTAAAATAAAAAATAAGGTTTCATTCGCGTCCACTAAAGGAGTTATTTCAGTGCCGTTGCCAATATCATCGGTAAACCAGGATATAACAAGGTTATACTCGTAGATAAACAGTGCAGCAAAAGATACTAGAAGATAGAGTGAACTGATTTTCCAAAAGTCGCGTAACGTCCATCTGTAGCTCAAAACCTCAAGTGATTGCGCCTTAGGCTTTAATACTCTTTTGCTAAAGTAAATCGGTGAAACCCAGAAGTAAGGAATTACGACCACCACAATGAGAAAAATCATAAGGATCCCTACCCCCAGCATGTCGCGCCATTTTAAAGGAAGAAATGGTGACTTGAAAAGTAACGAGGCTCGCAAAAATCCAATGGGGTCATACTCGTAACCCAGATCCCGTAACTTTTGGTACGACGCATAAGCCAGTGTGTCGTGCGAATACTCTAAATCATAATCATATAATCTCCGAATAGGTTCGCTTTTATTCCAACCCCGGGTAGTATCTTTTAACAAGAAGGTGCGTGCCTCTTCAATTAAGCCATTTCTGATAAAAGTGGTTGCGATGTCTTTATTATTCTGCCAGCTCGTTGTGTCCTTACTTGCCCATTTATAAGCCTTTAGCGCGTTTTCATAATCTTCCAACTCCAAGAGTAACTGCGCCCTTGAATTGATTTTCCATGTAACCTCTGTGGAATCCAGGCCTCTTACCAGAATGTCAATGGCTTCTGTATTCCTATTCAGCTTTTTGAGCTGATTGGCCTTGAGATGGTCCAGGTTCAATGTATCATTAACCGAGGTGGCTAATTCAGCGTTTTGTAGCGCAAGCTCGGTGTTGTCCTGATAACTGTTGAGTTCCGCCAGCCGCTTATAGACTTTCCAGCGATCGATTTCCTGCCAGACGTTGGGCTCTAGATCTATTATTTGATTTATGCTATCCAACAGATCAATAGCTTCGGTGCCCCAGAGGTGTTCGGATCGGTAATAGATGACAAGTGGCTCGTGGCCAAATTCGATCAATAGCTTCAAATAAGCAACATCAAATTCCTCTTGCTTCGGGTTGTAGTCGTCATAATCGTCGTAGAATGCATTTTCGATGAATTTACATCTCTCGATGTGCATTTTGACGTCGTCATTATTCTGCTCGAGATATCGATTGTAAATCGACAGGTATTCTTCATATTTAGCATCCCTGGCCGTACTTAGTAACTGCTTATATTCCTCGTATGATTTAGGGATGGTTTGTGCCTTCGCTACTGAAATTATGGAAAGTAGTATGAATAGCAGAAAAAAGATGCGGATATACTTTGGGTTCATGCCAATGGGGAATCGGCTTCCTTCGCCATTACGTTGTACACTAACCTATCGGTTAGTCCTGGGAGCCATTTGTTCATGAATACGGTGAATTTACCTTGTGTAGTGAGCACAAGATGTTTTTTTCTTTTGACAGTGGCCTTATAAATATGCCTGGCGCATTCTTCGGCGGTCATCATCTTCTTCTCCTCTCGCGGCGATTCTCCCTGTTGAGATCCGTCAGCAGTTAAAGACCTTTTCCGAATGTTGGAGGCGGTAAATCCCGGGCAGGCGGTGAGAACATGTACTCCCGTTTTGAGGTTCTCCGTTCTTAAAACCTCCAGAAAACCTTGTAAGGCAAATTTAGAGGCGGAGTACCCAGTACGCCCCGGAAGGCCGCGGTAGCCCGCAATGGAAGACATACCAATTACTGAACCTTTATTTTCAAGTATAGAAGGAAGGCAATATTTTGTTGCGTAAAGTACACCATAGAAGTTGATATCCATTACTTTTTTTACGACATCAAGATCTACATCTTTAAAGAGAGCTCGCATAGAGATCCCGGCATTGGCGATAAGTATGTCAATCTTTCCAAACTTTTCCAGGGTGAAATCGGCCATATTCTTGTTGTCTTGTTCGGAACTGGCATCGGCTTGAAAACTGGCCACAGTGATTCCCTTTTGGGTCAGCTCGTTTTCAGTTTCTTTAAGTGCCTGCTTATTGCGGCCGGTAATCAATATCTTGGATCCTTTTCTTCCGAACTCTTCTGCGAGTGCCTTTCCGATTCCAGATGAACCTCCGGTTATGACAACTACCTTATCTTTCATACCATACTTCTTAAGGACGCTAAATTAATGAAAAAGGTGGCTACAAAGCCTTCAAGACTTCGTAGTCTTTGAAGTAGTTTTACGTATGCTTTTTCTTAGGCTACTTTCCCGGATGCCCATGGGCGTATTGTACTTTCTGGCAGACTTTATTTTCGTGTTTACCTATTATGTAGCAGGATATAGAAAAGAGGTGGTCAAAAAAAATATTGATAACGCTTTCCCAAAAAAAACGGTTAAAGAGCGAGCTGAAATCAGAAAGGAATTTTACATACGATTTTCAGAGTACTTGGTAGAAACACTTAAGGCGATAAGTATTTCCAAAGAGGAGTTGCTAAAACGGGTGAGTTATACGAATGTGTCGGAAGTACAGCCTTATGCAGATACGGGTCAATCCATTATCGTAATAGCTTCACATCAATTTAATTGGGAGTGGGCATTGCTTGCCGGCTGTCTGGAATTACCATTTCCGGTTGATGCGGTTTATCAAAAGCTTACAAATGGAAAATACGATCGCCTAATGCTTAAAACCAGGGGTAAGTTTGGGGGTCAGCCTATTGAGAAGAGTAAAGTACTCCGAGCCATACTTAAAAGTAAAGATAGGTTGAGGGCTCTGGGAATTGTAGCTGATCAATCTCCTAGGCGGAGCTCTCCAAAATACTGGACCAGCTTCTTAAATCAGGAAACGGCATTCTTTCTTGGGCCCGAGCAAATAGCGCGGGCTGCTCATTATCCTGCTTACTTCTTTGCGGTTACACGTGAAAAAAGAGGCTATTATACCGTGACACTCCGGCCATTGACAGAACCACCATACTCAAAAGATGACCATTCTCTTTTAGAACGTTATGCTAAGGCAACGGAAGAGCTGATAGCATCGGATCCGGCCGGCTACTTATGGTCTCATAAAAGATGGAAATTAAAGCGAGAGGAAAATGACTAGGTGAGTATAGACTCAATGTCATCCTTGGAGAGACTTTTCACAAAGCTTTCTTCTGTGGTAATTAGGTTCTGAGCAAGGTTCCGCTTATGCTTCTGCAGTTCCAGTATTTTTTCTTCCACGGTACTCTTACTAATGAATTTATATGTAAAAACCTGGTTTTCCTGGCCAATTCTATGCGCTCTGTCTACAGCTTGAGCTTCAATAGCCGGGTTCCACCACGGATCAAGAATAAATACGTAGTCAGCTTTAGTCAAGTTGAGACCGACGCCACCTGCTTTTAATGAAATTAGAAACACACGAATGCTTTCATCGTTTTGAAATCGCTCAACTTGCCCTTTTCTGTCTTTTGTTGATCCATCGAGGTAGGCAAAATCAATATCCATGTCTTTTAAATGATCTTTGACAATGGACAAGTGCTTTACAAACTGACTGAAAATTAGTACGTTATGCCCTTCACTGATTGCATTATCCAGCATAGAAATTAAATCCCACAGCTTTCCTGAGGCACCTTCGTATTCCTGATCCACCATCTTAGGGTGGTTAGCGATTTGTCTAAGCTTAGTAAGCCCCTGAAGAAGTATGAGTTGTGATTTGTTAAGACCTTTTTCCTCAATGTTTTCAAGGATCTTATCTCTATAGAACGATTTTACTTTTTCGTACTCGGCTTCCTGGTCAGGTAACATGCTACAGTACTGGATACTTTCTACCTTGTCCGGTAATTCTGTAGCAACCTGAGATTTATTTCTTCGAAGTATGAACGGCTTAATGATAGAATATAGCTTTTGCATCTTGGCCTGATCTCCCTGTTTTTCGATAGGTGTCAGGAATTCGTTTTTGAATAGCTTTTGATTACCAAGTAGCCCTGGGTTGATAAAGCTTATTTGCGACCAGAGGTCCATAGTGCTATTTTCCAAGGGCGTACCTGTAAGGATAAGGCGGTTCCTTGTATTTAAATCCTTTACCGCCTTCGCGATATTTGATGTAGGGTTTTTTATAGCTTGAGATTCGTCAAGGATCACATAGTTGAAATAGTATTCGCAAAGAATATCTACGTCTAGTCGCACGATTCCATATGATGTGAGAACAATATCATACTTGGAAAATTTCTTCGGGTCCTTATCTCGATTTGTACCTGTATAAGTAAAAACCTTTAGTTTCGGAGTGAATCGCTTAGCCTCCATTTCCCAATTATAAATTAGAGAGGTAGGCATTACTAACAAAGACGCCCCTTCCGAACCAGCTTCTTTTTCGGCTTGCAGCAGTGCCAGCGTTTGTACCGTTTTACCTAAGCCCATGTCGTCGGCCAGGCAGCCGCCAAATTTAAATTTATTGAGGAACCGTAACCAATCGTAACCCGCTTTCTGATACGGTCTTAACTTGCCTTTGAAATCTTTTGGGGTCTCGAATTCTTCTATACCCTCAAAGCCTCTTAGCGCTTCGAGCTTGCGACTCATCGTAACCTTGGCCAGGTTGCCGTTTTCTAAATCTTTGACTAAGGCAAGGTGATACTTTTGTAAGCGCGGTGTCCCTTCGTCAGTTTCGTCGGCAAAAGAGAAAAGCTCCGCATATTCAACCAACCAAGATTCCGGGATTACGGCTATCTCACCATTAGGCAGCTCGAATTCAAGCTTTTTCTTGCTGATCATTTTTCTGAGCTCCGTGAAGCTCATTTCGTAATCACCAAATTTGATGATGGCATGGATATCAAACCAATCGATGTTTTCCTTTACCTCAATACTGATTTTATACTCACCAATAAAATATTTTCTAGTGCCTGTATTTTTTTGTACCAGAGTTATGTTCCACTCCTCCAGTTTATCGCGCATGTTATCTAACCAACCGAAGGCTGTTGTCTTATTGAGAGTGGCCTTGGAGTTCTTGATGGTAAGATTATTCTCCGCTAAAAGTTTTAAAACTTCTTTCTCAACAGTAAGCTTGCGTTTAACTCGATGGAAAATATAATTATCTTCTTTTTTTTCTACGGAAACACTAACCGGATCCAGATGGTCAGCTCTGAATTTGAAAGGCCCGTATTTAAAAGCCAGCTCAAATACTATTTTACCCTCTGTTAGAGTTGCATTTTCTTTGCTATCAAAAAGGGCAGATGTCCTGTTGGCGGCCAATTCCGAAATACTCAACATAGCCTCAGGTTCATATCTTCCACTGCTGATTTCAAACCCCTTAGCGTAAACATCAAACGAGGCGATTAGAGGAGCTACAAATTTGTTATAGTAAGTCTCCTCAACATTCTTTGGAATTACGATGAACTTTTTATTGAGAAAGGGAATAATTTTCTTACCATCAATTTCTTTTTCAAAGGAATACAATTTACCGGCGTGAACTAACCATGCCGGTTGCTTACACACTATAAAGGCCCCCTTATACTGGAAATCGACTTTTTCGCCGTTATATTTAATAGTCGGGAAGTAGTGTGTATTATCCGGGTTCCTTCGAAAATGAAACAGGACGGTCGCCTTCTTTTCCAAAACTTCAATATGTCGCCAGGCTGGTTCTCCGTCATTACCCATTTCAAAAAGCATCTTTCCACGTAGTCGCTCTAATATTTCCGCCCGTCTACGCTCCAGATAAAGATCAATTTCCTGCTGTAGTGTTTCATTACCCTTTTCCTTATCATAGACTTTTAAGAAGAATTCTTCTGGTTTAATTGGTTTTTTATAGAACTTCTTGATCACATACTCCTGTTGGGTAGTGTCCATGATATCGATGAGATCGAAATCCGTTTCGTCTAATCCATGGGCAAACTCAGGGGCGTTTTTCGATGAAATATTTTGATGTTGCAGTGTCAACTTTCCCTTTTCGTCAAGATGAATGACAAAGGATTCGAAGAGATATCCGAGATACTCGTGCTGGTAAAGTGAATATATAATTTGAAAGGGCTGAGTAGCAGAAACCTTCATAGTTTAAAAACAACAGAACATCTAAACTACGTATTTTGGCCCATTTAAGTCTACATGTCGGGGTTACTTTTTTAACAAAATAAATCCTATGTATTTTATGGCGATAATTCGCAGCAATAATATACCACCTATGATTATAAATACTTAATTGAGTTATAGGAAGTGGCCATTTTCGCTGGCCTGTAGGAGATAATGAGTGTTATGAGAATCAAACTCAGAGCTGTCATAAGAAAATCCGTTATTTTCATTTTAACGGGGTAGTATTCCATCACGGAAGTTTCCATTCCCATGGACACCAGTCCCACAGTCTGTTGTAACCAGCAGATCAAAGCACCTAGACAAAGTCCAATTGTAGCTCCGCCTAGAGAAATAATAGCTCCTTCGCCCAGAAAGATCCTGGTTACAAGATTGTCCGAGGCGCCCATACTATACAGAATAGAAACGTCTTTTCGCTTGTCGATAGCAAGCATAGATAAAGCAAAGAATATATTGATGGACCCAACAGCTAAGATCATCACGAAAGCCATGAAGACAAATAGCTTTTCAAGGTTCAACAGTTTGTACAGATCAGCGTGTTGTTCTTTGTTACTGAGAACATTAAAAGAACTCCCAAGCGTTTTTTTTAAGTCACTCTGAACGGTGGTGATTTCCACACCGTCCTTTACCTTAATCTCAAGTGAGGTCCTGCGATCTTCATACTTCAAAAGCTTTTGTGCAAACACCAGGGGGACGAAAATGTAGTTCTCGTCATATTGCTTTTCTATGGCAAAGCTGCTGCTAACCATAATATTACGTTGAGAATAAAGCTTGTTGGGATCAAGTGTACCTGATTTTAAATTTTTGACATGGAATATTTGCAGTGGATTCAGGTCATCTCCTGGCACTACAGAAAGCATGTATTGTATTCCACGACCAATAATCGCGTAATTTACATCACCCTTTTTTAATCTTAGATCTCCACTGATCAAGGCGTGTTCTCCAAACCTTTCCTGATCAAGAAAGTTCTGGCTGACACCTTTCATAGTGACTACCATATCCGACTCGCGATAACGTACGTAGGCGTAGTCTTCAATTACTTCGGTTATAATATCGACACCCTGAATACCTCTTATCTTTTCTTTCAAATCCTGATTATAATCAAAAGACTTGCCCTTAACCACTTCAATCTTAATCTGAGGGTCAAAAGTGCTGTAGAGGTTGCTTATTAATTCACCAAGCCCATTGAATACAGAAAGAACTATCACTAACGCCGCCGTGCATAGTGCAACTATGAGCATTGAGATAATCGAGATTACGTTAATGAACGTCTTCTTTTTAGAGGATAAGAAATACTTTCTCGCAATAAAAAATGAAAGATTCAAAATATATCAGATTTCTTCATCGTCCTCTTTTGGGATATCCAGACCATCGATAATTTGGTCGATCCGGGTGGCATTTTCCTCCACATCGTCAATATAAAAAATAAGCTCCGGTATTTTTCTTACCTGTTTACCAATGAGTATGCCTAGTTCTCTGCGGATTTCGTTTTTACGCTTGTTAATAGATTCTAATTTGCTTTTAGTATCCTCGACCAGAAGCATTGAAAGATACACCTTGGCAATACCAAGGTCGGGGCTCATTTTTACATCAGCAACAGTAATAAAGGTGTTGCTGAAAATGCCCATTTTATCTTTTTGGAAAATAGAACCCAAATCACGCTGGATTAACCGGGAAAACTTTTGCTGACGCGTAGTTTCTGACATAAAGCAAATATCCGATTAATTTGGCTTTTTTTATATATTCGCCTCAGTGCTGAGGTACAGATAATAATCCAATTATTTTGTTAGCTTTTTTCAGACTTAATGATCCCTATCGCCTATTGGTGATATTTCTGCTACTTCTGGCTGTAAGACTTCCAGCGTTGATTGGTACATATGACATGTCGGTGCAGGAACTTAATTTCATGCTTGTAGGAGAAAAAATATCTAGCGGAGCTTCGATGTACTCAGATATTTGGGAAACTACTGCGCCGCTATCTGCTGCTCTCTTTGGTATTATCGATTTTCTATTTGGAAGATCTCAAGCTGCATATATCATAATAGCTTGGCTATTTGTCTGCATTCAGATTTTCTTTTTCAATCGTTTGGTGCTTGTAAACAAAGTATATAACGAGAATACCTATGTCCCCGGCTTAGTGTACGGTGTTTTGGCCTCGCTACATTCAGACTTTTTTACGCTTACGCCAATGTTAATGTCTGTTACATTCGTTATCCCGGCGTTAAATAATATTTTCCGACATATAGAAATACGTGCAAAGCGCGACGAACAAATACTCTACATCGGCTTGTACATGGGTTTGGCCTATCTGTTTTATTTGCCAATGATAGTATTCTCATTGGGTGTTTTGGTAGTATTTATTTTATTTACCGGAACTGTCACACGACGATACATAATGCTCATCTACGGATTGCTGGTACCCATACTAATTACTTCATTTTATTATGTTCTTCTTGGACGCTGGCAGGATTTTATGCTGAGTGCACTCCAGCCGCTTTTTCAAGGTCAAGGAAGCTCTTATGTGTCGTATAAATTTCTCATAATTATTCTGGCCGTTCCCACGGTATTTTTGATATTATCATTTTTTAAAATGGCATTGGCAGGTCGCTTTAATAACTTTCAGGCCCGATTGAACCAGTCGACTTTTGTTTTTTTGATTTTTGCCATCCTTACTATATCACTTAATGACATGAGTACGCCTAATGCTTACTTTATATTAGTACCATTCCTGAGTTACTACCTAAGTCATTTCTTCCTCCTAATTAGGCGAAGGTTTTTTGCAGAACTAGGTTTTATCGTTTTCGTCGCGACTTTGATCGTCTTTAACTACGGGGAGAGGTTTAATATAATCCATCTAAAAGATGAGTCTTATTCTAAGAAGTATTATTTAGATGATCAGGAGTATCTGCAATACGAGGGTCAAAAAATAGTGAGTTTTGGCAATAACCTCAGACCCTATCAACATGCTAAATCCGCTACTCCGTTTTTAAACTGGAAGATATCGAAAGAAGTTCTGGAGCGTCCTGATTATTATGATAATCTGACTTTGATACTAAAAGGATTTAAACAAGATATGCCTGATATTATTATAGATGATAATGGAATCATGCCGGCATTAAGGGAAAGAATTATTCCTCTAAGAGAAAACTACCAGCTGAAATCTCCTGGAATTTATGAAAAGATCAACAGCTAATTTTGTTAACTCGGCGTTCGTGACGGCCGCCTTCAAATCCCGTATTTAAAAACGTTTGAACAATTTCTTTCGCCAAGTGACTTTCAATGAATCTGGCAGGTAGGCAAACAATGTTGGCGTTATTATGCTGTCGGGCTAAGGTGGCCAATTCAACGTTCCAGCAAATGGCAGCACGAATGCCAGCATGTTTGTTAGCAGTTATAGCCACTCCATTTGCGCTACCACAAATAAGAATGCCAAGGTCATACTCGTCTTTCTCAACTGCATTTGCCACTGGGTGGGCAAAATCCGGATAATCTACCGAATCTGAACTGTAAGTACCAAAATCCTTCGATTCATACCCCAGTTCTTTGAGAAATTCAATAATTATTCCTTTGTATTCAAACCCGGCATGATCACCGCCAATAGCTATCTTTGACATTAGTTATATTTTGCTTCCTCTTTTAACTCTTGTTTTCTTTTTTTTCTTAAAACCCAACCCGATATCAAGATACTAAATTGATAGAGACCAAATAAGGGAAAAGCAATTAAAAGCTGACTTAAAGGGTCAGGGGGTGTCAGCATTGCTCCCAAAATGAGGATAACTACTATGGCATGTTTCCTATAGGCTTTCATAAGACGTGGTGTCACCATACCTATTTTTGATAGGAAGTAGACTACAATGGGTAGCTGAAACAACAGGCCACTTCCCAGAACCAGGGTGCTCAACGTAGATACATATGATGTAATATCAAACTCATTTTGAACTAGATCACTCACTTGATAGCTAGCTAAAAAATTAACAGCAAGAGGCGACATTATATAATACCCAAAAAGCACTCCGATCATAAAAAGAAATGAAACGGCCAAGACTGAACCTCGTGAAGCCGATTTCTCTTTAGTATAAAGGCCTGGGCTGATAAACCGCCAAAACTCCCAAAATATGTAGGGAAAAGCCACAATGATACCAATTACAAAGGATGACGTAATGTGCATTGTAAATTGGCCAGTCATCTTTCGACTTTGTATTTTAAAGTCGAGGTCAGTGATGCAGAGTGCAGAGGAATCGATCAAATCGCTGACCTTACAGAGCATTTGGAAGGTCCAAAAGTCCAGTTTTGCAGGGCCAAAAATGATAACGTCGAATATATAGTCTACACTTATAAAGGCCCCCACTGAAAAAACCAGTACGGCTATAACAGACCGAATCAGATGCCACCTGAGCTCCTCGAGATGGTCGAGGAATGACATTTCTTTTTCTTCGGGCTGATCAAGTGGAGCCACAGTTTATTGGTAAAGTGGGAAACTAGACATCCAATGGTTGATCCGTGTTTTGATATCACCAATTAGCTCTTCGTTTTCGACTGCCATGAGCGTCTGATCTATATAATCAACAATTTTGATCATATCATCTTCTTTCATTCCCCGCGTAGTTACAGCAGCCGTGCCCACGCGCATTCCGGAAGTCACAAATGGTGATTGGGTATCAAACGGCACCATATTTTTATTTATGGTAATGTCAGCTTTGATCAATGTGTTCTCCGCTATTTTACCTGTCAGATTCTTAGAACGTAGGTCGATTAACATCATATGATTATCGGTGCCTTCCGAGATTACTTTGTACCCTTTATTCACAAATGCTTGAGCCATAGCTTTCGCATTCTTCACCACTTGTACAACGTAATTCATGAACTCATCACTTAGCGCTTCTTGAAATGCAACCGCTTTCGCGGCAATTACATGTTCTAGAGGTCCTCCTTGTGTTCCAGGAAATACACCAGAATCTAACAGTGCTGAAATCTTTCTGATATCTCCCTTAGGTGTTTTAATACCCCATGGGTTATCAAAGTTTTCGCCCACCATTATCAAACCTCCCCGTGGCCCCCGTAGTGTTTTATGAGTTGTGGTAGTTACAATATGGCAGTATTCCAATGGATCATTCAATAATCCTCTTGCTATAAGACCAGATGGGTGTGATATATCGGCCAGCAAAAGTGCACCAATTTCATCGGCAGCAGTTCGTAAACTTTGGTAGTCCCAATCCCTGCTATATGCAGATGCTCCGCAGATGATCAGTTTAGGTTTCTCTTTACGTGCCTTATCGATAACCTTTCCCCAGTCAATTAAGCCCGAATCTTTTTCCACACCGTAGAAATGTGGTTCGTATAATTTTCCAGAAAAATTCACAGGGGAACCATGAGTCAAATGTCCACCATGGGACAAGTCAAATCCAAGAATTTTATCGCCCTTATTAAGAATCGCCAGCATTACGGCAGCGTTGGCTTGGGCGCCCGAATGTGGCTGAACATTCGCCCAACTTGCCCCGAATAGCTCTTTGACACGCTCAATTGCCAGATTTTCAATCTCATCAACTACTTCACATCCACCGTAATAGCGTTTACCAGGAAGTCCTTCCGCATATTTATTAGTAAGCACGGAACCCATAGCTTCCATCACCTGTGGAGAAGCAAAGTTTTCTGACGCTATTAACTCAATGCCCGTCTCTTGACGTCGTTTCTCTTTCTGTATAAGGTCAAAGATTTTATTATCTCGTTGCATAGTGGTTTCGAGTAGGTGCAAAATTTTAAAGCGGCAAAAGTAGTGTAAGCCTTAGAGATTACCAATACTGGTGTGAGAGCCATTTAATAATTACTTTTGAACCAAAATGGGAAATATGGATCGCTTTAAAATTGGCCTTTCGGTGTTAATAATGCTTACCGTTTCCGGCTGCAGCCGGATGATTGGTGAACGTGGTAATGGTATAGTAATTACCGAGAATTTTACAGTAGAGAACTTCAATAAAATAGATGTGGGAGGAAGTTTTGAAATTAGGCTTGAGAAGAGATCAACCCCTGGGGTCACAATAACGACAGATGAAAACTTATTCGATTTCATTTCGGTAACTAGCGATGGTGAGCGCTTAACTATATCTTCCGAAAAAACCCTGGTGAGTAGAGATGGAGTTCAGGTAGTTATTGGATATTCGGAGCTAAGGGCAATTTCAGTGGGAGGTGCAGCATCACTTATCTCTGATCAAACCATAAGCGAGGATTATTTGGATCTGGAAATGTCCGGAGCAGGAGCCGTAGATTTAGACTTGGATATGAAAGCACTTGAAATCAGCGTTTCCGGGGCCGGTGCTATGGAACTCACAGGACAAGTGATAGAGCAACGAATTCGAATGTCTGGAGCAGGTGGTTTAGACGCCAAGGATTTGGTAAGCGAAAAATGCGAGATTGATATAAGCGGAGTAGGTGGTGCCAGTGTTCATGTCACAGAAAAGTTAATGGCTACTGTTAGTGGCGTAGGTGGTATCACCTATAGAGGTAACCCAACCGATGTTCAGAAAGATGTTTCAGGAATAGGAACCGTGCAACCGGAATAGTGACTTACCTTAATTGATTAAGATAAAGTTGAATTGTATTTTCTAGGCCCAAATAGATTGCATCACATATAAGTGCGTGACCAATAGATACTTCTAGCGTTTCTGGAATTTGATCTTTGAAGAATTTAAGGTTGTCCAGGTCTAGGTCGTGGCCCGCGTTAATACCCAAACCCCGTTCTTTTGCGGAATTTGCGGCTCGCTTGTAATCCATTATGGCTTTTTCGGGATCTTTATGAAAAGCCGAGGCGTATGATTCCGTATACAGTTCTATTCTATCGGTACCGGTAGAAGCAGCTCCATTCACCATCTCACTGATAGGATCGGTAAATATGGATGTGCGTATTCCATGATGTCGGAGTTCAGTGATGATTTCTCTGAGCTTATCCTTATTTTCTATAGTATTCCATCCTGCATTTGAAGTAAGTACGTTAAGTCCATCCGGAACCAAAGTGGCTTGAGCGGGCTTAGCTCTAAGCACTAATTCCATAAAGCGGTCATTGGGATATCCCTCAATATTTAATTCTGTTGTAACCACCTTGGATAGTTCCAATACGTCATCAAACCGGATATGACGCTCATCTGGTCGTGGATGAACAGTAATGCCTTGAGCTCCGAAGCGCTCACAATCCTGTGCTATTTTGATAATGTCAGGATTATTGCCCCCTCTCGCATTTCTTAGGGTGGCAAACTTGTTTATGTTAACACTTAAAACCGTCATCTAAGGATATTGCGTGGTCAAAATAATCAACGTTTTGTATGAACAACTCTATTTTTAACTTTGTCCTTTAGGTCAAAGTAACAAGAACTTTCTTTAATTATTAGGAGTATATGAGTCTCAAAAAACAGATTGATCAAGATATTAAGGCAGCAATGCTAGCCAAAAAAAAAGAAGAGCTAACCGCGTTGAGAGCTATCAAGTCTGCCATTTTATTGGCTGAAACTGAAAAAGGGGCTAGTTCGGACCTTACAGAAGACGCTGAAATAAAACTGCTCACCAAAGCATCAAAGCAAAGAAAGGAATCCGCTGATTTGTATGCAAAAGAGGGTCGTGATGATCTCGCCGCTAAAGAGCAATTCGAATTTGAGATTATTTCAAAGTATTTACCCGAACAGCTCTCAGAACAAGACCTAAGAGAGGAGATCGAATCTATAGTGAATGACCTCGGCGCAAACGGAATGAAAGATATGGGCAAGGTAATGGGTTTTGCTACGAAGAAATTAGCAGGTAAGGCCGACGGGAAAACGATCTCAGAAATGGTAAAATCCATACTGGCTAATAGTTGAGCCTTTTTGATCTTGTTTTGGTAGGCTTATTAGCTTTTGGGGCATACAAAGGCTTTAGAAAAGGATTTCTTCTAGAAGCGATCGCTGTTTTATCCTTTGTATTGGCAATCATAGGTGGTTTTAGGTTAATGCACTGGGGAATGTCGGTACTTAGTGAGCGCTTTGACCTTAATGGTCAGATCTTACCATATATTTCATTTTTGTTGATTTTCGTAAGTATCGTAATAGCAGTTAATCTTTTAGGGAAGTTTTTAAAGACGATTCTCGATATGACCTTGCTTGGATCTATCGACAATTTAGCTGGTGCACTTTTGGCAATTCTAAAGTGGGCGTTTGGTATAAGTATCTTGCTATGGCTCTCCAATTCCTTTGGCATTTCGGTCGAAGGAAGTTGGACCAACAATTCATTGATTTTGCCCTATTTACTTACGCTTGCTCCCAAAGTTGTTGATCTGGTTTCAGAAGTCCTTCCTTTTGCCAGCGATCTTTTCGATAGTATCACAGAATTGGTGAAGAGTGATTTTACTTCTTGATAATTTTGATTCTTTCACCTATAACTTGGTGGATTATTTTGAACAGCTAGGGGTTAACTGCGAGGTCCTTAGAAATGACGTAGGTCTAAGTAAAATAACAGCAAATAATTATTCTGGAGTTGTTCTTTCCCCTGGACCATCTAATCCTGAGAATTCAGGCAACCTACTTGAACTAATCGACTACTATCATAACAAATTACCTATGTTGGGCATTTGTTTAGGCCATCAGGCTATTGGTCAATATTTCGGTGCGGGCCTGTACAAGGCGCTTAGGCCAATGCACGGGAAAATCTCAACGATTAATATTGAACCCGATCCTCTTTTCGAAGGCTTATCAACTACGTTTGAGGTCGTGCGTTATCACTCATTGACGTTAAAACTTGAGGAAAAAACGGACTTGATATCTTTAGGAATCACTGAAGAAGAAGAACTCATGGCGATGCGTCATGATGAATTGCCCATTTGGGGATTACAATTTCATCCTGAAGCTGCACTAACTCAGAATGGCTTGCACATTTTGCGAAACTGGCTCTTCGTGAGCGGTATCATAACTTAATTCATCATTTTTGTTTACTTTGCTACTTAACCTTTTAGCAAAGGATGTCGCTGGATATAAAACGAGAACAGGATTATAAATACATTGATGAGGGAGAAGGTAAAGTGCTTCTACTGCTCCATGGACTTTTTGGCGCTTTAAGTAATTGGGAAGGCCTCGTCAACCACTTCAAAACGAAGTATCGAGTCCTGATTCCACTATTACCTATTTATGAGATGCCTCTAAAACAAGCAGGGCTGGAAGGACTGGTTAAATTTCTTGAGGGGTTTATAAAACTTAAATCATTAGAGAGTATGACGGTTATTGGTAACTCACTTGGTGGACATGTAGGGCTAATATATACTCTGCAAAACCCTGACAAAGTAAATAAGCTTGTTTTAACAGGTAGTTCAGGATTATTTGAAAATTCTATGGGGGGTTCATTTCCTAAACGTGGGAGTTATGAATACATCAAAGAACGTGTTGAATATACTTTTTACGATCCAAAAACCGCTACAAAGGAGTTAGTAGATGAGGTATTTGAGACAACTAAAAGTATTCCTAAATGTCTAAGGATAGTCGCTATTGCGAAATCAGCCCAACGACACAATATGGCAAAAGATATTACGACCATTAAGAAACCTACTTTACTTATTTGGGGTTTAAATGATACTATAACTCCTCCAATGGTAGGTCATGAGTTCAATAAACTAATACCAAACTCAGAGCTTAAATTTATTGACAAATGTTGTCATGCTCCGATGATGGAGCACCCGGAGAAGTTTAATCAGGTACTAAGTGAATTTTTAGAAAGGTGATAGCGGAAGAATTGATTAACCATATGATCCCTCCTTTAAAGGAAAAGGATGATGCACATAAAGCTCTTGTGTGGATGGAAGAATTACGCTGTAACGAACTTCCAGTTGTAGATAATGGACGATTCGTTGGTTTTATAACAGAAGAAATGATTATGGAAGCCAACGACGCAGAAAAGGCTGTAAGGAGCTTTGAAAAGATTGGAGAGCAGTGCTTTTTAAACAGTGAATCGCATGTTTATGATGTCATAAAGATGGCCGCTGAGAACGAGCTTAAAATGGTCAGTGTGCTTAATGCTGATCAAGAATACATGGGAGTAATTACCGTGCAGGATACAATAAATTCAATGGCTCAATCTATAGCGATTCAGATGGCCGGCAGCATATTGGTTCTCTCTGTTCCTTATATAGATTATTCATTGTCACAGATGAGCCGATTAGTAGAGGAAAATGATGCCAAGATTCTGAGTAGCAGTATTAAGGAAGATGAGCTAGATAGTAGTCAACTACGGGTTACCCTTAAAATTAACAAACCAGATTTAACTTCAATCGTTGCAACTTTCGAGCGTTTTGGATTTAAAGTAATTGGCCGTTTCCAGGAAACAAAAATTGTTGAAAAAGATAAAGAAAAGCTAGATATGCTTTTCCGTTTTTTGGATATCTGATTGGTAATGAACATCCTTATTCATGGTAAAGCCTTTGATTCTGATAACAAGGAGTTTATCGAGCATGTGCTTGAGACTCTGGAAAGTTGGAATTATAAGATCAACGTAACCAGGGAGTATCTTGAACATTTGGTTTCTCATGATCTGTCTAGTGGTAATTATACCCCTTTTGAGAAAGGAATTGGCCTAGATCAATTTGATTTATTAATCACGCTGGGCGGTGATGGAACCCTACTAGAGGCCGTGACTCAAGTGGGGAGTTCTGGAGTACCAATACTTGGAATTAATACCGGGCGGCTAGGTTTTCTAGCAACAACCGCAAAGGAGGCAATCGGCAGTGCTTTGAACTGCATAAAGAATAGATCCTATACATTTGATGAGCGGACGTTAATTCATCTGAATTCAGATCCAAATGTCTTTGGAGATACAGCATTTGCTTTGAACGACTTTACAATCCTTAAAAAAGATACTTCGTCGATGATTGTGGTTCACACTTACATTAATGGCGATTTTTTGAACTCGTATTGGGCAGATGGGATAATCGTATCTACACCCACGGGATCAACAGGCTATTCAATAAGTTGTGGTGGACCTGTAGTATTACCACAATCCAATAATTTTATTATAACGCCTGTAAGCCCTCATAACTTGACCGTAAGACCTATTGTAGTTTCTGATAGCGCAGAGCTGTCCTTTGTTATTGAAGGTAGGAGTAAGAACTTTCTTATTTCATTAGATTCAAGGTTTGAAACTGTGGATGAATCCACTTCGCTTTCGGTTAGGAAAGAAGATTTTAAAGTACGTTTGGTTAAGTTATCAGAACATAATTATTTTAAGACACTCAGACAGAAGCTTAATTGGGGGTTGGATGTAAGAAATTGAGTTTTTTGTTAATTCATTAATGATTACTTTTGGTTCCTTATTAGTATTAGTATATTGGTTGTTTATAGTACCTACATGAAAAGACTTGCAGCGCCTTTCCTCATTTTATGTTTCTTGTTTTCTGTGGCAGATTCGTATGGACAATTGAGCAGAAAAAGAATTCGTCAAAATAACAAGCGAATCCGAAATTATAGGGGTCAAAAGAATTTCTTCTCAGCAGATAAGAAATATAATTGGGTTGCCTTAACCCTTAATGGGTTTAATTATTTCGGTGATTTGGCACCTCTTGATAAGTTTGCCAGTACGGATATTTCGTTTACGCGGCCGGGTGTCGGAGTTATGTTTGGGCATAGGTTTGGTCCGAGGTACACTTTACGAGGTTCGTTCACATGGGGTACAATTAAAGGAGATGACTTTGAATCAGCAGATTTAGGTGATAGTGATGCTAGGTTTAGATATGTGAGAAATTTGCAATTTAGGAATCGAATAAAAGAGTTGGCGGTAACTGCGGCCTTTGATCTTTTTAAAAACGAGGGTTCGTATATCAGCCGATTACAATTCACGCCCTATGTCTATGCGGGTTTGGCGGTTTTTCATCATAACCCCCAAGCTTATGTCAATGACGATAGTACCCTTCCAGAGGCTGGTTCTTGGGTTGACCTTGAACCACTAGGTACCGAAGGTCAGTATTCTGATCTTCCGAGTGACGCCGTAAACTCAGGCATCGAACCTTACAGCCTAATTCAACTCGCCATACCTGTAGGTATAGGGTTTCGCTACCGACTAAATCAAGTTTTTGATATTAGTATTGAATTTGGTGCTCGGTATACTTTTACAGATTATCTTGATGATGTAAGTGCCAATTATGTTGATAGAACTTTATTATCTGAAGGTCTTGCAAGGGAATTGGCGGATAGATCTACGGAATTAACGTCTGCAGAAAGTGGTGCTGAAAGAGATTTTGATGCTATAAATTCGTTTGCTACTCTAGATAGCTCCGGAGATTTCTATAATGGATACGGATCTGAAGGTTTTAGTAATAATCGAGGTAACTCAGACGATAATGATGTTTATTTCGTTTCTTCTATCAAAATAGCTTACATTATAGGAGCTACATTCAGAAGGGCGAAGTTTAGATAATATGCATTTTACCAAACTCAATTATAAGGGAAAACCACTCAAAGGTTTTCCCATTTTTATTTTCACGTTTTTGCTCTTTAACTCATGTATTCTATTTGGACAAGAAACTGAGATAGGGTTTGGAGTTGGTGGATTTAGATATTCCGGAGAGCTAGTACGCGGTATTGGCCTCAACTCCATAAATCCGGCAGGAACGGTTTTTTTCAGGAATAATCTTAATAATGCGGTAAGTTTCAGAGTAAGCCTAACCGGAGGTCGGTTAGCGGGAAGTGATTCTCAAACGACAATTGATCCCTTCGCGGATGAAAGAGGAGCATCATTCAGTATTTTTTTATTAGAGGCTTCTGCAGGATTTGAATATCATTTTTTAAAATGGCGCCAGGAACACACTCTCATAAGATGGACCCCGTATCTTTTTGGGGGGTTAGCGATTTTTGGAATTTCGGGTGAAGATGATAAGCCGGCGGAATATAGCAATATCCAGCCTTCTATACCTTTTGGTTTTGGATTTAAGTACATAATTAACCCGAAATGGTACTTAGGATTAGAATTTGGGGCTCGTAAAACCTTCTTCGATTATTTAGATAATTTGAGTGACGGGGATGGGGTAGTGAAAAATTTTCAGACTGGGAATAGGTTTGATAATGATGCCTACTATCATTTTGGGTTCTCCTTAACTTATTCTTTTTATGTCATTCCTTGTCCTAACAGTCCTTATAAGCGGAATTATAGGGGTCGTTAAAAAAACTACGATTTTGAATATTTTCTTTGAAAAGAGCTAATTTTGCCGACTTGTGTCTAGTGGACTAGAAAATAGCGACTTCAATACAATACCTCGTCATATTGCCGTTATTATGGACGGTAATGGGCGATGGGCAAAGAAAAAAGGTGCCGCCAGAATTTTTGGCCATAAGAATGCCATTAAGGCGGTAAAGGACGTAACCGAAGGATGTGCAGAACTTGGTGTCGATTTTTTGACGTTATATGCTTTTTCCACTGAGAATTGGAGTAGGCCAATTGAGGAAGTGAGTGGGCTAATGCAGTTGCTTGTTCTTACCATAAGAAAAGAACTTAAAACTTTACTGAGCAACAATGTTAAGTTAGCCACGATAGGATCGCTCAAGAGTCTTCCTTCTGATTGTCAAAACGAACTTCATGATGCGATTGAGATGACTAAGAACAATACGGGCCTGACTCTCGTATTAGCCTTAAGCTACAGTGGACGATGGGAGATTACGGAAGCAGTGAAAGCGATTGTTCAAGATATTAAAGGGGGGGATATATCCGAATCAGAGATAGAACAAGATCTGATAAGTAGATATTTACAAACACGTAGTATGCCCGATCCTGAATTATTGATAAGAACAAGCGGTGAAATGAGGATAAGTAATTTTCTTCTCTGGCAGCTAGCTTACACTGAAATATTTATAACAGATAAACTATGGCCTGATTTTAGGAAAGAGGATCTGATGCAAGCTCTAAGGTCATTTCAAAATAGGGAGAGAAGATTTGGTAGAATTAGTGAACAAGTGAATTCCTGATGAAGAAAATAGTGATTTTAATTGCATTTTGCTTAATAGCAGATGGTGCATATAGTCAATTCAGAAAGAGAAGAAACTCCTCCGGGACAGGTAACACCACCAGTTCACTAAATTATTCAAACCCTAAGGTTTATGTGGTTGGTGGTATTGAGGTGGAAGGACTCAAGGTATTGGATAAAAATGCTCTCGTCTCACTTTCTGGCCTCAAGGTGGGTGACAAGGTTAAAGTACCGGGAGATGAAATAAGCGGTGCGATAAAAAAGCTATGGAAGCATGGGTTGGTTGGGGATGTAAAAATATCAATAGACCGCATAGAAGGCGATCAGATTTATTTAAAGATCGGGCTTTCCGAAAGGCCACGTTTAACAGGTTTTACGTTTGAAGGGGTAAGAAAATCTTGGGAATCCCAAATTAGGGAAGATCTTAATTTGATTAGAGGAAGAATACTTTCAGATGCGATCCTCAGAAATACTCAAGTTACAGTTAAAAATCACTATATACAGAAGGGGTATTTAAATGCCGATGTCAAAGTAATCCAATCTAAGGATACGGTGAATACCGATGGAGTTAAGCTTAGGATTGTAGTTAATTCAAATTCCAAGGTGAAGATCAACAAGATTATTTTTGAAGGGAACGAGGAGTTTTCGGATAATCGTCTTAAAAAGAAAATGAAATCGACTAACGAGCATGTGCGCATATCCCTGGTGAAACGGTTTGCTGAATTATTCGTCGGTGCCACTAAACCTAAGAATGTAGTAAGCTTTTTTGACTCAACTTATGACGTGAGCGGAAGTGAATTCAAAGGATTTATAAATGATAACATTAAACTGAATTTCTTTAAGGGATCGAAATTTATAAAATCAGATTATGAAGATGATAAGCAAGCGATCATTGCATTCTATAACTCTAAGGGGTATAGAGATGCCGCAATTTTAGAGGATACTATCTATACCTCAGGAGATGATAGGATTAATATTAATCTCCAAGTTGACGAAGGACGTAAGTATTACTTCAGAAACATTATCTGGACTGGTAATTTCATTCACAAGGATGAAACGTTGAACAGAATACTAGCCATTGAAAAAGGAGATGTTTACAATAAAGAACTAATAGATCAGAAGCTGACCTTTAATCCTAAAGGCCCTGATATTAGTGGCCTCTATATGGATGATGGGTATTTGTTTTTCAGGGTTAATCCTGTCGAAGTGGCCGTCGAAGGAGATTCCATTGATGTTGAAATGCGCATTTATGAGGGAGAACAAGCTACCATCAAAAATGTGATTATTGCTGGTAACGATAAAACTCGAGACCATGTAATTCGTAGAGAGCTTAGAACAATCCCTGGTCAAAAGTTCAGCAGAAGTGATATCATAAGAACAACGCAACGCTTATCGCAGATTGGCTTTTTTGATCCTGAGCAGATTGCACCTACTCCACTTCCAAATCCTGCAGATGGAACAGTTGATATTGAATGGAAGGTTGTGGAACGCTCGAACGATCAAATAGAGCTCTCTGGCGGATGGGGTGGTGCTTTTGGATTTGTGGGTACCCTTGGATTAACACTGAATAATTTTTCGGTAAGAAATATGTTAAAAGGGAAGTTTAATCCTATTCCTACCGGAGATGGGCAGCGCCTTTCTCTCAGGGCACAAGCGAACGGGCGACAATTTCAGAACTACACCTTCTCTTTTACGGAACCATGGCTTGGAGGGAAGAAACCTAACTCTTTTACGATTAGTTTTAACTATTCCGTACAGCGTCAAAGAGTTCAAGAAATTAATGAATTCGGAGATGCCGTGTTCACTGGGACTCGTTTCGACGATTTTAACGCTCGCTTAGGTGTTCGCGGCGTAACATTAGGATTAGGGCGGCAGTTAGAATGGCCCGATAATTATTTTACACTTAACAATTCGATTTCTTATTTGGTGTATGAGTTAGATAACTTCGGAACCAGGGGATTGGGCTTCTCAGATGGAAACGCCAACAGTATTACTTTTAATACTACGTTAAGTCGATTCAGCATTGACAACCCTATGTATCCTACATCAGGATCTACACTTTCCTTGAATTTAGCCATTACACCACCATACACAGCGTTCCGAGATGATAATTTCTGGATTGAAACAGGAGATAGAGAATTGGCCATTAGTAACGTAGAAGCCACTTCTCCGCAATTGGAAGATGGGTCCCGAAAAAATGATTTAGTTGATGCTGAACTGAGAAATATACAAAATGCCAGGAGATATAGATGGATTGAATATCATAAATGGATGTTTGATGCTAAATTTTACACCGCTATAGCTGGTAAGCTGGTTCTTGAAACTAAAGCCCATTTTGGGTTTATTGGATCATTTTCTAAAAATGCAGGGGTAGGTCCATTCGAACGTTTCGTACTTGGTGGAGATGGATTGGCAGGTCAGCAAGGGTTCCTTTTAGGGACAGATATAATTGGTTTAAGAGGATACGAAAATAATTCCCTGAATCCGCCTTTTGACAATTTGGAAACCAATGCTATCGAAGGTGGAATTGCCTTTAACAAAGTTGGAATGGAATTGAGATACCCTGTAACCACAGGTCAGGCGGCTACCATATATGGATTTGTATTTACGGAGGCAGGAAATAACTGGAATGACTTTAGAGAGTTTAATCCATTTGATATGTACAGATCTGCGGGTTTTGGAGCAAGGATTTTTATGCCGGCATTTGGCTTGATTGGCATAAATTGGGCATACGGTTTTGATACTCTACCAGGACAGGCTGAGCCCAGTGGACAGCAGTTTCATTTCACCATCGGTCAGCAGATCAGGTAACATGAAAAATATCCTTTTTTTATTTCTGGCATTATTTTCGATTACTCATGTAAGCGGACAGAAATTCGGTTATATTGACACCGACTATGTTCTATCCAAAATGACTGAGTATAAAGATGCTCAGGCCGAAATTGACAAATTGTCACAAGGTTGGGAGCAGGAGATCCAGGAGATGTCCAAGGATATAGAAGCTATGTATAGCGAGTTACAGGCGGAAGAGGTACTCCTAACAGCCGATATGAAAAAGGAGCGAATGGATAACATCAAAAAGAAAGAGGGCGACTTGACCGAGTATCAAAAGAAAATTTTCGGTTTTGACGGTCTTTTCTTTTTGAAGAAAAAAGAATTAGTAAAACCAGTACAAGACAAAATATTTGACGCTGTAGAAAAAGTATGTAAAGAACAGCGCTTAGCTATTTTGTTTGATAAAGCCGGTGATTTGGTGATGATCTACACAGATCCTCGTCATGATTACACCGATTACGTACTGGATGAATTAGGGTTAGGCGACCCTAACGATGTGGTTAAGTAAAATAGTTGTTAATTAATAAAATCATGAGAAAGAGATCGTTACTAGCAGTATTAGCTTTTAGTTTAATTAGCATTTGTGCCCAGGCTCAAAATGCAATGAAAATTGGGTATGCAGATGTAGACTATATTTTAGCGCAAATGCCTGAGTCCAAAGTGGTCGAAAGTGAGTTACAGAATACCAATACCCAACTTCAAAAGCAACTACAAGCAAAATATGAGGAGTATCAGCAGAAGCTTCAAGCTTACCAGCAGGGAGCGGCAACTATGTTGGATGCTGTTAGACAAGATAAGGAGCAAGAGTTGATAGGTTTACAGGAGGGGATTCAGAAATTTGAGCAAAACGCTCAGGCTTCTATTCAAAAGAAAACGGCTGAACTAATGGAGCCTCTGACTAAGAAAATCGGTGATATGATAGAAGCGGTCGCCAAAGAACAAGGTTATACCCATGTATTAAATGGACAAGTTGGTGGCATAGATGTAGTCCTATATGCCGACGAGAAGTTTGATATTTCGGATGCGGTCCTAAAGAAAATGGGTATTACCCCTAATTCGAACTAAAAATTAGTCAGGTATCACGAAGTAAAGCCTCTTTTAAAGCAAGGGGCTTTTTCAATTAAAGTAATCGGAGACCTTTTTTGCTTTACTCTTACCCACAAGTTTTTCGAGCTCCTCAAGAGAAGCTTGCTTTATTTTTTCAATTGACTTAAAGGTCTGTAAAAGTTGGTTTGTCGTTTTGGGTCCGATACCCTCTATCCTATCTAGTTCGGTGCTAAAGGTGGTTTTACTTCTTTGATTTCTATGAAATGTGATAGCGAACCTATGGGCTTCATCTCGGAGTCGTTGGATCAACATTAACCCAGGCGATTTTTTATGGATATGCACGGGATATTGATCCCCCGGGAAATAGATTTCTTCGAGCCTTTTTGCGATTCCTACAATAGGAATGCGACCGTATAAATCTAATTCCCGAAGCGCTTCACAGGCGCTACTCAATTGACCTTTACCGCCATCAATAATAATAAGTTTTGGCAGCTCTTCACCTTCATTCAGCAATCGTCGGTACCTTCTTCCTACTACTTCTTTCATAGAAGCAAAATCATCGGGGCCGACCACTGTTTTTATGTTGAAATGGCGATAGTCTTTCTTAGAGGGCTTCCCATTTCTAAAACATACCATAGAAGCTACCGGGTTCGTACCCTGTAAATTACTATTATCAAAACACTCGATATGAGTAGGTATTTCCGGTAACCTTAGATCTTCCTGTAGGCGTTCGATGACTTCATTTTTCTGACGTTTTGGCTTACTTCTTAAAAGCTTTTCTTTTTTATATTCAAGTGCATTTTTTAAGGATAGCTCAACAAGTTTTTTTTTCTCGCCAATTTTTGGAACAGCGGCGAATATGTTGTCATCAAGCTCGAATTCATAGTTAGAGAAAACAATTTTGTTGGTACTATCATGCCTATACCTAAGTTCGGAGGAAACGTAACCCAATACATCCTCCATAGATTCATCCTTATCCTTTCTTTGTTCCACGGTTCTGGCTAGAATAATAGCCCCATCTTTAATCTGCAGGTAATTAATAATACAAAGGTTGGAGTCATCACTTACCATTGAGAAAACATCTACGTTAGTAAGCTTAGGGTTCACTACTGTGGATTTAACTTGAAATTTATCAAGCAGATTAAGCTTATTCTTAAATTTTTGCGCTTGCTCAAACTCCAATGAATCTGCGGCTTGTTGCATTTTCGTCGTAAAAAACTTAGATACAACTGAAATATTGCCTTTCAAAATACTTCTGGCCTGATCTATTTCCTGGTCGTAGTCTGTTTCTCTTTGTAAATCCTCACATGGTCCTAGGCAATTACCAATGTGATACTCCAGACATACTTTGAACTTATTTGCTTCGATATTGGATTCACTAAGTTTGAGTTTACAGGTTCGAATGGTGTATAACTTTCTAATTAGGTCCAATACGCTTTTCATAGCCACTACGCTGGTATAAGGTCCAAAGTATTCGCCTTGCGATGGATTATAAGTTCTCGTGGAGATTATTCTAGGAAAGCGCTCTTTGACAATGCAGATGTAAGGAAATGTTTTGTCATCCTTTAGCAGAATATTATACTTTGGCTGGTTTGCTTTGATTAGATTATTTTCAAGCAGGAGGGCATCAAACTCACTATTGGCAATGGTATATTCTATAGCTCGAATTTCTTCCGATAGCTTTTTGGTCTTTCTATTGAACCCATGTGTTTTTGTAAAGTAGCTTGCAACCCTTTTTTTGATGTTTTTGGCCTTACCTACGTAAATCAGCTGATCTTTTTGATCATAGAAACGATAAACACCCGGGTTAGAAGGGAGTCTGTTTCTATTTTCTACGGAAAACTTTGAACTTTCCATCAAGAAGCATCCTCGTGATCGTTTGGGTCCCATTCTTCAACAGGTTGTGTGATCAAGCTGTCGGCTTCGTTAGTTTTATATTTATCGCAATCGAGCGCTACGTCTATGCCTTTGACTGGACGTTGAAACTTCCCTTTTTCATAGCCGAGTTCTTCGTCATTGTAAATCTTCTTCATGTAGTTTATCCATATCGGCTGTGCAGTACGTCCACCTTGGCCATCTACCCAGCGCTCAAAATGAATACTTCGTTCATCACCCCCAACCCATACTCCCGTGACCAGCTCTTTGGTAATACCCATATACCAACCATCTGAGGCATTATTAGTAGTTCCCGTTTTACCCCCTATTTCGTTATCAATTTTTAAATCGTAGGGAAGATAGGAAGAGGTTCCTCTTTCTTCTTCCACCCCGCCTCTGAGCATATAAAGCATTTTATAAGCGTTTTGTTCGCTTATGGACTGGCGCGTTTCGGGAACCCAGTTTTCCAGTACATTGCCATTTTTATCTTCAATTCTGCTAATGAAATAGGGCTTTGTATAGATACCTTGATTTACAAATGTGCTATAGGCACCTACCATTTCATACACTGAAACATCGCTTACGCCAAGTGCCAAAGAATAGACTTCGTCAAGATCGCTTTCTATCCCTACCCTATGCGCATATTCTACGACGTTTCTCGGCTCAACTCGCTCCATAAGATGAGCAGTTATGGTATTTACTGATCTGGCCATAGCTTGCCGAATAGTCATCACCTCACCAGAACCATACTTACCATCCGAATTTGGCGGTTGATAGATCTTGCCATTCGGTAATTTGATACTTACCATCACATCGGGAACCTCATAGCACGGGGGAAAGTCTTGCTCTATTGCCGTACCGTAAATAAAAGGCTTGAAAGTCGAGCCAGGTTGTCTTTTGCCCTTTCTTACATGATCGTATTTAAAATATTTGTGATTTATACCACCCACCCAGGCCTTGATATGTCCGGTCTCGGGGTCCATTGACATCATACCTGTATGTAAAAATCGCTTGTAATAATTAATAGAATCAAGAGGGCTGAAAACAGTATCTATTTCCCCTTTCCAATTGAATATTCGCATGGGCCTCGGAGTCCTCATTACGATATCTATTGAGTCGGAATCTTTTCCATATTTCTTTACCAGAAGCCGGTAGTGTTCCGTCCTTCGAAAGCTTTTTTCCAGATAATTAGGAATAACCTGACCATTAATTCGCCAGGGATCACGGTCACCCCATTTTTCGTTGAACGTACCTTGTAACTTGGCCATGTGTTCTGTTACCGCTTCTTCGGCATACCTCTGCATTCTGCTGTCAATAGTAGTATAGATTTTTAAACCGTCTTCCCAAAGGTCATACCCGTTATCTTTACACCATTTCATTAGGTCGCTACGAATTACACTTCTGAAATAAGTAGCTAATCCGGTGTTTTGGTTTTTTACCTCGTAGTTAGAAACGTCGATGGGCAATGCCCTTAGAGAGTCGAGTTCTTCACGTGACACTGGACCAAATCTATTTAACTTGTTGAGTACTTCATTTCTTTTTTCCAAGGATCTTTCGGGATTTAAAATCGGATTGAAGGCGGTATTCCCCTGGAGTAATCCTATCAAAACCGCGGATTCCTGATAATTAAGGCTATCCGCAGATTTTCCAAAATAAGTCTCAGCGGCCGATTTAATACCAAACGCCCCTTGCCCAAAAGGGACAGTATTCAGGTACATGGCAATTATCTCTTTCTTCGTAAAGTTGGTTTCTAACTGGGCCGAGATTAACCATTCTTTAGTCTTAATAATGAGTTTGTTAAGTCCAGGTACTCGAAGTAACGGTGCGTCAGACTCGGTTTCACCTCTAAATAGATTTTCTGCCAACTGCATAGTTATCGTGCTTCCTCCTCCGGCATAGCCAAACGTAAGCACTCCTTTTGCTGCTCTTAACAAACCGATCAGATCGATACCGGCATGGCCGTAAAAACGATGGTCTTCGGAAGAAAGTAAAGTAGTTACCAATTCGTCAGATAATTCTTCATAACCAATTTGAAGGCGATTTCGAAGGTAATACCTTCCCAATGAAACACCGTCCGCAGATATCAACTCTGAGGAAAGATCGTTTTCAGGGTTTTCGAGAGCCTTTAAGCTCGGCATTCCTCCATAAAGCCCGGCCAAGTTTATATTTACGGTGTATACGTAAATTGGCAGTAAAATAAAGCCGGCAATGACAAATAGCCATAGTACGTAAATTGATTTTTTAAGCCACTTAGAGTGAAGATTAAGCTTGTCTTTAAGACCCATTGGAATAGTTCTTTTCAAAAAATCTCAGGTAAGTTTCGGGGTCCTTACTCTCATAAAAAATATTAAAATTACTTTTACTTATTACAAATTTACTGAATTTGGAATTCAGAGTATTCTCTGAGACTGGGTTGTTCTCAAGATATTGATCGAAATAAGCCTGGGCTTGCTCCTTGGTATCAAAGTTTGATACCATAACCATACTTAACTCCTCGCTTAATATGAGATTACTATTTATCAGATTTTTTCCTTCAAAATTTTCAGAATTAAAGGAAGAAATTGAGCTCGTAAGTTGATCCGCAATTTTCGCTTTGTTTTCGTAAACCAAGATGAAATAATGAAGCTCTTCAAAATACTTAATGTAGCTCGTTCCCAAAACGCGTCTTTGACGTTCGCTGAAGGAACGGGAAGCTTCTAAGAGGTCTTTGGCGTAAGTAGTAATATCGGTTTCAGGATTCTTTTCAATGAAATCACCGAGCTGATACTGATAAAGATTAATATCTTCGGTTTTACCAGTTATCAATACCTTCAAAAGATGTAATCTCGGTGTAAAAACAGTTTCAGGATACTTTTTTAAACCATCGTTCAGGATCATGATAGCAGAATCATAATTTTCTTGTTCATATTCTTGGTAAGCGAGCTTATACACCACCTTGAGTTTTTCATTGGCCAAAGTACTTTCTTCCGTATAATTCGGGTTTTTGACAAGTTTTGCGAAGGTGGTATTTGGATATTCTGATAATAGTCTGGTTGCGTATTCTTCAAACCTGGAGTCATTTAGCCCTTTGTAGATCAAGTAAAGTTGATACAATGCTTCGGCTTCATATTCTGTATCTGGGAAACGTTCCAGCAGTGATTCAAATGCACTTGCAGAGTTTATGTCCTCTTCCAAATTGAACTTATAGATATTGCCTAATTTATAGTAAGCCTCTTCAATTTTATCCAGGGCAGCTGATTGGGCTTCCGGGGAAAACGGAATTTGACTGAACATTGCTTCAGCTCTGTCATTTGCAGCGCTTTCATCACCCGACTCTAATTCGGTATTGGCAGTTATCGCGATCGCTTCGTCCGAACTAGTAGTTTCAGTGTTCCCACGTGCTAATTCTTTGTTAGACCGTCTCCAATCATCTTCAAGGGGACGATCGCCCCAAACCCTCACAAACTCGGACTGACCTTGAGCTACCGACGAAGGGTTCCCGAAATACCAGGATGAATTGGCAATACCAGTATTCTGATTTTGAAGGTTGAGATTATTTTGTCGTCTTTTTTTTCTTTCTTTTTCCGCTGCAGCTTGTTTTCTCTCCTCTTCTTCCAGAAGGATTTGCTCAATTTTGTCTCTAATCAAGGCGGTGTCCAGTTTGGATAGTTCAAGTAGACTGTCCTGCACGTAAATGGTGTTTAACTGCGTCACAAAATCGGCCAATATTTCTTGCCTGGATTTTATTTTAGCGTAGTTTTCATAATCCTCAGGTAGTGCTGTAACGGTGCTGTCGTAATATGATTTGGCAAGTTCGTAATCCCTCAAACTATCGTAATAAATAGTTCCTAAACGTAAATAAGAAAGTCCCTTTTGACGTTTATTTGAGGATACTTCGTTGAGTGATGATTTGTAATACTGGATGGCAAGATCGAGATTGTTTTGCTTAGCTTCGAACTCGCCCATTTCAAAGTAGATTTTATCTTTAAATTCACGATTTTTTTTATCTGTAAGCAGCTTTTGAAAAATTTTCCGAGTGGTTTTAGCATCCTTGGTCTTTCCAATTTCCGCTACTTGAGCCATATTAAGGCGAGCATAAAAATCCAGCTCATATTTTGGATGACTGGCTATGCATTTTTTGTAATGATTAAAGGCTTCTGCATCAAATCCAAGATCCTGATAGATTTGACCAATCATAAAGTATATTCTTCCCTTGCCGTCTTTCTTTTTGAGCAGAGGTGCTGCTTTAACCAGGTTCTCTAATTGTTTGTCAACATTGCCAGTTTGCTCATAAAAGTATGCTCTGTTGAGGTGTAAAAATTTCTCATTTTTATTATTGACCTTTTCCTTTTGGAGATAATCGGATGTGGCAACTGCGTTATTGTACTCTTTGTAATCCGTGAAGGTTTTCAGTAGACGGATCAGGGCCTCATGTCGAGCGTTGTCATCTTCACTATTAATGTTAACATATTTGAATGTCTCAATGGCATTCACAAAGTCGAGTCCATAGTAACGGGCCAAACCGACCAAAATGTAACTGTCGTCCACCCATTTGCTATTTTTATGCCTCTCTATGGCGATAGACGCTTTTTTTAATACCTCTTCGGTTTGCGTTTTGTAAGATGCGGCGAGCGTTGAGTCTAATTGAGGATATATTTTGATCACGTTATTGTAATCATCATCTCGGTTATCTTCTAAGGTCTTTTCAATTTGCTCAATGTTCTGTTTTGCATAGAAGTATGCATTATATCGTGCAGTAGTGTTGTGGAATGTTTTACTGATGACATTCTTTCTTTCAGCTGAACATGAAGCCAAAAAAACTACAGTTAGAAGGCCATAGATAAGGTGCTTGAAATGCATTTTAAGGACACTCAGAGATAGATACAGACATGTACGAGGTTAACGCAAAAAGTACTGTTTTCCGTACAATAATAGTTTATAATATCTATTTTTGGGCATTTATCATCTAATTCTATTGGGTTTTGAGGGCGAGAAAGACACTGTCCAGTTGGTTGGTTAACAAGTACTTGCTGATTATTCGAAATGAAGAAAACTTCGCTGAGAAGTCTACGCTTAGTTTTACCTATGCCAAGGTAATCTTACTGGCGGTTACCATTTTTATTGTGCTTATGCTTTTAAGCCTGTTGCTGGTGAAGACCTTATTGGCGCAGTGGTTTGACCCAAGGCACGCTCAGATAGAATCTAACAAGCGGCTCATGGCGCTCCAGATTAAGGTAGATTCATTGGCTATTGAGGTAGATCAGAAAGATCGATTTATTCTCAATTTTCAACGTGTATTAAGTGGAGATACAGCTCAGGCTTTTGACGCGTATGATGACGTAATCAATACTGAGGCAGGTATAGTAAACAGCGATATTGACGTTACAAGTTTGTCTCCCGTTGATTCTCAGTTCAGGCAGGATTTTGAACAGACTGATTTATCCTTGTTGCGATTTACATCTGCAAGTTATAATGACCTACAAGAAATATTTTTTTTCTCACCGATCGTAGGTTTCGTATCTGCCCCATATAATGTTAGGGAAGGCCACTTTGGAATTGACATCGTGGCGAAGAAAAATGAGCCGGTGAAATGCGTGGCTGATGGAACGGTAGTAATGGCCTCTTGGACGCAGGATTCAGGATATGTCATCGCCATACAACATCGGGGTAACGTTATATCCGTCTATAAGCACAATGCCGAATTATTAAAAGAAGTTGGTAACTTTGTCAATGCAGGAGAAATAATCTCCATTATTGGTAATACGGGTGATCTAACGGATGGCCCGCATTTGCATTTTGAACTTTGGTATAACGGCACTTCTGTTAACCCGGAAGATTTTGTCACTTTTTAAACTAGAAAATCATGTTTGCATCTAAAGAGGATCATAAAGTAGCTGAAGAGATCAGTAATTCGAGTAATATCATAGGTAAAGGAACCACGCTCCAAGGAGATATTGAGACTTTTGGCAATATGAGAATTGAGGGTCATGTTGAGGGCAATGTAAAGACCAAATCAAAAATTGTTTTAGGGCAATCTGCAAAAATTGATGGTAATGTTCTGGCTCAGAATGCTGAAGTAGAAGGTGAACTAAAGGGTAATATCCGAATCACAGATGTGCTTATTCTCAAGTCAACAGCGGTCATCCACGGGGACATTATTACCAACAAACTAATCGTTGAATCCGGTGCTACTTTCAATGGTGGTTGCAAGATGGGGGTAACTGAAAAAGATATCAAAATAGGAGGCGCCCCTTCAGTTCAGAATGGAAGATCCCTTAAAAGAGAAGAAGTCAAAGCCGTATAATCCTTTCATCCGCTTTACTGGGTTAGCCCTTCAAATGGGTATCAGCATATACTTGGGGAGTTTATTGGGTAATTATTTGGATGATAGATACCTTAATGCGGAGGGTACTTACACCAAAGTATGTACATTGGTTGCTGTTTTTCTATCCATAGTTTCAGTGATTCGCCAGGTAACAAGACTACAAGATTAATATGTTAAAGAGAATATTGTTATCGATAGCTATTGCTACTGTAGTAAGTATGTTGTTGTTCTATTTGCATCGAGAAATATTAAGCGTTGGTGCCTGGAAGCTTTCGTTTTCATTGGCCAATAGCTACATCTTCCACTTTATCTTCTTTCTGATAGCCGTTTTAGTGATTGAGGTGGTATTTATGTTAAGCCCGGCTCAGCTGGGGTTTTCCTATTTGGGAGTTGTATTTGTTAAATTGGGAGCTTATATAGTGGTATTTAAAGGCGTACTTTTTGACCAGGATGTTCTGCCAATGGAAGTTCGTTTATCTTTGATAATTCCGTTGCTTTTATACATACTGCCAGAGGCGATGTATTGTGCCAGAATGCTTAAAAAGGTGGATGTCCTTAACTAGGGTTTAATTGCCCAATAAAAGACGAGAACAACCAAGGTATTTACACATAAGTTACTAGCTTTGCGCCTGAATTCAAATGGAGACATGAATAGGCAGGCAATTTCGAATATTTTCCTTTCAATTTTACTTGTTTTAGTTCCTACAGCACTTGTTGCTTGGGACGATCAACCTTCGGGAGAAGGCAACCTAATAGATACTCCTGAAGAGATTAACGAATACATAAAACATCACTTGCAAGACTCCCATGATTTTACTCTTTTCACCGATGGAGAAACCGGAACACATTATGGCTTCCCTTTACCGGTAATTTTATGGGATGATGGTCTGAAAATATTTAGTTCTTCCAAGTTCCATCATGGCGAAACAGTAGCTGAAGTGGATGGAAGTTACTACAAACTCTATCATAGTAAAATATATAAAACGAATCAAGCTGGGGATCTGGAGATGGATGAGGTAGGTCATCCACATAACCCAAGGCCTTTGGATTTTTCCATTACCAAGAGTGTGCTTGGAATGCTCATTGCTGGGCTGCTGTTAATCTGGGGTTTTGGATCCTTAGCCAAGAGTTACAAAAAAGGCCCTCTTCCGTCAGGTTTTGGAAGAGTTCTCGAGCCTTTGGTGCTTTACGTGCGAGATGACATTGCCATACCTAATATAGGTGAGAAAAAGCACAGAAAGTTTATGGGTTTTTTGTTAACCGCCTTTTTCTACATTTGGGTATTGAACCTTATGGGGATGACACCATTGGGTTTCAACGTAACTGGGCAGATTGCGGTAACGGTTTGTTTAGCAGCATTTACCTTCTTTATTACTCAGTTTAGTGGTAATAAACACTATTGGGGGCATATTTTCTGGATGCCAGGTATACCGGTACCTATGAAAATATTGCTTATACCCGTTGAGATCCTGGGGATGTTCACAAAGCCATTTGCCCTGTTGATTCGACTGTTTGCGAACATGACAGCCGGGCATTTTGTAGTGATGAGCTTAATAGCGCTAATGATAACTATGAAAGCTCAATTTGGTGTTGTGGCTTCAACAGGCATCGCATTCTTTTTGGCCTTTTTTATTTCGTTGATTGAAATACTAGTAGCCTTTTTGCAAGCCTACATTTTTACTATGTTATCAGCACTGTTCATTGGTATGGCCGTTGCCGACCATGAAGAGCACTAAATGAGAATTTTTGTTTAATTAATTATAAATCAAATCACATGTACAACTTAATTGGAGCAGGACTAATCGTAATCGGAGGGGGTATTGGACTTGGACAGATTGGTGGTAAGGCGATGGAAGGTATTTCTCGTCAGCCTGAAGCTACTGGTAAAATCCAAACTGCCATGATTATTATTGCAGCACTTTTAGAAGGATTAGCTTTCGGTGCTTTGATCCTCGGAAAATAATTGTATTTGAACATGCCTTGTTTAGCGATAGGCTGCAAGGTATGTTCTTATTAAACAAAAAAAGCAAAATCCTTATACCATGGATCAACTAATCAATGACTTTTCTCCAGGCCTGTTCTTTATGCAGATCCTGATCTTTGTTATAATTCTTTTTCTTCTAATCAAATTCGCATGGCGTCCAATTCTGGAGTCTTTAAAAATCAGGGAGGAGTCTATCCAGGATGCATTAGATTCTGCGGAAAAGGCGAAGGAAGAAATGGCTGCCCTTCAGGCTGATAACAAAAAGCTATTGGATGAGGCAAGGGTCGAGAGAGATCAAATTTTAAAAGATGCTCGTGGCATGGCCAATAGCATTAAAGAGGCTTCTAAAGAAGAGGCAACCAAGCAAGCGGAAAAAATGATTGAGGACGCCAAACTGGCTATCAATACCGAAAAACAGGCGGCTTTGGCGGAAGTTAAAACACAGGTGGCTGCTCTTTCGCTGCAAATAACTGAAAAAGTATTGCGTAAGGAGCTTGGCAACAAGCAAGCTCAACAGGCATTGATCGAAGACTTCATAAAAGACGTCAACTTAAGTTAAGCTATGTCAGAATATAGAGTTGCTACACGTTACGCTAAATCGCTGCTCTCTTTAGCAGATGATCAGGGCGTATTGGATAAAGTACATGCCGATATGCAGCTGTTTTTGAATGTGTGCGCTGAGAGTAGGGACCTTTTCTTGTTACTTAAGAATCCTATTATTAAGCACGACAAGAAAAGAGCTGTCTTACAAAAAATATTTGAAGGCAAAGTAAGCCAACTTACAATCGCTTTTTTTGATATCATCACCAGGAAAAATCGGGAAGCAGTTCTCCCTGAAATGGCTAAAGAGTTCGACCATCAATATAACGTATATAAAGGAATAGAGGAAGCAACGGTAACCACCGCAATTCCTTTAACCAAAGAGCTAAAGGCCGAAGTAGAAAAATTAGTAAAAAAGATAAGTTCTAAATCAAAGGTGGAACTTACTGAATTAGTTGATGAAGATCTTATCGGTGGGTACATCTTGAAAGTCGCCGATCGTCAGATAGACGATTCCATTAAAAGTAAATTGAAAGCACTTGAACTCAAGTTCAGTCAAAACCCATATATAAAAGAATTTTAAATAAAAGGCATTATGTCGAACGTTAGACCAGACGAAGTTTCAGCAATATTAAGAGAGCAGCTATCAGGTGCGAAAACGGAAGCTGAATTGGAAGAGGTAGGAACCGTCCTTGAAGTAGGTGATGGTGTAGCCAGAATCTACGGACTTTCCAAAGCTCAATCAGGTGAGCTGTTAGAATTTGAAAATGGATTGAGAGCCCTGGTCCTTAACCTGGAAGAGGATAATGTAGGAGCTGTACTTCTCGGGGAATCTCAGGATATCAGAGAAGGTGATACGGTAAAACGTACCGGTAGAATTGCCTCTATCAACGTGGGTGATGGAATGGCGGGTCGTGTGGTGGATACCCTTGGAAACCCTATAGATGGTAAAGGGTCTATTGAAGGTGACACTTACGAGATGCCTCTTGAAAGAAAGGCGCCGGGCGTAATTTATCGTCAGCCTGTTAGTGAGCCACTTCAAACGGGTATTAAGGCCATAGATTCAATGATCCCAATTGGAAGGGGCCAGCGTGAACTGATTATTGGAGACCGTCAAACCGGTAAAACCGCTGTTGCCATTGATACAATTATTAACCAAAAAGAATTTTATGATCGAGGCGAGCCTGTATATTGTATATACGTAGCGGTCGGTCAAAAAGCCTCAACTGTAGCTGGTATTGTAGCTTCGCTAGAAAAAGCAGGTGCCATGGATTATACTGTAGTGGTTGCAGCTTCTGCTTCAGACCCTGCTCCCATGCAGTTCTTTGCCCCGTTTACAGGCGCTTCTATTGGTGAATACTTTAGAGATACGGGTCGTCCAGCTCTTGTTATTTACGATGATTTGTCAAAACAGGCAGTGGCTTACAGAGAGGTATCCCTTTTGTTAAGAAGGCCCCCAGGGCGAGAAGCCTATCCTGGTGACGTTTTTTACCTTCATTCGAGACTTTTGGAAAGAGCAGCTAAGGTTAACGAGAATGAGGATATAGCCAAAGACATGAATGATCTACCCGATTCGTTGAAAGGTAAAGTAAAAGGTGGAGGTTCGTTAACGGCATTGCCTATCATTGAGACACAGGCGGGCGATGTTAGTGCGTATATCCCTACTAACGTTATTTCCATCACAGATGGTCAGATTTTCCTTGAAACCAACCTTTTTAATTCAGGTATTCGTCCGGCCATTAATGTTGGTATCTCGGTATCTAGAGTAGGGGGTAGCGCGCAGATTAAGTCCATGAAAAAAGTAGCCGGTACGTTGAAACTAGACCAAGCCCAATTCAGGGAACTGGAGGCTTTCGCAAAATTCGGTTCTGATCTCGACGCAGCAACGAAACTAACCATTGAGAGGGGAAGGAGAAACCTAGAGATCTTGAAACAAGGCCAGTACTCTCCTGTACCTGTTGAAGAGCAGGTAGCCATTATTTATGTTTCTACCAAGGGTATGATTGATAATGTTCCCGTGGACAAAGTACGCGATTTCGAGCAGAATTTTCTGGACACTTTAAGAACCAAACATTCTGATGCATTGGAGACTTTGAGGGCTGGTAAACTGGAAGATAGTGTTATAGAAACACTTGCTTCAGTAGCGAAAGACCTGACCAGGCAATATTCTGCTTAATTAACCTGTAATATATCGATGCCGAGTTTAAAAGAAGTTAAAAATAGGATACAATCTGTTACCTCCACACAGCAGATTACCAAAGCTATGAAAATGGTGGCAGCCGCTAAATTGAGGCGTGCCCAAGAGAATATTACTCAAATGCGTCCTTATGCTCAAAAGCTCGGTTCACTTCTGCAAAACTTATCATCAGGTGGCGGAGGTGAAGAGGCGGGTTATTCTGAATATCGTCCCGTAAATAATATATTGATTATGGTGGTCGCCTCTGACCGGGGACTATGCGGGTCATTCAATAGTAACGTTTTTAAAGCTACTAATCAGCATATAGCTGATAATTATGCGTCCGAGATGGCCGCAGGTAACGTGACTATATTGCCCATCGGTAAAAAAACTTTGGATTATTTTACTAAGCGGAACTATAACGTCAAGGCCGATTTCTGGGAACAATTCAGCCCGGTGGAGTTCGGGAAAAGTGCAGCGGCTGCCGAATTTGCTATGAAAGGCTTTTTGGCTGGCGACTTTGATAGGGTAGATATTATTTATAATGAGTTTAAAAATGTAGCTACCCAAATCATGAGAACGGAGCAATTCCTTCCCATCTTACCCCCTGAAGACGGAGATTCTTCTTATGATGTGGATTATATTTTTCAGCCATCCAGAGAAGAGATTGTGGATGAGCTGATTCCAAAGTCTTTGAAAACCCAAGTATTCAAGGCCGTGCTAGATTCTAACGCAGCCGAACACGGGGCGAGGATGACAGCGATGGAACAGGCTACCGATAACGCCGGTGAGCTATTGAAAGAGCTTAAGCTCGCTTATAATAGAACCAGGCAGGCGGCTATCACCAAAGAGATCTTGGAGATCGTGGCTGGTGCGGAAGCATTAGGAGGATAGAATAAAATAAAGAGAATCGTTAAAGCAAAACCTCACAGTGATGTGAGGTTTTTTTGTTTACAGGCCCCTCTAGGAATAGCATTAAAAAGAGGAAACAAGGGTATGAGCATTTGCAAATCATTACTTGTTGCCCCGTTTCCAACCTACTCATATTTAAATATTCGAGTAGTGGCGTAGCTGTCGTAGCGAGGGAAATACTCGTTGAAGATCTTCTTGTACTTTTCATATTTATCGCCCAATACTTCTTTACCATTAAGAAGGTCAGAGTATTGAAACTTTAGCTTAACCTTCTTCTTGTTTTCGTTCAGTATCCCGTCCTTAATCAATTCCTGCTGAATTTCCTTCATCATTTTTTCGGCCTTTTTCAGCGAATTATCCATTGGCTTTATGACCTTCTTTTGTTGTTTAAGGGCCTGTTTTTCTTTCTCCAAAGCGAGCTTTTGTAGTGCCAGTGCTTCTTTTTCTTTCTGAAGCGCTTCTTTCTGCCTAATGTGCATTTCCATTTCACGCTCCTTTAGCTCTTTCAATTTTAGCTCTTCTATCTTCTTCGTTTGTATTTCCGTAGTGTCCCGTAGTGATAGGGGTTTTGATGTTATACTGGCTTCATTGCTCATAAAAGCGCTACCTATGAGGATCGAGAAAAGACAAATGATCAGGCCGGGTACCAGCCGTTTTAATTTTGGGGTGTTGTTATTTTTGTTCATCATTTTATTTATCCTGGTTTTAAAAATTGTATTACTGCTTTTGGCAGCTATGCTGTGCTGCATGGAGGGCCTTAGCTCCTGGAGTTTTAACAAAGCGCTGATGTAGGTTTTTCGTTTATTATCAGAAACTACCTCTTGATCGCAGGCGAATTCCATTTCATTTCTGAACTTTCGGATCATTAGTAATACGAAAGGGTTAAAGAAAAATAATGTTTCGATGCCTACCAGAATCAGGTTGATCAGATAATCGTAACGTTTGATGTGCACCAATTCGTGGTGTAGAATGGTATGGATCTCGTTGGTTGAAAGACCAGTGGCCAATTGGACAGGCAGATAAATGATTGGTTTTATCCAGCCGACTGTCGCAGGTGAATTAATAAGTGCAGAAACTCGTAGCTGAACATTATTTTTTATGTCCAACTTTGAAATCAAACCATGGAGCATCTCAATAATGAGCTCATCATAGCACACATGAGAATAGCGCTTGAACCGATCAAGTTTCAGGTAGCCATGTAAATACTTAATTAAGCCTAGCATTACGCCTGCCATCCACATCCAGACCAGTATTGTACTGTATGAAGAAATCAGAATTTCAAGCCATTGTATAGGATGAACCGCCTGTTGGGCAGCACTTATTTGAAAACTATTATCAAAGGGAATGGAAGAAGAGGTGCTGTTGACGTTGTGAATGATGACGAACGCCATACCAATCAAAAAGGTGAACAGGCTTGTCATCCGAATTTTAAGCATTTGACGTGGGCTAAATTGGGCTCGATCTAACCAATAGGTTATCGCGCTCAGCAAGATTCCAATCCAAAAGGAGTGAATAAGGCTCCAAACTATGATTTGAGCAATATTATGAGTCATCTCTTCCATCCAGTTGATCTAACATATCCCGTATTTCTTTCAACTCATCAGGGTTAGGAGTTTGATTGCCTAGGGCCTGTAGAATGAGGTTTTTGGATGACCCGTTGAACAGTCGATCGACAAAACCACCGAGCATCATTTTTTGTATTTCACCTTGTGTCACCGTGGCGCTGTACAAATGTGTCTGCCCTTTTGGTATACGGGAAACAAACCCCTTGTCAAGCATATTCTGAATGGTTTTAAGTGTACTAGTATACCCAACAGATTTGTTTTTAGCGATAATATCATGAACCTGGCGGGTAGTACCCGCACCCGTTTCCCACAGCACAGTCAGTATTTCAATCTCGCTATTTGTCGGTTTTTGAGTCATTGTTTTTTGATCTACGATTTTTATCGTAGCAAATAAGGAAAGATTTTATTTAACTACAAAGTTCATCTACGATTTTTTTCGTAGATGAAATGAGAGATGGTCGTTTAGCGTCAGTATCAGGTTGTTAATAGAACTTACTGCACAAGTTTTGTTATGAATCCGTAACTTCATTAGATCACCAATCACTATTAATCATGCGTTTCTCAGTTCTCATCTTGACTTTGTTTCTAGCCTTTTCTGTTAGTGGTCAATCAAAAAGGGGTAAGCCAGACATTAAATCAATCGGTACCCTGGAGTTTAGTGAAACCGGCACCTTGTTCATTGGAGATTCCTATGGTGGAGTGGTATATGCTATTGATCTTGAAGATGATGAAAAAAGTGAGAATGCTAAAGGCGTGTCTATCGCGGATCTGGAAGGACAAGTCGCCGGATTGCTTGGAACGAGCGATGACAATGTCCTTATTCACGATTTAGCGGTTAACCCTATTTCCCAAAACATTTACCTGAGCGTCTCTCGCGGTCGGGCGGCATGGACTACGAAGTGGCATTTGCCTAATGACCTGGCTCCTGCAGATATTTTATTAAAAGTAAATACAAATGGAGAGATCTCTGAAGCCTCTTTGGAAAACGTATCCTACAGTTTGGTGAAGCTACCTAATCCAGTGGATGAAGGAATTGAACATCGATGGAAAAAAGGAGTAACCACCCGGGTGGATGCTATCACAAGTTTAAATTATAGCAACGGTAAGTTATACATAACCGGCCTATCCAACGAAGAATTTGCAGCCTCTATGTGGGTAACCCCATACCCGTTTAAAAATGAGGTTTCGGTCTCTACGCTGGAGATCTTCCACGGAGCCCATGGTAAATACGAAACACATGCTCCAATACGAACATTTGTTCCTTACGATTTTGACAATAAGGAGCATATCATTGCTGCTTATCTATGTACCCCTCTGGTTACTTTTGAGACCGCCAGTTTAGAAAATGGAAAGCACGTGAAAGGGCGCACTGTGGCGGAGTTCGGTTCAGGCAATTACCCATTAGATATGGTGCCCTACACGAACAACGGAAAGGAGTATATATTAATGTCGAATAGCCAATTGCCATTATTGATATTTAATCCTGAAGATGTTAAGAACTACCAGGGAGGTATCACTGAAGAAGTAAAAGGATATACGGGTGGAGTGAAATATACGCCCCGTTCAGGCTCCGGTGTACAACAGTTAGACAACCTGAATGAGAAGTTCCTGATCGCCACTCAAAGGCTTCCAAGCGGTAAACTGGCTTTGGTGTCAATGTCTAAAGAATGGCTAATTCCCTAAAGACAGTTTACTGTTATTATCTGAGTTTGTTTTGTGGGTTTCTCGTCTTTAGTGCTTCAGCACAGGAAATTGTAATCGACGATCACCGAGAATCCCGGACATACGGCGCTATAAATTTAGTAGGCCTTAGTGTCGAGCAATTAGGCCAGTTGGAAAAAATAAAAGAACCGGATTCCTTTTTTTATGTGCGCGTGGAGGGTTCGGACTATAATATGCTCGGTCATTATCAATTGACTGATACGAGTTTGATATTTCAACCTCGATTTCTTCCTGATCCCGAAGTCACCTACATTGCCTTTACTGACTTCAACGTACTTGTTCACGATTCGAGGCAATACATAAAATCATTTCCACTTCGTTTTTCGAGATCATTTAAAAACCGAACTACTGTTATTTCTTTTTTACCGGATCTAGATACTTTACCTAACAATGTCCTAAGAACCTACTTAACCTTTTCCAGCCCTATGGGACTTGGTAACCCCTACGATTACATTGAGGTTTTTGATAAGAACGGACATTCCCTAAGCGAGCCATTTGTGGTTATACCTGAAGGATTATGGGATGAAAAGCGAACCCGTTTAACCCTGTTATTCCACCCTGGTCGAATAAAAAGAGGAGTAGGGCCTAATGTTAGTAAAGGCCAAATATTCGAGGAGGAAAAGAACTATAAACTACGAGTTTCCAAGAAATGGACTGACGCCGAAGGTAGGTTTCTGGCTGACAATTTTGAAAAGTCATTCTACACGAGCGGTGCAGAAAGACATAGAGTCGACATTTCAAATTGGGATATTCAGACCCCCGATGTTAGAAGTACTAACGCCTTGATGATTCGAACCTTACGTAATCTAGATCCTGTTTTGGTCGAAAGAATGATCGAAATTTATAGAGTAGAAAAATTAGTCAGTGGGAAATGGGAGTCAGGCAATAGAGGGTGTAGGTTTATTCCTGCAAGCCCGTGGAAGGCAGGTGTATATACCATAGATGTGAATCCAAAACTAGAAGATATCAGCGGGAATACGTTAGTTTCTGGCTTTGATGTAGATCTGGCTGTACCATCATCTGATAAAGTCAAAACACAACTCGCTTTTGAAATAGAGTAGATTTTGACTTCTTGTGCATCGCAGTTTACCTTCCGAAGGTAAAGTGGCATAATCATTGTAATTCCGACGGCATAACAATTGTACGGGTGCAATTGCTATATTTATGGAGCCAATAACAAAGGCTCAAAGTCGATACGAAAAACTAAAAATTGATACTTATGAAAACTCTCAGAATTGTAATGCTCGCCTTGATGTGCTCAGTCGTTGCTTTTGATCAGGCGGATGCGCAGGTCAATAAAAAACCTTTGAAGAAAGAAATAAAGAAAAAAGCGGTTAAGGAAGCTCGAAAAGAGGCAAAAAGATTTAAAAAGCAAGGGTATACCGTAGCGCCGGGTGCTCTTCCAATGGCTAAGCAAATCGAAACAGCATGGATGCGTCAGTATGAAGTGGATGAAGAAGGATTCCCATTATATATTGTGGCATCAGGTAATTCTGTAGCTAATACCCAGTCTGCAGCTAAGCTTCAGGCTACTGAATTAGCTAAGTTGGAATTAGCTGGTTCTATTTCTACACAGGTAGCGGCACTTATTGAAAGTAGTATCGCCAACCAGCAATTGAATGCGGAGGAAGCAGCATCAGTTACCAAAACAGTTGCTGCCTCTAAGAATATAATTGCCCAGGAATTGGGTAGATCATTACCCCTTTTCGAAATCTACAGAACATTGAAAAACAAGAATGTTGAGTCTTCTGTAAGAATGGCTTATAATACTAAAAAGGCGATGGAAGTAGCTAGAAAAACGTTGAGCGAAAAGCTTGAATCAGAAACAGACCTGGCCCATGAGAAGCTGGAGAAGCTGTTGAAATTTTAATATTTGATTTATCTCTTTTAAAATAGTGGGCTCAGGTTAAAATCTGAGCCCTTTCAATTTTATTGCCTATGAAACGCTTTTGGTTCACTGTATTTGTCCTTTTGTCTTTTGAACAGCTTGTCGCTCAAAAAAACGCTCCAAGTTGGCTCGACCCTTACCAAAGACAATCGCGTTATCCATCTGAGGTTTACCTTACTGGTCTTAGTTCAGAGTTGGTAGGTAAAAAGCAGAGCCTTGCGGATATATATGGTCAACTGAATCAGCTTTCAAGAAACCAAATCATTGAGTCTATTCGGGTGGATGTTAAAGCAGAGACGGAGATGAATATTTCCATTGTGAATACGGAGGCTACCCAAATGTTGGATCAAACCTCGATATCTTCTTCAGAGGCAGAGCTGGTGGGGCTAAAGTTTGAGAACTATTATAATAAAAAGAAAAGGCTAGCGTTCTCATTTTCCTACGTAAGCATTCAGGAGTTAGTAGATTACAATCTTGATATTATCCGGGTCAGTACAGCGGAAATTGAGAATAATATTAGTAACGTCAGACAAGGTCTTAGCTCCGGAAGCAAAGGTACGGTGATAGAGCTGTTGTATAAGAGTCAGGTGGAGCTCAATAAAATTAATGATGCTGCGGTTGTACTACTAGCTTTGTCCCAGGAAAACAGGATTGACTTTCCTAAGATTAGAGAAATGAACGCGGAAGTGGCTAATCTCACCGATAAGGCACTTACAACAAGTACATTAAATATTAGTGAACTGGCAAGTTATATAAGTTATCAATTACAACTTCAGCTGGGTGATGAATCTATAAATGTATGTAGCGGGGTGATTGGCTTTGAAGACTCCGGTAAAGAGAGTGACTTCTCAATAGAAATGAAAAACAAGTCGTTGAATTTACTTGGGGAGCTTGGAACAGCGCTTATCACGGATTCTGGCTGTCAATTGACCTACCAAGGAACCTTTACAGAATCTAATAGTATTACGCTGGTGACCTCAAACCTCGTCGATGAGAGTGGTACGGCCAGAGCGGGCATCAGTGTGAAAGTTCCAAATCAGGTTCTCCAGCTGGGGGAAGTAAGCTTCCTGCCTAAGAATTTTGAATATATTGAGGCACTATCCTCTATTAAACTGGTTGATGAGAACGATGACTATGTAATAAAAAAAGTGGATCTATTCGATTATCCTATAGAAGCGGCGGTATCTTATGAAGACGAGCTGCTGGTAGATATTCCCTTAAAGTTTACCATAAAACGCGAAGAGCAAGTAGAATATGAAACTACTATAACTTCAGGTAAGTATGGGAAGGCATCTTTAAAGTTGAATACAGATCAGCTTCCACGTAGTGGTGATTTTACGCTTATTACGATAATCGATGTGGCGTCGTTGCTAGATATTCCGCCAACTTCCGGTTTTTATCAAAAGGCCATACTGGATCATCCGCCATATAGGCTTGAAAATAAATTACGAGTTATAGCGCCGACTGTTTTTGTAGAATCTACCGAGTCCAGTTTGGGTAAGCCGCGTACCATTACGGTTCTGGAACCCTCCATAAAGAAAGAATTAGCGGAGTTAGATTACCAATTTGTAGAAACTCCGGAGGATGCCGACTACGTAATACGAATTAACGCCGCTACCCGAGAGGGGCAAAAAAACAATATAGCTTCATTTAGTTACTTAGATGCTACGGTTTCTATGCAAAGTCGTAAAACGGACAAGGAGATTTATAAATACTCCGTTTCTAATGTCAAAGGAGGTGGAGCGGACTATAGCATTGCGGACGCTAAGGCATACGAAAAGGCAAAAAAAATGATCGCTAATGATTTGTCTTACAAACTCGAATTTGGCAATTAGCGCCCAACTTTCGAAACATAAGATGAAAGCCCATTAAGCACTTTGTTCGAAGCCTCCCGAGCCGCCTGGTTGCTCATCTTGCTAAGACTTGGGTACTTTCTTTCTTCACGAGGCATTGAAGGCAACGCTCGCTTATCTCCATCGTAGCTTCCAATCCATCGAAATGTCCAGGTATCGGTGCCTAATGTAGAACCGGACTCTAATACTTCTCCGGTTTGTACGTCTATTACTTTGTAAGTACAACCAACTGTAGCTTCAGCGCTCTTGGAATAAACTTCTGCAGTAGCTGATACCTCACCTTTTATTTCGCGGGTCTTTTCTTTCCCATCTTCGTCAGTATATTTCTCTTTTCTTAATACCACCTCTTTAGTATAGTCTCTCTCCGAAGGCCCGGATTGCTGACGGTCCACAATACTCTCGGTAACATTGCCGACAAGTATAACATCTACTCCCTTAAGTTCACCAATTTCGGCCGTTGTGCTCTCATCCATTAAGCCGGAAAGAGATAGCTTTTGTTCTCGTATTACCTCATCCAGCTTGTCGCGGTCGATTACCTCAAAGAATTCCAGCTTCCTGGCTTTAGCAGCCAAGTTATTCAATAAATGCTCTGATAAAATTGCTCCTACGTCTCCATACCGCGTACTAGTGGTCATATCAAACTTGTTAATTCCCATTCTGGTAGTGGCGCCAACTTTAACGTTATTATAACGCTCCGTAGCATCTCGGTAATCAGGCGAATATTGATTGGACCACTTGAAATGTTTAGCGGATCGTTTTAATTCTGATTTTATTTCACTGCTTTCAAGTTCTCTGCCCTTTGCATAGTGCATTACGGCGGCTTCCTTTTTTGATTCTTCAAACTTCACTTTAGTGGATTCAAGCTCCTTAGAGAAGTTAACAGGTTCATAACTAAAACCCGCATCCCTCTTTTTTGCAGGTTTGAATGATTTTTTAGGTATATCCGATAGAACGCCTTGTATTTTGTTAATTGTGGTATAAATCCTGATTAGTTCGGCAAACTGGGTCACGGTAATATCACCCTCGAAAGTGGCCGTACTTTCTTTTAATTGATCTATTCTGTTCGAGTTGGCATCCATGGCAGGTTGATAAGACTCATTTAACCTTTCCTGAGCGTCAGATAGATGCTTCTTTTTATCTGCTGTTTTTAAAGCCGTAGCCGCGTTGAGCAGCGCTTCAGTATATCTGCCTCTTTTTATAAGGCCTTTAGCCTCCCTATCGTAAAAGTTGGATCTTTTACCACTTTGTACATTGTACGTGTTTAGAGAATAATTAGGTTGAGCACCCAGGGTAAAACCTGAACATAATAAAAAAACGGCGATATAAAGTCCTTTCATGACAACGTATTCGTTACGGTTTGATTCAAAACTAAGTTAAACTGTGGACGAAACAAATAATGTTCCAATGTGCTAATTTGAACCTAGAATTAAAAACTGAACTTTGACTAATGTTCAAAGTATACAAGTTATTCAACTTACTAAACCTTGATGTAGTATTTGGGGCAATTATCTCCTCTATGGCATTTGCTGTTTTTTTAGGAGTAAATGTAGAGGCCTCGGTATACGTTTTGCTTGGCTCAACCGTTTGGATTATTTATACTTTTGACCGGCTCATGGACACCAAGGGTGATGAGCAGGTTCTTCAGAGCGATCGACATTCTTTTCATAAAAAGTACTTTCAGCGGCTTGGGTGGTTAATAGTAATATGTACGTTGGTTTCCATTGCGCTTCTATTTATTATCGACTCAAAAACGCTTTTGTGGGGAGTAGTACTGTCCGGAGGTGTTTTTGGCTATTTATGCACCATACATTTGATCAAAATAAAATGGCTTTTACATAAGGAGCTTGTGGTGGCGATTATCTATACTGCTGGTGTGATTATTGGACCGTTAAGTATTTTCGAAGGGAGTTTCAGCAGTAGTTTTTTTCTGTGTGTTGCGGTATTTTTTCTAGTGGCACTAAAAAACCTTCTTATTTTTTCGTTGTACGATATGTCCTTTGATAAGAAGGCAGGTTTATCCTCAGTGGTAACTATTTTGGGAACACAACCCATAAAAATCGTCATAGCCATGATTTCGATCTTAATTTCATGCATATCTATTTTAGGATACATTTACTTCGGAGATCCACTTCTCTTGATTTTACTCTTCATGACCATACCGTTATTTATTATTTTCAAGTTTTCTGAAACACGCTTTTGCCAGATGAATTTTCGCTATATAGGTGATGCGGTTTTTCTTATGCCTGTGATTTTATTGTGAACAACTTTAATCTTATTTCGGCTGTTTACGACCATTTAGCACGACTGGTTTTTGGAAATACTTTGATAAATTCTCAAACTCAATACTACGGGGAGTTAAAAAATGGTGATAAAGTTCTTATCGTGGGTGGAGGCACAGGACATGTATTAAACAAATTGGACGCACTTAGAAAACCTTTGATAGTGAACTATTTAGACAAATCCGAAAAAATGATCACCATGTCCAAGAAGAGAGGACCTTTTCAAAATATAAAAGTGAATTATATTTTAGGTGAATTAGATCGGCTGGGTAATGTACATCATGATGTCGTATTAGCTGCGTTTTTTTTAGACGTATTCACAGAAGAAAACCTTGCTAAAGTAATTAGACGCTTAAATCAGCTGCTAAAACCAGCGGGCTCTTTGATAGTCACTGATTTCGTCAATACTCCAAAAATCTGGCATAAAGTATTAATCGGTCTTATGTATATTTTTTTCCGACTGACTACACGTCTCGAAGGCAAGCGTCTTCTTGATTTTGACTTTTATCTTAAAGGTGAGGGATTTGTAAAAGATCGTTGTCAACCTTTTTTTGATGGCATGATTGAGTCTGCTATATATCATAAACAATCTGAAATGAATTATTTACCTTCGGGTGCTGATCTATAGAGTATGCGCCATATTCGTTTGTTTTTCGTGCCTATTGTTTTGCTTTTATCTTGCGCAAAGCCCCAGGATCAGAATGAAGTCAATAATCTGATTCCTGAAGTAAAACCCATTCTGCCAGAAACCATTCTAAATGCTGCGTTTCTGATTGTTGACGGGGTATATAATTCTGAATTGGTAGCTCCAATGGATATTCTGCATCATACGGTTTTTCATACTGAAAAGGGGATGAAAGTTTTTACCGTGGCTCCTAATCGAGATACAATAACCACTTTTGAAGGCCTGCAAATTCTACCCGACTATTCTTTTTTGACTGATTCCCTACCTAAAATTGATATTCTGGTAGTACCGAGTGCAGAACATAGTATGGACACTGACCTAGAAAATGAGGCGCTCATAGGATTTGTCAAAAGCATCGGTCAAGAAGCAAAATATGTTATGTCACTATGTGACGGAGCTTTTGTCCTGGCTAAGGCCGGTTTAATCGATGGAAGGGAGTCAACCACTTTTCCCTCTGATATTGATAGGTATCGCCAAACTTTTCCGCACCTCACTGTTCATGAAGGAGTTAGCTTTGTTCATGATGGTAAGCTAATCACATCTGTTGGTGGAGCTAAATCGTATGATCCCGCACTGTACTTAAGTGAACTTCTTTACGGCAGAAAAGCCGCTGAAGGTTTGGGGCGTGGACTGGTAATAGATTGGAAGCTTAGCGATGTGAAATTTATCAAAACTCAACCGTTAGATTAACTTACTGACTACCTTGATCTCGCCATGAAGAGTTCGATGCACAGGGCACTTATCTGCAATTTCTAAAAGCTTAAGGCGTTGTTCTTCCGACAAGTCTCCGACTAGCTCAATTTCCCGGTCTATTCTGTCGATCTTGGAAGATGCACTTTCGCAATTCTCGCAGTCTTTTTCATGAACTTTATTATGTTCCAAATGCACAATGGCTTCTTCTAGCGGCCATTTCTTTCGTTCTGCGTACATTCTAAGTGTCATACTGGTACATGCGCCAATAGCTGCCACCAGGTAATCATAAGGGGTCGGTCCTAAGTCCTTGCCACCGACTGAAGCAGGTTCGTCGGCCAAAAAAGAATGATTTCCAGCTCTTAATTCAGTAGTAAAGCCGTCATCACCCGTTCTGCTGACTACTTGCTTGTCCGTAATTAAATCGATTTCCGTTTTTAGATCAAGGTATCTGGTGACCCAGGAAGCAATGATCTGACCGACGTAAAGGGAATCAGCTTTCTTTGTGAGCAAATGGTCGGCTCCGTCCAATGTAACAAAGCTCTTTGGATGCATAGCGCCCTCGTAGATCTTTCTGGCATTTTCAATACCAACAATTTCATCCTGAGGCGAGTGTAAAATCAATAGTGCTTTATTTAAGGAGCCTAATATGGCCTTTAGATCATTCTTTTCAAGATCATCTAAAAACTGCTTTTTCATTTTAAATGGCCTGCCTCCAATAGAAACGGTAGCTTCACCTTTTTGCTTAATTTCATCAAGCCCTTCAGCCAGTAAATGTTTTACGTGAATCGGATCCGACGGTGACCCAACCGTTACGACAGATTTAATAGCCTCCATCCCTCCAGCTGCGGCCAAAACCGCGGCCCCTCCCAGAGAGTGTCCAATGATGATTTTTGGAGGCTCATATTCTTGTTTAAGAAATGTATAGGCAGCATATAGGTCTCCTATATTTGACGAGAAATTGGTTTCAGAGAAATCTCCGTGGCTGTTTCCTAGTCCTGTAAAGTCAAACCGCAGTACAGCTATACCTTGTTGTGTCAATGAACGGCTAATATTCACGACTGCGGACAGGTTTTTGGAACAAGTAAAACAGTGAGCAAAGATCGCATAGGCGATAGGCTTACCAATTAAGGGCGTTTCAAGACTAGCCGATAGCGAAATCTCCTGTTTATTACGAAAAGTTATTTTTTTAGAGTTCATAGGGACAGAATTTTGGGCAAATTAGTAATTTCGACGCTTGGCTGTGGATATAAGCGTTAGTAGTAATTGGTTCCATTCGGGAGTTGACTAACTCTAAATTAACTTTCAAGCCTGCGAAATCATAATTGATTGAAGAATCATTTTTGAACTATGAAAACCGACTTAATTCAGAGTATTGCAGACCCCTGCGTATTGGTCAGTTCTGAATGGGTAGTTCTGGATGCAAATGTTGCATTCAAAGAGTGGATGCAGGTTGATATTGTAGGTCGGGAGTTTAAATATTTGACAGAGAAGTTTTCAAAGTGGCGCGCGCTAGAAAACTTAACAGAAGCATTATCCAAGGGTGAGTCAGTAAATTTTGAGGTGAACGACTCATCGCACATTGAGCTCAATGTTATTAGGTTATCTTTAAAGCGTTCTATTGTCAGGTTCAAGAGACATCGAATAGAGCCGATTCTCACCAAGCGCTCAAGCTATAAGTCATTGATTGCCAAATCACCCATTGCCACTGCAATATACAGGCCTAACGGAAGCCCTAAGTACTTCAATGAAGCCTATGGTAAAATCTGGGGTGCGCCTAGTGAAATGGGTAGAGCGTTGGTAAAAGGGACAACATATAATATTTTTGAAGACGAACAGCTTGATGATATTGGCCTTACTCCCTTTGTGCAAAAGGGGTTTAGTGGAGAAACCGTTGATATACCTCCCGTTCGATATAATCCTGGAAAAACCAAAAGTCTAGCTCACTTAGGTATAGATCAAGAGAGGTACCTAAAAGGCCATATTTATCCGGTTAAAGATAATACGGGTGCAATTCAGGAAGTCGCTTTTGTAATATCTGACATTACTTTTCAGATGCAAGCGGAAGAAATTTTAACTGAGAATCATTTAAAATTTCAATTGCTCACCATGGGATTGCCGGGCGTCATCTACGAATATGACTTTGAAGGGGACACGAGTTTCACGTTTTTAAGTCAAGGTTCAATTGAGATGTTTGGTTACACACCAGAGGAAATCATTAATGACCAATTCTTAATTACTTCTATGATCCATAAAGATGATCTGGAAGAGTTCACCAGGTCTTCGCTCGAAGCTGCGCAAAAGAGGGAAAAATGGGAATGGCAAGGAAGGTTTATTGTTAATGGTGAGGTAAAGTGGATAGAGGGTAAATCCGATACCCGAGGGGCTAATCCCAATACAAGATATGGTATGCTCCTGGACGTAACGGAGCGTGTATTGACAGAAAAGAGGTCAAAACATAATGAATTACTATTTGGACAACTGTTTGAAAACTCTCCATTAGGACTGGTTTTATTAGATGAAGAACATCATGTTATCCAGATCAATCAGGGTTTCAAGGATATTTTTGGGTATGATCACGAAGAACTTGTTGGTAAGATCCTCAATAATGTTCTTGTCCCGGAAGATGAGTCCCAAGCAGCACTTGACATAAACTTGCTAACTGCTCGTGGAGAAGTAGGTAAACTGGAATCGTGGAGATTACATAAGGACGGTACTAGAATTCCGGTAATTATTTATGGTGTTCCTGTCACAATGGAAAATGAAACTATCGGGATATACGGTATCTATGTTGATATTACTGAGCGTACCAGAATTGAAAACGAGCTAAAGGTACGAAATGATGAACTAGATAATTTTGTATACAAGGTTTCTCATGATTTAAGGGCCCCGCTTTCTTCTGTCCTTGGGCTTGTGAACCTGGCGAGGTTAGAGGATTCCGCCAAAAGTCTAAGGCAATACGTAGGAATGATCGAAAACAGAATTCAATTATTAGATGCCTTTATAAATGATGTTTTGAGCCACTCTAAAAACCTGAAACTTCAGGTTGAAATCTCCAATATTGATTTAAGAAACGTTGTAAATAAATGCTTCTCAGATCTTAGTTATTTAACAAATGCAGATAGTATAAAGGTTTCAATTGATATCACCGGCACACAATTTTTCTCGGATCCGTGGCGCGTTAATGAAATTTTCAGAAACCTGATCTCAAATGCTATAAAGTATGTGGACATCGAGAAACCAGAGAGTTTTGTGGATATCAGTATTAATGTTGATGAGACCAATGCTCTGGTCGTGGTGAAAGACAACGGTATTGGAATATCACAAAAGACGCTTCCCAAAATATTCGATATGTTCTATCGTGCAACAGAGTCTTCGGAAGGTTCAGGTATAGGATTGTATATAGTAAAAAATGCAGTGGATAAGTTGAAGGGTTCTATCAAGATAGAAAGTAAAGAACACATAGGAACTGAATTTAAAATCAGCCTTCCTAACCACACAAAAAACTAAAGCGGATGGAATTATTAGAAGTGGGTATTGACAAGCGACGGATTAAGCAATTTATTCAATTGCCTGTAAGACTGTATAAAAATGAGGAAAACTGGATAAGGCCGTTAGATAAGGATATTGAAGCAGTATTTGACACCAAAAAGAATAAGACATTCCGAAATGGTGAGTGCATCCGTTGGATCTTAAAAGATGGTAATATAGTAAAAGGGAGAATAGCGGCGTTTATAAATAAAAAAACGGTTAACAAAGACAATGATCAGCCAACCGGAGGCATTGGTTTTTTTGAATCTGTAAATGAACATGCAGTAGCATCTAAGTTATTTGACGCTGCCAAGGAGTGGTTAGAAACAAGAGGTATGGAAGCGATGGATGGCCCTATAAATTTTGGTGAACGAGATAAGTGGTGGGGGTTACTTGTTGACGGGTACGATATTGAACCCAATTATAACTGCAATTATAACTTCTCGTATTATCAGCAACTTTTTGAAGAGTATGGTTTTCAAATTTATTTTAAGCAATTAACATTTGGGCGTAAGGTTCGCGACCCTTTCTCACCCCGTCTGATGGAAAAAGGGGAAAAGGCCTTTCAAGACCCTGAATATAATTTCAGACATCTCGAACTAAAAAAGCTAGACGAGTATACAGAACACTTCCGAATCATTTATAACAAAGCCTGGGCACGTCATAAAGGCGTAGCTCAAATGTCAAGCTTACAGGCAAAAAATATAATGAAGCAGATGAAACCAATTATCGATGAGAAGATAGTTTGGTTCGGATATCATGGTGATGACCCTGTGGCTTTTTATATTAACCTTCCCGAAGTCAATCAGATTTTTAAATACGTAAATGGCAAGCTCGATTTAATTGGCAAATTGAAGTTTGTTTGGCATAAATGGCGTAAGAGTTGCCATAAAATGCTGGGCTTGGTTTTTGGAATTGTACCGGAACATCAGGGGAAAGGCCTGGAGGGTGCTTTGGTTCTCGCAACGGCTCAAATGGTTCAAAAGGACTACCAAAGGTACGATGATCTTGAAATGAACTGGATAGGTGACTTTAATCCTAAGATGATCAGGGTGGTAGAACAAGTAGGAGGAGATGTCGTTAAAACCCATATTACCTATCGGAAACTTTTTGATGAGGCTAAACCGTTTAAAAGAGCACCAATTCAATAAACAGGCAGTTGCTTAATTTCAGATACAGATTTCTCCTTAAAAATCTCCTCAAAGGGTTCATCGGTCTTTTAGTTATTGTAGTACTTTATATTCTACTTCAGAAGTATACAGCTTTTGATGGTTTCATAGATCACATTGGGCAATGGCCAATATTAGTTTACGTGGTTTTTACTTTATCAGAGGTGGTTTTTGGCATTATTCCACCCGAACTCTTTATGATATGGTCTATTAAACACGGTATATTTAATGTCTACTTCCTCGACATACTTTTTCTTGCCACGATTTCTTATACTGCCGGTGTTGTGGGTTATAACATTGGTGTGAATGCATCAAAAATTGGTTGGCTTGAAAACTTACTGGGTAAGTATATTTACCGATATAAAAATACCTTAAATAAATTCGGCGGCCTTCTTATTTTTGTTGGGGCAATTACACCTATTCCCTTCTCTGCCATATGTATGCTTGTTGGCGCTACAGGTTTCCCTTTTCCGAAATTTTTGCTCATAGCCCTGGCAAGGTTTGCCAGGTTCATTGTTTACGCCGCGGTTATCTACCAGGCTAATATATAGAAATAAAGCCACTAATCTCAGGTAGATTTCTTATTCAATACAGGTGCATAACTATTAGTTTTGCCGCTTGTTTATTAGAAATATGGAATCAGTAAAAGGAAAAACAGGAGTTCTTCTTATTAATCTTGGCACACCCGATAGCCCATCTGTGGGTAATGTCAGATCGTATTTATCAGAATTCTTAAATGACCCTCGGGTTATCGATATACCCAAGCTTTTAAGACTGTTTTTGGTGAATCTCATAATAGTTCCTTTCCGGGCTCCAAAATCGGCTAAAGTTTACAAAGAACTATGGACTGATGAAGGCTCGCCTTTACTTTTTCACAGTAGAAATGTAGAGAAGCTGCTCGATGAACATTTAGGTAATAGCTATGAAGTACATCTCGCCATGCGATATAAAAATCCCAATATCAAACATGTACTTGAGGAAATGCGAAAAAGGAAGTATAAGAGAATAATTTTACTTCCTATGTTCCCGCAATACGCTTCTGCAAGTACGGGATCTGCTTTAGAGCTAGCTATGCGGGAAATAAGTAAATGGTGGGTTATTCCTGAGGTCAAAGTAATAAGCCAATATTATGACCACCCAGATTTCATAGATGCTGTAGTGGATAGAGGTTCTAAGTATAATTTCTCTGATTATGATCATATACTTTTTTCTTACCATGGCCTTCCGGAACGCCAGGTTGATAAGGTATATGACGAAGGCCTTTGTCAGGAACGTGATTGTGAACATGAGGTTACGGAAGAGAATCAGTATTGTTATAAGGCTACATGCTTTGCCACCACCAGGCTTATTGCCGATAAATTAGGTATACCTGAAAACGATTATACTGTTTGCTTTCAATCTCGACTTGACAAAAATTGGCTGGAACCCTTTTCTGATAAAGTTGTAGAAGAGTGGGGCAAAAAAGGAGCGAAGAAGCTATTGGTTTTCTCACCTGCATTTACGGCAGATTGTCTGGAAACCATCATTGAAATAGGAGACGAATATCAAGAAATATTTGAAGAATTAGGGGGCGAAAAGGTGCAATTAGTAGAAAGCCTAAATGATCACCCAAAATGGATTGCATGCCTAAAAGATCTGGTCTTGAATAAGATAATCTTCTAAGCTTCTACCTGGTAGAATTCTGCGACCTTCTCTACGGTAAAATCAATTTCCTCTATGGTAGTATACTTGCTAAAAGAAAAACGTACTGCACCTCGGTTGGGATCGGTTTCAAGGGCACTTAAGACGTGAGATGAGGTAGTCGCTCCACTTGAACATGCGCTTCCCCCGGAGGCAGAAATACCGTTTATATCCAGTGTAAACAAAAGCATGTCATTGTCTTCAGAAGATGGCAGGCACACATTTAACACGGTATATAGGCTGCGGTCTAAGTTCGCTGAATCACCGTTAAAGTTCACTCCAGGGATTGCGGATTTCAGCTTTTCAATCATTCTTATTTTTATGCTTTCGACATGTTTTTTGTGCTTCTCCATGTCTCTATAGGCTATTTCTAGCGCTTTCGCTGTACCTACAATGCCCGTAACGTTTTCTGTACCTCCTCGCATTTCGCGTTCCTGCGCTCCGCCGTGAATAAAGGGATGAATAGTACTTCCTCTTTTAATATACATGAATCCAGCGCCCTTAGGGCCATGGAATTTATGAGCTGCGCCTGTTATACAGTGAACTTTAATATCTTTTAAACTATGAGGATAGTGTCCTATGGTTTGTACGGTATCAGAATGGAATAAGGCATTATATTGTTCGGCTAAATCTCCTATTGCATTGATATCATTTATATTTCCAACTTCATTGTTGGCATGCATTAACGAAACAAAAGATTGATCATTCGTTCTAAGCAATTCTTCAAGATGATCCAATTCAATATGGCCTTTTTCATCCAGTTCTACGAAGCTCAATTTTATTTTACCCGATTTCTCAAGATTTTCCAGAGTATGTAAAACCGCGTGATGTTCGATCCTGGAAGTAATAGCATGTTTCAAACCATTAGAATCAATACCGCAGGTTATCAGTGCGTTGTCCGCTTCGGTCCCCCCCGAAGTAAAGAAAATTTCACCAGGAGTAGTATTGAGATGTTGAGCCACAGACTTACGCGCATATTCGATTGCGGACCTTACTTCCCTACCATGACCATGAGTCGAGGAAGGATTACCAAAATGCTCTTTAAAGAAGGGAAGCATAGCTTCCAGAACTTCAGGGTCTAACGGAGTAGTCGCTGCGTTGTCAAGGTAAATCCTATTCATGACTTAACTTATTATTTCTTTGATGTCACTTATTATTTTGTTTGCTAAATAGTCAGAAGTAGCTTCTGAATCTGATTCTGCATAAATTCTTATAATAGGCTCTGTATTCGACTTTCTCAAATGTACCCATTCGCTCTCAAACTCAATTTTCACTCCATCAATCGTTATCACTTTTTCTTTAGCATATTTCTGTTGAATAAGGTCAAGGATTTTGTCGACGTCAACTTCTGGAGTAAGTTCAATCTTATTTTTTGAAATGTAATAATTGGGATAACCGGAGCGCAACTGTGAAGCGCGTTGACCCGATTTAGCCAAGTGTGTAAGAAACAAAGCGATACCTACCATCGCATCTCTCCCATAGTGAAGGTCAGGATAAATAATGCCACCATTACCTTCACCTCCGACTACTGCCTCTGTAGCTTTCATTTCGTTTACAACGTTAACCTCTCCAACTGCAGATGAAGAATAGGAGCCACCGTTGGCTTCTGCTACGGTACGAAGCGCCATGGATGAACTAAGATTAGACACTGTATTACCCTTTTTATGTTTTAATATGTAGTCAGCAACTGCTACTAAAGTGTATTCTTCACCAAAAGGAACTCCGTTTTCCTGTATAAGCGCTAGACGATCAACATCAGGATCTACAACAATGCCCAAATCATAGTCTCCATTTTCGAGCTCTGAACAGATATGGGTGATATTTTCAGGAAGTGGCTCTGGGTTATGCGGAAAATGTCCATTAGGTTCTGTGTATAATTCCTTTACTTCTCGAACGTTCAGGGCACTAAGAAGCTTAGGCAAGGCGATACCCCCAGTAGAGTTAACACAGTCGATAACTACTTTGAACTTAGCCTCTTTGATAGCGTCTTTATCTACTAAAGGAAGGTCTAAAATAGATTGTATATGTTTGTCAATATAGGAGTTATCCGATAGGTAATTCCCCAACTTTAATACTGTACTGAATTCAAAATTATCCTTTTCGGCTATTTCCAATACCTCTGCCCCATCTGCTCCGGATATGAACTCACCTTTATCATTTAATAGCTTCAGCGCGTTCCACTGAATTGGATTATGACTGGCGGTTAAGATTATGCCGCCTCCCGCATTTTCCATGGTTACAGCCACTTCTACTGTCGGCGTTGTAGATAACCCTAAGTCTATAACTTCAATCCCGAGGCCAACCAATGTATTACTTACAAGCTTACTGACCATTTCTCCTGAAATACGGGCATCCCTTCCAATAACTAACTTTTTATTATCTGTTTTGCCGACTGCCCAAGTGCCAAAAGCGGCTGCAAATTTCACAATATCAACAGGGGTTAGCCCTTCTCCGGGTTTACCACCAATTGTTCCTCTAATTCCTGAAATGGATTTGATTAATGTCAAAATATATAGGTGAATTGATTACAGGTGCAAAGGTAGTAAAATGGATAAGCTTAGCTGGAATGACTGTAAACAAAAGCCGGTGGGTGGCTTGATATCTTAGTTGTGAATTACGAAAACTTCGAGATAACTTTATTTACCTCTGAATCCGGATTACCACACTCGGTACCTTCTCCTACTTTTTTACCACAGAATCCGCACGTAGCTCCTTCTTTATTTAAATAAGGGTTCTGCGACGCGCAGGTACCCTTAAATTGGCCATCTTTTAAAAAAATAAGGCGTACCGACATTAATATGAAAAACAATGCGATAAATCCAATGCCCAAAAATAAAGTAGCCATAAATAGATTATTTTTTACAAATTTAATGATTAGACTAGAAAAACAGTCACAGAGGATATTAAGTTTCTAACAAGTTTAATTCTAATGAATAAGGTAAAGGTAAGTGAAGACTTTAATCGGCAGGAAAAATTGAAGGCTTTTGATCGGCTGCTTACTACTATGGACGAGTTACGTGAGAATTGCCCTTGGGATATGAAGCAAACGTTAGAATCTCTAAGGCATCTGACTATTGAGGAAACTTATGAGTTGAGTGATGCTATCATTGAGGGGGATCTGGATGAGATCAAAAAGGAGTTAGGAGATTTGATGCTTCATAATGTTTTTTATTCTCGGATCGCCTCGGAGTCCAATGCCTTTCATATTGGGGATGTTATTAATGCCGTTTGCGATAAACTAGTTGAAAGGCATCCACATATTTACGGTGATATTGACGTTAATGACGAAGACCAGGTTAAGCAAAATTGGGAGAAGATTAAGCTAAAAGAAAAAGGGTCAAAGAAAAAAACCGTTTTAGGAGGTGTGCCTAAATCGCTTCCTGCCATGGTCAAAGCCATGCGAATCCAGGAAAAAGTCCGAGGTGTAGGCTTCGACTGGGAGGAGAAGCACCAGGTGTGGGAAAAAGTGGAGGAAGAAATGCAGGAATTTAAAAGTGAGTTTAATGTAGAACAAGGTGTTATAAACACAAAGAAGGCTCAGGAAGAATTTGGAGATCTACTGTTTTCGCTTATTAATTATGCGCGATTTCTGAATTTAAACCCTGAAGAGGCGTTAGAACGTACCAATAAGAAGTTCATAAAGCGCTTTAATTATTTAGAAAGTGAGTCAAAAAAAGATGGAAAAAACCTGACGAATATGACACTTTCCGAAATGGACGTGTATTGGGAAAAGGCTAAGCAACTTAATTAAGAGGTTCTAATTCGTTTCAATGCAGAATCAGCATACAGTTATTCTCCTATTATTAGGATTTCTTATCGTAGCCGTTGGGGCTAATCAAATAGCAAAGCTTTTCCAGCGAGCTAAATTGCCAATTATCACGGGGCTGTTGATCATAGGAATTATAGCGGGTCCGTTTGTGCTTGGTTTAGTACCTCACGCGTCAAGAAACGACCTTAGTTTTATCAACGACATATCACTTGCATTCATTGCTTTTGCCGCAGCTGCCGAACTTTATTTAAAGGATTTAAGAAACCGTCTTAAGAGTATAAAATGGATGACCTTTGGACAGTTAGTAGTCACCTTTGTGATGAGCAGTCTTTGCGTTTTTTTCCTGGCTGATCAAATTCAGTTTATGGATGGAATGACTACAGCTCCCAAAATAGCTGTGTCAATATTAGCAGCTACCATTTTTGTCGCGCGCTCTCCCGCCTCAGCTATTGCCGTGATCAACGAAGTTCGGGCCAAAGGACCATTCACCCAAACAGCAATGGGAGTAACTGTTTTAAAAGACTTCCTAGTTATTGTTCTATTCGCTATTAACATGTCTTTGGCCAATGTATTGGTTAAGGGTTCGGATCTTAACTTCTGGTTTTTAGGTATTCTATTGCTTGAGTTGTTAGCTTCTTTTGTTTTAGGATATGTCCTGGGGAGACTTCTGATTCTCATCTTGTCTTTTAATATTCACAGGTATGCCAAGACAGTGTATATACTTGGTTTTGGATACTCCATGTATCTGCTATATTATTTCCTAAAGGATTATACACTGGACGCCTTTGGTAAAGAGTTCTTAATAGAACCTCTTCTGATCTGTATTATTGGCAGCTTCTTGGTAACAAATTATTCAAGGTACCGATATGAGTTTATCAAAATTATTGAGGATGTCGGTCCTGGGATCTACGTTGCGTTTTTTACGCTTACGGGGGCTACCATGTCCATTGACCTATTACTAAAGGTCTGGCCTATAGCCCTTATATTCTTTGCCATTCGTTTGGTAAGCATGATCATAGGCTCATTTATTGGAGGTGCACTTGCCGGAGATCCTCCAATATTTAATCGCATAGGTTGGATGCCGTATATAACGCAGGCTGGTGTCGGTCTCGGCTTGGCCACCATTGTGGCTAACACCTTCCCTGAATGGGGTATTGAAATGTCGACACTTATAATAGCAGTTATTGTACTCAACCAAATAGTAGGTCCTCCTCTGTTTAAATGGTCCTTAAACATTGTAGGAGAAAGTCGGGAGCGTCACGAGACCCCTGAGTTTGACGGGATCAGGGATGCTATAATTTTTGGTTTGGAAAGCCAGTCTGTAGCCTTAGCCAAACAACTTAATGACCATGGCTGGCAGGTAAAAATAGCTACGAGAAAGAAACATGTAGATCCGGCGGAGTATCCTGACTGTGATATCCATAGCATTAATTCTTTGTCTCTTGACGCCTTAGCAAGCCTTGATGCTGCCAAATCTGAGGCAATTGTACTGATGTTGACGGATGAGGAAAACTACGAATTATGTGAGTTGATCTATCAGCATGTAGGTACTAATGATATTGTTGTACGTCTAAATCATCATTATAATTTTGAGAAATTCCATAAGCTGGGGGCATTGATCGTAGACCCGTCTACGGCAATAGTCAGCCTCATGGATCACTTTGTAAGATCACCTCAGGCGACCTCATTGCTTTTGGGTATGCAAAAAGGACAAGATACCATTGATCTTGAGGTACTTAATCCGAATTTACATGGTCTTTCATTACGTGATATACGATTCCCGGCTGACATTATTATTCTTTCAATTCGAAGAAAAGGGCAAATGATCATTTCACACGGCTATACACGGCTGCGAAGGGGGGACTGGGTAACTATGGTTGGTTCTGATGAAAGCCTGGATAAAATGACTTTGTTATTTGATAAAAATCCTAGCTAATGGCTCTGGACATTAGCAGGCTTTTTCTAAATAAAGAAGTCTTTTTTAGGACAAGTGAGCCGGATCGGCAAAGAGTAATTCTGACTGGTGCTGGTGCTGCGATTACCGTTCTGGTCTGCCTGTTCTTTGTGGTGGTAGAATCACTGATTGGAACTCCGCTGTATATCCCCTTTTATGCCATTATGATATTGTTTTCTACGGTGTCGTTAGTGTTGCTAAGGATTGGTAAACATGATAGCGCTAAAATAGTCTTCATAGGCCCTATTCTTCTTGTAATTGCCGTATTGGCCTCGATTGAAAAGCAAGCCACCGGGGTGTATTTGTACTTCTTAGCAGCCTGCGTGTACATAGTCACCATCTTCGGCTACGAGAAGCTTAAGTATTCAATAATGTTTTTTTTATTGACGGTCGTATTAGCTTTTGGGTCCTATTTCTACACTATCGAATTAAACGAGCCTTTAGAACTGACACAGCAGTACATCGATATCAGCTATACCACCAATTTTGTGGTTTCTCTTTTCTCGTCGCTACTGGCCATTTATTTTTTAATGAAAATGAATATTAAGTCCAATGAACATCTCGTAAAAACATCAAAAGAGTTAAAGAAAAGCGAGAATAAATTTCAATTGGCAATTCAAGGTTCAAGCGCAGGGATTTGGGAGTGGGATGCTTATAGCGATCGAATTCAAATATCACCAAAACTTGCCGATCTACTAGGTTATGATCAAGCCGATCTAACAAGTTTGAGTATGCAAAGTATGCTGTCATTTATTCACCCAGACGACCTAGATAATGCTAAAGTTATTTTATTGAATCACTTTAAAAAAAGAACACCGTTTTCGGTGGAGTGCAGGGCTAGAACGAAAGTAGGTGAATATATTTGGGTTCTGGACACTGGTCAAGCGGAATGGGATGAGCAGGGCCGTGCTGTAAGAATGGTGGGTACCATCCTGGATATTAACAAGCGCAAGTGCGCAGAACAGCAGGTTAAAGAGCAGAATCAACTTCTAGAAAAGGCTAACCGTGAACTTGATCGCTTCGTATATAGTACTTCCCATGATCTTAAAGCCCCTTTAAGTTCTGTTCAAGGTCTGATCTCAATTGCAGAGCTAACCACAGATGAAAAAGAGAGACAGCAGGTATTCCATCTTATGAAGCAACGGATATCCAACCTTAACAGGTTTATCGCGGATATTACCAATTATTCAAGAAATAGTCGATTAGATACTTGCATTGAGGAGGTAGATGTTCCAAGCTTAATCGAGGAAATACTTGAGGATTTGGAGCATTTTGAAGAACGCAACAAAATCGATATTGAAACCGATTTAGCGGAAGACTTATCTATCTATACTGACAAATACCGTCTAAAAATCATACTCAGTAACCTGTTGAACAATGCTATTAAATATCATAACTATGAATTAAGCAATCCCAAAATCCAGATTAAAGGATATCGCGAAAGTAGTGTTGAAGTTATTGAGATCATTGATAATGGTACCGGCATTAGGCAAGAACATATCTCTAGCATATTTAACATGTTTTATCGTGCTACTGAAAAATCCGACGGATCCGGTCTGGGATTGTATATAGTAAAAGAAGCAGTTGAAAAACTTAAAGGCTCTATTGTCATTCACTCGGAAATCAACCTAGGTTCTGTTTTCACAGTACGGCTCCCAAAGTCAGGAGTATCAAATAAATCGGTGACGTAGCATAAACTTCAATTTCATCTATCTTTGCGCGCTATGGCAAATCAAGATGACAATCTGTTGAAAAAAGTGGTAGCTCATGCCAAGGAGTATGGGTTTGTTTTTCCTTCCAGTGAAATATATGACGGCTTGGGGGCTGTATATGATTATGGCCAGTATGGAGCTGAATTGAAGAATAACATAAAGAATTACTGGTGGAAGGCTATGGTACAAATGCATGAAAATATAGTGGGTATTGACGCAGCTATTTTTATGCACCCTACCACCTGGAAGGCCTCAGGTCATGTCGATGCCTTTAATGATCCATTAATTGATAATAAGGACTCAAAAAAAAGATACCGTGCCGATGCGCTAATAGAGGAACACATTGCTAAGATCGAAGGAAAGATTAACAAGGAAGTAATAAAAGCAGAGAAACGCTTCGGAGAAAGTTTTGATAAGGATCAGTTCATACGTACTAATCCAAGAGTGCTTCAATATAAGGAACAAATTGATGCTATTAACGATCGAATGAAATTGGCTATCGAGTCGGAGCGGCTTCAGGATCTTAAGGTATTAATCGAGGAACTTGGGATAGCCTGCCCTGTTTCCGGATCTAAAAACTGGACTGAGGTGCGTCAATTTAACCTTATGTTCTCAACCGAGATTGGTTCGTTAGCGGAAGGAGCAAATACCATTTATTTGCGACCTGAGACCGCTCAAGGCATTTTTGTAAACTTCCTTAATGTTCAGAAAACAGGAAGGATGAAAATACCTTTTGGCATAGCTCAGATTGGCAAGGCGTTCAGAAATGAGATCATTGCTAGACAATTTATTTTTAGAATGCGGGAGTTCGAGCAGATGGAGATGCAGTTTTTCGTTAAACCGGGAGACGAAATGCAATGGTACGAGCATTGGAAAAAAGAGAGAATTGCATGGCACAAATCTTTAGGTTTAGGTGAAGAAAATTATCGTTTTCATGACCACTTAAATCTGGCGCATTATGCTAACGCCGCCTGTGATATTGAGTTTAAGTTCCCGATGGGTTTCAAAGAATTGGAAGGTATTCATAGTCGAACAGACTTCGATTTAAAAGCGCATGAAGAGCACTCCGGAAAGAAGCTACAGTTCTTCGATCCACAGGAAAATAAAAACTATGTTCCTTATGTGGTCGAAACATCTATCGGATTGGATAGAATGTTTTTGGCTATACTATCCAGCGCTTACACTGAAGAAGTTCTGGAAGATGGAAGTGAACGTACTGTGCTTAAAATCCCGGCGGCATTAGCACCTGTAAAGGTAGCTGTACTGCCACTGCTCAAAAAAGATGGTTTACCGGAAAAAGCTCGTGAAATAATGGATGAGTTGAAATTCGATTTCAATTGTCAGTTTGATGAAAAAGATGCTATAGGAAGAAGGTACAGAAGACAAGATGCTATTGGAACACCATACTGTATCACGGTAGATCATGACTCTTTAGATGATGACAAAGTGACTCTTAGAGATCGTGATTCTACCAAACAAGAAAGAGTTGCCATTTCGCAATTGAGAAATCGTCTGAGCACTTTAGTTTCGATTAACTCCTTACTTAGATCAATTTAATGTTCTGGAGCATAGTAGCTGTCCTGCTGTTACTGGTACTAGTGGCTGCTGTAATCAAGGTATTTTACGATTTTTTTAAGCTTGTCTATATCCAAGTAATTTCAATAATCAGGCGCTATAAGCCTCTCAAGGAGTTGCATCGAACTATTTTAAAAGAATACTGCGCCTATTATAATCTGCTTGACAAGGAGGAGAAGGTAATCTTCGAAAAGAGGATCCGGCGGTTTATGTATTCTAAAAGGTTTATTCCGAGGGGAGTTAATAAGGTGACGGCTGAAATGCGTGTATTAATATCGGCCTCTGCGATTCAACTTACTTTTGGATTGGGGAGAATTTTTCTTGAGCACTTTGACAAAATTCTAATTTACATGGATGCGTATTATTCAAATATTACCCAGAAATACCACCTTGGAGAAGTCAACCCAAGAGCCGGAATTATTATTATCTCGTGGAAAAACTTTGTAGCCGGCTACGCTGATGTAGCAGATTCGCTAAACCTCGGTATTCATGAAATGGCACACGCAATACATTTTGAAAATCAAATTAGAAACAGCGAATACGGATTTCTGGATAAGAATGCGATGAAACAACTCGATGTAATTGCCAAGCGAGAGATCCAAGAAATACGCAATGGAGTTCACTTCTTGAGAAAATATGCAGGCACCAATGAATATGAGTTTTTTGCTGTATCGCTGGAGTACTTTTTCGAAACGCCCTTAGAACTGCAGCAAGCCCTTCCCGATCTTTACGAGACTTTGACACAATTGCTCAAACAAGATCCTATGAAAATGTATAAATTGGCGGCATGAATTGGAGTCAGTTATTATCTAATCAGCGTGGCCAGAATAAGGTAAGCGCTAAGGACAAGGGAACACGAAGTGCTTTTGAACAAGACTATGATCGGGTAATCTTTAGTCATCCTTTTCGAAGACTTCAGGATAAAACACAAGTACATCCATTACCGGAAGACGATTTTGTTCATACAAGACTCACCCATAGCCTTGAAGTCTCTAGCGTCGGACGTTCGCTGGGTAAAAAAGTGGGTCAGGTAATTCTAGAGCGTCAACCGAAATTATCTGAAAACTATGATTTACATGAATTTGGCGGTATCGTAGCTGCGGCTTCATTGGCTCATGATATTGGAAACCCACCATTCGGTCATTCAGGAGAAGATGCCATTTCTGAATTTTTCAAATCTGATAATGGCGTTATGCATAAAGATTTAGTAAATGAACTGCAATGGGCGGACCTCACTACCTTTGAAGGTAACGCCCAGGGATTTCGAATTCTCAACAAGGATCAATATCAGGGACTAAGGTTGACCCATGCAACTTTAGCCGCGTTTAGCAAATACCCTCGACAATCGATTATTGAAAATAAAGATCCAGGGAGACGCAGCCAGAAGAAGTATGGTTTTTTTCAAAATGAGCGAGATGTTTTTAAGTTGATAGCCTCCTCTCTGGGTTTGAAGCAGTGGGAGGAGTATTCCTGGTCACGTCATCCATTAGCTTTTTTAGTTGAAGCGGCAGATGATATTTGCTATAGTCTTATAGATCTGGAAGATGGATGCCGCCTTGGTCTGGTCGGATACGGCGAGGCTATGGAACTATTTGCCGGCATCTTAAAGGATCGTTTCAGGCCTGATAAGCTGGGGTTAATTGATAACCCTGATGAAAAGATCAGTACGTTAAGAGCTATTGCCATAGGTATTCTGGTGGATGAATGTACAGAGTTATTCTTATCTGAAGAAAAAGCCATACTAGCGGGTAAATTTGATTTAGCTCTCACGGATTTAATACCCTCTAAAGAGGTTCTGAACCAAGTAGTAAGTCTGTCAATAGAAAAGATATACAGGTCTCAGCAAGTGGTCGAAACTGAAATTGCAGGATTTGAAGTTTTGCCAGGCTTATTGGAAATGTTCTGTACAGCAGTTATTAATCAATACGTTAATGGTTCTGCCAGTTCCAGAGATAAATCGGCTCTCAGATTAATGCCCCTAGAGGTAAAAAAAGAGTTTGATCGTTCCCCGGAAGACGCCTATAATTTGCTAAGGAATGTAGTGGATTTTGTATCAGGACTTACAGATCGTCATGCTATTTCTTTGTTCAGAAAAATCCGGGGTATTTCATTGCCAAACGCATAGCTGGAAAATAGCCTTGGATTATTGTTTCAGGGTAAAATCATTACCTTTGCGCTTTCTTTTTTCAGATGTGGACTAAGCTCTCTCATATCATCATAAAATACCGTTTATTGCTGGTTTTAGTACTGGTCGGGATTACCATTTTTATGGGGTACCATGCGCGTAATGTGGAGATGAGTTACAACTTAAGCAGCACCGTTCCGACGGACGATCCGGACATGGTTGAATTCATGCAGTTCAAAGAACTTTTTGGTGAAGACGGAAATCTTATGGCAATCGGGCTTAAAGACAGTTCTGTTTACACTGCTGAGAAGTTCGAAAAACTCAGGGCAATGAGCAATGAGCTTAACCGACTTACCGGTGTTAATAATGTAGTGTCGCTACCGCTGATCAAACGCTTGAAAAAAGATACAGCTCAACGCCAGTTCGTTCTAGAGCCTGTGTTTACGAATACACCTTCATCGATTCAAGAGTTTGACAGCTTGCTGCAGGTGGCTCTGGATCAACGTTTTTACACCGGGCGATTAG
>JBCCOE010000010.1:0-74602 GCA_039025475.1 Bacteroidota bacterium | reverse complement strand
TTTTCACAACCGCAGGCGGATTTTGTATTACCTGTCGAATCTTGTGCCCATCAGAATTTTATTATTAATAACACTTCAAGCGATGCCATCGGTTTTGAATGGGAGTTTTGTTCAATAGACTTTCTGGAAAGACCTGCTTTTAATAATATTATTGCGGAATCTGCCGGTAATTTAACCTCCATCAAAATTGTCAAGGACAATAATTCTTACATCGGTTTTGCTACCTCAAGTACTGATGATCTATTCAAACTAAACTTTGGTGAGTCAATAGAAAATGCGCCTTCCGTGACTAATTTGGGCGATTTAGGGATATTACAATCTCCGCAAGGAATTGATATAGTGAAAGTTGATGATAAATGGGTTGGTTTTATAGGACACCAGTTAATTACAGGCGGCTTTATCACACGGGTAATCTGGAATGATATAAATGCCACACCTACAGCCGAATCAATAGGCAATTTAGGTGTAAGCGGAAGAAATCGAGATGTTAAAATTTTAAAGCAAGGGCAAAACAATATACCTATGTTCTTACATAATAATGGTGATGAGATCGTTCGGGTTAACTTTGGTAATTCGTTATTGAATGATATAGGCTTGGCATCCATAAGCTCTACCGGGACGTTATTTTCAGTATCCGCACCGATAGGCTTTGATGTTATTGAAGTTAATGGTGAGTTTAAAGCAATAATTTCATCTGCATTTTCAAAAAGCATAAGTGTTTTTGATTTTGGAGGCGACCTTTTATCGACACCCACGCTAATTAAATCAAGTACTTTTCCATCGTTAGGTATCCTGTTAAAAACAAAAGTAGTCAAGGCAGCCGATGAATACTTTATATTCCAATCGGTTCAAAGTGGCAATGTGCAAATAATTGAATTAAATTCTTTCAATGCAGTGGAACCTTTAGAACTAGTTTCAACAGTACAGCCTCTTGTAAATAATCATTATGGTGTAGAAGTTATAGAGGGAGAAAATAAAATTAATTTAATCAGTGGTCTCACAAATGTACATCGCACTACTTTTGTTCCTAATTGTCTTGTATCAAAAATATATTCAGGAGAAACAGAGCCGGACATAAGGTTTGATATGCCTGGAACTTATAAAATAACCCTTACTGCCTTCGATATTGACGGTCAATTTAAAGAAACAACCAAAGAAGTAATTGTTAACACTAACACCGCCCCCCCCATCTCCTACACCTCACAAAACATTTGCTTGTCTTCACCAATCCAGTTCACGAGTGAATCCACTTCCTCTGGACTCACCTACTCTTGGGATTTTGGAGATGCTACTACCTCAACTGACGAAAATCCTTCCCACACCTATACATCAGCGGGAGAATACGAAGTTACTGTGGAAGTATCAGATGGAACCTGCGAAAACTTTACCCGACAGACAATAACAGTTTATGAGGAACCTGTACCCAATTTCAGTATGCCCGGAAGCTTGATCTGCAGTAACCAAACATTAAGCATTACTAATACTACCGCCGGGGATTTTGGAGGAAATGAATCCTGGGAATGGCAAGTGGATGGATCGACAGTCTCTACGGACAGAGATTTAGATTTTACTTTTCTGGATGGTGGTATAAAAGAGGTGAAACTCATAGCCTCAATACCGGGTTGCTCTGTGGAGTATTTTGAAAACATAAATGTCGAGGAAGGTCCGGTTCCATCCTTTTCTGCAGATAATTCCTGCTTAGGCACCTTATTAGAATTTGATAATACTTCCACCGGTCAAATCGATACGTACCTCTGGGATTTTGATAATGGCTTTACATCGGACTTAGAGAATCCTTCTTTTGAGTATACGGAACCTGGAACTTATAACGTTTCTCTGACCGTCGAAAATGCGGTAGGCTGCATCACCACCTTTGAAAACACTTTGGAGATCTTCGCTTTGCCAGAAGTTCAATTTAACAATGATCTTAGTTGCGAGCAGAATATCACTCAATTCAACGACCTTTCTACCGTTCAAGGCGCAAACATTCAACAGTGGCTGTGGGATTTTGGTGACCCCGATTCTGGTAATAATACCTCATCTGACCGGGATCCTACTCATACTTTTTCAAGATCAGGGGCTTTTGAGGTGAAATTAGTGACTACATCTTTTTTTGGTTGTAGAGATTCACTTTCTCAGATAGTCAATGTTTTAGCCTCACCACAAGCAGATTTTACCTTTGAAGGAGCTTGCATTGGAGAACCTGTGCAATTTCAGGATACTTCTATTCCTGTTGAAGGGGAGTCCATTACCACCTACGAATGGGATATTGCTGGCGACTTCAGCAATCAACAAAACCCAGTAGCTACATTGGGCGGGTCGGGTGACTACGAAGTAACTCTATTTACTACTTCTGAGAATTTGTGTCTCGGCAGTGTTACCAAAACTATTTCAATATCTCAGAATCCGATATTTAACCTAGGCATTGATGATAATTGCGAGAACCAATCTGTCAAATTCTATGATTTAACCGAGACCAATGGTGATGCTATTTCGTCACGGACGTGGAACTTTGATAATATGGGAAGCTCAGTTGATTCTGTGGCCTTCTTTCAGTTTGATCAATCTGGTACGTTTGATGTTGGTCTTAACGTCCTTACTGAAAATGGATGCGAATTTAGTTTTCAGGAGCAAATAATTGTGAATGAAGCGCCTGAGGCGCAGTTTGACGTGTCCACTTTTTTTGGCGCCCCTCCTTTGACGGTTAATTTTGAAAATGGCTCAAATAACGCAGTAAGCTTCCTTTGGAATTTTGATGGAGTATCAGAATCGGTTGACTTAAGCCCCTCTTTCGTTTATAGTAATCTTGGGGAATTTAATGCACAGCTTGTCGCATACAGCCAACAGAACTGTACGGATACTATTTCTCAGCAAATACTTGTACTCATACCTGAGTTGGAAGTCCAAGTCAACAGCCTTATCATTCCGGATAATAATGATAGTCCTACATTTATCGGCATTACCAATACAGGTACTTTAAGCATAAACCAGTTGACCGCCTTTATTGACCTTGGGGGCGAGATAGAACTTCAAGAACAGATAGCGATTCAATTGGAACCGGGGCAGTCCTTAAACTATCCTTTAGAGTTAACCATAAGAAACCGAAACATAGATTATATATGTGTTGAACTGTTCACAGAGTTAGAGGGTATATCCGAGTCAGACAGATCTGATAACTCAATATGCGAAGCTTTTGTGCAGGATGCTTTGATTGTTTCTAATCCATTTCCAAACCCAACACGGAGTTCATTAAAGTTGGATGTAGTTTCCACTGAAAGCAAAACAATTGAGATGCGGATTACAGATTTGTCCGGAGCTCAGATAAAGCAATTCCAATTGCAAATTGATTCTGGCTTTGAAACGATTAACCTAAATGTAAGTGACCTAAATCAAGGGATTTACTTTTTGCAAATACCAGAATTAAACCGAACGCAAAAGTTTAGTATCACCCGATAGATAATTAATTTTGTAAAGGCGATATCGCTAATTTTTGGGATCGAACTCTGAGATTATGAAAGCTCTTGATATTACAGACAGGAAAATTTTGGATATACTCCAATTCAACGCAAAAATCACCAATGCTCAGTTAGCTCAAGAGATTGGGCTCTCTCCCGCTCCAACGTTAGAAAGAGTGAAGAAATTGGAGAATGCTGGGGTAATCAAGAGTTATCACGCCAAACTGGACTCAGAAGTTGTCGGACTGGGCGTGAATACTTTTGTAATGGTATCATTAAAGGGTCACAACAAAGAGAACATCGAAAAATTTATTCAGAGTATTGAAAACATTGAAGAAATAATTGAGTGTCACCATGTAACCGGCTCGAGTGACTTTATCCTAAAAATTATCTCAGAGGATATAAGCAGTTACCAAAAGTTAATGCTCGAACGGGTAAGTAATATTGATGTTGTTGATAATATGCAGTCTATGGTAATTCTATCTACATTTAAGGATAGTAAAGTATTACCATTACCCTGATGCAAAAGAAAAGTCTAATTCTTACCGAAACCCAAATCCAACAAAAAATAAAGAGAATCGCTTTTGAAGTTTATGAAAATAATTTCAAGGAGAAGGAAATTGTTGTGGTGGGTATTAAAGATCAGGGCTATAAATTTGCGGAACTCATCTGTCAGGAGTTAAAAAGCATTTCTCCTGTTCGTCCAAGACTAATTAGTATTAGCTTGGATAAGTTTAAACCAACTCAGAGTGATATAAGTCTTAGTGAGAACGCGGATGGCTTTAAAAACAAAACAGTACTCTTAGTAGATGATGTACTTAATACTGGAAGAACGCTCGCTTATAGCCTAAAACCTTTTATGAATATCAGAGTAAAAAAAATTGAGGTGGCAGTACTTGTTAACAGAAGTCATACAGAATTCCCTATTTCCGCGAGCTACACAGGGTTTGAATTGAGCACCTCCATTATGGAGCATGTTGAGGTAATTTTGGATAAAAAATCGAGCGCCGTGTACCTTCAATAGCAAAATTGCATTTGTTTAGTTTTTTATCTAACACTAACTTTCGGATCACCGCGGTATTGCGATTTAGCTTAATACAATTATTGTCTCATTGACATCAAAAAGTAATTTATTAACCGAACTGTCAAAAGAACAGCTGTCCGAGAAGCTTAGAAAGCAAGAGCTAAGATATAATAGCCTCTTTCATAATTCATTAGTCGCCATGTTAACGATCGATTTTCGTACTGGTAAGATCTCGAACATCAATGAAAAGTGTAAGCAAATGCTTCAAATTGGAGCCATGGAGGGTATTAATTTCTATACATATCTTAAAGAAGCTGATTACCGCAAGCTGGAAATGGATTTTGAACAATCAGGATCGATTGACAATTCAGAACTAGAGCTATGCATTGATAAAAGCAGTATTTGGGTTTCATTTAGTGCCAAGGTTAATGATGATAACACAACTGCTGATTGCCTTTTGCAGGATATTACCAAGACCAAGGAAAGTTTAACGGAGCTACAAAAGGTAAATTTTGAGCTTGACAGTTTTGTATATCATGCCAGCCATGACTTAAGATCTCCTTTAAGATCAGTTCTTGGCTTGATAGATATATATCACTTAGAGTCAAACAAGCAGACGCAGCTAGAATGTATAAAAAAAATAGAAGGAAGTGTTAAGAGGTTAGACGACCTCGTGATGGAATTACTTAGCCTTTCCAGAAACGATCGAATCAACGATCCTCATGTGAAGATCAACTTGATGTCAGAGATCAACAACTCGGTTTCCAGTTATTATAACGCTTCGGATACTAGTGGGCTGGAGATCAGAATAGAGGTAAGGCAACCCATTACGTTTATCTCCGATCTTACCAGGATTAGGATTATTTTGAACAACTTGATCGCTAATGCTATTAAATATCGGAGTTTTGATTCAGAACCTAGTTTTATTGAAATAAAAGCTATCATTGATGAGAAGCAGCTGAAGCTAATAGTCCAGGATAACGGTGAGGGCATAGAAAAAGAAAAGTTACCTCATATTTTCGATATGTTTTATAGAGCTACCGAAAGGAGTGAGGGCTCAGGTCTTGGTCTCTATATCGTTAAAAAAGTGGCTGATAAGCTTAACGCCAATGTAACGGTAGAGAGTAGCGAATTAGAAGGATCGACTTTTACAGTAACAATACCAAATTCAAATAATAAATCAAGTGTCAATTCATAAAGCGGATATTAAGAAAATAACTACTCATCAGCTTCAAGAGATGAAGAACCGTGGTGAGAAGATCTCTATGTTAACTGCATATGATTTTTCAATGGCCAGGATACTGGACAGCGCAGGAATTGATGTCCTTCTGGTAGGCGACAGCGCCTCTAACGTTATGGCAGGCAACGAGACAACACTACCCATAACGCTTGATCAAATGATCTATCATGCCACCTCTGTAGTTAAGGCGGTAAAACGGGCGTTTATAGTGGTGGATATTCCGTTTGGCTCGTACCAGGGAAATTCAACGGAAGCCCTTAGATCAGCCATTAGAATAATGAAAGAATCCGGGGCACATGCCGTAAAGGTCGAGGGAGGAGATGAGATTAAAGAATCGGTGTTGAGAATTTTAAGTGCGGGTGTACCTGTTATGGGGCACCTCGGACTAACTCCTCAATCCATATTTAAATTTGGAACCTACACCGTTCGAGCAAAAGAAGAAGCTGAGGCGAGTAAGCTGCTTGAGGATGCTATGATTCTTCAGGAATGTGGTTGTTTTGCGATAGTGCTTGAAAAGATTCCCGCTAAGCTTGCCGAAAGAGTGGCAAAAGCGGTAAGTATACCTGTAATTGGCATAGGTGCCGGAGGAGGAGTGGATGGTCAGGTATTGGTAATGCAGGATATGTTAGGAATAACCAAAGAATTTCAACCACGGTTTCTTAGAAGATACGCTGATCTCGATACTATCGTCACACAAGCGGTTAAATCCTATGTCAAGGATGTGAAGTCAAATGATTTCCCGAGAGAAAAAGAGCAGTATTAGCTAGTTATTACAAGGTTGTTCTTCATCCTCAAGTTGACCAAACCACACAACAGCATACTCTTTATAGATACCAACGCCAATGGCTTTCCACTTTACCCGTTCCCACATTCCAGCGTTGATTAACAACGGATTATGCCCAGAGCTTTTCTTCCATCCACGTAAACCCTCCTCGGCGGTTGCCCCAGCTGAACTATAATAGGCTATTTCATAACCATGACTCTCGTACTCTGCGATTTCTTTTGGTTTGTTCCACATACACTCCGCTTCCTTGTGATCATTGGTGTAGCAGCATGAAGTCCAACTTCCTTGGTTGGACCAGCTATGAGGATTGCATTTGCCCTTAGGATTGAAATCATAGTTCTCAGCCAGATCTTTGGCGTGAAGCTGTGCGACGAGAGTCAGTTTTTTAGATACAGGAATGGCTTTGAGCCGTTTGGACTTTCTATACTTGTTTATAATATTAACCAGTTTAACCTCTTCTTTGGAGAGGCAAACTTCAGAACTTAGACCCTCGTTGTAAGATGGGAACAAGATAAATAGATAAATGATAAATACGTTCATTATTTTGAATAAACGTTGATCCTAAAAGGTAAGTTTGAATTTTTGACAAACATTATTTGCATCTGACAGGACATGTTAAACCGCAGTACTTTTATTAAATTCGCATCCTATCTTTTAGACTTTAGATCAAACCGAAATGTCAATGTCCTCGTCAACTATAATTTATACTAAGACCGATGAAGCTCCGGCTTTAGCCACCTATTCATTATTACCTATCATTAAGGCTTTCACCAGACCTGCTGGTATTGAAGTTGATACAAGAGACATTTCTTTGGCAGGCAGGATACTTGCGAACTTTCCGGAGTATTTATCAGCTGACCAACAGGTTAATGATGCCTTGACTGAATTAGGGGATTTAGCCAAAAAGCCGGAAGCTAATATTATCAAACTTCCTAATATCAGTGCATCCATCCCCCAGATGAAAGCGGCTATTTCAGAGTTACAATCGCAAGGATATACATTGCCTGATTACCCTGAAGAGCCGGCTAATGAGAATGAAAAGGAAGTTAAATCCAGATATGACAGAATAAAAGGGAGTGCCGTAAATCCTGTATTACGTGAAGGTAACTCCGATCGTAGAGCACCTAAGGCCGTAAAAGAGTATGCAAAGAAGCACCCACATTCGATGGGCGAATGGACCCATGACTCAAAAACGCATGTTGCTCACATGTCTGAGGGAGATTTCAGGTCAAACGAAAAGTCGGTCACAATTAAAAATGAGACATCGGTAAGTATCTATCACACAGACTTGAATGGTAATTTAACAATTCTTAAAGACCAGATTGTTTTACAGGAAGGAGAAATTATCGATGCGACCGTTATGGAAAAAAAGGCCTTGCTAGAATTCCTTTCAAGGGAGATTGCGGATACTAAGGCTGAGAACGTTTTGTTGTCACTCCATATGAAGGCTACTATGATGAAGGTTTCTGACCCAATAATTTTTGGTCATGCGGTCAGAGTATTTTTCAGTTCTGTATTCGAGAAGTATCATGATAAGCTAAACAAATTAGGTGTTGATGTGAATAATGGTCTAGGGGATTTATTTGCCAAAATTCAACAGCTTCCTGCTGAAGAAAGGCAAGAGATTCAAAATGATATAGATGAATGCTTTAAAAATGGCCCTGATATTGCCATGGTCAACTCTGACAAGGGTATAACTAATCTGCATGTACCTAGTGATGTGATTATTGATGCCTCCATGCCGGCCATGATACGTACCTCAGGACAAATGTGGGATAAAGATGGAAACACCCAAGATACTAAAGCAATAATACCTGACAGCAGTTACGCCGGTGTATATCAAACTGTAATTGACTTCTGTAAGAAAAATGGTGCGTTAGATCCAACAACAATGGGAACGGTTCCTAATGTTGGTCTTATGGCTCAAAAGGCTGAGGAATACGGATCTCACGATAAGACTTTTGAAATAGCTTCTGATGGCATTGTCTCTATAAAAAACTCGGATGGCGATATACTCATTGAGCATAGCGTCAGTGAAGGTGACATCTGGAGAATGTGCCAGGTTAAGGATGCGCCAGTTAAGGATTGGGTAAAACTCGCTGTCAACAGATCGCGATCTTCTAGTACTCCCGCAGTATTTTGGTTAGATGAAAATAGAGCTCATGATGCTGAACTGATTAAAAAGGTAAATTCCTATCTACAAGAGCACGACATTAACGGACTAGATATCCGTATTATGTCTCCGGCTACGGCAACCCAATTTTCGCTTGAGAGAATAGTTGAAGGTAAAGATACTATTTCGGTAACGGGGAATGTTCTGAGGGACTATCTCACCGATCTTTTTCCTATTCTCGAAGTGGGAACAAGTGCTAAGATGCTTTCTATAGTCCCTTTGATGAACGGTGGAGGATTATTTGAGACTGGTGCAGGTGGTTCAGCTCCTAAGCACGTTCAGCAATTCAATGAGGAAGGACATCTACGTTGGGATTCTTTAGGTGAGTTTTTAGCTCTGGCCGCATCCTTGGAACATTTAAGTGCAACTAATATTAACGCAAAGGCCAAGATTTTGGCAGATACGCTAGATACGGCCACTGCCAAGTTTTTGGAGGAGAATAAGTCTCCTTCCAGAAAAGTAAATGAGCTTGACAATAGAGGGAGTCATTTTTATTTAGCTATGTATTGGGCGCAGGCTTTAGTAGATCAAAAGGATGACGTTGACCTGAGTCAAACTTTTGATAAATTGGCGGCTGACCTAACCGCTAATGAAACGAAAATTATCGAAGAATTGAATAATGCACAGGGTAGTCAGATCGATATAGGTGGATATTTTAATCCCAACAATGATCTGGCTTCGTCTGCCATGAGACCTAGTTCTATTTTGAACGGAATATTAGAAGAATAGTATTGAATCCTGTTTAGAATCCAAGCATTTTAATGGCGGTAATGGCAGCCTCGTCACCCTTGTTTCCATGCTTGCCACCAGCTCGGTCGAGTGCCTGCTGTTGATTATCCGGGGTTAATACCCCAAATATGACCGGTTTATTGAATTTCAAACTAACATTTGTCAGACCATTAGCGACCGCGTTGCATATAAAATCAAAATGCTTCGTCTCACCCCGTATAACGCAGCCTAAACAAATTATAGCATCAATATCTTGTTCAGAGGCCATCCATTGCGCTCCAAGTGTTAATTCGAAACTTCCAGGTACATTCTTGCGGATAATATTTTCTTTGGGTACACTATTTTGCCGTAGCGTATTGTAGGTGCCGTCATACAATGCTTCAGTTACGCTATCGTTCCATTCGGAAACAACGACCGCGAAGCGTTTTTGAGTGACATCAGTAATATTATTCTGAGTGTAGCTGCTTAAATTTTTCTCCGATGACGCCATAATATTTTAGTTTTAACAAAAAAAGGGATAAGATCAGATTCTTACCCCTCTTATATGATATTATTATTTCTACGAAGCGTTTTTGAGCCTGGCTTTATACTTTTTCGCATCCTGGACCTCCGCTGATTCCCAGTATTCTTCGATTATTCTCTCATATGCAGCCATTGCAGCTTGGTTGTTATTCAGTTTTTCATAAGCCAAACCTTGCTTCATTAAATACTGAGGAGTAAAAAATTTATTTGGTTTATAGCCAGCAGCCTTCGAGTAGAACGAAGCAGCTTGTTCATAGTCTCCTAATTCCATATTAGCATCACCAATCAAGCTATAGGCTCGCGCTTGCACCAAATTATCACTGGAACTAAAATCCTCAAGATAAAGGACAGCTAACTTGTATTTTCCTTGTTTCAGGTACGCTGTTCCTGCGTAGAAATTAGCAAGGTTGCCCGCATCGGTCATGGAGTAATCACTTGAAATGTCTACAAATCCCAAATTATTTCCATCACCATTCAAAGCGAGGTCTAAGCTATCAGACTCGAAATAATAAATAGCCTGGAACATTTCTGATTGAGCTAAATCATTTTGAGATGTTTTATAGTAATTCCACCCAAAAAAGCCAGCTACCACTAAAAATAATACTCCTGCAATTCCAAAAACGAGTACCTTGTTGTTTTCTATGAACTCCTCGGTTTTTGAAAGTTGCTCTGCCAATACTTCGGAGTTCTCCAAAGCTGAAGTCGACGGTTCTACAGACTTTTTCTTGTTTTTGCTTGCCATGATTTAAAATTAGGCTGCAAATCTAGTAATTAATATGTGAATAGGAAATGAGGGCAGCTCCAAAAATTAGTCCGTAATATACGGATAGTCTTCTTGAGCATATACGTCCTTCAACGCTTCAGAAGGATGCGGAAAATCAGACTCTTCGGCAAATTTAACGCATTCCATCACCTCTTCTTTGATTTTTGCATCTATCGCATTCAACTTTTCTTCGGTAGCAAATTTCTTTTTGAGAATGATTTGTCGCACCTGCTCTATAGGATCACGTTGTTTGTATTCTTCCAATTCTTCCTTGGTTCTGTATTTGGCAGGGTCAGACATAGAGTGTCCCTTGTATCGGTACGTTCTAAATTCCAACAAAGCGGGCCCACCACCTTTTCTTATATTATTAGCTGCTTTTTCCACCGATTTGTGAACGGCTTCTACAGACATAGCGTCAACAGGTTCGGATGGCATACTGTAGGCATCACCCAATTGATACAGTTCGGTAACATTAGAGGTTCTACTTACTGATGTCCCCATGGCATAGCCATTGTTCTCAATCACAAATATTACTGGTAACTTCCAAGTCATGGCCATGTTTAGCGCCTCGTGGAACGCCCCTTGGCGTACGGCGCCATCGCCCATATAACATACGCACAGATTATCCGTACCATTATATTTTTCAGCAAACGCAATTCCTGCCCCCAATGGGATTTGCCCCCCGACAATTCCATGACCACCGAAAAAATGATTTTCTTTATCGAACATATGCATCGAACCCCCCTTGCCTTTGGAAATTCCTGTTTCCTTTGCAAATAGCTCCGCCATAATGGCCTTAGGGTCACTTCCAAGTGCTATAGGGTGTGCATGATCCCTGTAAGCTGTAATGTATTTATCACCCTTCTTGAGCGCTGAAACTGCCCCTGCAACACATGCTTCCTGACCTATATATAAATGGCAGAAACCCTTAATTTTTTGCTGACCGTACAATTGCCCTGCCTTTTCTTCAAATCTTCTCATCAAAAGCATACTCTCGAACCAAGTCATATATGTTTCTTTCGAAAATGTATCTTTGGCAGTAGTTTTTTTGGATTTTGTTGTCGTCGCCATTACCTCTGTTTTTCTGCTTTAAGGATTGCGAAATTAAATAAAAAAGTTCAATGAATGTTGAAAAATTGAGTTTGATTAACTTCAAAAATTACCTGGAAATCACGCTTGATTTTTCTGCTCAAATCAATTGTATTGTCGGTTCAAATGGTGCTGGAAAAACTAATCTCCTCGATGCGATACATTATCTTTCTTTAACTAAGAGTGCCTTTAACTCCGTAGACGCTCAAAACATAATGTTTGAGCAAGATTTTTTTATGATAAAGGGAATAATCGAGCGAGATGGTAAGAAAGAGGTGCTGTGCTCTGTCCGAAGAGGCAAGAAGAAAACTTTCAAAGTGAATAAATCTGAGTACGAGAAGCTTTCACATCATTTAGGGCGCTATCCAGTAGTATTGGTTGCGCCTGATGATTCCGAGATGATAAAGGGCTCATCCGAGCTTAGGCGAAAATTTTTCGATTCGATTATATGTCAGTTAGATATTGATTACCTGAAATCGCTGGTTCGATACAATCATTTTCTGAAGCAGAGGAATGCGCTTTTGAAGAAATTTAAGGAAGGTCTAAGTTTTGATGCCGATCTATTGCTGCCTTATGATCAAGAACTGATCGAATTGAATACTCTAATCCATCAAACGAGGTCAGATTTTATGGTAGGTTTTAATGAAACCTTTAATCGAGCATATAAAAGCTTATCTATGGAGAAGGAGAATATGGGCATTGCTTATGAATCGTTGGTGCGTCAGGACTTGAGACAACTTTTTGATAATGCGCTTGACAAGGATAAAGCTTTAGAACGTACTACAGTGGGTATCCATAGGGATGATTTCAAATTTTTAATCGATAATAGGCCAGTTAAGAAATTCGGTTCACAAGGCCAGCAAAAGTCGTTTCTTTTGGCTCTGAAGATGGCTCATTATCAGTCAGTTCGTGATTCTAAAGGGTTTAGTCCAATTTTAATGTTGGATGATGTTTTTGACAAGTTGGATATGGAACGTATTTCGAGATTACTTCAGATTATTTCCAAGGATGATTTCGGTCAAATATTTATAACCGATGCTCGTGCTGAAAGAACTATTCAATTATTAAAAGAGCTTAACTTAACAGCGTCATTTTATTTTATCGAATCAGGTATGTTGTCAAATAAAAGTGTTGCTGTATGAAAAAGGATAAAAGGAAATCGAATGTATCGACCGTTGGTGAAGCCCTTGACGAAATGATGCGCACGTATCAGCTTAAGCCTCGCTTTGACGAAATGCAAGTTGTTTCTAGGTGGGAGGAACTTATGGGAAGAATGATAGCTAGCAAGACAGGTAAGATTTTTGTAAAAAACGATATACTCACCGTTGAGATCAATTCTGCTCCACTTAAGCATGAGCTTACGATGTCAAAGACCAAAGTTAAGCAACGAATTGAGGAGGAATTTGGTCCAGGTATAATAAAAGATATTCTTTTTATTTAAGAGTATACAGAAGCCGGTGGGGAGGTGATTGATATAATTTGGGTAGAAGGGTGATTTTTTTTTCAATTGCTTGAATAAAATCAAAAAGAGTATAATTTTGCACTTCCTTTGAAGAACCTGCCTTGAGGCAGGTTTCTTTTTCAGAGGAAAGTTCATTGTCAGTATACTAAGGGGGGATACCAAAGCGGCCAACTGGGACGGACTGTAAATCCGTTGTCTTATGACTTCGCAGGTTCGAATCCTGCTCCCCCCACGGAATGAAATTTCAAATAGCAATCTTCAAATTACAAATTTTGAGGTTTGTTTTTTAGAATTTTTCATTAAGCGGGAGTAGCTCAGTTGGTAGAGCGACAGCCTTCCAAGCTGTAGGTCGCGGGTTCGAGCCTCGTCTCCCGCTCAACTTTGAGTTCTCGGTTCAGAACTCTCATTTCAAGATTGCTTTGGCAATTGAATTTTGAGCTGAGAATGTTAAAGCCGAGATAGCTCAGGGGTAGAGCGCTTCCTTGGTAAGGAAGAGGTCGGGGGTTCAAATCCCCTTCTTGGCTCAATAAAAAAATTGTAAAAAAACGATAATTATAAACTAAACTTAGGGATTTTCAAATATGGCTAAAGAAACCTTCGACCGTTCAAAACCCCATGTTAATATTGGAACTATCGGTCACGTTGACCACGGTAAGACAACCTTAACTGCGGCAATTTCTAAAGTATTGTCAGATAAAGGTCTTGCGGAAAACAGAGACTTTTCTTCAATTGACAATGCGCCTGAAGAAAAAGAAAGAGGTATTACCATCAATACTTCACACATTGAATATCAAACAGACAATCGTCATTACGCTCACGTCGACTGTCCTGGTCACGCAGATTATGTAAAAAATATGGGTACTGGTGCTGCGCAGATGGACGGAGCGATCATCGTGGTTGCCGCTACAGACGGTCCCATGCCCCAAACTAGAGAACACATATTATTATCTCGACAGGTTGGTGTACCAGCTCTTGTAGTTTTCATGAACAAAGTTGACTTGGTTGATGATCCTGAACTGCTCGAGCTTGTAGAAATGGAGATCAGAGAGCTTCTTTCCGATTATGATTTCCCAGGTGATGATATTCCTGTGATCCAAGGTTCAGCGCTTGGTGCCCTTAATGGTGAGGCTGAGTGGGTTGCTAAAGTTGAAGAGTTGATGGATGCAGTTGATAACTATATTCCAATTCCTGAGCGTTTGGTAGACAAAGATTTCTTGATGCCTGTCGAGGATGTATTCTCAATCACAGGACGTGGTACTGTGGCCACTGGTAGAATTGAGAGAGGGGTAATCAACTCTGGTGATTCTGTTGACATCTTAGGAATGGGAGCTGAAGATCTTAAGTCTACAGTTACTGGTGTGGAAATGTTCAGAAAGATCTTAGATAGAGGTGAAGCCGGTGATAATGTGGGCCTACTCTTAAGAGGTATTGAGAAAACTGATATCAAAAGAGGAATGGTTATTTGTAAGCCGGGTTCTGTAACACCTCATCAGAAATTCAAAGCTGAGGTTTACGTACTATCAAAAGAAGAAGGAGGTCGTCATACGCCGTTCTTTAATAAGTATCGTCCGCAGTTCTATTTGAGAACAACAGACGTTACTGGCGAGATCATGCTTCCTTCTGGAGTTGAAATGGTAATGCCTGGTGACAACGTATCAATTGAGGTTCATTTGATCAACAAAGTTGCTATGGAAAAAGGTCTTAGGTTCGCCATTAGAGAAGGTGGTAGAACGGTGGGTTCTGGTCAGGTGACAGAGATCTTAGACTAAGATAAATTAATTCTGATTTAAGGCGTTCTGATTTTTCAGAACGCTTTTTTTTCTAAAAACTTTACACTACCTTTGCAGACCATTTTGGACTGGAAGGCACGAGTATCGGCAATTAAGGTTCAAAAAGAACGGCTGGAGAAGGTTGAGAGATCGATTTTAAACTCGTGTAAGTGATTTACGGGTGTAGCTCAATTGGTAGAGTAGCGGTCTCCAAAACCGTTGGCTGGGAGTTCGAGTCTCTCCACCCGTGCAAAAAATATAATTGTAGAAATGCAAAAGTTGAAATCGTTTGTTTTGGATTCGTATGATGAGATGAAAAATAAAGTCTCATGGCCGAAATATAGTCAATTGCAAAACAGTTCAATTTTGGTTCTGATAGCCTCATTGATCTTTGCGTTGATTATCGGTGCAATGGATTACGTTTTTCAAAATGGGATGGATTTATTCTACAAAGAATTTTAACCTGACAAGCTGTGAGTGAACTTAATTGGTACGTAGTTAGAGTGGTCAGCGGTCAGGAGAAAAAGGTAAAGGCTTATCTTGAAACCGAAGTTGAAAGAGAGGGTCTTACCGATTTTGTTCCTCAGGTACTTATACCTTCTGAGAAGGTGTATGAAATGAGGAATGGAAAGAAAAGGGTACGTGAACGTAATTTCTTTCCAGGATATGTTTTGGTTTCGGCTGACTTAAGTAATGGGGAGGCAAATCATCTTGTTACCAGTATACCCGGTGTAATTGGATTTCTGGGTAACAATGGTACCGGCTCATCAAAAGAGCCAGTGGCTCTAAGACAGTCTGAAATTAATCGAATTCTGGGTAAAGTAGACGAAATTGACGAATTCGAAGAAAAGTTAGATACTCCTTATATAGTGGGAGAATCTGTTAAAGTAATGGATGGTCCATTCAGCGGATTTTCTGGAACAGTGGAAGAAGTATTCGAAGAGCGTAAGAAACTCAATGTAATGGTAAAGATATTTGGCAGGAATACTCCTGTCGAATTGAATTATATGCAAGTAGAAAAACTAGATTAAGAGATGGCTAAGGAAATTAGTGGATATCTGAAATTACAAATACGTGGAGGGGCAGCTAACCCTTCTCCCCCAGTCGGCCCTGCGCTTGGTAGTAAGGGATTGAATATAATGGACTTCTGTAAGCAGTTCAATGCTAGAACACAAGAAAAACAGGGTCAGGTACTTCCGGTGCTGATCACAATTTATACTGACAAATCTTTCGATTTTGTAATTAAGACTCCTCCTGCTGCTGTAATGGTATTAGAGGCCTCTAAAAAGAAGAAGGGTTCTGCGGAACCTAACAGAACTAAGGTTGGCAGTGTAACTTGGGACCAGGTGAGAACCATTGCTGAAACCAAAATGCAGGATCTAAATGCGTTTAAGGTAGAATCTGCGATGAAAATGGTGGCTGGTACTGCACGAAGCATGGGAATAAAGGTAACAGGTACGGCTCCTTGGAGCAATTAAGAATAGTTAGATGGGAAAACTTACTAAAAATCAGAAGGCTGCTCTTGAGAAAGTAGATTCGACTAAAGAATACTCAATTGAGGAAGCGTCTTCCTTACTGAAGGAAATTACATTTTCTAAATTCGACTCTTCGGTAGACATAGATATAAGGTTAGGAGTAGATCCTAAAAAGGCTGATCAAATGGTACGAGGTGTGGTTACTTTACCTCATGGTACTGGTAAAGATTTAACGGTGTTAGTACTCTGTACACCTGATAAGGAGCAAGAGGCTAAGGATGCTGGTGCTGATCATGTTGGATTAGATGACTACATTCAGAAAATTGAAAAGGGATGGACAGATATTGACGTTATCATCACCATGCCGACGGTTATGGCTAAAGTAGGCCGTTTAGGCCGGGTTTTAGGGCCAAGAGGTCTAATGCCAAATCCTAAATCGGGTACTGTAACCCTTGAAGTGGGTAAGGCGGTTAAAGAAATTAAGGCCGGAAAAATTGACTTCAAAGTCGATAAGTTTGGTATTATCCATACCAGCGTAGGTAAAGCGTCATTTTCGCCAGACAAAATACAGGAGAACATCATTGAAATGGTAAATACCGTGTCAAAGTTGAAGCCAGCATCGGCAAAGGGTACTTACTTTAAGAGTATTAATGTTTCTACCACGATGAGTCCTGCAATTACAATAGATAAAGGTTCAATTTCAGGCTTATAAATTATGACAAGGCAAGAAAAAGCAACAATTATAGACGAACTAAAGGAAAAGTTAGATAGCAATAACCATTTCTATCTAACTGATGCTTCGGGCCTCACCGTAGCCGATATCAATGCCTTTAGAAGATTGTGTTTTGAAAAAGGACTAGAATATAAGGTATATAAAAATACGCTTATAAAGAAAGCTCTAGATGCCGTTGATGGAGACTTTGCGGAGTTGGATTCGGCGCTAAAGGGTCATTCAGGTGTAATTTTCGTTGATGAAACGGCGAACCTTCCTGCTAAGACCATTAGAGACTATAGAAAAAAACAAGGTGGTGAAAAGCCACTTTTGAAGGCTGCTTCCATTGATAGTGATATCTTCCTAGGTGAGGAACACTTAAAAACATTAAGTGAGCTTAAATCTAAAAATGAGCTCCTTGGTGAGGTTATTAGCTTGTTACAATCTCCTGCTAAAAATGTTATCTCTGCACTTCAAAGTGGTGGTAATAACATATCGGGACTTGTTAAAGCCTTGGCCGAAAGAGAAAATTAATTTGAACAAAAACGACTTATTTAAATAGAACGAAAATGGCAGACGTTAAAGCAATCGGAGATCAACTTGTTGAACTAACAGTTAAAGAGGTAAACGAGCTTGCAGAATACTTAAAAGAAACTCACGGGATTGAGCCAGCTGCTGCTGCCGCAGTTGCTGTAGCTGCTCCTGCTGGTGGTAGTGAAGGTGGAGATGCCGGAGCTGAAAAATCTGAGTTTGATGTAGTTCTTAAAGCTCCAGGGGGAGCAAAGCTGGCTGTAGTTAAGCTTGTTAAAGAACTAACTGGCCTTGGACTAAAAGAAGCAAAGGAAATAGTTGATGGTGCTCCTAAGGCCATCAAAGAAGGTGTAGCGAAAGATGAAGCGGAAGGCCTTAAAAAGCAGCTTGAAGAGGCTGGGGCTGAAGTAGAATTGAAGTAAGCCTTTGACGGCAAACTCAGTCGTCAAGAAAATTTAGACCCTTATCTCGGTAGAATTATGCCGAGATAATTAGGGTCTTTTGCTGTTTGTACTCGTTATTAAGCAGCGCGTTTTACATATAGTTGAAACAAAAATTATAAAGCTTTGGCTAATACAGTAGAAAACTCAAGAATAAGTTTTTCATCAATTAAAAAGGTGATAGACTATCCCGATTTTCTTGATATACAACTTCAATCATTCAAAGACTTTTTCCAATTAGAAACACCTGCTGAAAAAAGAGAGCAAGAAGGTCTCTTTAAGGTGTTTTCGGAAAATTTTCCAATCTCTGATTCAAGAGAAAATTTTGTTCTCGAATTCATTGATTACATCGTCGATCCACCAAAATATTCAGTTGATGAATGTATTGATAGAGGATTAACTTATTCAGTTCCGCTGAAGGCGAAATTGAAATTGACTTGTAACGACGAAGATAACGAGGACTTTGAGACTATCGAACAAGAAGTATTTCTTGGCAATATCCCTTATATGACAAAAAAAGGGTCATTCGTAATAAATGGTGCTGAGAGAGTCATCGTTTCTCAATTGCATAGATCACCCGGTGTTTTCTTTGCCCAAAGTAAGCACACCAATGGTACGAAACTCTACTCTGCCCGAATTATACCTTTTAAGGGGTCTTGGATCGAGTTTGCGACGGATGTTAATAATGTAATGTATGCTTACATTGATCGTAAGAAAAAGTTTCCAGTTACTACACTTTTACGAGCGATCGGCTATGGCACAGACAAAGACATATTAGATCTTTTTGGTCTCTCTGAGGAAGTCAATGCCACTAAAAAGGATCTAAAAGGTGTAAGCGGGAGAAAGTTAGCCGCAAGAGTTTTGAGAACTTGGACTGAGGATTTCGTCGATGAAGACACCGGTGAGGTCGTTTCTATTGACAGGAATGAGGTTCTTTTGGAAAGAGATCACATTATTACAGACGAGGATATTGAAACAATAGTAGAGTCAGGTACTAAATCGATTATTCTGCATAGGGATGATGTCAACGTTACTGACTACACCATTATTTTTAATACTCTATCCAAGGATAATTCCAATTCAGATAAAGAAGCTGTTGAACAAATTTATCGTCAACTAAGAAATACAGAAGCTCCGGATGAGCAAACTGCTCGTGATATTATCCAAAGTTTATTCTTTAGTGAAAAACGATATGATCTTGGGGAAGTTGGAAGATATAGAATCAATAAAAAGCTAGGTCTTGACTTAGATACTGACCAAAGAGTACTGACCACAGAGGATATTATCTTAATTGTTAAATATCTTATTGGGTTGATTAATTCAAAAGCCGTCGTTGATGATATTGATCACTTAAGTAATAGAAGAGTAAGAACGGTAGGAGAGCAGCTTTATACTCAATTTGGTGTGGGTCTGGCACGAATGGCAAGAACGATCAAGGAGAGAATGAACGTTCGCGATAATGAAGATTTCAAGCCGGTTGATCTGATAAATGCAAGGACACTTTCATCAGTTATCAACTCCTTCTTTGGTACAAATCAGCTTTCTCAGTTTATGGATCAAACAAATCCATTAGCAGAGATCACCCATAAAAGAAGAATGTCCGCTTTAGGCCCTGGTGGCCTTTCTAGAGAGCGTGCGGGATTTGAAGTTCGTGACGTTCACTACACTCACTATGGACGACTTTGTACCATTGAGACTCCCGAGGGTCCAAATATCGGACTGATATCTTCACTTTGCGTACATGCGAAAGTGAATCATATGGGTTTTATTGAAACCCCTTACAGAGAAGTGAATAGTGGCAAGGTGGACATGACTGGTAATGTAAAGTATCTAACGGCCGAAGAGGAGGATACACACAATATTGCTCAGGCGAATGCACCTTTAAGTGATAAAGGGGATTTTGAAAACGAAAGAGTAAAGGCTCGATTTGAGGGTGATTTTCCCGTTGTCGAACCAACTGAGGTAAAATATATGGACGTGGCCCCGAACCAAATTGTGTCGGTAGCGGCTTCCATGATTCCATTCTTGGAGCATGATGATGCGAACCGTGCGTTGATGGGATCAAATATGCAGCGGCAAGCAGTTCCGCTAATGAAACCACAGGCTCCAATTGTAGGTACTGGTTTGGAAGGACGTGTGGCGCTTGATTCTCGATCACTGGTATTGGCGGAAGGAAACGGTATTGTGGAATTCGTAGATGCTACTCGCATAGTCATCAAATATGACATGAATGAGGATGATCTTCTAATTTCATTTGATGAGGATACCAGATCATACGATCTTATTAAGTTCAGAAGAACCAATCAGGACACATGCATTAACTTGACCCCTATTGTAAAGAAGGGCGATAGGGTTAAGGAAAACCAACCTTTGGTCGAAGGCTACGCTACCGCCGGCGGTGAACTTGCTTTAGGAAGAAACCTTCGTGTGGCATATATGCCTTGGCAGGGGTACAATTTTGAGGATGCCATAGTTATTTCCGAAAAGGTAGTGAGAGACGATGTGTATACATCAATACATATTGACGAGTTCGAGTTGGAGGTACGAGATACAAAACGAGGAGAAGAGGAGTTAACTTCAGAAATACCTAATGTAAGCGAAGAAGCGGTTCGTCACTTAGATGAGAATGGCATTATCCGTACCGGAGCAGAGGTACGAGAAGGGGATATTCTTATTGGAAAGATCACTCCCAAGGGTGAAACCGATCCCACTCCGGAAGAAAAGCTTTTACGAGCTATCTTTGGAGACAAGGCAGGTGATGTTAAAGATGCTTCATTGAAGGCACCACCCTCTCTCAGAGGTGTCGTTATAGATACTAAGCTTTTCTCACGTCCTAAAAAGGACAAAGAGCTGCGTGCTAAGTCCAAGAAGGAAGTAGAAATCTTAAAGTCTAAGTATAGTAAGCAGCTTTTGGAACTAAGAAGCCAAATAATCGAAAAGCTTACTAAGCTGATCGCTGGAAAATCAAGTCAAGGCATCAAACATAAATTTGGTGATGAAATGATTAGTAAGGGTGTTAAGTTCAGTTCTAAGAATATTGAGGAGAACTTATTCCCTGCCAAGAATATCTACAAAGATGAAAGTACTTATAATGTCCCAGAGGAGGTTAATCTTATCTCGGATGTTAACCTTGACAATTGGACCACTGATGAAAAGGTCAATGATCTTGTATTCAGATTGGTTAAGAGTTATAATATAAAGCGGAACGAGATTGCTGGTGATTTCAAACGAGAAAGATTTACACTAGAAGTTGGCGATGAGCTTCCGGCAGGTATTGTACAATTGGCGAAAGTCTACATTGCTAAAAAGCGTAAGCTGAAAGTTGGTGATAAGATGGCTGGACGTCACGGAAATAAAGGTGTTGTTGCCAGGATCGTTCGTGAAGAGGATATGCCATTCCTAGAAGATGGAACTCCGGTGGATATTTGCCTTAACCCATTAGGTGTACCGTCTAGGATGAATCTTGGACAGATCTATGAGACGGTTCTTGGATGGGCTGGACTGAAGCTCGGCAGAACTTACGCTACTCCGATTTTTGACGGAGCCTCTATGGAAGAAGTTGCATCAGAATTAAAAGAAGCTGGCTTACCTGAATATGGGCGTGCTTATTTATACGACGGTTTAACTGGTCAAAAGTTTGACCAACCCGTCACTGTAGGCGTGGCTTACATGCTCAAGCTTGGCCACCTTGTAGACGATAAAATGCACGCTAGATCGATAGGACCATACTCGTTGATTACTCAGCAACCTTTGGGTGGTAAAGCACAGTTTGGAGGTCAGCGATTTGGTGAGATGGAGGTTTGGGCCTTGGAGGCATTTGGTGCATCAAATGTACTTCAAGAGATCTTGACTATTAAATCCGATGACGTGATAGGTAGGGCTAAGGCTTATGAGGCCATTGTGAAAGGTGAGAACATGAGGAAACCAAATATTCCTGAGTCCTTTAACGTGTTAGTTCACGAATTACGAGGCCTTGCACTTGAAATTACTTTAGACTAAAACTAAGTTCCGGCCTTGGCCGGACTTCTCTATATTTTAAAAAACATACTATGTCGTTCAGAAAAAACAAAAAGTTAAATAACGATTTTTCTAAGGTTACGATTAGTCTGGCATCTCCCGAGTCCATTTTGGAAAGCTCACATGGAGAGGTTACCCAGCCCGAAACCATAAACTATAGGACATATAAGCCAGAAATGGGTGGATTATTCTGTGAAAGAATATTTGGGCCTGTTAAAGACTGGGAATGCCACTGCGGTAAATATAAAAGGATACGTTATAAGGGTATTATTTGCGACCGTTGCGGTGTTGAGGTAACTGAAAAGAAAGTACGTAGAGAGCGTATGGGCCACATCGAGCTTGTGGTTCCAGTTGCTCACATTTGGTATTTCAAATCCTTGCCAAATAAAATAGGTTACCTTTTGGGTTTACCTACAAAAAAACTGGATCAGATTATCTATTATGAAAGGTATGCAGTTATTCAGCCGGGGATCAAAGAAGAGGATGGATTGGCTTATATGGATTTTCTTACTGAAGATGAATATCTTGACATAGTCGATAAACTTCCACGTGAGAACCAACTTCTAGATGACGATGATCCCAATAAGTTCATCGCGAAAATGGGTGCGGAGGCATTGGAAATGCTTCTGGCTCGTATTGATTTAGACACACTTTCTTACGATTTACGTCACCAAGCGGCTACTGACACTTCTCAACAGCGTAAAGCCGAAGCTTTGAAAAGGTTGAAGGTTGTGGAGGCTTTCCGTGACGCCCGAACTAGAATAGAAAATCGTCCGGAATGGATGATAATTAAAATGGTTCCGGTAATACCACCGGAATTACGTCCTCTAGTGCCTTTAGATGGTGGCCGTTTTGCTACATCTGACCTAAATGACCTTTACAGACGTGTTATCATCAGAAATAATCGTCTTAAAAGATTGATAGATATTAAGGCGCCTGAAGTAATTCTTAGAAATGAGAAACGTATGCTTCAAGAGGCGGTTGATTCACTTTTTGATAATTCAAGAAAAGTTAATGCTGTAAGGTCTGATGGAAACAGAGCACTTAAATCATTAAGTGATATGTTGAAAGGTAAACAAGGTCGCTTCCGTCAAAACCTATTAGGTAAAAGGGTTGATTATTCAGGGCGTTCGGTAATCGTGGTCGGCCCTGAACTTAAATTGCACGAGTGTGGTCTTCCCAAGGATATGGCGGCCGAGTTGTTCAAGCCATTTATCATCAGAAAATTAATTGAGCGCGGTATTGTTAAAACGGTTAAGTCGGCCAAAAAGATCGTTGACCGAAAGGACCCTGTAGTATGGGATATACTTGAAAATGTACTGAAAGGTCATCCCGTGCTTTTGAACAGGGCTCCAACACTACATAGATTGGGCATACAAGCGTTTCAACCTAAACTGATCGAAGGTAAAGCAATCCAATTACATCCTCTTGTATGTACAGCGTTTAACGCTGACTTTGATGGTGACCAAATGGCGGTTCATGTACCTCTAGGTCAGGAGGCAGTTTTAGAAGCATCTATGTTAATGCTTTCTTCTCATAATATTTTGAATCCTGCGAATGGGGCACCTATTACGGTTCCTTCTCAGGATATGGTATTGGGTCTTTACTATGTTACTAAAGGCAGACGAGGCACGAAAGAGAATCCTGTTCAAGGTGAAGGAAGAATGTTTTACAACGCTGATGAAGTGATTATAGCATTGAATGAGGGACAACTTTCTAAACATGCATATATTAAGATTAGAACCAAGGTTAGAAATGAGACCGGTGAACTGGAGACTAAAGTCATAGAAACTGTTGCGGGAAGAGTCTTATTTAATCAGCATGTTCCTGAAGAAGTGGGTTTTGTTGATGAGCTTTTAACGAAAAAGAAGCTTCAAACTATTATATCTGATGTTTTCAAAATCACCGGAATGGCTAGAACGGCTCACTTTCTGGATGACATAAAGGAACTAGGATTCCAGTCTGCCTATAAAGGCGGTTTATCAATGGGCTTGAATGATGTAGAAGTTCCACCTGAAAAGGAAAAATTAGTGGCTCAAGCCAAGGAAGAAGTAGATGCTGTTTGGAATAATTACTTGATGGGTCTTATCACTGACAATGAGCGTTACAATCAGGTGATTGATATCTGGACTAGAATCAACACGCAACTTACCAATACGTTGATGACGAGATTGGAAGATGATGATCAAGGATTTAATTCCATTTATATGATGATGCACTCAGGTGCCAGGGGCTCCAGAGAGCAGATTCGACAGTTGGGTGGAATGAGAGGTTTGATGGCTAAGCCACAGAAGAACCTGGCAGGTTCAGTAGGATCAATTATTGAGAATCCAATCCTTTCAAACTTCAAAGAAGGTCTGGACGTTTTGGAGTATTTTATTTCTACTCATGGTGCGCGTAAGGGTTTGGCAGATACTGCTCTGAAGACAGCCGATGCCGGGTATTTGACAAGAAGACTTGTCGATGTAGCTCAAGATCTGGTAATAACTGAAGAAGATTGTGGTACGCTCAGAGGATTAACGGTTTCTGCCCTAAAGGATAACGAGGATATAGTTGAACCTTTATCCGAACGAATTCTTGGTAGAGTATCTGTACACGATGTTTATGATCCAATTACCGATGAATTGATCTGTTCTTCGGGTGATGAAATAGTCGAAGACATTGCCAAGCAGATTGACGAAACTAGCATTGAGGAAGTTGAGATACGTTCATTGTTGACATGTGAAACGAAGCAAGGTGGTTGTGTGAAATGCTACGGTAGAAACTTATCCACTGGAAAAATGGTACATGTTGGTGAAGCAGTGGGCGTTATAGCAGCTCAATCTATCGGAGAACCTGGTACACAGCTGACTTTAAGAACATTCCACGTCGGTGGTACCGCTTCGAATATAGCGGTTGATGCCAGTATTGTAGCCAAGTTTGACGGTGTTGTTGAATTTGAAGGGGTTCGTACTATAAGCACTCTAAATGCCGAAGGAGATAAGGTAGAGGTAATAATGGGAAGAACCGGTGAGGTTAAAATTGTTGATCCTAAGAAAAATCAGGTTCTTATATCGAACCACGTTCCTTATGGCGCATTCCTTACGGTTAAAGAAGGACAAAAAATTTCAAAGGGGGATCAAATGTGTTTTTGGGATCCATACAATGCTGTGATTCTTTCAGAGTTTGATGGGTCCATAGAATTTGACTCAATTATAGAAGGTATTACCTACAAAGAGGAATCGGACGAGCAAACAGGTCATAGGGAGAAAGTAATTACAGATACAAAAGACAAAACTAAGAACCCGGCGATCATCGTAAACGCTAAGGACACTTCCAAAGGGTACAATATACCTGTAGGCGCTCACTTGGCTGTTGAGGAAGGTAAGAAGATCAAAGCAGGTCAGATTCTTGCCAAAATCCCAAGAACCATGGGTAAATCCAGAGATATTACCGGGGGTCTTCCGAGAGTTACAGAATTATTCGAAGCAAGAAATCCGTCTAATCCTGCGGTGGTTAGTGAGATTGACGGTGTGGTGACGTATGGAGGTATTAAAAGGGGTAACAGAGAAATCTTTATTGAATCTAAAGATGGAGTTAAAAAGAGATATCTGGTTTCGCTGTCTAAGCATATTCTTGTTCAGGACAATGACTTTGTTAGGGCTGGTTATCCGCTTTCCGATGGTGCCATCACTCCTTCGGATATTCTGGCAATCAAGGGCCCTACGGCTGTTCAGGAGTATTTAGTAAATGAAATTCAGGAAGTCTATCGTCTTCAGGGAGTTAAGATAAATGACAAGCATATCGAGGGTATTGTAAGCCAGATGATGCAAAAAGTTCAAATCCTGGACTCCGGAGATACCAGTTTCTTGGTAGGTGAAAACGTTGATAAATTTGTTTTTGCTGAAGAGAATGATCTAGTTCTTGATAAGAAAGTGGTTACTGATGCTGGGGATTCGGAAACTTTGAAGCCAGGGCAAATCATTACTGCCAGAGAACTTAGAGATGAAAATTCCACCTTGAAGCGTAAGGATATGAAAGTGGTTGAAGTTAGAGATGCCATGCCTGCAGTTTCAAAACCAACCCTTCAGGGTATTACACAGGCTTCGTTGAAAACAGAAAGCTTCTTGTCTGCTGCCTCTTTCCAGGAAACGACAAAAGTACTAAGCGAAGCTGCCATACGTGGTAAAGCTGATCAGTTACTTGGATTGAAAGAAAACGTAATTGTTGGACACCTGATTCCTGCGGGAACAGGTCAGCGCAGATTTAATAATTTGATTGTTGGTTCACACGAGGAGTATGATAATCTAATAGCTGCCACTGAGGAAGCGAATACTAGTCGTGAACTACAAGAGGAGAATTGATGGCAGACGATAAGGTTGAAAAGAAGTCCGGTCAAAATCAGATAAACATTGAATTATCTGAAGAGATTGCCGAAGGTGAGTATGCTAACTTAGCTATGATAGCACATTCGAATAGTGAGTTTGTTATCGATTTTATTAGATTGATGCCTGGAGTACCGAAAGCTAAGGTGAAATCACGGATTGTGATCACACCCGAACACGCAAAGAGACTCTTAGGGGCGTTGAATGATAATATCAAAAAATACGAAGACACTTTCGGTCCTATAAAAAAGACGGATGAAGCACCAAAGTTCCCTATTAACTTTGGGGGAACTGTTGGAGAAGCATAAACTATGAAGCCACATAAAAAGTTGTGGCTTCTTTAATATTTAGACCCTTCATTAATTGAAGGGTTTTATTTGTTTAGTATTTCCCTTTTTATACCTTTGCAGTCCGAATTTTGAAAAGGATATAATAAAAGAAAAAAACATAGATGCCTACTATACAGCAATTAGTAAGAAAAGGTAGAAAAAACTTGGTTTCCAAGTCGAAATCGCCTGCTCTGGATTCTTGTCCTCAACGAAGGGGCGTATGTACCCGGGTGTATACTACAACCCCTAAAAAGCCAAATTCAGCTATGCGAAAAGTAGCTAGAGTAAGGCTCACTAATGGTAAAGAGGTGAATGCATACATTCCAGGAGAGGGGCACAATCTGCAAGAACACTCAATAGTTCTAATCAGAGGAGGTAGAGTTAAGGATTTACCGGGAGTAAGATATCATATTATTCGAGGTGCTTTAGATACTGCTGGAGTTAATGGTAGATTGCAAAGAAGATCGAAGTATGGCGCCAAAAGGCCTAAAAAATAAACGCGTAAAGTAGAATGAGAAAAGCGAAACCTAAAAAAAGGTATATTCTTCCTGATCCAAAGTTCGGAGATACCCTAGTTACCAAGTTCGTGAACTATCTAATGGTGGATGGCAAGAAAAGCATTGCCTACAAAATTTTTTATGATGCTATCGATATAGTAGAAGGTAAATCAGAGGAGAGCGGATTAGAAACATGGAAAAAAGCGCTGAACAATGTAATGCCCTCTGTTGAGGTAAAAAGCAGAAGAGTGGGTGGTGCAACATTTCAGGTGCCTTTAGAAGTTAGGCCTGATAGAAAAATCACATTAGGCATTAAATGGATGATACGTTATGCGCGGCTCAGGGGTGAAAAGACGATGAAGGATCGTTTAGCCGGAGAAATTATTGCTGCATCCAAAGGTGAAGGTGCTGCTATCAAGAAGAAGGATGATACCCATCGAATGGCAGAAGCCAACAAGGCATTTTCTCACTTCAGATTCTAATTGAATATAAGCAATGGCTAAAAGAGACTTAAAATATACGCGTAACATAGGTATTGCTGCGCATATTGATGCCGGCAAAACGACTACTACTGAAAGAATTTTGTACTACACCGGAATGAGCCATAAGATAGGCGAGGTTCATGATGGTGCGGCTACAATGGATTGGATGGAGCAGGAACAGGAGAGAGGTATTACTATAACATCAGCTGCCACGACAGTATTCTGGCCTTACAAGGGTGAAGATTATCATATTAATATTATCGACACTCCGGGTCACGTAGACTTTACAGTCGAGGTAAACCGTTCTTTGAGGGTTCTAGACGGTTTGGTTTTCTTGTTTAGTGCCGTAGATGGTGTTGAACCTCAGTCAGAAACAAACTGGAGACTCGCTGATAACTACAAGGTAGCAAGGATTGGTTTTGTTAACAAAATGGATCGTGCCGGGGCCGACTTTCTTAATGTATGTAAGCAAGTCAAGGAAATGTTGGGTACGAAAGCCGTTCCTTTACAGTTGCCAATAGGTGCTGAAGATAACTTCAAAGGTGTTGTTGATCTAGTAGAAAACAAGGCTCTTGTTTGGAACGAGGATGACAAGGGAATGACATTCGAGGAAGTAGAAATACCTGCTGATATGGTGGATGAGGTGAACGAGTATCGTGAGAAACTTGTTGAATCAGTTGCCGAGTACGATGATGGATTAATGGAGAAATACTTCGAGGATCCCGATTCGATTACTAAAGATGAGATTATCGCAGCTTTAAGGGCAGCAACGATCGATTTGGCTTTCGTTCCAATGCTTTGTGGTTCGGCCTTTAAAAATAAAGGTGTTCAAACTATGCTCGATTATGTAATGGAATTGCTTCCGTCACCGCTTGATCGTGATGATATTCCCGGTACGGACTTGAACACTGAAGATAAAGTTAGTCTTGCACCAGATCCGGAAGCACCATTTGCTGCGTTGGCTTTTAAGATTGCAACGGACCCATTTGTTGGACGTTTGTGTTTTATAAGGTCATACTCTGGAATGCTTGATTCAGGTTCTTATGTGTTCAATTCTAGAACAGAAAAGAAGGAGCGTATTTCAAGAATCTTCCAGATGCATGCGAATAAGCAAAATCAGATTGACCAATTGCACTGTGGTGATATTGGTGCTGTGGTAGGTTTTAAAGATATTAAAACCGGGGATACGCTTTGTGATGAAAAATCAAAGGTAGTACTTGAATCTATGATTTTCCCTGATCCTGTAATTGGATACGCTATTGAGCCAAAGACCCAGGCTGATGTTGATAAACTTGGTATTGCGATCGCGAAACTGGTTGAAGAGGATCCTACCCTGCAAGTAGAAACCGATCACGATACAGGTCAAACGATTCTAAAGGGAATGGGTGAGCTGCATTTGGATATAATTATTGACCGTTTAAAGCGAGAATTTAAAGTTGAGATCAACCAAGGGGCTCCTCAGGTAGCTTATAAGGAGGCTTTGAGATCTACTGTTGAACACAAAGAGGTCTATAAGAAGCAATCAGGTGGTAGAGGTAAATTCGCTGACATTGTTTTTGAATTAGGACCAAAGGATGAGGATTTTGAGGATACTGGCTTACAATTTCAAAATGATATTGTAGGTGGTGTTATCCCTAAGGAATTTATACCAGCCGTACAGAAAGGTTTTGAGCAAGCAATGGCCAATGGACCTCTTGCTGGATACCCGATCGATCAAATGAAGGTGCGTCTATTCCACGGATCATTCCATGATGTGGATTCGGATTCATTATCTTTTGAGCTGGCGGCACGTATTGGCTTCAGAGAAGCAGCGAAAAAAGCAAAACCTGTACTATTAGAACCTATTATGGGTGTTGAAGTCGTAACTCCTGATGAATATACCGGATCCGTTACTGGAGATCTTAATAAGCGACGAGGGATTATGAAGGGCATGGATACAAGAGGTGTTGCACAAGTAATAAAGTGTGACGTGCCTTTATCTGAGCTCTTCGGTTATGTTACTGATCTAAGGACAATAACCTCCGGTAGGGCAACGGCTTCTTTGACCTTTTCTCATTATGATCATGTACCACAAAATATCGCTGACACAGTTATTACAAATGTAAAGGGCCAGCCCGCTTAACGAATTAAAAGATGAACCAAAAGATACGAATAAAGCTTAAGTCATACGATCATAATCTGGTTGACAAATCATCAGAGAAAATTGTAAGAGCTGTTAAGACTACCGGGGCGGTTGTAAGTGGCCCTATTCCATTGCCAACTGTTAAGGAAAAATTTACAGTTTTACGTTCTCCTCACGTCAATAAGAAATCGCGAGAGCAGTTTCAACTGTGCACCTATAAGCGCCTGGTTGACATCTATTCGAATAGTACAAAAACAGTTGATGCGCTAATGAAGCTCGAATTGCCAAGTGGCGTTGATGTAGAGATAAAAGTCTAACAAACATATTCTAAAACTATGAAAGCCTTTAGTACTACACTAAAGGCTTTTTTTATAGCTTTATTTCACTAAATAAGGTATTTTAAGGTTTATTTGACTAAGACCAACCTTTTAACTACAATGTCAAAACTCTACGATGAAATTCCATCTTTAGATCTGAATGATTTTGTCAACGGCACGGGAGAATCCAAACAAAAATTTGTTAAAAATTTGGGTGAAGCCTATAACAGTATCGGTTTTGTAGCAATTAAAAATCACTATCTTACGGATCAACATTCTGCCAAGCTGTATAATACAGTAAAGTCTTTCTTTAATCTTACTGAACTTGTCAAATCCAAGTACGAGATTGATGGTTTGTTTGGGCAGCGCGGCTACATCGGTAAAGGGAAGGAACATGCCAAGGGACGCACAGTTGGTGATTTAAAGGAGTTTTTTCATATTGGTCAAAACGTAACTGATGGTGATCCTATAAAAAGCGAATATCCTGATAACGTATGGGTTGATGAGGTGCCTGATTTGAAGGGGATAGGTTTGGAGGTCTATCAAAGGTTGGAGAGAACAGGTATTGAGATGCTAAGGGCCATTGCGCTCTATTTACGGCTACCTGAAAATTACTTTGACGACAAGGTGAAAAATGGTAACAGCATATTACGTCCAATCCATTATTTTCCAATTAAGAATGTTGACTCTGTGCCGGAAGACGCGGTACGAGCGGCAGAGCATGGAGATATTAATTTAATCACCCTTTTAATGGGAGCAAGTGCTGATGGTTTACAAGTGCTTAGGCGTGATGGTAAGTGGATCCCTATTACAGCACTTCCTGATCAATTGGTGGTGAACGTAGGGGACATGCTTGAGAGATTGACAAATGGTAAACTAAAATCCACAATTCATAGAGTTGTGAACCCCCCAAAAGAACTACTCAGTACATCGAGGTATTCCATTCCCTTTTTTATGCATCCTCGCTCTGAGATGCGGCTTGACTGCTTACCGGAATGTATAGATGAACAGCACCCTAAAAAGTATAATGATATTACAGCAGGAGAATTTTTAAATGAAAGATTAGCAGAAATAGGCCTAAAGAAGTAATACATGTTCAAAAGGGTACGATATTACATTTTTCTCAAAGATGTTTTTATCCTATCCATATCGGCATTTGGAGGACCGCAGGCTCACTTCGCTATGTTTTTGGACATGTTAGTTCAGAAACGGGCTTATTTATCTGAGGAAGATCTAATCGAACTAACTGCGCTTTGTCAAATCTTGCCTGGCCCTACCTCCACTCAAACAATAACAGCCGTTGGCTACAAATTAGGTGGGCCGAATCTGGCCTACTTGACTTTATTAATTTGGATGCTGCCTGCGGTAGTAATAATGACCACAGCTGGGATTATCTTTAGTAACCTGGATGAAAAGGACGTTTCCATAGAATTTACACGTTATATACAACCTATGGCAGTTGGCTTTGTAAGCTATGCCGCCTTAAAAATGGGTATGAAGGTGATCAAAACTAAAACGGCCTTGGTAATCATGGTCATGTCAGCTGTTGGCTCGTTTGTATTAAAGTCCCCTTACCTTTTTCCATTACTATTAATTATAAGTGGTGGAATTACCGGATTAAAGTATAATGCTCAACCCATAGAAGAAAAGGATAGAGTACGAATTCAATGGTCGAATTTTATACTTTGGGCCTTAGTCTTCATTGGAGCTGCTTTGATTGGTGCATTTACAAGAAATGAACCTGGCCTTTTGCCATTTCGGCTCTTTGAGAACTTTTACAGAAGTGGTTCATTGATTTTTGGTGGGGGACAGGTGTTAATTCCATTTCTTTATACGGAGTTTGTCCAATTCAAGGGTTACCTGAGTTCAGAGGAATTCTTATCTGGATACGCCCTAATGCAATCCTTACCCGGTCCTGTATTTTCTTTTTGCGCCTATATAGGTTCTTTGTCAATGAGAACCTTTGGTGTAGGTGGTGAAATTATTGGTGGGTTTGTGGCGGCGGTTGGTATATTTCTTCCTGGAACTTTTTTGATATTTTTCGTCATACGTTTTTGGGAGCAGCTTAAAAAGTATAGAATCATAAAAGCTTCTTTAGAAGGGATAAATGCTGCAAGTACGGGTATGGTTATGGCCGCGGCAGTTTTAATGTTTCTACCTCTTGATGGGACACTTCAAAATATTCTAATAGTCATAGGTACTTTTTGCCTTCTTACCTTTACAAAATTACCGTCTCCTTTAATTATAGTGGGAGGATTGATTGCAGGCTTCATAATTTAGAGGTTTCGAAAGAGTTGTATTCTTCGATCTAAAGGACTCAACCTAAATTAGGGTATGAAATTTCATAAAAAAAGCTCAACCATATGGCTGAGCTTTTATATTTTCGAATTTAATTTATCCTAACTTAAACGTTATAGGCAAAATAATTCTTTGTTTTACAGGTTTCCCTCTTTGCTTGGGAGGACTCCATTTAGCAGCTCCCTGGATAACTCTTACGGCTTCTTCATCGCATCCAGCACCAATACCCTTTACTGCCTGTACGTCAGTTAGAGAGCCATCCTTATCAACAACAAATTGAACATATACTTTGCCTTCAATACCCATTCTTCTCGCCTGGGCAGGATATTTCATTTTCTTTTGAACATAAGAGTAAAAAGCAGCATAACCACCAGGAGGCATTGCTGGATCTTCAACAATTTGGAATATCTCGTCAGCTACTTCCTCTTCTGGTGCCTCTTCTACAATTATATCTTCTATTACTTCATCTTCGGTCACCTCAACATCAAGGTCAACTTCAATTTCTTCTTCAATTTCTTCTTCATCAGGAACCTCTATAATTTCAGGTTGCTGAATTTTCGGTGGCGGTGGTGGAGGTTGCTCCGTTGGCGGGATTTCTAGTAGGTCTTCGAAATCATCTTGAACTTGACCAAGATCTACTAAAGAGCCATCATCATACTTACGGTATTCAAATGCAAATACAACGATAAGCATTGAAGCAAACAGACCAATGTTAAAAAATAGTCCGCCTTTCTTACCTAGATCCGCTTTTTCCGTCTTTTTGGATTCCATTATCTAAGATTTAGTTAAGTGCATACTGACAAGTATTAGTAAATATACAAAACTTATATTATAATCGTTCATCTATCTAATAGGTTGTTTTGCAAATAAAATAACCCCACGCCAAATAAAGCACCTATTATATTAGCAATAGCGTCATGTAGCTCCATTCCTCTGTCAGGAATAAAATTCTGAGCATACTCGATTGAAAAACCATAAAAAATTGCAGTCAGACACCCTATTAAAACGTACTTGGTTCTCGACTTAGCCTTGCTTTGAATATAAAGACCGGTTATTAACAAATAGGACTGTACGAGAAAAATACCGGCATGTCCTAATTTATCATAATCGAAAATAGTCAGATCGGGTACCGATTTACCGGGTGTCAACGTCAGCCCGAGAATAAGTAAAGCCCAAACAAAAGCCCCAATTAGATACTTATTCAATTATGCAATTAGCCTCCAATTAATGATTGGTAAGCTGCTGCAGACAGTAGTTCATTCAAGTCTACACCATCTTCAAGTTCTATCTTGATCATCCAACCTTTATCATAAGGGTCTTCGTTCACTATTTCCGGAGACGATTCTAACTCAGAATTAAATTCTGCAACTGTACCACTTATTGGCATAAAAAGATCTGAAACTGTCTTAACCGCTTCTACCGTACCGAAAACTTCTCCCTGTTCAATAGATTCACCTTCTGTTTCTATTTCAACATAAACTATATCACCAAGTTCACCTTGGGCAAAGTCTGTGATTCCCACCGTTGCCACATTCCCATCGATTTTTATCCACTCGTGATCTTTAGTGTATTTCAGGTTTTCAGGTACATTCATAGGGTAAAATTTTAGTATCAAAAATACATGCTTTTTTGAACTCAGGAAACATTATTGAGCTAAACTGAATCTTACCTGAACACCCATCCTTGTGGTCGCTCTTCTGAAAGAGCGAGATATTTTAGGCTCATTTATATTTCTTTCAAAGTAAAACTGAAGATTTAGTTTTTCATTTAGTATATAATCAATATTTGGTCGAAATTGAATGTTTAGCGCACCATTAGTTATTGTACTAATTTCATTTAACCTCCTCTGCACAGTTTCAGTATCTCGTATTGTAAAATTCATTCTAAATGTAAGATCGTTTTTCAATGTAATTACACGTCCTTGTGATTTAAATGGTAGTCTCATATTTTTCTTAGTGAATCCCATCTCTAGCACAATATCATTACTATTTACTTCAGTTACCTGTGCATTATTAATGTTTAAGGCAACGTCTCTTTTGGTCTTATATTCTACTCTAGCCGTCAATCTGCTTTTTGTCCTTATACTAACACCGATTAAGGGGCTAAACTGCTCACTGATCATAACCTGACTAATATTATATATCGGAATGAGAGTGCCTTCATCGTTTACATCTTCGGCAAAGTCCCGTGTATTATAATTATCCAGTCCATTATTTAACTCTAAACCTTGTATATATTCCAGGTTACTATTATAGTTTGTAACGGAATAACTGGATTGATAGGCGTGCGTAACACTAATCGACTGAAATTTCTCCTGAAGTGCCGGAATTTTCCCCAAGCCCGCAAAGTCTATTCTCCAATTAGGTATTGGTGTTTTTGGGAATGGACTTAAACTTACGTCAGTGGCATCTTTCCCAGAGTATGCAGCAATAAAAGCAGGTATCAAGACATCTTGCGAATTAGTATCATACAATGGGTTTATTTCTCTGAACCTCGAAAGTATTTCAAGTCGATTTCTTTCAAAATCTTCAAATACGGGTGAGTTATTGTTGTCGTCATCTCGTTGAAATGCGGTGGCAATGGTCAAAAAGGAAATGTTGTAAGCTCCTGATCTCGCTGGACTCAGCGATTCAAACTGGTCTATGTCCTCATTGTATCGGAATATTTCTTCAAACGCAGAGTTTGTAGTTTTCTTAGCGTTGAGCTGAATTTTAAAGTCTTTAAACGGCTCAAGATCTGCTCTTACATCAATAGTTTCGGTCTCCGTTTGAGTGAAGGGAGCTGTGAGGTTAGTATTTCTGCTGAGTAGATTCTTTTCCGCGAGCCTATTTCTAATATCTGGATTTTGTGAGCCAAATATAAAACCCCAACCAGGTTCATTAAAGCTGCTGTCCATACCAAAAAGATACACCGTAGGCGTGAAGCCGTTGATTATGGTTCCTTGTCTCAAAGAATAAGTTGCATTTAATGATCTTACCGACATTAAAAATTTAAGTACGCCATTGACTAGCTTGTTATCACCTCCTTTAGTATCAGTTGTATCTGATCTTGTATTTTGTCGTAGGCTACTTCGTCGTGTATTCCTAGGAGGTGAGTTTATTTTCTTCAGAAACTCAACCTTGTTGTACAACTTAACCAAATCGAACTTACCGCTAAGGGAGTTATCCCGACTATTTTGAATGGTATTACCAAATCCTAAACTATCGGCTAGTGCTTGATCGGTGTAGAAAGGTCCGGCCCTCCAAGCGTAACTTACTTGATATCTATAATCACCATTTATCCAGTCCGTTAGAGGAATTTTGTCAAGAGGTAAACGGTAATTCGCATTTATGCTTTGGTTGAAATTTTTCATTCTTCCCAAGCGCTTTAAGTTAGACCAGATTGAATCACGATATTGGCTTCTTGATATGAATCTTGATGAATCAGCCGTTTCAAAGCTTTCTCCACCAAATGGACTGCTATTTGGCTCATCAATAATCGCTTCGGCCCTAGCGGTATAATCTATCGATATACTTTTAGTGAGGTCCCATCTTAAATTGTAGTTTCTATCAAACGTGAAGAACTTTTCGAAGTTTTCCAGGTTGCCATTGTTATTGTTTCTATAAATCCGTTGAACCAGTTGTCTATTTAAATCCCATCGTACCGAAATGTTTGTTGGGATCGGGTTAATGTTAAACTCCTTTATGAGCTTGAGATATTTTTTGTCAAGAAGTTTCGAATTCTTAAAAGGTTCCCAGGGTTCGTTTGTGGGACTGTAATTATAGGCAATTGATCCGGCTTGATTTTCACGCAAAAATCGCTGAAGATTGAAGTTCGTTTGGAGAACTTCACTAAATGAATACGAAAAACTTAAATTTTCAAAGTCATAAATATGCTTTTTGGCATCTTCCCGAACTTTCACTTTCCTAACATTAATGAAGTTGATACTCCTTCTCGTTTCTGTATCTGTTACGATGTCTTCATATTCGTCCCTTTCTTCCTGAGTATCAAAAGATTGCAAGGCCGCTTCTACTGTAATATCAGGGTTGGCCGGATCGAAACGTGGCTCTATGGTCGTTCTTTGATAGCTGACAAACATAGGTACTTTCAGTCCTAAGCGTTCCGGCAAGAGCTTATCAAGCGTGATATTCGCTGAAATATCGTAAGAAGTGGTTTCTTCCCTTGTACGTTCTGCTATTCTTGATTGGATACCACCAAACCCAAAAGTAGTATGACGTAGGGTGGCGGTTACGTTGGCAAAGTCTGCTAACTTTGCATTCAAAGTAGCATTGGCAGCCCAACCTTTGGTTCGATCGAAATCCGTTACCCGGAGTTCATTGGCCCAAACACAAGCAGATTGAGGTCTCCCATCCGCTGATTTTGGATTTCTTACTCCAATCGTTAACCATTCGACAGCACTAAGATCAGGGTTACCACGCAACCGTATTCTATGTCGGCCGACAACCTTGGCACTGTCCTGCGGGAAGATAAAACTCTTATTCAGCCCTAGACGGTCACGCTCGCTTTTTAAGGCATACAGTTGATTAAGATCAAGATCGATCTGGTTACTATCTGGCCATATTTCTGAAACAATTTCTGAACCTGGGGGCGTAATTTTTAATGGGATTTCTATCTCATAGTAATTTGAGTCGACGTCTGTACCCATTCTTAAGAAGGCCGTTACCTCGCCTTCCTCAGCAGTCTCACTATCAGCATGAAAGAACATTTTGACTCGTCCATAATTTATTAGATCAAGTCCCACCTGTTTGACAACTGCCCGTGCTTGCCCATCGCCAATATCTTCCACACATACTTGCAAGGATTGTTCATTAAGCCTCCTTTCCAGTGCGGAGGTGTTATCTCTGTCTCGGTTAAACCCTGGAGGAAGAACATAGGGAGATTGAGTTTCAGTACCTGCACCGTTTTCCTCAATATTTACCACTGAAACGGTAAAATCATCCGGTGGTTCCAGAGCATCTCCACTATCATCAAAATTTGCCTCTTCAAATCTGCCGGGATCCCTTCGCCATCTGCTGGCTACTAATCTGAAATTAGCCATACGTAAAACAACGGGTTCCTGAAAATCGGTCATATACATCCGCATGTATCGAATACTTTTAAACCCCGAAATATTTCCAAATTGGGCATCAAACTGACGAATAGGTATTCTGAAAAGGTACCAGGTTACATTATTATCTCCATTGTTGAACTCGTTCGAGACCTCGATCTGGTCAACCACAAATCTATTGTTAGAAAGCTTACCTGGTTCTAAATCAACTTTGTACTCATAGTATTCTTCAAGTTCACTAAGCGTATTGTCGTCATTCAGATCCTCGTTGTCGGGTAACGTGGTTCCAGATGGAGTGAAGAGCGTATTCTCGTTTGTTACCACAGGAGAGTTATTTTCGAGCCCGTTAAAATTTTTGTAACGTTCCAGAATTCCTGCACTCCTTTGATCCAATTCGTCACCTAGAAAATAAGTGAAGTCATCTGCGGAAGGGTCATCAAAATCCTCAAAGATGCCTCCAAAAAAGTTTTGTTCGGCGTTGTTATTTAGCCCATCTAAGCCAATATCTTGATTCGATCTAGCGGATTCGGAGTTATCAAAAGCGTTAGTAAGGAAGGGTTCGCGAGTAACAAATCCCCAGTCTGTGCTATCCACCGCTTCGGGATTACTTGCTATTCCATTGGGTGGCAGTCCATTTTCGAAGCCATGTCGATTGTCGGGTATTACATCCTCTGAAATACTTCCTAAATTAAAATATAGAGACCCACCTGACGTATTACCAGGATTGCCCGAAATCTGGACGTTAGGACTCATTGGATTCGTACTCTGCAAAAACGGGTTCATCAACCAGAATTCTATATATTCTACATTGGCTTTGTCAAAATCCACTTCTGATCGAATTGCATTGGTAATTCCGCCCCAGTTATCCCTGGGATCTCTTGTGTTTGCAAAGGTTTGTCCATTTGTTTCAGGATCAGCCTCTGTTGTGTAATTATACTGTCCCCTTTCATTCGGATAATAAGCCAGGTCAAATATTTGCTGGAAGTTGATGATATTGGGATCTAAACCCGGAAATATTTCTTGAGGTATGACTGCCCTTACATAATGGTTTTCAAGTTCGGTATCTGTAATAGCATCTGGGGTTCTACGGTCATTTCTATAGAATAAGTTATCTACTTGATACCAGGCTAGTTTGGCTCTAAAGTCATTTTCTCTGCGTGGATTATTCATGGGGCCATGAAATTCGGGTCGGAACCTGCTATTAGGAGTTGAAGCTAGGCGCCAGTTGGAAGGATTATTCAAGGAGAATGGTGTGGCCGAATTTTCAAAATCATCAATGTAGGAGGTACCCTCTCCATCAATAATATTCGACGTTCCCGGGATGAGCTGTGCAAATTCAGCGTTGAAGTTAATTGCTGAGGGTTCTTTAGTTTGAATTAAGGGGAGCTTGTCCAACATTTTGGTAATAAATCTTGACTCTTTTTGAACATTGATATCGAAGCCATACTTAGTATTCCGAGTAGGTTCATTACCAACACTTATACGGGTTATAAGAGGGCGTTCATTTAATCTCAACACCGTGGCTCCTAAGTTAATATCGTTGTTAACACGGTAATCAAATCTTGCGCCTAACAAAGTCCGGGATTGAAAATTGAATAGATCTGCTTTTTCATAGGATATGGAAATCTTCTTACCTGAATTAAGTACACCTTCGTTAATGATAGTTACCTTGCCAAAGGTATAATCCACCCTAAAGTCCGTATTTTCAACCAGAGGTGAACCCCCCGCAAAAACCCGAACCGAACCTTCGGCGATATTAAATCCCGGAATAATTATTTCGTTAGAAGATCCGGATTGGAATGACCCCTGAATGATGTATTTGTTTTTGCTTGAAACGAGCTGAGCATCAATTAATGTGCTATTGTAAAGTTCATTGTACGAAAACTTTGCTTTAAGATCTTCCTCTCTTGGATCACCACTAAAGGCAATGTCTAGAGCATCACTAAATGGACGTAAAAATGGGAAAATAATTACCCCGGTTTCGGTATCAATAGTTATGTCCTCAACAAAATCAAAATTTCCATCCCGCTGAGGATCATTGTTGGGATTTAATTTGTCTAATCCAAGAATTTCGATCAACGGGGTTGTACTGGTTATGACCCCTTCTTGTAGCTGTGGGTTATCAATACCCGTGATATCGTCTCTATAAATTACTCTCAATTGAAAGCCATCAGGTGTAACATTAGTGGCATTAAGGGAGTAGATATTTTTCATCATTAACTCCCATGTAGGTACACGTATTTCTGGTTGAGTATTATCATTTGGATCCAAAGAGGCATCAATTCGGATTTGACGAGGTCTTAAAAGCTTTAGAAATACTACTTTGTCTTCATCAAGATTGGTATAATCTCTTGATAGTTCCCCTACGGTAAAAGACTGTCCATTAAAACTGTATTGATAGGAAACCGCTAGTGCTTCATCGTTTTGAAGTTTTCGGAATAGAGAGATGTATCCAAGTTTAGAATGAATGGTATATTCATTAAAATCTAGTTTTCTTGCACTGGTTATTTTCTCAAAATCTAAACCTTCCTGAAGTCCAACTCCGTCAGAACCTATAAGTCCCTCTAAGAATCCATTAATCTGATCAGAGTTTCTCAAGTTTGATTCCTGATTTGGAAGTCTTTCAAATAAGTCGTTAGCGTCGTTGCTGTTTGTACTTGCACCTGGTCTTGGTGTGACTATCGCATTTCTGAAGATATTTTCAGAATTAGGCTCCGCTAAGTCCATAAGACCTACTACATCCCTCAGTGTTTCGGTGTCGTTGTTTCTATTTACCACATAGACCTCTACATTGGTGACATTAACTCCAGAGCTTATTAGTGGAACACCTGCAACCCATCTTTCATAATTTTCGCGGAAAAAGTGCCCTAGAAAAAAATGACGGTTTTCATCGTAGTTTGAAGCCAATATTTCAAATTCTCTTCCTTGTCCACCTCCGCCTTCAATTTCTATAGTTTCTGATTTCCCACGCTGGGTAGAAGCAACGGTGGTAACAAAAAGATCACCAAACTGAAGCTGCGCTTTGACACCAAAAAGATTTTGCGCGCCAGTGATTAGACTATTGTTTAATGGTAAGCTTACATTGCCTATCTCTAGTTTTTGAAGTATATCTTCTTCGAAACCGGTATATTCGACTTTAAGATTATTTTCAAAATCGAAAGAGTTGTTGTTGTCGAAGTTAGCCGTTACCTGAAGCTTTTCACCTATCTTACCAGTAACATTCATACTAATTTGTTGGTCAAATTCGAAACCCCCGTTGCGTTGTTGGCGAATTGGAATATCAGGGTTGTTGATCCGTTGCCAACGACCCCCAAAATCAAGTGTGACGAAACCTCGTGGGATGATTTCAACATAAGTTCCACCAAAAATCCGGTCAAATACAGGACTGATATAGATAGGTGGTATCAAACTTCGCCCGCTAACGGCACTTTCGCCATCCAATCCTGAACTTCTATTTTTCCAGTAATCTTTAAGCATTTGGCGTTCTTGATATTGCTTAAACTGCTCAAAGCTCATTGACGAGGTTGGTCTATAATTCAAGTCACCAATTTTTTCGTATATAGTATAGTTCAAGCCCGTATCTATGGCGACATCAAGTTTCAGGCTGGCCGGATCTTTTAGTAAAAGGGGAGATTTACTTAGTCTATTGCTAAAGGGGTCGCCAAGCCGGTCTTTTTGCTTAAACGTTGGTTTTCTCGAAGGTTCGTACGGCTTTGGGATGGTATCTGATTCGGTCGTATCCTTTACAGAATAAAAGGTAGACAATTCGATATTTTCAGCGCTCCTTGATCTTGGACTTACGGTAAAAGCCAAGCCAATACCACTTGCGCAAGCCAATACAAATGCCCATAAAGAATAATTGAATCTACCGAATGTCAAAACGTAAAAAAATTATCAGGCGTTCTTGAGAGCAAGCTTGATCAATTCCTCCAATGTAATTGTATTTCCTGAATTTTTCAGGATGCTGTCTATACTTTTTTCAGCAGCGTTTTTGTTAATTCCCAACGTTACCAACGCAGATAACGCTTCACTTTTTACCGTATTGCGTGAAGGCGTGAAGATTTCTTTTTCTAAAGTCTCGTAACCCTCTTTTCGCATTTTATCTTTTAATTCTAAAATCACTCGTTGCGCCGTTTTAGTACCTACTCCTTTCACACCTTGAATGGTCTTTACGTCTTCCGAAGCTATTGCTTCCTTAAGCTCATTACTGGTAAGTGAAGACTGTATCATAAGGCCTGTGCTTGGTCCAATGCCTGAAATCGAAATAAGATGCATAAACATGTGCTTTTCGCTTTCATTACTAAACCCGTAAAGGGTATGAGAATCTTCTTTTACATGTAAATACGTATGAATTAGGGTTTCTTCCTTGTCTTTCAGATCGCTAAACGTCGAAAGTGATATATTCACATGATAACCTATGCCTCCTACATCTAGTAGAATATGAGTCGGTTCTTTTAAGACTAGTTTGCCTTTTAAGTACGCTATCATTTAATTTTTTTCTTGTCGAAGGTCTGTGCATCAACAACCGCTATGGCTGCCATGTTTACAATGTCTCGTACAGAGCTTCCTAGTTGAAGTATATGTACTGGCTTTTTCATACCTAGTAATACAGGCCCGATAGTTTCCGCTTCTCCTATCTCCATGATAAGTTTGTAGGCAATATTACCAGAAGCCAGATCTGGAAAAATTAATGTATTGGCTCCTTTTTCGGCCAACTTACTAAACGGATAGTTTTCTTTTTGAATTTCTGTATTTAAGGCAACATTGGCTTGAATGTCACCATCTATAATTAGAGATGGGTTTCTCTTTTGAACTATTTCTACTGCCTTTTGCGCTTTATGAGGCACATGTCCTTTAGAAGTGCCAAAATTTGAGTAGGAAAGGACAGCTATTCTTGGCTCAATATCGAAGAATCGAACACCTCTCGCAGTCATTTCGATAATATCGGCGAGTTGCTCAGGATCAGGGTCTACGTTAACAGTGGTATCGGAGAAAAAGAATGTTCCTTTTTTACTGATAATGATATACATACCGGCCACGCGCTTATGTTTCTCGCTTGTGCCGATGACATGAAGTGCAGGAAGTATCGTTTTGGGATAGTCTTTCGTCAACCCTGAAATGAAGGCGTCGGCCTCACCATTTTCTACCATCATACAGCCGAAGTAATTTCTTTCCCGCATTAGCTTTACAGCGTCGTACCGCGTCAATCCTTTTCTTTGCCTCTTCTTGTACAGTGCCTCTGAATAAAGATGGATGCGATCATTTTCATCATAGTTATCGATAATCTGGCAATCTGATAGATCAAGGCTTTGCTCTTCAATTAATGATTGAATAACATCTTTCCTACCTAGTAAAATAGGTTTTGCAATGCGTTCATCTTGAATGATTTGGGCGGCTTTAAGAACTTTTAAGTCATGGGCCTCAGCAAAAACAACTCTTTTGGGATTCTTTCGCGCTCGACTTATTACTCTGGATATAAGCTTTTCATCAATACCGATCCGTTGTTGAAGCTGTAAATGATACTGCTCCCAGTTGCTAATCTTTATTTTGGCAACCCCTGATTTAATTGCAGCTTTTGCCACAGCGGGAGAAATAGTTGTAATAAGGCGAGGATCAAGTGGTTTGGGAATTAAGTAATCTCTACCAAATTGTATCTTACTATCCCCATAGGCCTTATTTACCATTTCGGGCACGGTTTCCTTTGCTAAATCCGCCAGAGCTTGAACAGCTGCTAATTTCATTTCCTCATTTATGCTGGTCGCTCTAACATCAAGTGCACCCCTGAAAATATAGGGGAATCCCAAAACGTTATTCACCTGATTAGGATGGTCTGATCGACCCGTTGCCATAATAATATCTTCACGACTTTCCATTGCCAGGTCATATGCTATTTCTGGGTTTGGATTAGCAAGTGCGAATACGATTGGCTTATCTGCCATACTTTGGATGTCCGCTGGCTCAAGAATATCAGCGACTGAAAGACCCAAAAAGAAATCAGCCTCTTTTATGGCTTGCTTTAGATCAGAAAGATCTTTTCCTGTTGCAAATTCTGCTTTTATAGAGTCCAAGTTGTCCCGATCCTTACGAATCACACCTTTGCTATCACACATGATTATATTTTCTTTCATAGCACCCAGTGAACAATAGAGTTTGGTACATGCTATGGCTGCTGCTCCGGCCCCATTTACGACTATAACAATATCTTGAATTTTCTTATCAACTAATTCTAATGCGTTTAAGAGAGCTGCGGCAGATATTATAGCGGTACCATGCTGGTCGTCGTGCATGATAGGGATATCCATTTTCTCCCTAAGCTCACCTTCAATTTTAAAGCTTTCGGGAGCCTTAATGTCTTCTAAATTAATACCTCCGAATGTAGGCTCAAGAGATTTTACAATAGCTATGAATTTATCGGGATCTTCTTCATTGATTTCAATATCAAAAACGTCTATACCTGCAAATTTTTTAAAGAGTACGCCTTTACCTTCCATAACAGGTTTGGATGCTTCAGGGCCTATGTTACCCAGGCCAAGAACTGCAGTTCCGTTCGATATAACACCAACCAGATTTCCTTTTGAGGTATATTTATATACGTCAGAAGCGTTATCCGCAATATCTTTACATGGCTCTGCCACGCCAGGGGAATAGGCAAGTGCGAGATCGAGTTGTGAACTTAGCGCTTTTGTTGGTACTACTTCTATTTTTCCAGGTTGCCCTTGTTGATGGTAATTGAGTGCGTCTTGTTTTCTTATTTTAATTGACATAGCCTTTGATAAAGATCAAGCGGCTAAAATAAGAAATGCAGGGCAGTATACGGCTGGTTTTTGAAGAACTTAAAGGTTTATGAAGCTATTTGAGAGGAGGTCTTAAAAGTTGATAATATCACCTGCATTTCTCGCATAAACTCGCGTTGGTTCTTGCCAGGGCTATAGACGAAACCTTCGATATAGTAAAGCCTACCGAGTACTTCGTCTACAAGAATATATGCCATGAAAGGCCCACCCATTGAAATATTGGCCGTTTTCCAAAGACCTCTCATTTCAACAGTGTATTCACCATTGAAATTAATCTCTTTTGTGGTCACAGGAATATATGGAACAGCGGTTTCTGTTAGAATGTATGTGTCAGGATAATCAGGATCTTCAAATAATTGCTCCCTTGCCACAGAATCTCTAAAGTTGATAAGGTTTTCCTTAGAAAAGTCATTAGCAGATCTATAATTCTTATAAGTTATGAAGACATTTTTATCACTTTCGTCATTGATTTGTCTGAACCACGCAAATCCTTCTTCGTTAACGACTTGCTGGTATCCAAAGGGCAAAGTCAATGAGCACTTATGATCTCTCACTAACATATCACGAAGACCTGTAGGAACTTTTGCTTTATAAAGACCAGCTTTTAATCTATCTCTTTCTGCGTTATTGAAATAAGTCTGTATAAGTTCTTTATTAGCCCTGATCTTTTCCGTCAATGCTTTTTCTGTACTACTAAAAAGATACATGATATTTTGACCCTTTGCATATTCGTCTTTAACCGTATGAACAAAGATATCCGGATCCTTTTTTATGCGTTCGATGGATGATTCCGTGAAGTAGCCCTTTAATGCACGGGTTTGAGATGATCTGCCATCAAGCGCCATTACAAATACCAGGTTCTTAACACCTTTAAGCAGGTCATTCAACTTTCTAGGATCTACTCTATTGACCTTGAACAAGTATTCCTCACGTGGTAAGCCCTTAACTTCTTCTCTAAAGGTCTCTTTTAGGGCGCTCCCAAGTTCTCCTGCCCACTGCGCAGAGTCAATAACTAAGATCATTTCACCGGCTCGCCCCGTCGCCTTGGGAAGTAGCTTGCTATTGCCTCCATCTCCACTTTCATTGCAAGCATTGAAAAATAGAAATGTGATTGAAACGAATATAGTTAACCTCATGCCCATAAAATTTATTGTTTATAATTCAACTAACTCTGAAAGTCACTTATTTTACGAGCCAATGATCAATTTTTGCCCTGGTTTGATTTTATTATTATTCAATTTATTTAAGCGTTTGATTTTTTCAATGCTCAAACCCTCAAACATCCGTGATATGTCCCATAGCGTATCTCCCGGCTTTACAGTATACGTTTCTCGTCCATTTAGCACGACCACTTTTTCCGATGTTTTTTGAGCGACAACTGAAGGCTGATAACCTTTTTTCTGCCATATACTTAATCGCTGACCTATACGGATAGTATTGCTTCTTAAATTATTCCATTTTTTCAGATCTGAAACCCTAACACTGTATCTCTGCGCTATTGTGCCCAAAACGTCACCGCTACGGACCCTGTACACGATTTTGTTTCGTCCATATGTGCTGCCGACGGTGTTTCTTGCCAAGTACTCCATTCTTTCTTTGCCAACCTTTCCTGCGCTGTCCAGAATAGCAGTTCTTTGAGTGTTTAAGACATCTTTAACATCGACAGGTATTCTTAATGTTTGCTTTTTTCGCGAATCGGGCAAAACACCTTGCTTCAATTGAGGGTTGAGATTTTTAATATCTTCTTCACATATATCTAACTGATCGGCCAATGTTTTAAAATGAACATAGCTGTTTAATAAGAGCGTATCAGAGGCCACAGCATAATCTAACTCGCTTTCAAAAAAATTATGCTCTTCAGCATAGTTCATAACGTAGATTATAGCCACGAATTGAGGTAAATAGCTTCTTGTTTCACGATACAAACGAGGGTAGATCTCCCAAAAGGTTTTCTTATAACCCGATCGTCTAATTGCCTTTCGTACATTTCCGGGACCCGTGTTGTAAGCGGCGATTGCCAGTTCCCAATCTCCGAACATGCCGTAAAGCTGCTTTAGAAATTTACAAGCGGCTTCCGTTGATTTTTCTGGATCCATTCTTTCGTCCAAATACCAATCTTGGTGCAAGTCGTATTGTCGACCGGTATACGCCATGAATTGCCATAATCCTACGGCTCTTGCACGGGAAATAGCCCTCGGATTGAGTCCGGATTCAATAATCGACAAATACTTAAGCTCATCGGGGAGGCCGTACTTTTTTAGATATTTTTCAAACAGTGGGAAATAAACATTTTTTCGCTTTAATACCATTTTGGTGTATTCACGATCCTTAATGGCGAAGTAGTTGATGAAGGCATAAACCTTTGTATTATAATTTAAAGGAATCTTATTTTGAATACAGCTTAGACGGTCTGCGACTAAATCGTAATCTAATTCCGCGGGGATATATTCATAACTATTCCCTATGACCTGATGTTTTATGAGCCCATATTTATTCTCCGTTGAATCCGGATTTGCTGCAAAACAGAGTGTACAGATCAAGGTCAGAATTATGGGAAAAGTAGTTTTCATTTATCCAAGTTTAAAAAATAGTTGGAAAACTCTAGTAATTTATGCTCCTCAAAATCATTTGCGATTACTTGAATACCGATTGGCAATCCCTTTGAACATGTACCAACTGGAAGTGAAATAGCTGGAACACCTGCCACAGAGGCTTGCACAGTATATAGATCGGCCAAATACATTTTTAAAGGATCACTGATATGTTCTCCTAACTTAAACGCACTTGATGGAGTAGTTGGTGTTAAGATGAAGTCAAAACTACGTAAAATATGCTTGGTTTGATCTCTGATAAGCTTTCTAACTTTCTGGGCCTTGGAATAGTATGCATCGTAGTAACTCGCACTCAGCACAAATGTCCCTAACATAATCCGGCGTTTTACCTCCTCGCCAAAACCTTCAGATCTACTTTTTTTGTAGAGAGAGTGAATATTATGGACATCCTCACTTCGATGGCCGTATTTTACCCCGTCATATCGCGAAAGATTGGAACTTGCCTCGGCCCAGGTTAGGATATAGTATGTAGGTAGAATATTCTCTAGTAATGGAAATTCTACCGGAACCACGTTGTGGCCTTCGTTCTTTAATCTTTGGATATTTCTCTCAAAACTCACTCGGATATCGGGAGATAACCCTCTATTTTCTAGTGTTTCTTGGATATAAGCGAAATTATACTGATGCTTATCTTTTTTTAACAATGAATAACTTGGAATTTCTTCCCTGGACACGGTGCTGTCAAATTCATCCGCTCCGGCAATGATCTCCATTACTTTAGCTACCGAATCGATGCTTTTGCTGATAACACCTACAGTATCGAAAGAAGAAGCATAAGCTGTTAATCCATGGCGTGATATTCGGGAATAGGTTGGTTTTAACCCGATAACACCGCAGAAAGCGGCGGGCTGTCGAACGGAACCACCGGTATCCGAGCCTATGGCAACATGGCACATATCCATTTGAACGCTGACAGCCGCACCTCCGGATGACCCCCCGGGAACACGCTCACTGTCAAAGCCATTTTTCACAGGACCAAAGGCTGAATTCTCATTGCTGCTACCCATAGCAAATTCGTCACAATTTGTACGTCCTATGATTATCGCATCCTCATTTAAGATACGCTCGACTACTGTGGCATTAAACTGAGATTCAAAATTGCGAAGAATATGACTGCTACACTGAAGCCTATGGTCCTTGTAGCAGAAAACATCTTTAATGGTTAGCACCATACCCGCTAATTTACCAGCCTGACCGGATTCAATTTTTTGGTCAACTGATTTTGCTCTTTTTAGTGCTTCCTCTTCGAAGGTCTCTGTTAAGGCATTGAGGTATTCGTACTTTTTGATATTACCCAAGTAATATTCAACAAGCTCAGAACAGCTGATTACTCCATTAAATAAATCCACGCGGATTAAGTCAAATGAAGTGTACATTTTTTAATGGACTAGGTAGAAAGAAGCTGGCTATTTTTTTACAGCCTCGTCTGTTTGGCTAGAAGATTCTTCGATATCTTTTTTGATCTCTTTCGTCGCATCTTTGAATTCACGTATGCCGCGTCCAAGACCTCTTGCCAATTCAGGTATTTTCTTTGCTCCGAAAAATATAAGGACAACCAGTATAATAATAATCCATTCCCAACCTCCTGGCATCGCAAAAGCGAGTAAGCTATGCATATCTTTAATTTTAAGTGATATTTTCTATTATCAAGCCCTTGTAAAGATAGATATTAATTGATCAACCAGAAAAGAAGATATTTAAGTAGTGAAATTATTCGCTGAACGGTTTGTTAGCTTTGACCGCGGAGCCATTGTTGTGGATCTAGTGGTTTTTCATTTTTTCTAATTTCAAACTTGAGCTCCGAAACGCCTTCCTTATTAGTCAAAACAGTGCCTAATTCCTGTCCTGTCATGATCTGCTGACCTCTTTTGACAAAAACATCTTTCATCCCGGCGTATACTGTGAAATAGTCTCCATGACTGACTAGTAATGTATTACCCAAGTACTTAATGAAAGCCACTTGGCTTACCACTCCATCAAAAATAGATTTCACTTTTTCGTTTTGACTGGTTTGTATTTGGATGCCTGTGTTTTCCAATATTATTCGCTTAAGAACCGGATGGTTTTGCCGGCCAAATTTTTGGGCAACAAAACCTTTTACCGGCCAAGGTAACTTAGCCTTGTTTTCCGCGAAGTTATTAGAGAGCCTTAAGGTCGCCTCCGTATCTTTTTTTTCAGCCAGCCGAGCTTTTTCCATTTCTTCCTTAATAATATCATTGATGTATTTTTCAAGCTTTGCAACAGCGGTTCTTCGGTTTTCCAAGTCTGCCAGGAGCCGTTTTTCTTCCTTCTGAAGATTATTAACCAGCTTATTCTTAGAATCTTTGAGTTGGCTAAGGCTTTTACCTTCCTCCAATTGTTCAGCTAGCAAAATATTTTTTTCTGACATCCTACTCTGAATTATGGTCGTTTGACTGGTTAGAGCATCCTGTACCTTCTTTATCTGGATTGTTTGTTTTTGGCGTGCCTCGCTGTATTGCTCCATATATTTTAATCGCATTAAAAACTGATTAAATGTAGAAGCTGAAAACAAAAAAGTTAGCCTGTCAAAGCCCTGATTTGCTTTATAGGTGGAGTAGACCATAGCTGAGTACTCCTCTTTGAGCTTTTTGACATCCTCTTCTAAAGCGTCAATAATTTGATTATTTTCATCGATTTCGCCGTTTAACAGAACTACTTCCTTTCTGATGGAGCTTATAAGAGCTTCTTGTGCCCTAATCCGTTGACTTAATGCATTCAGCTGGCCGATCGTATTCTTTTTTTGACTTTTGGTTTCGGCCAGTATCTTTTGAGCTTCCTGGATTTTTAAAAGGTTCTCTTGTTTTTCCTTTTGGAGTTGGGTTTTTGTTTTTTGAGCAAGTAAAGGTAGAGATAAAAGCGAGAGACAAATAAAGATACCAATTGTATTGCGCTTATCTCCGAACATATTTTTTAGGTATATTAAACGGGAACTTAAGCTCTTTGTCTTCAATAACGGCTTTGTTATACTCAAATTCAATGAGTGTATTTAATGTTTTGTTATCGGCTTTGTAAAATAAGGAAATAACCGCCGAAAATGGAAAAGCCTGATTTTCGACCATTTGAAAATCGTAATAGTTAATTGTGGCAGAATTTTTGGACTCATTCTCGATCATTTGGACCCGTTCTACCTTCATAGTTTGCGGATTTACAAAATTGTCTATTAGTATAGATCCGGATCTTTGATGTAGTATGAAAAAATCTTCAGTCTTCTCGACATTATCATCTTTTTCATTCAATTGTACCAAGTTACCCACCGCCGCAGACTGAATAGATTCAAAGTCAATATTAATATTGAACTGCGCACTGAGGGAATCATAATGGTATACATAATACTCCTTTTTGAACATGTTCAAAATAGTAATGGAGTCTTTGCTTATTAAGCATCTGGCACCCTGAATACCCACCGCGGAAAAGGAAATCCAAATCAGGCTATCCTTTTTCATTCTCACATTGGCTTTTGCCTTTATATCCAACTCACTATCCTTATAATTTATTTTAGCCTTTCCTGAGAAATAGTTGAAATCCACCTGTTGGACGTCAAGCTGATTAGAATCGTCAACTGATCCTATACCTGAAACTTTTTTACTGCAGGCCCCAGACGCGAATAAAATAATTAAAGAAGCGAGAAGGCAGAGTTTGTTAATCATTGAGTTTACGCTGCGCTATTTTTTGATCGATTAATTCAGCTTTAGGGTTCATTCCTTTGGCGATTTTCCAGTTTTTCACCGCTTCGTCAACGTTACCTAGTTTAAACAAAATATCTCCAAAATGTTCGTAATGTATAGCGGAAACGTTATCAGGATCTTTGTCAAAGGCCTTTTGCATCACTTTTTTGGCCTCCTTGTATTTTTGCCTCATGAATAGAACCCATGCGTAGGTGTCTAAGTAGGTGGCATTTTCAGGGTTTTTTTTAACTACTTTTTCTGCCATTTTTTCGGCTTGCTCTAGTCTATCTTTCCTTAGAGCAAGGTAATAACTGTAATTATTCAAAATGCCATCGTTGTCAGGATCAAAGTCCAAAGCAGCCTCGTAGGCCTTATCAGACTTGGTATAGTCTTTTGTGCCATTATAAGCATCTCCCAATGCGCCATTAAAGGCACTCACTAATCCGAGATTTGCAGATGAAAGTTTTTTGCCTTGTTCCAATGCACCGATTGCATCTTCATAGTTTCTTTTTTGAAGATTAGCTACTCCATTGTAATAATAGAAAGCGCTTTGATTTGGAAATAGCTCTAGCGCTTGTTCAGAATATTGAATAACACTGTCTATTTTGTTTACCTCAAATGTAAGTTGAATAACGTTTTGCCAAACGGCAAAATTTGATTGATCATATTCAAGACCTTTGATATAAGCCTGTCGAGCTTCTTCTGATTTACCAAGAGCCTGTAAAATATCACCGAACATGGCATATGCAGAGGCTTCCTCCTTATGCTTTATAATTATCTCATTGGCAAGTTTGACACCATATTGGTCTAGTTGTTCTTGTGTCATATAAGCTCTGTATTCAGCCAGAATCTGTATCTTGCTTTGGAAATTAAGGTCGCTACTTTCAAATAGTTTAACCAAATCTTTCAAAGCGTCTGTTAGATTACCATTTTTTCGTTTCAGCTCAGCCGAAACTAATCTGGCCTGAGCACTATTGGGAGATTCTTTTAAAAAGCTTTCTAGCTGTTTCTGGGCTTCGGAAATCTTATCGTTCGCTATTAATATTTCAATTTGCTTAAGTACATAAGATTGTTCCCCAGGAAATGCTTCAATCAACTTTTGCCCCTCAGCCAGCGCATTGTTTAAGTCATTATTTTGTAAATGAATTTTCTGTTTTTGAAAAACCACTTCCTCAGTCAGGCCGTATGCATTTTCAATTTTATCATAAGCCTTCAAGGCATCATCGTATCTTCCTTGATATAAATAAAGAGCAGCTAATTCGAAAAGGTATTGTTCAGTTTTTTTAATACGCCCTATCATTTCCTCGTACGCAATTGAGGCGTTCTCGAAATCTCCAAGTTGCGTATATAAATCAGCCTTGAGGATGTAGAAATATTTGTTGTCAGGTTCTAATGAAATAGCCTGATTTATACTTTTTAAAGCTTTTTGAAGCTCACTACCCTGAGAAAGTATCTGAGCTATTTTATAATGTACGGTAGCATTTTTGTCATTTATATCTAAAGACTTTTGAAATAAGACTAAAGCTTTGGCATAGTCCTCGAGAATGTAATATTTCTCACCTTCCGTGAATAAAGATTCCGCTTCTCGGAGTTTCATCTCGGTAAGCCGTTCTTTCTTTGACTTTCCTTTTTGTGCAAAAGCTCCACTCTGTACAGCCATTAGGGCAATAAGGATGAATATAAATATGGTATTTTGCTTATGCATTTTGTTAGAAACGTGTATTTAGGTTAAGACGTTATAATCTCCGATACTCACGTCTTTCGCTTTGTTATCATAGCGAACAAAGTTTCCTATCATAGAGTTTTTGATATTTACATTATTCAGTTCACTGTTAGATTGCACAATAGAATTTTGAATAATACTGCCTTTAATAATGCTTTTTGGACCGACTGAAACGTGAGGACCGATTACACTATTCTCAATAACTACTTCGTCACCAAGAAATACCGGGGGTATAATAACTACGTTTTTTTTAGACGCACTTTCCGATTGTAACTTTTGATCACTTAGATACTCAAGATAGCGCTTATTAGTATATACGGTTGCATCTTTATTACCACAATCCAACCACTCTGAAACCTGTCCAGGTGTAAATTCACATCCTTTCAATTTCATGTTCTCTAATGCATCTGTGAGTTGATATTCTCCCTTAACTATTATTTCTTCATCAATCAATTTTTGAAGTTCTCTTTTTAAGAAGAGGCCATCTTTAAAGTAGTAAATACCGATAATTGCAAGATCTGATATGGGATCCTGAGGCTTTTCAACAAAACCTGTTATTACATTATTGTTATTTACCTCAACTACACCAAACGCTGTAGGGTCGTCAACCTGCTGAACCCAGATGATACCATCTTGTGAGCTATCTAGAATAAAGTCTGCCTTGAATAACGTATCTGCGAAGGCAACAACTACATTACCCTCTAGAATTTGTTCAGCACATAGAATAGCGTGGGCAGTACCTAATTTATCATCCTGGTAAAAAATATGAGCACTGCTTCCAGCACGATCCGCAATAAGTCTGAGCTCTTTTTCTACTTCTTTACCAAAACCTCGATCTATAATAAAACCAATGTGTGCAACAGGTTGATCACAGACTTTAACGATGTCTTCTACTAAACGCTCTACAATTGGTTTGCCCGCAATAGGAATAAGTGGCTTAGGTACGGTTAAGGTGTGAGGTCTTAAACGAGTGCCTCTGCCAGCCATTGGAATAATAATATTCATTAAAAAGTTACTGCTTCTTTCGTATAGGGCGTAAATCTAATAAAAATCAAGAGGTTTTGGCTGGGAGCTTGGTTTTTTCCAATTGCCAAACTATAAATACAAACAGAGATATAATTATCGCGCGGCATGCAAGAACCAGCCATTGATTTTCGATGCTAATCTCATTTATGATGAAAATAAGCGCCATAGTTATCAGGAGATACAAGGAATCGCGAGTAACATAATAGGGAATTGGATAATACTTTCTACCTATCATATAGCTAGTGAATGTCATTAAAAAATATACAATCAATGTAACAACTGCGCTTCCATAAAACCCATAGAGTGGAATGAGTATGTAATTCAAAGTGATGGTAATGATGGCACCACCCGCCGTCATCCAGCTTCCAAAATATGTCCTATCTGTCAATTTGTACCAAACAGATAGATTATAATAAATCCCGAAGAAGAGGTTAGCAAGTAAAAGAATGGGAACTATAGATACACCCCAGCGATAATCTTCGTGCCTTAGTAAATATTGTAGATAATCCAGGTTTGTCCCAATGCATAAGAGTACAAAACATCCGAAGATTATAAACCAATGCATTACCAGTGCAAATAGTTTTGGAGAGTCTTTACTTTCAGATTTTGTAAAGAAAAAAGGTTCGGCGGCATATCTAAAGGCTTGAATACCTAAAACCATAAAAATGGATAGCTTGTAAGCTGCTCCAAAAATCCCAAGAATTTCCAGGTTGCTATATCCCGGATAGAAGTTTTCGGGGAGCCAGTATTTTAGCGCCCATCTGGAAAGAGTTTCGTTTGTGGCATACGCGAGTCCGGTGAAAAGAATTGGGTAAGCGTATTTCAACATGGGTTTAAGAAAAGCCCATGAGATTTTTAATCTTATAATTGTGAGCTGCTTCCTAAGAATTAAAATGAAGGCCGCATTTGCAATAAGATTAGAAATGAAAACATATTCAATGCTATAATCTGGTAAGTAAAACTTTGTAATAAGGGGTTTAAAAAATGGTGCGATCTCTCCCAGATAAACCTGTCGACAAAATGAGATGAGAAAGAGGTTAAGGCCAATGTTTAGACCAATGTTTACAAGTTTTGCTGTAGCAAATAACTTGGCTTTACCTTCAATTCTAAGTTTTGCAAATGGGATGGCGACGATGGCGTCAAGAGCGAAGATTGCGGCAAGCCATTTTATGAAATAGGCCCTTCCAGGGTACTCCAGGTAAGTGGCAATTGGTTCGGAGAACAAAAAAAGAAGTCCGGAAAGTATAGTGCTACTAACCAGAATGATTGTTACCGCGCTGTTATAAATATCATTTTCACTTTTTTTGTGTTGGGATGCAAACCTGAAATATGCAGTTTCTAGCCCATAGGTATAGATGACGTTAAAGAATACGGCATAAGCGTAGAATTCTGTTACAATACCATATTCACTGGTTACAAATACTTTAGTGTAGTAAGGAACCAGCAGGTAGTTGAGCATACGACCTATGATACTGCTAGCACCATATATGACCGTCTGACTTGCTAAAGTCTTGAGTTGGCTCAAGTTATTCGCCCTTGAACTGGGGTTTTCTTTTTTCTATAAATGCAGATGTTCCTTCTTTAAAATCTTCAGTTTTTGCGCAATGCGCAAAACTATTGGCCTCGGTCTGGTAGCCATTTTCTTCGGATGAATAGAAAGCATTTACAGAATTAATTACCATACCTATAGCTAATGGTGCTTTGGATTTAATCTTGTTAAGAATTCCATGCGCAGCGCCCATAAGTTCAGATTGACTGTCCACTACGTGATTCACAAGGCCTAATGTCAAAGCTTCAGTTGCTGAGATCATATCTCCGGTCATCATAAGTTCGAGTGCCTTTCCTCGACCAACCAACTGTGTGAGACGTTGTGTTCCACCATACCCGGGTATAATTCCCAGATTAACTTCCGGCTGCCCGAATTTAGCATGGCTTGATGCTAGGCGTAAATGGCAAGCCATGGCCAGCTCGCAACCACCGCCCAGCGCAAATCCATTTACGGCAGCAATTATTGGTTTTTCAGATTGCTCTATCATTGAAAAAACCTCTTGTCCATTTTCTGCAAATTTACGAGCATTTACTTCATTTAGCTCCGCTATTTCTTTAATGTCTGCCCCTGCTACGAATGCCTTTTCCCCAGCACCGGTTATAACGGCTGCCCTGATATCCTTATCATCATAAAAATGCTGAACAGCTATACGGATCTCATCTATTGTTTTGATGTTAAGCGCGTTCAAACTTTCTGGCCTGGAAATTTTTATGGTGTAAATTCCATCCTGAATCTGAGTTTGTAAGTTTTCGTAATTGCCCATCTTGTATTTACTTCTTGTAGATCAAATATACAAGTCTAACGGGTCTGTCAAAATGATTTATGTACCAAGCTGCTGGTCTATTAACTGTCTTTTCAAACCTTCCAGGATAGTATTTGTCATTTTTTCCAGATCGAAAGAGTGTCGCCAACCCCAGTCGGAGCGTGCTGCAGAATCATCGATAGAGTTAGGCCATGAATCGGCTATTTTCTGTCTGAAATCTGTTTGGTACTCTATTTCGAATTCAGGTAGATGTTTTTTTATAGATGCTGCTATCTCCTCAGGGCTAAATGATAGTGCGCCTATGTTATAACTGGATCTTATATTGATCATTGATTCGTCGGCTTGCATTAGATTTACTGTTGCCTCTACTGCATCTTCCATGTACATCATTGGCAGATAGGTATCCTTTTCAAGGAAACAAGTGTATTTGCCCTCTTCCAGGGCTTTGAAGTAAATATCCACAGCATAATCAGTAGTTCCACCCCCAGGCTTTGCCTTGTAGCCAATTAGCCCAGGATATCTCAGGCTTCTGACATCTACGCCATACTTATTAAAATAATACTCACACCATCGTTCTCCTGATAGTTTACTAATCCCGTATATGGTATTAGGATCCATTACGGTATGTTGGGGGGTATTATTTGCGGGGGTACTAGGCCCGAAAACAGCAATTGAGCTTGGCCAGTAGATTCGGTCTAATTTTTTTAGCCTGGCTAATTCCAGCACGTTGATCAGACTATTCATGTTTAGGTCCCAGGCAAATTTTGGATTACTCTCTCCTTTGGCTGAAAGCACTGCCGCCAAGTGGTAAATTCTGGTTATTCCATATTTGTCCACTATATCATTTAAGGCAGCCATGTCCATAACATCCAGAAGCTCAAATAAGCCACTTTCTTCACCCGGTTCCCGAACATCTGTGGCTATAACGTTCTCTTTCCCATGCAATGATCTTAAGGCATCAGTTAATTCTGAACCAAGTTGACCAAGTGCTCCAATTACTAATACCTTATGCATTTTTCAGGAATAATTTAAAGAGTGGCGAAATTAGTCATTTCGATATTTGAAAACCAATTCGAAATCGATTGAAAGCATCAAAAAGGCTGCTTTATTGTCATATATTTGCCTTATGCTTTGGGAAGATTATTTAGCCTCTAAGAAGATTGATTCTAGTCGGTTTAAGGAAGATGAAGCTGATATTTGGAGTGCTTGGAAATCACTGTTTGAGCAGATGCATCCAAAAAGCTTCACTGCACAAAAGTTGTATTTGATTAACCCAATTAGACGAAAATATCCTCTTCAAGATGAGTTAATAAATGACAATAATACTCCTAAAAAAGCGGCGATGAGACCGAAAGTAAAGCTGGTGAAACCAAATGATGTGAAGCCGAAAGCCATAATTAGAAAGCCAAAAACAGATTAAGATGTACGATACACTAAAACCTATATTAAACACAGAATTGGACTCAATTAAAGATGCAGGTCTTTTCAAGAGCGAGCGCATTATAAATACGCCTCAGGGAGCCGAAATTACTACCTCAGAAGGTGCCAGTGTTATTAATTTCTGTGCTAACAATTACCTCGGATTATCATCACACCCGAAAGTCATCGAGGCCGCTAAACAGGCAATTGATACCCATGGTTTTGGCATGTCTTCAGTAAGGTTTATCTGTGGGACCCAAGATATTCATAAAGAGTTAGAGCGAAAGATTTCGGAATTTCTGGGGATGGAGGATACTATTCTATATGCTGCAGCTTTTGATGCCAACGGGGGTGTTTTCGAACCTCTGCTAGGGGCAGAGGACGCCATAATTTCTGATGCTCTTAATCATGCCTCTATCATTGATGGAGTTAGACTTTGTAAAGCTATGCGATACAGATATCAACATAACGATATGGCAGATCTTGAGAAACAACTTCAAGACGCTGAAGCGGCAGGTGCTAAACAAAAAATCATTGTTACTGATGGTGTGTTCTCTATGGATGGAACTATAGCCCAATTAGATAAGATCTGTGATTTGGCAGAAAAATACCAAGCTTTAGTAATGACTGATGAATGTCATTCAACGGGTTTCATGGGCAAGACGGGTAGGGGTGTCCATGAGCATTGTGGCGTTATCGATAGGGTCGATATTATTACCGGGACTTTAGGTAAAGCATTAGGGGGTGCGTCAGGAGGGTTTACATCAGCTAAGAAAGAAATTGTTGAGATCCTGCGCCAAAGATCACGGCCCTATTTATTCTCTAACACTTTGGCGCCCTCGATCACTGGAGCTTCGATAGCGGTTATAGATATGCTTAGTGAGACCACTGAACTTCGTGACAAGTTAGAAGACAATACAAAATATTTTCGCACCAAAATGACTGAAGCAGGATTTGATATAAAGCCTGGGGAGCATCCTATTGTTCCTATAATGCTTTATGATGCGCCCTTGTCTCAAAAGTTTGCGGATATGCTACTGACAAAAGGTATTTATGTGATAGGATTTTTCTACCCTGTCGTACCAAAAGGGCAAGCCAGAATTCGAGTGCAAATTTCCGCAGCACATGACAAACGCCATTTGGACGCAGCAATTGATGCATTCATAAAGGTAGGAAAAGAATTAGATGTGATTTAGATACCGGCCTTAACTTCGCTGCTAGATACGGTGGAACTTTGTTCAGTAGTTTGACCTTCAATTTCCCTGAGTTTCTTCTTTGTATCCGTTAGATATTCGTTAATCATTTTACGAATTTCTAACGGAGATAAGTTGTGGGATAACTTGCCGTTTCTGGCTATGGAAAACTGACCTGTTTCTTCGGAGACTGCTAGTACCATGGTATCCGTTATTTCGGCCATTCCTAAAGCGGCGCGATGTCTTAAGCCAAATTGGGCGGATAGGTTTTCACTTTCCGAAACCGGTAGAACGCATCGCGCCGCTTTAATCTTGCCTTTATATAAGATTACGGCACCATCGTGTAGAGGACTATTTTTATTAAAAATTGCCATCAAAAGGCGTTTCGATAGATGGGCATCGATAATATCACCTGATTCTGCGTAAAACTTAAGTTCTGAATCGCGGGAAAAAACTATTAGTGCACCAGTATTCGTGCCTCCCAATGTTTTAGCTGCTTCGATTACCGGAGTGATGTTATAGCCGTCAAGAGGATCACGTTTTTTCCATATGAAGAGATTTTTGAAAAAGTTATCTTTATTGAAGTCGGTAGTTCTACCAACTAACAATAAAAATTTCCTGATCTCAGGTTGGAAAAGTATTATCGCCGCCAACACACCTACACCCATAAATTGACCTAAGATGAGGCCAAGAAGTTCCATTTGGGCGGCTCTTACAATCAGGTAAATTAAGTAAAGTGAAAGAATACCTAGGAATATTTTGACAGCAACACTGCCTCGCATGAGTTTATAGATCTGATATAACAGAATACTGACTAGAAGTATATCTATTATATCTACCCAACTTATCTCAAGAAAACCTATGTTGAACAAAAAAATCAATTAGTTATTCCTTTTATTATCAGAACGTTAAATTAAACAATTTGATGCTCTCTGCCGCTTCTTTCACATCGTGAACTCTTAAAATATCGGCTCCATGCATGAGTGCAATAGTATTTAGTGTCGTAGTTCCGTTTAGTGCTTTTGATGGGGACACTTCTAATGATTTGTAAATCATGGATTTTCGTGATATTCCAACTAGTAGCGGGGCACCAATTTTTTTTAGCAATTTTAAGTTCTTCAACAGTTCGAAACTATGACGAGCGGTTTTGGCAAAACCAAATCCCGGATCCAGAATAATGTCCTTAACTCCTAATTTATTAAGTCTGGTCGACTTCGTTTGCAGATCTCTATAAACTTCTAAGGTCACGTCTTTATATTCTGTTTTGCTTAACATATTTTGAGGTGTTCCTCTCATATGCATTACGATGTAAGGAACATTAGCTCCTGCAATCAAGTCAAACATCTTAGGATCCAAGTCTCCTCCAGAGATATCGTTTATTAAATCTGCCCCTGAATTCAAGGCTTCCTTAGCCACTTGGGCTCGGAACGTATCTACTGATATATAAAGCTCAGGAAGTTCTTTTCTTACGTTTGAGATATGACGAACGACTCGATGTAGTTCCTCATCCACTCCGACATCCTCTGCTCCAGGTCTACTTGAATACCCACCCAGATCAATGAACGTTGCCCCGTTAGTCAACATTTGTTCCGCTTTTTCAAGAACTATTTTTTCCGAATTCGCCCTGCTCCCCTCAAAAAAAGAATCTGGTGTGAGGTTAATAATACCCATCACTTTTTGACCACTCAAACTGAGTGGGTTACCCCTTAAGTTCAATGTTTTTTTGGATGAAAAAGCCGTATTTTGCGCCACGTTATTGCAATCAGTTTAAAATCAGACGAAATAATTTTGATAGAAAAAACAGTAGGCGAATATAAGGAGGTGATAGAGGAGTGTAAAGCCCTTTTTAAAAAGAAAACTCACGATTATGGTACTGCCTGGAGAATATTAAGAGTTCCTTCTCTTACGGATCAGATATTTATTAAAGCGCAGAGGGTAAGAAGCATTCAGGAGAAAGGTGAACAAAGAGTAGATGAGCATGTCTCAGATGAATTTATTGCAATCATAAACTACTGCATTATGGCAATTATTCAACTCAAGTTGCGGTCGAATACTAAACTAGAGATGAGTTTAAATGAATTACTTCCACTGTATGAAAATATAGCTGAGGACACCTTAGGCTTACTGATGAATAAAAATCATGACTATGGAGAGGCTTGGCGAGAGATGCGAGTGAGCAGCATGACAGACATTATTCTTATGAAGTTGTTACGAGTAAAGCAGATTGAAGACAACCAAGGTAAGACGTTAGTTTCAGAAGGTATTGATGCTAATTATCAGGACATGATCAATTATGCGGTTTTTTGTTTAATAAAATTAAAAGACGAGTAAATGGTAAGAGCGGTAATTGACCTGTTCTCAAGGATTTTTGTAGGTGGGTTGTTTATTTTTTCAGGGCTTATCAAACTTAATGACCCAATTGGAACCAAAATAAAATTAGAAGAGTATTTTGAGGTTTTCAGTTCTGATTTCGGCTCATTTTTTGAGTTGTTAATTCCATTTGCCTTACCCTTAGGATTCATTCTTATTGTCCTAGAAGTTGTGTTAGGAGTTGCGGTTTTGATCAATTACAAAATGCAGCTTACGACCAAAGTACTTTTAACCCTCATCATATTTTTTACGTTTTTAACTTTTTATTCGGCCTATTTTAACAAAGTCACAGATTGTGGATGTTTCGGGGATGCAATTCCACTTACTCCCTGGCAGTCATTCTATAAGGACGTAATTCTTATCGTCTTTATTCTACATCTTTTCTGGTATAGATCGAATTATCAACCTTTGCTGCGAACCCTTCCTTCAAATGTTATTATCCTGACTACGACTCTTGTATCCTCTATTCTTGGAAAGTATGCCATCGATCATTTACCATTTATAGATTTTAGACCGTATAAAGTAGCGGATAGTATTCAACTTAACATGATAGCCGAAGAAGCGCCCAAGGTGGAATATACTTTTATCCATAATGGCGAGAAAGTGACTTCCGAAAAATTCTTGAACGCTTCGGATGGATATGAGTATGTATCCTCTAGAGTTTTAAACGAGAAGGCTTCTACCCCTAAAATTACAGACTATCAGGTCACTGGGATTGATGGTGAAGACTATACACAAAAGACTTTTGAAGGTTATAAACTACTTCTCATTTTCTATACAGCAGATGCAAATGTCATATACATGGATGATATTAATGATCTAGTTCAAGGTTCGAAAGCGGAGGCTATGATTCTGACTTCTTCCGGTGAACAGGTCTTCGAGAATTTCAGGCATGAACATCAATTAGCGGTTCCTTTTTATTTGACAGATGCTACAGTTCTGAAAGCTATGATCAGATCGAACCCGGGAATAATCTTGTTAAAAAAAGGTATTGTGCTTGGTAAATGGCACTACAACGACATACCTACCGCGGAGGAAATAAATCAGATCATTGGCTAGGATATTCTTAATAGGCATGCCCGGATCCGGTAAATCAACTTTAGGTGCTAGAGTAGCAGGTCAAGTTGGACTTAGTTTCTATGATCTTGATATGTTGATTGAAGCGGAAGAAAGATGTAGTATTCCGGAAATATTCGAGCGAAAAGGGGAACAACATTTCAGGGAAACAGAACGCGATTTGCTGCAGTCTACAATCAAAAGTTCAGATCATTTTCTAATGGCTACAGGTGGAGGGACACCATGTTTTTATGACAACCTTTCAAGAATGAATGACGCGGGTTTCACAGTTTTTATAGATACCCCAATAACTACTATTGTAAAGCGTTTGACGGATACAGATATAGTAAGGCCTAAATTGAAACACCTGGATGTAGAAAAAACTTTAAAGGAGACCTATCATATCCGAAAGCCCTTTTATGTTAAGGCAAACTTTACGCTGACAGGTGAAAAGGTGAATGATAAAGGACTGATCCAATTGATCAAAAGTTTTTAGAAACGCACTCCCACCGTGAATGTAACACGTGTGGCATTTTGCTCAACGGTAGCCAATGGAGCGAATGGATACGGACTGACCTGACTTGAAAATCCGTCTGACCTAACGATCGCTACATCACCATAGTATTTTTGTTTTCTTATACCTAGGCCAAATGAGAATTGTCTTTCTTCTTGATCTAGGTTATCATCCGCTGGATCTGCTAAGTACGCAAAACCACCCCTTATTCTCAAAATGTCGTGACGATATTCACCTCCAATTCTAAAGTTCGTACTAGAATTGAATCGGTCAATTTCAGAATTAATATCCGCCTCTTCAATATTTGGATCCGAAATATTTGAAACACTTCCGCCTGAGTATTGCACCCTTTCTATTTCGCCCGTCAGAAAACCACTTTTACCTAAGAAAAACGTAGCACCTCCTTTTAATCTTGCTGGAGTACTTATATTGTAGTCAGATTCATCAAACAGAAAGCTTTCTGAATCGAAGTCACCGTTTGCATACAATGCGCTCAATTGAATTTCTTGAAACTGATTAACTGCAAAATAGGTAGGCGAAGTGTAGGACAAACCAATTAATACAAAGTCGATAGGCCGGGCTATTACTCCAAGAGTAGCATTAATGCCTAAGCCATCTTGTTCGTAGTTGTCTATGTATTCAAAAGTTTGCAACGTAGTATTACTTGGTTCCTCGGTCAGGGTTCTTTCTACATCTTTAGCAAAACTTACAATTCCAAGTCCACCCCCTAAGTATACTCTGTCATCATAGTTAGCCCCATAAGCCAGACTAAACTGATAGAATGCCCCCCTTGAAACAATTTCTTCTTGTGTAAATACTGGGAACTCCGGAGTGGGAACTCCCAGATCCCCATTCTCTATGTCAAATATATTTCGATCGGTCAAAATGAATTCTTCACCTATGTTCGGAACACGTCCAAAAAAATCTTCAATGTCAAACTCAAAACCATCGATAATAATTGTTTCTTCCCCCTGATATACATAATCTATGTCTCTTGTTAACCCAAGTCTGGAAGCAATACGGGTGGCTTCAGTTAGCTCTACAAAGTTTTCTTGGTCAATAGCAGAACTTATAAAATCATAATTATCATTAAACCCTTGATAAGAAATATTATTTTGAAAGTCGGCCATTCTATTTAGGCTTACGCCAAATGATTGGCTCTTCCATTTCCCCTTGGATTTTGCAGTGTTGATTACAGCACCCAGATTAGGAACATTTAGGTTTAATTTGGAATCGTCCGTACTTGTATCCAGATAGGAAGAAGTCGAATTTAATCCATTGAACTGTAAGCTGAAGCTAAATTCTGAACCATTAAAAAAGCCCAATCCCGCGGGGTTAGAAGAAACTGAGCTTATATCACCTCCAAGTGCGGTTTGAGTGCTCCCCAGACCTAAAACCCTTGCACTACCACCATTGTTGATCCTGCTCAAATCTGTAACCAGGCCTGGAAAATCCGCAGCATTCTGGGTCTGGGCATGACTGTTATATGCACATAACGCTATCAGGCTTACAATAGTAAGCTTAAAATGCATTTTCATACTTTCAAGGATTTAAGTGTACGTACTCGTAACCAGAAATTAGTTACCCCTGCGTCCACCACTACTCCTGGAAGAGCCACTGGATCGGCTAGAGCCTCCACTTGATCTTGAATAGCCACTGCTTCTGCTGCCACTACTTCTGCTTCCTGAATAGCTGCGGCTACCGGAAGATCTGGAAGGCGTGCTGAAGCTACTTGAACGAGATCCTGATGATCTACTGTAACCAGAACTTGATCGGGATCCACTGGAACGGCTGTAGCCGCTTGTTCGGGAGTTCCCGGTTGATCGACCTGAACTATATCTTGAGCTCGGCGCGGTAGAACGACTACTTCTTGAATAATTGGATGAAGAATTAGAAGTTGTGTATGAACGGCTTGATCGAGAACTTCTTGAAGATACCGCAGACCCATCACTGTTACTTCTGCTTCTCCTATAATATCTACTTTGCCCGCTGTCAACAGATCTCCTTGAATTAATTGATTCCCGTGAGGATCTCCTGCTATTAGTAGCCACACGGCTCGAACTGGTTCTAGCGTTATTAATAGTGTTGATCGACCTAGAATCCCTGCTGCTGGCCGTTCTGTTCACAACTGCGGTTCTAGAAGGACCGACTCCGCGTCGAATGGTCCGATTCGATCTATTCTCTATATTATTAATGACTACAACATTATTCCTGAATGGTGAAGGGCAAAAGAAGGGATCATTAAACCAAGGATCGTAAAAGCCAAAACCACCACCAAAAGTCCAAGGGTTAGCCCAAGCATTGCCCCATCCAAAACCGACACCTACATTCCAGGCGTTGAAACGATTCCACCTGTTCCACCTGTTGATACCCCATCCAAATCCTACATTGATACTGACGCCAGCTGGTCTCCAGAAATTATTGTAAGGAGCAAACATAGGGTCAAATATTGAACCTTGATAAAGGAAAGGGTCACTCCAAAAAACATCATTGGCATTTCTGAAGTAGGTAGTGTTTCCAAATCGGTCACGCGTTACCACTGCGGCGTTATTTTGGAAGTTATTTAATCCATCTTCTCTAAAATCCTCATTAAAATACTCGTCCTCTTCAAAGCTGGTTCCATTATTTTTTTGCTCTTCATCAGCCCTATATTTGGCAATATATTCGGGGTTCACATTACGTTCCGAGAAACTCTGGTCGAGATCTGTGGTAGCCTCCTCTATTTTTTCGAGTTCTTGATTCTTCTTGGCACTTTTTTTCTCCTTAGCCTTGCGGTCATTAGAGTTGAAATACAGGTCATCATACTCCTGCGCAAGTGCGAAAGGTATTGATGCTACTAGGATCACAAAACTTAAAACAATTGATTTAATGTTGGTTTTCATGGCTTACCTCCTCTTTAATACCCTAAACTTAACTATATAACGCTAATTCGAGAAAACAGATTCAATATTATCTATATTTGTCGCCTCGTTACAGCCTATTTAACAAAAAACATACCAAAATTTTAAATGGCAAAATCACTTCCTAAACGATCTGAGGACTACTCACTATGGTATAATGAAATTGTGAAAAGAGCAGACTTGGCGGAACATTCCGCGGTTCGTGGTTGCATGGTGATCAAACCTTATGGTTACAGTATATGGGAAAAAATGCAAGGCGAAATTGATAGGATGTTTAAGGAAACAGGACATACCAATGCCTATTTCCCTTTGTTTGTACCAAAGTCCTATATGAGTAAAGAGGCGGATCATGTAGAAGGTTTTGCAAAAGAATGTGCCGTGGTGACTCATTACAGGCTCAAAAATGCTGAAGACGGTTCTGGAGTAGTGGTAGATCCAGAGGCCAAACTGGATGAGGAGCTTATTGTTAGGCCTACCTCGGAAACTGTTATATGGAATACCTATAAAAATTGGATTCAATCGTATCGCGACTTGCCTATTTTGGTGAATCAATGGGCTAATGTGGTGCGGTGGGAAATGAGAACAAGGTTGTTCCTGAGGACTGCAGAGTTTCTTTGGCAAGAGGGTCATACCGCACATGCTACAGAAAAAGAAGCGATAGATGAGACCAGGCAGATGCTGGATGTTTATGCAGAGTTTGCAGAAAGTTTTATGGCCATGCCTGTCATCAAGGGAGTTAAAACAGAGAGTGAACGCTTTCCGGGAGCAATTGACACCTATTGCATAGAAGCATTAATGCAAGATGGTAAAGCCTTACAGGCTGGTACTTCGCACTTTCTGGGACAAAATTTTGCCAAGGCATTTGATGTGAGGTTTGCTGGAAAGGATGGAAAGGAGGACTATGTTTGGGGCACCTCATGGGGTGTGAGCACAAGATTGATGGGAGCTTTGATCATGGCTCACTCTGATGATGATGGACTAGTACTTCCGCCAAAACTTGCGCCAATTCAGGTAGTGTTGATTCCCATCTTCAAAACGGAAGAACAACTCAATTCAATAAAGTCTGCGGCCGGAAAAATTAGTCAAGAGCTAAAGGCTTTAGGGATATCTATGAAATTTGACGATCGCGATACACAATCTCCTGGTTGGAAATTTGCAGAGTACGAGCTTAAGGGAGTACCACTGAGAATCGCTATTGGTCCTAGAGATATTGAAAATAGTACCGCAGAGATTGCGCGTAGAGATACGAAAGAAAAGAAGGTGTACCCTCTTGAAAAGCTAGGTGGTGTAATAAGTGGTTTATTAGATGATATACAATCCAATATTTACAAACAGGCCCTGGAATTTAGAACTTCCAAGACTACTAGCGTGGATACTTATGATGAGTTTAAAGAGACTCTTGACTCAGAAGGAGGTTTCATAATGGCCCATTGGGATGGCAGCGCTGAAACTGAGGAGAAGATTAAAGCCGAAACAAAGGCGTCGATTCGTTGTGTACCATTGGATAGGGAATCGCAAAAAGGAGCTTGTATCTATTCAGGTAAACCTTCTGAAGGTAGGGTCGTGTTTGCGAGGGCTTATTAACTGTCTGCATGTAATGTCTTATGCATGACTAACCTAACTGCTAGGTCTGGCATACTTTTGCACTTGTTATTATAAGAATGGAGGCGATAGTTAAGGTAATCATCCCGGCTTTCAATGAGCAGAATGGTGTTGGTAACGTAATTAACGAAATCCCTGATTTCGTCAGAGAAATTATCGTCGTAAACAATGCTTCGACAGATGAAACAGGGCAGGTTGCAAAAGCGGCTGGAGCTACTGTATTACGGGAAGAGGAAAAAGGTTACGGTCGTGCATGCCTAAAGGGTATTGATTACGTTAAAGATTCAGTTGATAAAGCCGATATAATTGTATTTATTGACGCAGATTATTCAGACTATCCTGAAGAAATGAAAAAATTAATAGCCCCGATTACCTCTGATAAAATGGAAATGGTAATTGGCTCAAGAGCTTTGGGAAATCTGGAGAAGGGGTCAATGACACCTCAGCAGATATTCGGTAATTGGTTGGCAACGAGATTGATTAAACTGTTTTACAATGTTAAGTTTACTGACTTAGGACCATTCCGCGCAATACAATATAAGAAACTAATGGAGCTAGGCATGGAAGACAAGACCTATGGTTGGACTGTAGAGATGCAGGTAAAAGCGGCAAAGAAAGGTCTTCTATGTAAGGAAGTTCCTGTTAACTACAGAAAACGCATTGGGTTTTCTAAAATTTCCGGAACCGTAAAGGGAACCATAATGGCTGGCTACAAGATTTTATGGACTATTTTTAAGAATTTATGATCATAGAATATATAGTCATAGTTCTTTATTCACTCAGTCTGCTCTTCATTTTCATGTTTAGTTTAGGTCAGTTAAACTTAACCTGGCACTACATAAAAAGTAAGAAGGGGAAATCCACTGTTTCTGCCTCGCAAACATCAGCTTGCAGGGTTACAGTTCAGCTTCCTATCTACAATGAAAAATATGTGATTGAACGTCTTATTGACGCGGTTTGCCGTTTTGATTATCCGAAGGAGTTATTGGAGATTCAGGTTTTGGATGATTCTACCGATGAAACGGTCGATATTGCCGCAAGGAGAATAGAGTTCTGGTCGGCTAAAAAGGTGGATATTAAACACATAAGAAGACCGGAGCGAGTAGGCTACAAAGCTGGGGCTCTTGAATACGGTCTTAGACAGTCCAAAGGAGAGTTTATAGCTATATTTGACTCAGATTTTTTACCTGAACCTGATTTTTTAGTTCGAACTCTTTCCGAATTTAAGGAAGGCATTGGTTTGGTTCAGACCAGGTGGGGACATCTTAATCGAGACTATTCTTTATTGACTAAGCTTCAAGCGTTTGGGTTGGATGCACATTTTTCGATTGAGCAAACCGGTAGAAGCCATGCAGGTAGTTTCATAAATTTTAATGGTACTGGAGGAGTTTGGCGTAAAGAAACGATCATTGATGCCGGTGGGTGGTCGGCTGACACTTTAACGGAAGATCTTGATTTAAGCTATCGGGCTCAGATAAAAGGTTGGAAATTTAAATTTTTAGAGCACTGTGTGGCGCCAGCGGAGTTACCTGTAATTATGCCAGCGATTAAATCACAGCAGTACAGGTGGAATAAGGGTGCAGCGGAGACAGCTAAAAAGAACCTTGGCAAGGTTTTTCAGTCTAAAATTAACTTCCTTAATAAGCTTCACGCCGTTTTTCATTTGTTCAATAGTTCCGTTTTCGTTTGCTTATTACTAGCAAGTATCCTTAGTATTCCAATGCTTTATATAAAAGATGCCAATCCCGAACTGTCATTATTATTTGATCTGGGCAGTGTTTTCTTGATCGGGTTCTTTTCGATTTCTGTTTTCTATTGGGTATCTAGTAAAAACACCTTTAAGGATAAAGCGGCAAGTCAATACTTTAAAGTTTTTCCAGTATTCTTAATTGTTTCTATGGGCCTTTCTCTACACAATGGGCTAGCGGTTTTAGAAGGGTTATTGGGCTTTAAAAGCCCTTTCATTCGAACACCTAAATTTAATATTACTAAAAGTGAGGACAGTTGGAAAGGCAATGTGTATATCAAGCCTAGCTTCACCTTTTTAACTTTTCTGGAAGGGCTGCTTTGTTTGTATTTCATAGGGGGTATAGTAGCAGGAATCTACTTGCATGATTGGGGTTTAATTATATTTCACATCATGTTGGCAATGGGTTTTGGGAGTGTGTTCTACCATTCTATTCGGCCTATTCGCTATGCCGCTTAGTCTATCAAAAAAGCTAAGCTTTATCCTTGTCGGGGTCTCGGGTATCTTATACTTATACCTGGGCTACTTTATTGAAAGGCATCAGAGCTTCACTTTAATGGCTTCTTACACAGTGCTTTTCTTGATATTTATTTACTTTTCAAGAAATAGCCAGTTTAGTGTCAGGGGAGTTGTCTTTATAGCCTTGACTTTTAGGCTTTTGTTCTTCTTTTCTATACCAGTTTTATCTGACGATATCTATCGATTCATTTGGGATGGAAAGCTACTTCACGAAGGTATTCATCCGTTTGCTCATGTTCCCAGTTGGTTTGTCAATAACGATCAGCTACCTAATTCCATAAACATAGAGCTATATGGGAATCTTAACTCACCAGAGTATTTTACTATTTATCCTCCTATGGCCCAGGTTCTTTTTTGGCTATCGACTTTTTCAAAAAGTATACTGGGAAGTGTTATTATTTTTCGTGTTTTCACATTCGCCGTTGAGACAGGAACCATATTATTACTAATAAAGCTATCAGATTTGTACAGCTTACCCAGGAAGAATGTTATTCTTTACGCGTTCAACCCACTGGTCATTTTGGAGCTAACGGGCAATCTACACTTAGAGAGCTTTATGATTTTTTTTCTTCTTCTGGGAATATATGCTTACAAAAGAACACAATTCAATGTGGTAGGAATATCTATGGCATTAGCGGTTGGTGCCAAGTTGATTCCTTTAATAGTTTATCCTGTTTTCTTGAGAAGACTTTCGTTAAAAAAACTGTTTATTTTGTACTTTTCCTCTGCTGGGTTGCTTATTCTGTTGTTTTGGCCGCTATATGATAGAGCACTAGTCCATGGAATGTCTTCAAGTATATCTCTGTATTTCCAGAAATTTGAATTTAATGCTAGTATCTATTATTTGGTTAGAGAGTTGGGCTTTCTTTTAAAAGGGTACAATATAATAGCCACGGCAGGGCCATGGCTTTCTGTGATCACATTTTTATTGATATTGGGGCTGGCATTATTTTCTAACCCCCAAAAGGATCGTACTCCTTCAGTTTGGCTCTGGATCTTATTTGTTTATTTTTCCATGGCTATTATCGTTCATCCTTGGTATGTCACATCTCTGATTGCCCTCGGTGTCCTGACAAAATACCGGTTTCCCATCCTATGGTCGGGACTAATTTTTCTTTCATACCTAGGGTATAACGAAACAGGCTATGACGAGAATATGTTAGTTGTTATTATAGAATATGGACTACTCTTTACATTTATAGCTTATGAAGTTAACCAAGTGCTTAAACAAAGGAAGTTATCGAAGATTGCTGTTAGGTAGTCTATTGATTTTGATCTTACCGTTCAGATGTATGTCACAAAAGGATTTTGATGAAAAAATAAACTCGCTGCTTAGTCATACTGTTCCACTAGTCCATGAGAATGAATTAAACGGTCATTTTGAAAACAACGACTTTATTCTTTTAGACACTAGATCACTTGAAGAATATGAAGTTAGCCATCTAAAAGGTGCTCGATTCATAGATTACGACAGTTTTGAACCCCGTATGGTCAACGATATAAGCAAAAGTAAACCTGTGGTATTGTATTGTAGTGTTGGGTACAGAAGCGAGAAAATAGGTGAGAGGCTTCAAGAGTTGGGATTTAAGAATGTATACAACCTGTATGGAGGGATTTTTGATTGGAAGAATAAGGATAACTCAGTAGTTAATCAAAAGAACCTGGAAACAGACAGTGTACATACCTACAATAAGAGTTGGTCAAAGTGGCTAAAAAAGGGAATTAAGGTGTATGAGTGAGCTGCTCATTGTTTTTTGCAAGAATCCGGAACCAGGTAAAGTAAAGACACGATTAGCTAAAGACATCGGTTACGAAAAAGCCTTTCACGTATATGAAAAGCTGATGGAGCATACGCAAAGGGTAGCTGAAATAAATGGCAGGGACTATGCTATTTACTACTCAGACTACATAAATAAAGATGATATTTGGAATAATGCCGTACATAAGGTACTTCAGACAGGGTCTAATATGGGTGAACGTATGAGTAACGCTATGGCCGATGGGTTATCAAAAGGTTATCGATCTGTGGTGCTAGTAGGTGCAGATATCTATGACCTCACGTCTGATATTATTGATTACGGCTTTCAAAAATTGACTAGGAGTGATGTCGTCATTGGTCCAGCGAAAGACGGTGGGTATTATCTTATTGGTCTGAAATCGGAACAACGAGAAATCTTCAATATCGAAAAATGGAGTGTTTCGTCAGTTTTAAAGGATACCCTGAACTTAGTTAACACTCTGGGACTTTCCTATCAACTTTTGGACGAGCTCAATGACATAGATGATCTTGATGACTTAAAAGAAACCGATCTAATAAGGCTTATTTAAGCTCTTGAAGATCCCGAATAAGTATTTTTCTTCTATCAAAATAGATAAGATTACTCTCCTTGAGTTCATTTAATATGGTAGTTACTGTCTGTCTTGATGTACCAGTCAAGTTGGCTATATCCTTGTGTGTGAGTTTAGTGGGTATCATGGTTTCAAAACCTACTTTTTTGCCCTTCCAGGCGGCGGCGTCTTTCAAAAACTCAATAATCCTGGTTCTAGCATCCTTAAATACCAAAGATTCGATCTTGCGCTCGAGTTTTTTGATCCGCAATCCAATCAATTTATAGATCTTAAAGCTAAGTTCTTTATTATCCACCATTAGGGCTTGCATATCTTCAAGACTAACTGGACACACAGTAGTATTATCATCCATAGCCTGGGCAAAGTCAGTTCGGACTTCTTCACCTGTTAATATAAGCTCTCCAAATATTTCGCCTTCCCCTAATATGGCCTTTACTACCTCTTTACCTTCATCATTATAATGGCCTATTTTTATCCGTCCATTGGCGATCATGTAAATGTTCTTAGCCTTTTGATTAGTGAAATACACAAATTCATTCTTTTTGAAATAGTTGAATGAATGTCTTTCCTCCATGGTTTTCACCTTGTGAGGGCATAGCATATTAAAAAGATCTACATCTTGAAAATACAAGATATTCGAGGTTTCGCTCATTGTTTTGTACTTATACTTCCAGCCGATTATTACCTTTAAGTTCCTAATAAAATCATTAGATGAATCAAATGCAAGACTATAAATTGTCAGACATCTATATTTACCCTATTAAGTCTTTAGGATCCATTAGGGTAAAGAACATAAAAACTACAGAAAAAGGTCTTGAGTTCGATAGACGGTGGATGTTAATCAACCAGGACAGGCAATTTTTGACGATAAGGAGATACCCTGAATTTCTATTTTTCAAAATGAGCTTGTTGAACAGTGGTTTTAGAATTCGGTACCAGGAAAAGATTTTAGATGTTCCTATAAAAATTGATGAAGGAGAGAAAGTTAGGTGTGAGATATGGAATGACGAAGTGGAGGCAATCAAAGCTTCAGATCGCATCAATCAATGGTTTTCGACTATACTGGGAATAGATTGTTCATTAGTATATATGCCTGAGGAGACAAAACGAAACATCAAGCCGTTATGGGGGGGTACGTCCGTCAGTTTTGCTGATGGGTACCCGTTGTTAATAGCTAGTGAAGCCTCATTGAGTAATCTTAATTCAAAACTGAAAAATCCGGTGGGTATGATACGATTTAGACCGAATTTGGTATTCAAAGGGGTTGATCCTTACGATGAATTTAATTGGAGTAAATTCAAGATAAATAGTACCCAATTTCAAGGTTTAAAACCATGTGAACGCTGTATTGTAACTACTTTTGATCCAAAGACAGGCGAGAAGGGAAGGGAACCCTTGCTTACACTCTCGAAACAAAAAATAAATAACAAGATAGTTTTTGGGCAGCACGCGAAATCAGTTGATCAAGGTACTATTGGAGTTGGCGATGTGGTAAAAGTATTAAGTTACAAATCCAATCCTTATGACTCTATTTCAGACGTAAGCGTTTAACTTCGGGCATGGCTTTTTTCTATATAAAAGCACTACATATTATTTTCATAGTTACCTGGTTTGCCGGACTATTCTATATCGTTAGAATTTTTATTTACCAAACTGAAGCCAGCCAGAAAATAGAACCGGATCGGTCGATTTTAGTCAATGAATACAAACGCAATGCCGCGCGACTCTGGCTTGGAATAACTTGGCCCTCAGCTGTTTTTACTTTTTTCTTGGGCTTTTCATTAGTATGGCAGCAACCTTCTTATCTATCTCAGGGTTACATGCATGTTAAACTTACTATGGTGTTAATGCTGTATATATATCACGGGATTTGTCATAGGATCTATTTAGAACAGAAAAAGGATATTTATAAGCACACTTCGCAAAAATTGAGGTTTTGGAACGAAGTGGCAACTATCCTTTTGGTAGGAATAGTTTTTTTGATTGTTCTAAAAAATACACTAAGCATGGTTTGGGGCCTCGTAGGCCTGGTAATATTTACCTTGGTTTTGGTTTTAGCAATTAGGATTTATAAAAAAGTTAGAGAGAGAAATGAACAGTAGAACAAGTAGTTTATTGGCCTTTGTATTGGCTGTAGTAATGCTAGGTTGTGATTTGCAAACCGAAAAGAAGCTCCCCTATTTAGGAAGGCGGGAGATCAATAACAATGATACTATCTATCACACCATCACAGATTTTGAATTTGTTAATCAGGACAGCAGCTTGGTTACACAAGAAACGTTCCATGACCAGATCTACGTATCCGACTTCTTTTTCACAACATGCCCCACTATTTGCCCGATCATGAAGACCCAGATGCTAAGGGTTTACGAAGCATACAAAGACAACCCACAGGTAGGGATCCTTTCGCATTCCATTGATCCTAAACATGACACGGTGGCTGTGCTGCGATCTTTTGCGGAAAGGTTGGGTGTGGAGAGTGATAAATGGCATTTTGTAACCGGCGAAAAAGATGAGATCTATAAAATGGGTCAAACGTCATATATGGTTAGTGCGGTGGAAGACCCTTCTGAACCCGGAGGTTTTATTCACAGCGGCGCATTTATTCTTGTGGACAAGGAACGAAGGGTACGGGGTATTTATGATGGTACTTTAGCGGATCAGGTGGATGTGATGATGAAGGACATGGAGATCCTCTTAAAGGAGTATGAATAAAGCAGTACTCGGACTAACAGGTCTTATTTTTGTATTGGCAGCTTGTACTGGAAAAACAAAGGGTATCGATGCCAATGCCTCCGACGAAGTTAAACTTGAACAATATATCGTAGTCGGTCGCACACTGTATCTACAACATTGTAGCAGCTGTCACCAAAAGAATGGTGAAGGCCTTGCCAGGCTTTATCCGCCGTTGGCCGACTCTGATTATCTCGAGAATAATATCGAAAATGTAGTTTGCAATATCAAGTACGGATTAAATGGACCTTTGTTGGTCAATGGTATTGAATATAATCAAATGATGCCGGCTAACTCAAATCTTACGCCATTATTCTCGAGATAATCAGAGTCGGCCAACGGCGGATAAAGCCTGGCAAGGCCTTCACCATTCTTTTGGTGACAGCTGCTACAATGTTGTAGATAC
>JBCCOE010000009.1:0-76908 GCA_039025475.1 Bacteroidota bacterium | reverse complement strand
TGTGGCCGTGCCCGTCAAACCTGCGCCCACTACCGCGCTGATGTCGTAGCTCGTGATCCCATCGCCGTCATCGTCTGTCGTCGGTAACGATACCCCAGTGATTTCGTCCGAACACACCGTCGCATCTAAATCCCCCGTGAATACCGGCTCAGGGTCAATAGTAAATATTACGTCAAAAAATGCTCCTTCACAGCTATTTCCTGATAAAATCTCGGTAGGTGTGATCCTGTAAGTAATATCAACTGGGTTAGAGGTTGTATTCGTAAAGGTATCGGTTATCGGATCACCTGAAGCCACGGTTCTATCCAACGCAGGTGGGGTCGAAACATTACCTTCGTCTGTACTTGTAACGGTATAGGTAAATTCACTTGGTAGGTTATTACCAAGGGCATCAATATTATCAACTTGAATATCATAAGAAATGGCAACATCACTACATAGGGTAACTGCATCGGCTGCACCCACAGGTTCGGAATCAACCGTCACCGTAACTACTTGCACAGGTCCGTCACATGAAGAAGGAGAAGGGCCGATGGGAGTGACCTCATAAGTCACAGAACCTGCGGCACCTGAACTATTGGTCAAGGTTTCAGTAATGTCACCGGAACCGGAACTACCCACCGTTGTACCTAATACTGAACCCGTTTTTGAAATCACTTCCCAGTCGAAGGTACTTCCAACTATATCTGCTGTAAACGTTAAACTACCATCAACCTGTTCACCACTACATAGGACAACCGTACTTGCAGAAGTTACATTAGGTCTTGGACTAACGGTAACCGGTAACATACCAGAAGCTCCACTACTACACCCCGTAGCATTGGTTTCAGTCACCGTAATTACATCACTCGTGGTAGCAATGTTTACGACAATAAATTCGGAGCCCTGTCCCGAAACTATTGATCCAATATTACCTATATCCCATGTATATGTCGAACCTAGAGTGGGTGAAGAAATCGCATAAATAACGCTGGATTGATTCTCACAAACGGGACCCGGATCCATGATGGTTGGTGCTGAGGGAGCATCTTCTACAATAATATCGAGGCTATTTGTATTGCCATCACATACCTGGTCTCCAGAAAAAGTTTCAGTTACTGACAATGTAACTCCAGGGCTGGCAATGATGTTAGGTGCCCTTAGTAACACAAAGAAATCATTAGTACCACCTCCTCCAACTAACTCAAGTTCACCGGCCATATCCGGAATTGACCAGGTGTAAGTCGAGCTGGGATTTAACACATTATCCACCTGAAAGAACAATACAGTACTAGCATCTCGACATACCGATACCGACGTGGGGCTTGTTCCATCAGGAGCAATAATTGGATTATCGACAGGTCTTGGTTCGACCGTAATCACAACTTCAGCTACATCAAAGCAATTTGTAACCGTATTCTCTACTCTCGCGAAAAAGGACGTTCCTGATGTAACATTGCTCACGACAGGACCTGGTGAAAGAGGAACAGGGTTCATTAAACCCAAATCCAGAAACCAGGTCACGTCCCTGTTAGATTGGTTATCAGCTACATCATTATCCAATGTAGACAAGTCAATATTATCCTTATCCGCACTACCCGCGGTTTCCTCACAGAAAACGGTCTCGGCAGGGTTGTTAAAATTATTTTGATCGACTGTAACAGGAAGAAGATTGACAGTAAACGTTATTGTAGCGTCGTCATTTGTACAATTATTTGCTGGAAATGCTGATGTTCCTTCATCAACTACTCGTACGTATATTACTGTTCCATTATTCACATTCACATTTGCCGGATCACTTATTACATCACCCGGAGCTCGTGCAGCATCATCAAAATACTGAATACTTCTGTCCGTAGAACCGGTTATACCTGTAATTAAGTCACTATATGCAGCAATCGTTAAATCTACCCCTGCCACTAGATCACTTCCCTGAGCATCTGCACAAAGTTCAGGTGTAATGTTGTTTGCCACAGGCAATGGGTGTCTAATGACGTCAATGGGTTCATTCGTAGCATTACAAGCTCCGAGAGCACTAGTAACAGTCCAGGTTAGTGTAGTAGTACCCAGAGGTAAGCCACTGACAATAGTGTTAGGATCGTTTACATCATCGAAAGTAATAACATCGGTTACGTTGTTGTCGCGGACTAGCACGTTGTCGAAAGACACATGCTCTGCACTGCCATCAAATTGTTCAGCTTCTATAATAACAATCAGACTTGAGCCCCCACCTGTTGGGAAAGTACCGGTTATAGTGGTGGGTGAAAAATCGTCATTTACGTTGCCTACGGTGTTTATTCCCCCTCCATCAATTTGATACAACAGCTCAATTCTATCAGAGGACTCCAGAACACCTCCCAACTGCTCGACATCCACGGATACTAAAAAATCTGTAACTCCGGTAATATCAATGGGTGAACTTTGCCAAACCGCAACACCGGCACCAGAATTCAAGGCCTCAAAACGTTCATTCCTGACTTCAAAATGATCTCCTCCCAAAATACTAGCCGCTGAGATATCAATATTCCAGCCGTACAATCTATTGTCCTCAACGACAAAATCTGTCGTATCAAAAGCTTGGAAATAAAGCAGCCCTGGAGCTGACCAAGTACCTGAACCCCCATTATCAGCAGGTGTTGCGCCTAAAAGAAGCTGATCATCACAGGTTTCCAGAAACTGAGGATTATCGTCTGAATCTGCATCTGCACTTGTGGGCTCTAAGTCTTCTATTATATCAACTTCCACAAAACCAGTACTCTGGCAGAGTGTAGGTCCAATTGTACTTTCGACTACTGCATAAAAGGTAAAGGTAGTAGATGCAGTTGGAATAAATATCTCATCACGAGTGGCACTGCCCGAAATCGTACCGAAAGTAGGTACAGCATCTACAGTTAAAGCCATATCACGATACCATCGAATTCTGGTATTTGCGGGTGGAACGTCCACCGAAATTGCCACTCCAGTCCCAGGATCACTACAGGCTACTCCGTCAACTGGGTTTGTTGGGTTTGCAGGCCGAGGATTAATGGTAACAAACTGCGAACTAGGAAGGCCCGAAGCGTTACACAATGTTGCTGTATTTACGATTGAAGTAATTATAAATTCATAGGTATCCGGTATACTTCCAAGATCAGTAACGTAGTCCACTGGAATTGATGTTTCACCTGATGCATTTGTCGTAACGTTAATTGTCGGGTTAGCAATCACGTTATTAGCCCCGTCCTCTATTTCATATGTTATATTGTAGTTTTGTACCAAATCAGGTTCTAAGTCCAACAAAAGAGAAGGTACTACCGTAGCTCCTCCATCATCACAAACTGCCGCACCAGCTGTGAAACTTGTAATGGAAGGCGAAGCTGTACCAATTATGGTAACAGTAATTGCCCCTCCTAACGCGGTGGCTTGGCAAGCGTTATCATCTTCCAAAAATGTCATCTCATAATTTCCGCCTTCCGTTGGAGCTGAAATCGTGTAGGTCGTTCCAGCAAAACCAACTTCATTAATTGTTGGTCCTGCCGCAACAGGTTGCGTAATCGCAAAATCAAAGGGTGGTGTTCCTGTAAGGGTCCATACAATATCCGGCGCTGGATTGACACCACCGTCACATACTGAACCTCCCCCCATCACAGACGCCGTGGGTAAAGCATCAACTATAATCTGAATCTCATTCGAGAAAGCATCTGGACAGGTACCGGATGAAACTCTACGTCTGTAAAACATGGTCGAACCTAACACTGGTGGGTCATAATCAGAATTATTGTTTAACCCAGATGCAGGAGAATACGGACCTCCACTCGTAGTAGACTCTTGCCATAAAAAAGTGTAATTCGAACCGTCTCCGCCAAACGGAGAGACCGTTTCAGTCAATAGTACCGGATCATCACCTGCGCATATCATTTGATCAGAGGTAACAGACCCTGCGTTTACATTCTGGTCAACAGTTATCTCAATAACGTTGGAAACATCAAAATTTGGAATACATACGCCTGAAATTGAAGTTCTTCTAAACCAGGTCGTCTGGGTAAGTACTCCCGGGTCAAAGGTGGCGTTAGTTGCTCCTCCAATAGTACTAAAAGGTCCTGCGACAGAAGTGGTAGAGGACTCCCAAAGAAAAGTAAAAGAACCATTCCCCCCTGACGGTCCTCCAGAATTCGTAATTACAGAAGGATCATCACCAGTACAAATGGTCTGAGCGTTACCAATAGACCCGCCACTGACACTAACATCAACGTCAAACTCAATGACATTAGAAAAAACGTTATTACACTCGCCTGAACTTAGCCTCCTTCTAAACCATGTACGTGTTGCTATCGCCCCTGGATCAAAAACCGCTGAGGTAGCCCCTACTATATTACTGAATCCAGAAGCTCCCGATGTCGTAGAACTCTGCCACTGGTATGTTATTGCTCCTCCCGAGCCACCCCCAACACCAAGATTAGCGCTGGTAAAAGCAGCTGGGTCGTCACCTGAGCAAATAGTTATTGGCGAACCCCCTAAAGGATGTGATATAGTACCTGGCTGATTGGTATCATCAATTTGGATGGTTATCTGAGTAGGTGGTGAGACGCAGCCGTCAGCCTGAGTAGTAGTTACGTATCTTGTGAATGTTGTACTTCCGGATACACTTTTATTAATTCTGAATCCGGATGGCCCCTGAGTAACCGGGTTAAATGTATTGTCACCATTAGGTCCTTGTAATACATTCGTCAAGGCGGCATCCTCATACCAGGTCCAAGTACCAGCACCAGTAGCCGTCAAGTTAAAGGTTCCGTTAGCATCATTCTCACAAAAAGGACCAAGAGGAGTCACAACTGGAGGATCTGGAGAATCAATTATTACTATATTATACGTGGTGATAACAGGATCGTTATTAGCATAAAGAGGTGAAGAAGCTCCATTCTGGATGGTTCCGCTAGGAGAATAAATATCAAATATATCAAAAGGAGATCCTTGTGGACCCAAAAGATTTTCACCGGATAAACTAAATGGGTTGCAAGTATTCCAACTTCGTAAAGTAATTTCAAAAAATTCCATATTCTGAGCAATCGCAGACATTTGTATGTCATCTGTAATAGAATTAGGAACGGTTACAGGGCTAACTAGAAGTTGAGGTTCTCCATAAAGTGGGAAATCTCCAGCAACATACGGCATACCATCTACATAAATCATTTCATCAGCAGCTGTGCCCGTTGTTATTGTCAAATTAGATCCATAAACCCACTGTACCCATCTAGCTTCATTGTTAGGATTCAATGCTTCAGTGGGGGGAGTACAATTAAAATTACTGTTGTCGGTTAGCCTTATTATGTCGGTTTCTCCTTCACATATCTCAACTGTTTCCCCAACTTCAGTTCCAACCGAGGTAGGATCATGATTTATATCTTTATTACCCAAATTTGCATTATCCAAATCATCCCAGACTGTATATGTTTGAGTTTGATCTTGATTTCTACATTCAGCAACTATGTTACCTGAAGCTATTTGTGTCAAACCGTAAAAAGCGGTCATGGTATATGTACAACTTCCATCAGCTGAAACATTACCAATATCATAGTCAAAGGTATGAGTCGTCACAACGCGCCAAAATTGCTCTCCTTGATTAGTTTCTTCAGGGTTAACCAATGTCGGGAAAAAATCTTCTATTGATCCATCACCCCAGTCAATAATAATTGTTGGTTCGGTGAATGCATTATAATCAATTCCTCGATAGGTTATTTCCCACGTTATCGGTCTAGGAGAACAAAGTGGTTCAGTACTAAGAATATTATTTCCAGGTACAGGTGAACCTGAAACACCTGCTCTTACACATGATCGCCCTTGAGGAAGTACCGGATTTGATTGAAAGGTTACTAAGCTCCAGGAAGGAAAGAATTCCACTGTCGCACCTGCAGTGCCAATATTATCAACAGGTGTCACCTCTACAGAAATTTGAAGGCCTTGTTCAGCAGCTGTTATTAAAAACGCACTAGAAGTAGCTCCAGGAATTGGTGTTTTAGTTCCTGGAGAAAAAGGGTCGGCATAAGTATACCATTGGAAAGTAGTAGCACCTTCGGGGTTAGGATTTGGTGTATATGTATAAAAAACTTCAAGAGTAAAACCCACCTCCATCGAACCCTCTACTCTATCGATAACAGCAGAGGGCTGTGCAAAAGCGTTAGTTGAAATAGTCAAAAACAGTATAAGGAATTTAACGGTCTGTTTCATGAAAGTGTCCTTGAATTAAGCTTGACTAAAATTAATAAATGCCAACACTGCGTGTTGATACCCAACTTTCTAAGATAGGTAACCTTTTCATTTTAAATAAAGATGTTTTCGAAAAGATGAAGTTGTGTTCTAAATTCTTGATTTCCAAGATAATATTCTAGTATATTCCACTACCTTTGAATCCCATAAGTTAAAGAGCAACTTAATAAAACTTATGGCCAAGGCAAAATATATTTTCGTAACAGGTGGCGTTACGTCTTCATTAGGAAAAGGTATAATTTCCGCTTCTTTAGGTAAGCTTCTTCAAGCCAAAGGTTTTAAAGTTACGATACAAAAATTAGACCCATATATTAATATAGACCCTGGGACTTTAAACCCGTATGAACACGGAGAATGCTACGTCACCGATGATGGCGCCGAAACAGATTTAGACTTGGGTCATTACGAGCGTTTTCTAAATATACCAACATCGCAAGCCAATAATATTACCACCGGTCGCATTTATAATAATGTTATTACTAAAGAGCGAAAAGGTGAGTATTTGGGAAAGACTGTTCAGGTAGTTCCACATATAACCGATGAGATCAAGCGAAACATTTACTTACTTGGTGAAAGTGGTGAATATGATTTTGTAATTACTGAAATAGGAGGCTGTGTTGGTGATATCGAGTCCCTTCCATTTATTGAGGCGGTGAGGCAAGTAAAGTGGGATGTAGGCCAAAATAATTTTTTGGTTATCCATTTAACATTAATACCCTATTTAAAAGCGGCAAAAGAACTCAAAACCAAACCTACCCAGCATTCTGTAAAGCAGTTGCTAGAAGCAGGTATCCAACCTGATATACTCGTTTGTAGGTCTGAGAGAAAGTTGCCAATGGATATAAGGAAAAAGCTAGCTCTTTTCTGTAATGTTCAATATAACTCAGTTATTGAGGCACTAGATGCGGACACCATATACGATGTTCCTGTACATATGCTTAAAGAAAAGTTAGCGGAGCGGGTTCTCACAAAATTAAAAATCAGTTACAAAGGCGAACCTGAATTGGTTCAATGGAAAGATTTTTTAGGGAGACTCAAAAATCCAACAGAAGAAATTAAAATAGGACTTGTAGGCAAGTATGTAGAACTTCCGGATGCCTATAAGTCAATCGCTGAAGCTTTTATACACGCAGGAGCAGAGAATGAATGTGGAGTTGAAATTGAATGGGTTTCATCAGAATTGATAAACGATAAGAATTGTGAGAACTTATTGGGCCACCTAGATGGCATTTTAGTTGCACCTGGTTTCGGAGAACGTGGTATTCCGGGGAAAATCGAAGCTGTGAAATATGTTAGAGAGCATAAAATCCCCTTTTTCGGTATTTGTCTTGGTATGCAATGTGCGGTTATAGAGTTCGCTAGAAATGTTTTGAATTTAAAAAATGCCGCGTCAACAGAATTCGACGAAAGATCCAAACACCCGGTCATTGATTTAATGGAAGAACAAAAAAAAATTACCAACAAGGGAGGTACAATGCGTCTGGGAGCCTATCCATGTAACCTTGAAAAAGGCAGTAAAGTGGCCAATACTTATAATCGTCAAAAAATTAGCGAACGTCATCGTCATAGATATGAGTTTAATAATAAATATCTTGACGCTTTTACTAAGGCAGGGATGAAGGCATCAGGAATAAATCCTCAAACCGGACTCGTTGAAGTTATCGAACTTATCAACCACCCATGGTTTATAGGCACCCAGTACCACCCTGAATTAAAGAGTACAGTACTTAATCCTCACCCACTATTTGTTAAGTTTGTGGCCGCAGCGCTGCAGAGTGCAAATAGCAAGAAGTAGCAAATAGAAGAGAGTATAGAAAATGGACAGAAATCAAGCCACTGGCTTAATATTAATTGCATTAATGGTGATTACCTATTTCACCTTTTTGGCTCCCGAACCGACCCAGCCATCTGTTACTGAAGAGCCACAAAGTAGTGTTGTAGAACCTTCACAAGAGATACCGCAGGATTCTGTTACAAATGAGACGATGGTATCTGACTCCGTATTAAGTGCTGTAAATAATGATAAGTTCGGGGTATTTGCCATAGGAGCAATCGGACAAGAAAAGATTCAGACCATCGAAAATGAAGATCTGAGAATATCAATTAGTAGTCTAGGTGGTCATATTCAAGAAGTTGAGCTAAAGAATTTTAAAACATTCAACGGACAACCCCTTATTCTCTTAACTGAGAGAAGTAACCAATTTGATCTAAAGCTAAATACTCCCGGAAGAGTTATAGGTTTGTCAGAATTATATTATGATTACTCAAATACCAGCCTTGGTGATACTACCCAACACATATTTGAACTCAACCTCGGACAAGGCAAGTCGGTTAAACACATTTACACGGTTCCGGATAACGGATACGAGGTGGGTTATAACCTTGAACTAACAGGACTAGATAGTTTTGTTACCCAAGAAGATCTGGTTCTAACCTGGGAAGATCACATTAGGCTTCAAGAAAAAGACATTGAACTCAGTAGAACCAATACCACTGTGAACTATTTTACAGCAGAGGGTGATTTTGACTATTTAAGCGAGCGCTCTACCGGCCTTGAAGAAGAGATCATTGATGAGCGTGTAAATTGGGTTTCTATAAAACAACGATTTTTCATTGCTGGTATTGTCGCCAAAAACAGTTTTAGCCGGGCTAAAGTAAGTACTGAATTTAATCCACAAGATGAATCTGAAGTAAAGTTTGCCCAGCTGGTTTTAGGGATTCCATATCAAGATGTAGCCTCAGGAAATGGCGAATTTAAGTACTACTTTGGACCAAATGATTATCATATTACCAAGTATGTTGCGGAAGACTTTTCGAAAAATCTTTGGTTAGGATGGCCACCCATGATATGGGTCAATAAGTTTATAATAATCCCGTTGTTTGACGTGCTGAATAATTTCCTGAGCAACTATGGAATAATAATCATAATAATGGTGCTCATAATTAAGCTGGCACTTTCACCACTTTCATATAAATCCTACGTGAGTATGGCCAAAATGAAAGTACTTAAACCTGAGCTGGACATTATTAAAGAAAAGCATGGGGATGACATGCAAAAAGCTCAGCAAGAACAGATGAAGCTATATTCAAAGGTTGGTGTTAACCCTATCAGCGGTTGTGTGCCCATGTTGCTCCAGATGCCTATTTTACTTTCGATGTTCTATTTCTTTCCCCAATCAATCGAACTGAGAGGTAAATCATTCCTGTGGGCAGAAAACCTATCAACTTTTGACTCCATAATCGATCTTCCGTTTGAAATCCCATTCTATGGAAGTCATGTGAGTTTATTCGTACTACTCATGACGGTTTCTACTATTTTCATAACGTGGCAGAATCAACAGGTTAGTACTGTTCAAGGCCCGATGAAATCATTCTCATACATGATGCCTGTAATATTCATGTTTGTTCTCAACTCGTATCCTGCAGCCTTAAGCTTCTATTATTTCGTATCAAATCTGGTCACCTTTGGCCAACAAGCTCTGATTCGGAAAATGATTGATGAGGAGAAAATAAAGGAGATATTAGAAGAGAACAAAAAAAGAAGGGCAAATAAGAAAAAGTCCAAATTTCAGCTAAAGCTGGAAGAAGCTATGAAAGCCAGCCAGCAGACTAAAACCAAGCAACGGAAATAGCTCGTGAAAATTAAAAAATGGCGGGCTTCCTTCATCGGATGGTCTGCCATTTTCATTTAAAATTATATCTTTGCTCGCTCGAAAATAAGACGCAGACTTTTGAGTATTTTCGAACGGTTCCTAACCTCAGCAGACTCCATTTATGAGTAAAATAATTGCAATTGCAAATCAAAAAGGCGGTGTTGGCAAAACAACTACAGCCATAAATTTAGCCGCAAGTTTAGCGGCATTAGAATACAAAACTCTTGTCGTTGATGCTGATCCACAAGCTAATTCTACCTCAGGACTGGGTGTCAATCCCAAGGAGGTTGAGAATAGCATCTACGAATGCATGGTGAACGATGTTGAGGTAGCTGGAGCTATCAAGAAAACCGACATTGATTATTTACACGTATTACCTTCACACATTAATTTGGTAGGAGCTGAAGTGGAAATGGTTAATCTGGACGATCGTGAAGGAAAAATGAAACAAACTTTGCAGGCAGTAAAAGAAAACTATGACTTCATAATTATAGATTGTTCTCCTTCGTTAGGTTTAATTACTATCAATGCGTTAACTGCAGCGAATTCCGTTCTTATTCCTGTTCAATGCGAATACTTTGCCTTAGAAGGCTTAGGTAAACTTTTGAACACCATTAAAATAATCCAAACGAGGTTAAATCCTAGTCTAACGATTGAAGGAATTTTGCTCACAATGTACGATGTGCGACTACGTTTGAGTAATCAAGTAGTAGAAGAAGTTAGAACTCACTTTAAGAAAATGGTATTTAAAACCATTATTCCCAGAAATATTAAATTGAGTGAATCACCTAGTTTTGGTGTACCGGCCATCGCTCACGACGCTGAAAGTAAAGGGGCCATTAGCTATCTTCATCTAGCCAAAGAAATTGCAGACAACAACAAATAATTATGGGGAAAACTCCTAAGAGAAGAAATGCATTAGGACGAGGTTTAGGCGCGTTGTTAGATGACACGCCTGCCACCTCCGAAGCTGACTTAGGCTCTACTTCAAAGGTAATCAATAGCATGGATGAGATACCTATTCCATCCATTGAGGTTAATCCTTATCAACCTAGAACCCATTTTGACCAAGAAGCTCTTAAAGAGTTAGCTGATTCAATCGAAGTACAAGGTATAATACAACCTATTACCGTTCGTAAACTTTCCGCTAATCAATTTCAATTGATCTCTGGCGAACGACGATTACAAGCCTCCAAACTGGCAGGGCTAAAAACCATTCCAGCTTATATTAGGATAGCAGATGACCAGCAAATGCTGGAGATGGCTTTGATTGAAAACATTCAACGAGAAAACTTGAATGCTATTGAGATAGCCTTAAGTTACCAAAGACTGCTCTCAGAGTGTGATTTAAAGCAGGAAGAATTGGGAGATCGCGTAGGTAAGAATAGATCTACGGTAAATAATTATCTACGGCTTCTTAAACTACCACCTGATATTCAGATAGGGTTAAGAGACAAAAAGATCAGCATGGGACATGCGCGGGCGTTGATAAGTGTAGATAATGTAGATCACCAACTTGAGATATTCGATAGTATCATTCAGAATGATCTTTCCGTTCGAAAAGTTGAGGAGCTCGTAAGAGCATTTGGCAAAGTTGAGAACACACCAAAAACAGATAGGGATATAAGTACATCTTCTGGCAAGGAAATTGTTGATCTGCAATCCAAATTAGCCAGCCATTTTGGTACTAAGGTTCATGTAAAGTCAAATGGTAGAAAAGGTGAAATTAAAATACCTTTTTTGTCCATTGACGATTTGAATCGCATACTGGATATTTTAGAGATTAAATGAGGCTTTTACTTATCCTAACTATTTTTATCAGCTGTAAGACGTTAGCACAAATAACTCCTCCAGCTGTCAATGCAGATACTTTGAGACCCCTTGCCAATGATCGAATCATAAGTAGTACTGATACTATTAGTAACATTAAAGAGATTGAGACTTATGGGGAACGCTTTATACCCAGACAAGCTTCACTACGATCGGCTATCCTACCCGGCCTGGGACAAATTTACAACAGGGATTATTGGAAACTACCGTTGGTGTATGGAGGTTTCGTCGCGTTGGGCCTGACGGTAAATTTCTGGTCTGATCAGTACAATGGCTTTCGTGCCGACTTATTCAATTTGTTAGACAATGATCTTACTACCTCACCAGAGGGCCTTAGTGAAGACCAGCTAAGGTCATTGATTGATGATAGCAGACGAGAACGTGACTTTTACATGATCATGACAGGTGTTTTTTACTTATTGCAAATTGCTGAGGCGCATATTGCTGCTCATCTCAAGGAATTCAAACTAAATCCGGATCTACGGGTAAAAGTAGAGCCAGCTTTTGAACAAAACCAGTTTGAGAATTACAGAGCAGGGATAGCCCTAAAATTCAGATTTTGAGCATGCGCATTTTATTATTAGGGTATGGAAAAATGGGAAAAACCATTGAGTCACTTGCACTGAATGCCGGACATACCTTAGCAGGGAAAATAGAAGAAACAAATAAAAATAGCCTCAATCACTATAACAAATCTGATGTTGATGTGGCCATCGAGTTTAGTCAACCGGATGCTGCTTTTGAAAACATCCATTACTGTCTTGATAACGGAATTCCCATAGTATCCGGAACCACAGGTTGGTTGCATAAAAAACAGGAGCTTGACGAAATGTGCCTTGCTAAGGACGGCACCTTCTTCTATGCTTCTAATTTCAGCATCGGGGTTAATCTCTTCTTTGAACTGAATCGGAAGTTAGCACATCTTATGAATGACCATAATGAGTATGATATAAGTATGGAGGAAATTCATCATACTGAAAAAAAGGATGAACCGAGTGGCACCGCCATTACTCTGGCTGAAGGGATAATTCAAGAGCACCAAGCCACAAAGGGGTGGGTACTGGGAAAAGAAGACTCAAATCAGCTTCCAATACATTCAAAGCGCGAGGGTAAAGTTCCTGGCACACATATTATTACATATAGTTCAAAAGTCGATAATATTGAAATAAAGCACACTGCCTTGTCAAGAGAAGGGTTCGGCTTGGGGGCTTTAAAAGTTTCCGAGTGGGTTGTAAACAAAAAGGGTGTTCTTGGTATGAAGGATTTTCTCAAATTTTAATAGGCCATTTGTAATAAAGTAGAAATAATAGACACTCTTGTCATAAGAATAAATTAAGAAATGAACTGGAAATTCTGGGTAAAAAAAAAGAAAGAGGATGAACCTCCAAAGTCAAAGCTAAGAGAATGGGGTGACGCGATTTTATTCGCCGTAGTTGCCGCTACTTTAATCAGGTGGTTAATTATGGAAGCCTTTACCATACCCACACCTTCCATGGAAAAATCACTGCTGGTCGGAGATTTTTTATTTGTCAGTAAATTCCATTACGGAACTCGCACTCCTAAAACTCCCTTACAGGTACCTTTGACTCATCAGAAAATTTGGTTGACAAATATACCTTCTTATCTGGATTGGATTCAACTGCCACAATATCGCCTTCCTGGCTTTACCTCCATCAAGAGAAATGACGTTGTAGTATTTAACGTACCTGGGGTAGCTGAGAACAATTTTGAGGAATTCGATAAAAGTAAATGGATCGATTACCCCATTGATTTAAAGACCAATTACATCAAGAGATGTGTGGCTGTTCCCGGAGATGTACTTGAAATAAGAAATCAACAGATATATATCAACGGAGAAAAGGGTGAAAACCCGGAAAACATGCAATTTGGATATGTAGTTGAATCAAAATCAGGAATTAGTGAGAGGGTATTGGATAAAAACAATGTTGATAAACCCACAGATACGCAGTACAGTAAGAGAAATACAGCTTTACAAGAGTTTTATTTAACTAAGGAAGAAAAGTCAAAACTTGAGCAGCTTCCCTTTGTCCTAAGTATCAGACCCCATCCTTTCAAAGCTTCTTCCCAAGGACAATGGGAACGAAATATTTTTCCAAATCACCAAGAACTATTCCCATGGAATGGAGACTGGTATGGGCCTTTAACCGTGCCTGAGGAAGGTGTTACGATTGACATAAACGAAACCACTTTAGCTACTTACGGCAAGGTAATCACTTTGTACGACCACAATGAAAATGCAGTGATCCAGGATGGAAAACTCTTAATTGATGGCAAAGAAGCTGCTCAATACACCTTCAATCAGGATTACTACTTTATGATGGGTGATAACAGGCATAATTCGCTGGATTCAAGATATTGGGGCTTTGTACCTGCTGACCATGTAGTAGGTAAAGGCTTTTTTATATGGTTATCGTTGGATGCTGACGAGAGCTTTTTTAGTAAAATTCGCTGGAGAAGATTCTTTAATCTTATCGAATAACCGCTACCAATTAATCGTTAGCTTACCTTTTTGCTCGAGGTAAGCATTAGTTCTGCTAAAAGGTTTACTGCCAAAAAAGCCCCTATCTGCTGCAAACGGCGATGGGTGTGCAGAACTGATAACGTGATGTTTTGATCTATCAATTACTTCTCCTTTACGTTGGGCGTAAGCACCCCAAAGAATGAATGCCACTCCCTCCTTTTCCTCAGATACTATCCGTATTACAGCATCCGTAAACTGCTCCCAACCCTTATTCTGATGTGATCCGGCAGTATGCGCACGAACCGTTAACGTGGCATTTAATAATAGAACTCCTTGATCGGCCCAGCGCTCAAGATTACCCGATTCAGGTATACTTTTACCTAAATCGGATTCAAGCTCTTTGAAAATATTCAGTAGTGAAGGGGGCTTTCTTACGCCATCACTTACGGAAAAACAGAGCCCATTGGCCTGGCCCGGCCCGTGATACGGATCTTGTCCTATGATCACAACTCCAATATCCTCAAAAGCGCAATGGTCAAAAGCACTAAATATTTTTTTGCCAGGTGGGTAAACTTTGTGATTTTGATATTCGTTTCGTACGAACTGTACTAATTCGCTGAAATATGGTTTACTAAACTCATTTTCTAATCGAGTTTTCCAGCTGTTTGAAATTTTAACATCCATATTTTCGTTGAATTATTTTTAGTAATAGAAATGAACAACTTATATTTCCATCAGTTTAAAAGATAAATTTATCAATTAGTGGTTACTGAAATTACAAAAGGAGTAAAAGTTAGTGTTGAAACGGAGTACCAGCCTTCGTATTCAAGTCCTAGCCAGTATCACTACGTTTTCACTTACCGCATCACCATAGAAAATCAAAGTGAAAACACAATCCAACTACTTCGGAGACACTGGCTTATCAATGACGCTGCGTTGTTACCGCGAGAAGTAGACGGTGAAGGTGTGGTTGGTCAACAGCCCATTCTTGAACCAGGGCAATACCATCAGTATGTTTCCGGCTGCAACCTGAAATCAGGCATTGGTAAAATGGGTGGCAGTTATCTTATGGAACGGATAGTGGATGGCAAGAAATTTGAAGTTACCATACCGGAGTTCACCATGGTAGCTCCTTTCAAGTTGAATTAGGTCGAGCACCTTGTCAAGATTTTTTCAATTAAAAAGTTATTTAAATTATTGGCTTGACGCCGTTAATCTCCACTCACTTCAATCTCCCTTCGTATACGAGATATATAAACATGTTATTGACAAAAGAAAACGACTTCCCCCCGACCCGTCCATCGAAAAAATAAGGGAAAAATTTAAAGCCAGCTCAAATAGTATAGAAATAGACGATTTCGGATCAGGATCCAGAAAAAACAACGGCACCACACGTAAAATAACAGATATAGCGTTGTATGGAATAACTGAAAGTAAGTACTCCCGGATTATGTCTGGGTTGATAGAATATATGGACTATCGCAACGTTGTGGAATTAGGCACGTCACTAGGCATAAATACCTTGTACCTTTCTAAAAAATCTCATTCGAAAATCACCACGTTTGAAGGCTCGTCATCATTGGTAAATATAGCGTCAGAAGTACTGGGTCATCAACGCAAAAATGTCAATGTGATTGAAGGAAATATTGATATCACTCTACCCGAATATCTCGAAGAATCTGAAAAAATCGATTTCGTTTATATAGATGCTAATCATCAATATAACGCGACCTTAAGATATTTTGACCTTGTACTTAGAAAAAGCCATGATCAAACCTGCTTTGTATTTGACGATATTCACTTAAGCCGGGAGATGGCCTCCGCATGGATACATATCATTGGCCATTACCAAGTGACCCTCACCCTAGATCTATATCAAATAGGGATTGTTTTTATTAATCCGGAATTGAGGAAGCAACATTATGTCTTGGAGACTTAAAAGATCTTACGTTGTTCTATTGATTCTTGCTGTAATGGTATTCTTGTTTTTTGGTTTACCCAATATTATCAATGAAGAAGAACGCCAAGTGTTCAACAGAGCAAGGCGAATTGAAAAGGTAATCGAAAAAGCCTCGGAATACGAAAGAAAAGATTCAATAAAGACTGTAATCTCTGATTTTTACAAAACCAGTACATTGGGTGAACTGATGCTGGGTGAACATCACAGAGCGTTATGGTCAGAACAGGTTAAACTACCGGTTTTTAAAGGTATGGACTCCTTAACATTCGTTAAAATAGGAGGAGGTCAACAAACGACGAGCGTTGAGCTGAAGAGTATTTCGAAAAAACGATATTCATTCCGATCGGTAAACAAAGACAACTCAAATGCGCTGCCGGTTTTTTTACGAGCCTCTTTTATTCGACCCTTTATACGCGACCAGGCTTCAGCCCTCAACCCTTATTCAGGTCCCGTTGTTGCCGAACTACTGGAAGCCCTAAATATTCAGCACCCCACGCCAATTATTTATTACCTCCCTTATAACCAAGAATCAGATTCAACTAACGCCGTGCTAGGCGGTGAAGTGGTTACTTTAGCAGAAGAGCTTCACAAAAAATGGGCTGAAGATGTCAGGTTCGATAGACCAGATAAAATTCTTAATACAGACGATATGTTTGTGCTCAAACAAAAAGGTGAAATAGAAATTGATCGTCAGCTATACATTAGATGTCGATTATTTGACTTCTTACTGAGTGATTGGGACCGGCACGAAAGGCAATGGAAATGGGGGCTATATGGCAGGATAGCACAACCCATACCTATAGATCGGGATATGGCTTTTTGTAAGTTTAACGACGGCTGTGCCAGCAAGATCGTGAGAGTATTTAACAACAAGTTTCAGTCTTTCGATAAAAATGAATTTAATATCAAAGGACTAACTAGAAACTCACTGCCGCTGGATATTAAAATACTCAGAGGTTATGATCAACGTAATTTTCTGGAAGAAGTACAATATATCATGCGTAAGTTAAACACCTCAACCGTTGAAAAAGCATTCGACGCCTATCCCCCCGAGATACATCGTTTAATTGGTGAGGATCATATAAGCACATTTAACCATCGACTTGAAAGGCTTGATTTGGCTGCTTCGGATTTCTACGAGTTAATAAATCAAAACTGATAACCCCTTAATTTTTGATTCAGCTTGAACTGATGATCAAGAATTGACTGTCTATCTAACTTTAATTCCTTGTGATAAAGCTTGTAAATAATATCCCATTCCTTGTTGTGCATGAAGCCATCGGCATTGGCAATCAAACACATCCAAGCTAAAAACTTTACCTGTGAATCCTGGGTCAATTTCTTTAACCCGGAAACGCAGTCTGCGTAAACCTCCCTCCCATCCTTAATAAGCTTAGCAACTCCATTTTCAAATTCTGTGGAATCTAAACCTTCTATTCGAGCCATACTTCTCCCCATCTCCAGCTCTTTGGGATCTACCTCACCATCGGCAATGATTACGAGATAAAACAATTCTACAATAGTATCTGTATATTCTTCTTTCACTATATCAAGATCCGTAAAAACTGTACCATTTTCAAAGAACCCTTTTGAACCACAAATTAATCAAAATAGATTTTTATGATATTCCCATATTAGGAAAACCTATTACTTTTGAGTCCATAAAAGGTTTTAGATGCCCATTTTAAGATATATTGTATTTCTGCTCTTTCTATCCTTCGGGCAATGTGACCTTATCGCCCAGGAATGGTACGTAGGAGTAAAGGGAGGGCCTTCATGGAGCATGATTAATGCCGAAAGTATCATGAATGAGAAAAGCCGATCAGCTTATCACATTGGATTATTCGCAAACAAATATTTGAACCAAAGGCTTTTTCTAAGCGCGGAAATAAATTACATAGCTCTCGGTGGTCAACATGACCGATCTACCGGTCAGAATGCTAATGCCATTACACGCTGGAAATATGAGATCAACTATATTAGCTTACCTATAGCCATTAATTATCAACCACATAAACTGTTGACATTGGGAACTGGTATTTACAGCGCATTTTTAGTCGGCTTCAACGTATCAAGGGAGGCTGCGTTCTCAAATACCCTGGACACCCCCTCCAAGAGCAATCTTAAATCCGAAGATTTTGGATATCATTTTCAGCTAAGTCTAAACCTACTTAACATCTCACTGGGACTTACCTACATGAAATCTTTGAATGAACTACCTGATTCAAGATTGACAGATTTACTGATTAGTAAAGCTAGAAATTCGGCAGTGCAAATTTCCTTTGGCTACCGCATATTCGGAAAGGGTAAACACCTACCCTAGATTATGACAAAGGTCAGATATTTTTAAGATTTATAGTTAACACGGGTAATTGTGCTTCTTTGCTAAGTTCCACAGATGTGCTACGAGAGAATACTCTGAAAAAACTGCCTTCGGCGTAAGTCATAACTCCTAAAAACCCGGCACCTTGAGAAAGCGCAAAAGCAATCAGTCCCCTTTCCTTATCATCATTTCGGGTCACTGTAACTTCATAATTCATTAAACCGTGCTGTTCAGCAAAATCCTTCAATTCCCTGGCATAACTTGTGTGGTCAGCATCATCTGCGTCCGCTACGTGCACTAGCTCTACTTTAGCCCCAAGACTTACCACCAGGTCGTTAATATAGCCTATAGCCTTACCCATACTATCGTCATCTTTTTGTTTTACATCCAAACCCAGAACAATACGACTAAGATCATTCCATCGATGATTACCTTTAATTGAAACCACCGGGCACGGCATACTTTCAATGGTTCGTTCGGTATGATTACCCGTAAAGAATTCTTCGGCCGATTCTTCACCGGTAGTGCCCATAACTATGAGGTCGATTCCCTTTTCTTCAACATACAGAGCCATCCCTGCATCAAAGCCTTCATCAAAAACTTCATAATGAATTTCGCCGTGATGATGACTGAACTCTGCGGCCATAGCACCCACTCTTTCATTGGTCTTTGTCACCAATTGGATCATATAGAAATTCTCTTCATCCACCAATTTCTGATCTGCTTCACCCATAGTATTAAAACCCCGGCCTAATGGATGATCCAGAAAGTTGACGAGATATATCTCACCATTAGACTTATCTGCGATCTCTACAGCAAGTTTTAACGCATTCGCAGAAATATCTGATAAATCGGTGGGTACAAGTATTTTTTTCATAATTGCCGTCGCTTTGAAGTTTTGAAACCAAAAGTTACTAAAAATCATCCAGTTAGGAGCAAAATGGTTATATTATCCCTGTATGAAAGATAACTTTTCCAAGCAAGCTGAGGGCTATTCTAAATTTAGACCTTCCTATCCTCAAGAGCTTTATGAATATCTCATCAGAAGATGTAGCGCCTTAGACCTTGCCTGGGATTGCGGTACTGGAAATGGTCAGGTAGCGTCTGTATTGGCTCACCGATTTGGTCAGGTAATAGCCACTGACATTAGTCAAGCGCAGTTGAACCTGGCCCGGAAGGCAGAGAATATCCTTTACCAATTGACTGCTGCTGAGGAATCCGGCATTACCAGTAACTCTGTAAATTTAATTACCGTGGCCCAGGCCATCCATTGGTTTGATTTTGATGCGTTCTATAAGGAAGTAGTCCGTGTTGCGGAAAAGGACTGTTTATTGGCCTATTGGGCCTACGATCTTCCCAGGATTAACACTAAAATAGATCGATCAGTTGTTCATTTTCACGATAAAGTGATAGGACCTTACTGGGACCTGGAAAGAGGCTATTGGAGAAAAAAATATAAAAACATTCAATATCCTCTACGGAGTTTTGAAAAGAAGACGTTCACATTTAGAGAATCTTGGGAGTTCAAAAATTTGCAAGGCTATCTTAACTCATGGTCTGGTGTACAACATTACATCGACAAAAATGGTCAAAACCCGGTTTTTGAAGCTTTAAAACCTTTACAAGAAAGTTGGAAAAAACCTATACAAGTCAAATTCCCCATATTTCTTTACGCCGGTTTAGTTTGATCGAACTTTCCATATATTTGACGGCATGGAAATATTCGCTCAACCAGAATCCTGGATAGCCCTTTTAACACTCACTTTTTTGGAAATTGTACTGGGGATAGATAACATCATTTTCATTTCCATTGTCTCCAATAAACTACCCGAAAAAGATCAGCCTAAAGCAAGGAACATAGGATTGTCGCTGGCACTTATTTTCCGGGTAGGGCTTTTGTTAGCTATTACCTGGATAATCAGTTTTACTAAACCTTTGTTTTCAGTAATGGGCAATGAGTTTAGCGGACGCGATTTAATACTGCTGGGCGGAGGACTTTTCCTCATTTTTAAAAGCACAATGGAAATCGGTCATAAAATGGATGGGGAGGCACAGCAACACTCCGGAGGAAAAGCAAGCTCTTTGGCGACGGTTATTGCTCAAATCATTGTGTTAGATGTTATCTTTTCATTTGACTCTATACTTACGGCGGTGGGCCTTACCCAAGAGCTTATTTTAATGATTATTGCCGTCATCATTTCCATTGGCATTATGATGGCTTTTGCGAAGAATATTTCGGAGTTTATCAGTAAGCATCCTTCTTTAGAAATACTGGCCTTGTCCTTTCTTATTTTAATTGGATTTATGTTGAGTATTGAAGCTTTTGGCTATCATGTACCCAAGGGTTACATATACTTCGCCGTATTTTTCTCACTGATAGTGGAACTGCTGAATATGAAAGTGCGAAAGAGAAGAAGCACTCCGATAAAACTTGGTAAACGAATTGAATAATTAGCTGATGTCCTTCACCTTGGCGGCGTTTACAAAGAGTACGTTTCCAATCTCATCGTAACCGTTGAAAAGCTCCGCTCCTAATTGCTTTACAGCTTCTCCGCGAAATCCGATTATAGTCAGGTCCGCATCCCTGGACTTGTCGTTTATAATATCTTTTGTGGACACCTCATCGCTGTGTTTAATTATGGAGATGTTTTTAGGTGAAATAGGTAGTCTTCCTGCTTTGATAAGCGAAAGCAAGTTTTCTTCTTGCTCCGAAACCTCGTTTTGATCTACGACAGCGTAGATCTTAATTTCAGCCCGCTTCCAATCACGATGCCCCATGATAATGTAGCCTAACAAGATCATCAAGCTGCTGTTCGTAAGATCATTGGGAGTTAACCAGATATGAATGCTTTGATTAAACCCATACTCCTTATCCGATGATCCCAGAATACAGATATCAAACTCAGCCGATTTTACCAAGGTGAAGTTATCAAGGATCTCATCCAGGTTTTCCGGTTCGTGCTTGGAGAACTCAAAGAGTATCATATTTATATCCTTACCTGATACGCTCGGAAGCTGCATCGCTTGTGCCACAGCACTCGTAAACGAGGGAGAAATCAGCGTGTCAATATAAACGTTGCTCTTGCTGGCTCCACTAATCTGAAGCAAACGATTCAACTCCTCTTTTGAGGTAACATTTGACTCCTTGGATAGATAACCATTGATATAGTGAAGATAGGTACCAAACCCGTAACGATGAGACAACCAGCGCATAAGCTGAAAAGCCGTCGGTCGCTTGAAGAAGTCCGGAGAAATACAAATGACCGAAGGACGCCAGTTATCCTCACCCTTTTCGGCCTTTTGCAAGAAGACCTGAAGCCTTCTGCTGAGCTGGAAGATAACACCTTGAAAAATCTTAGCCAAACCCTCTTTACTCTTGCTGGTGTAGGTTACAAAGAAATAAATCGCCGTCATAAATAAGATAGAAACCAAAGCGTAAGGTGCATTCATCTGAAACATCAGGTAAATGCAAAGTATGGCTCCCAATAATGAGATGTACCACCTGGACTTAAACGAGGGTCGATAGGATGGGTCGGCGGCAAAGTGCTGTAAGAAAGAAATTAAACACAGGGATCCGTACGTAATCATAAAAAACATGGAGATAACCTCAGCAACGGCATTTATGTCGCCAATAGCCACAAATAACACAGCTATCGCGCTGGTGATCAAAGTGGCGTTAAAAGGTTCATTGGTTTTAGGTTTTCCCTGTGATAACCACCGGTTAATGTATGGAATCGGAAATACACGATCTCCTGCCAGGGCCTGTAAGGTCCTGGGCGCGACCATAATGCTTCCGAGCGCCGAGGACACCGTAGCACACGCTAAACCAATGGGAATAATAGGCCCCCAGATCGCGATCTTAGACATGATCAATTGGTCACCGTTCAAGTCTTCGGGGCTGGCCGCTATTGCCATTTTATAACCGATAAACACATATATGATCATGCCACAAACTGTAGCAGCTACAGTTCCCAGGGGAATAGACTTTTTAGGATCTTTTAAGTCTCCGGACAGGCCAACTCCTGCAGTCATTCCCGTAAATGCCGGGAATACAATAGCAAAGACGACAAAGAAATTATCGGGATCGGCCACCCGCTGGGCCCAATCCAGTGTTTCTAGTTGACCCTGATAGTCGGACGTGCCCAGGAAAAAGAAGATCAGCGATAAAAACAAAATGGCAACCACTACATAAAGCGCTTTCATTCCTATATCAGCACCTTTTTTTATCATGACTGCACTTATGATCAGTACAGCCGGTAAACTAATCAGTCGTTTATCCACATCGCTAATACCCCAGGTATCCCGGATCCACATGAGCACCGGATCGAAGGCCTCGGCGAAAGCGATCACATAAAAGGCAACACTAATGGCTTGGGATAAGTACAGGGCAAAACCAATGGAAGCTCCTACATTGATACCAAAAGAGCGGGAAATGATATAATACTCCCCCCCTCCTTCCACTTTTTGGTTGGTAGCAATCTCGGCAATGGCCATCGCGGTTGGAATAGTTACCAGGTGGCCGAATAAGATTATTCCTAAAGTGCCGATATACCCTACGTTACCAACGGCATAGCCAAAACGTAAGAACATGACCGCCCCAAGAATAGTGGAGATCGCCGTAAAAAAAACCGGGGCCGTTCCGAAATTTGCCTTACTTCCGCTAATGTTCATAAGTTAAAACCAAGATAAAGACTTAGTGCGAAATCATTAGCACCCTTCTCAGATATTAGGCTTGATCAACAACATTCAAATCGGCAGGCTGCGGTAATTAACTAGGCACTCGGTGAGTCTAATAAGATCTCCCGCACATTACCTTTGATCTTCTCAGATAAATCTTCAGTAGGCAAATCGTTTACATCTCGCCCGAACGGATCTTCGATTTCTTCAGCAATGATCTCTACGCTAATCAGGATATAAAAGATCATAAGTACGATCGGTACTGTCCAGTAATTGAACTCATGAATAAAGGCAAAAGGCAACGTAATGGTGTAGGTAAAAATGAATTTTTTAATGTACATACTGTACGAATAAGGAATGGGTGTATTCCGAATGCGTTCGCAGCCTCCCAGGATATCTGAAAAGCTTTTTACCTCTTTATCCAAAACAAAAAACTGGTTGCCGGTCAGTTGTTTGGAAACATATAATTGGTTGATCTTTTCATAAATAAGCAGGGAAATAAAATTGGGAATGTGGTCCTTGCCCTTAATTCGCTTCAGGAAGTCTTCGCCACCTACAAGATCCAGATCTTCGAGTTTTACCCCTTTACGCAAGTGCTCCCTCATCGCAATAACAAAGTTGGGGATCATCTGCGCAAAGTAACTCCGGTTCTCCACATCGTTATCCGGCAAAAAAGCTCCCAGCTTTAGCGCCAGATTGCGAGTGTTATTCACCAGGCTGCCCCAAAGCTTCCTACCCTCCCACCAACGATCGTAGGCGGAATTCACCCGAAAGACCAGAAAAAGTCCCAGCACAATTCCCAGCAATGAGTGTACTGCTGTAGTGCTCTTAAAATTCCACTTAAAGTAATCCAGGTCAAGGTAAGCCAGGCCCGCAGTGTATACCGCCATAAAAAGTAACGCCGGCATGAGTGTGCGCATCACTTGCCTGCTGTAAGCGTGGAAAATTAAGGAAAACCAGGTTTTAGGGTTGTAACGTACCATTTCTGTTTTGAAATAACCGCTAATTAACCCGACCTGAATCACATATCCAAGTGCCCCGCGCGTAACCTTTTATAAGTTACTCGCGTTATGATTTAAAGTAATATATTTTTGATATCATTTTAATATCACATTATGAATACAGAAAAAGAAAATAACCCCATTTCAGGCTACGTTATGCTGATTATAGTCACACTTTTATTAGGGGCTTCCATTTTTGGGATGGTAGCTTTTAGAAACCCGTTTCCCGGGGTAGGCCTGTTGTTCGCATTCCTTTTAATGCCCGGGTTCTTTTATGTGAACCCTAATGGATCCCGGGTGCTGGTTTTATTTGGTGATTATAAGGGCACAGTTAAACGCAACGGTTTCTTTTGGGTTAACCCTTTTTATGTGAAAAAGAATATCTCCTTAAGAGCTCGAAATTTCGACAGTGAGCGCATAAAGGTGAATGACAAAGTGGGTAACCCTATTTTGATTGGTGTTATTCTGGTTTGGAAAGTAGAGAACACCTACAAAGCAGCTTTTGAGGTAGATGATTACGAGAACTTTGTTCGGATTCAGAGTGATGCTGCGGTAAGAAAGCTGGCCGGTCGGTATCCATACGATAATTTTGAAGACGGTGAGGCCGAGATCACGCTGAGATCGGGCTTGGATGAAGTAAACCATGCCCTGGAAGAAACCCTAAGCCAGCGCTTGGAAATTGCCGGTATTAATGTCATTGAGGCAAGGATCGGTTATCTGGCTTACGCTTCAGAAATTGCCGGAGCCATGCTTAGAAGACAGCAGGCCACGGCCATAGTAGCAGCACGTCACAAGATTGTGGAAGGTGCGGTAAGCATGGTAGATATGGCCCTGGAGCAGTTATCAGAAAAAGAAATTATAGAACTGGACGAGGAGCGTAAAGCGGCTATGGTTAGTAATTTGATGGTAGTACTGTGTGCAGACAAGGACATTACACCAGTTGTGAATTCCGGAACTTTAAACCACTAAAAATATGACACCTTATAAATTTCTAAGCTCGAAAACTTTTGAAAAATTGGAGAAGTTCGAGAAACGTGTAAATGAAATGGCGTCCCAGGGCTGGAAAGCGGTGAACTTCACCAGTGACAACGGTACCATGACCGTTCTCTTTGAACGTATTCGATAAACACCATGCTATACTTCAAGGAAGAGCAAAAGATGAACCAGTGGTGGGTAGTGTTAGTGCTGGTTGGCGTTGATCTAATGATACTAGGTATTTTTATCCCGGGCATCTACGAACAGTTGATCCTCGGTGAACCGTGGGGTGATATACCGATGTCGGATCCCGGGCTTATCTTGGTCTCCGCTTTCACATTTTTGGTGTTGGGTGGAGTCTCTGCACTACTTCTAAGCGCAAAGTTGGAAACACAAATTGATAAGTACAGCATCCGGTATCGGTATTTCCCATTTATCAGGAGTTGGAGAAAAGTAAGCTTTGATGAACTTCAGGAGTTTCATGTGAGAAAGTACTCCCCTATTTCAGAATATGGTGGCTGGGGGTACCGTTTCAGGGGACGAAAAAACATAGCACTCAATACTCGAGGCAATATGGGGCTTCAACTGATTTTTAAAGACCACAAAAAGCTCCTAATAGGAACGCAAAAACCAGATCAGCTCAAAGCATTGATCTCAAAAATTCAGGAAAATAAGCAAGAAAATTATGGCTAAGAAAAAGCCATTTGTACTTAGGCTCGATCCCGAAATGCTCAAAGCCCTGGAAAAATGGGCATCTGATGAATTTCGCAGTACCAACGGTCAGATCGAATGGATACTAAATAAAGCCCTTAAAGAAGCAGGTAGATCAAAAAAGAATTAGTCGCTACCCATTTTTCTGTTATTTTTGGCTCCTATGATCCAACCCGTAAAAATAATAGCTGCTCTTTTGCTAATTATAAGTTACTCATCCCTTACACAGGCTCAGTCTGATGAGGTCTATCTCACAAGTGGGGATACAATCACTGGAAAAATACAGATCCCCCTGCCTTCAGAGTTTTATGAAGAAATCACAATAAAGGCCGATGGAGAAAAAAGAAGGTTCAAGTCTTTCCAACTGCTTGGTTTTAAAACCGAAAAAGCGAATTATCGCATCATTAAGTTCGGCACTAAGTACAGGATCATGGAGGAATTAATGAAGGGGTACCTCGGCTTATATAAATTCAGGGCAGGTGACAACTATGAATTCTCGTCACGTTTTTTATATAAGGCCACCAATGAAGGAATGGAAGTTCCTAACATCACCTTCAGGCAATCAGTAACTAAGTTTTTAGATGAATGTCCAACGGTACAGGAAGAGATAAAGAACAAAATGTACCGCAGCTCGAACCTGGAGGAAATGGTAACCGCTTTTAATAATTGCCTTGACGACATCCCGCAATTTGCAGAGGAAGAAGAAGAAAAAAAGAAGAGCAAAAAATCAAAAGATAGCAAACCCGCTTCTAAGGAGTATAAGCTCATCCAATCTATCACCCAAAAGCTCAGATCAGAAGATATTGACGAAGAACTTATTACTTTGCTCAGCGATCTGAAAGATAAGATCTTAAAAGGAGAAAAAGTGCCCAGCTATTTAAAGTCTGCGCTGCAAGAGGCAACGGCTAACTATAACTCTGTTGGTAAAGAGGTATCTGAATTACTTAAAATGCTCGGTAATTAGATCAATTTTTTTTCTTTTCATATTGTGAAATTCGATTACGACTATAAAAGTTACTTTTTTCTTACCAATTACTAATTTGGTCTCCTGTTTTAATTTCTATTGACATCACCATGGCAGAATATAACTTTCGGGATATCGAAAAAAAATGGCAGCGCTATTGGGCCGAAAATAATATCTATAAAACAGAGAACACATCTCACAAAAAGAAGTTTTATGCACTGGATATGTTTCCTTATCCCTCCGGCGCAGGGCTTCATGTAGGTCATCCATTGGGTTATATCGCATCGGATATTGTGTCTCGCTACAAAAGGCTCAAAGGTTTTAATGTTTTGCATCCCATGGGCTTTGATTCCTTCGGATTACCCGCTGAACAATACGCCATTCAAACGGGCCAGCATCCTGCCATTACTACTGAGCAGAATATCAAAAGATATAAGGAGCAGCTAAAAAATATTGGCTTTTCCTACGACTGGAGTCGTGAAGTGCAAACACATCAACCTGATTACTACCGGTGGACGCAATGGATTTTTATGCAGCTTTTCGACAACTGGTATAACAATGACTCCGATAAAGCTGAGCACATTGATACACTAATTTCCCAATTTGAGCAATCCGGAAATGACGAGGTCAACGCGGTTTGTGATGAAGATACACCGGAATTCATTGCAGATCAATGGAATGAATGGAATGAGGAAGAAAAGCTAAAGGTTCTGCTTCACTACCGGTTGACCTTCCCTTCGGAGGCCGTGGTAAACTGGTGCCCGGCCTTAGGAACCGTATTGGCTAATGACGAGATCAAAGATGGCGTTTCGGAACGTGGAGGACATGCGGTGGAGCGTAAAAAGATGAAGCAGTGGATGATGCGAATAACTGCCTATGCCGACCGTCTGCTAAAAAACCTTGAACACCTGGACTGGTCCGAACCTATGAAGGACATGCAAACCAACTGGATAGGCAAATCGTATGGTTGTGAGCTACAGTTTGCCCTCTCCCCGTTAAATTCCCCCTCTCCTAAGGAAAAGAGGCCTGGGGGTGAGGCCAAAACCCTTACCGCTTTCACCACACGCCCCGATACTATTTACGGAGTTACTTTTATGGTAATGGCCCCGGAGCATGAGTGGGTAAACGAGCTGACCACATCCGAGCAAAAAGCTGAGGTAATAGCTTACGTAGAAGCTGCCAAAAACCGCTCAGAAAGAGAACGCCAGACTGATGTAAAATCCGTCTCCGGAGTATTTACAGGCTCCTACGCCATAAACCCATTTAACAACGAGCCTATCCCTATCTGGGTCGCGGATTACGTACTGGCCGGCTACGGCACCGGAGTGGTTATGGCCGTACCTTCTTCGGATAATCGCGATTATCGGTTTGCCAAGCACTTTGATCTGCCCGTCACCCTGGTTATTGAAGGCTCCGAACAGTTAGATGATCCCACAGAGTTAAAACATGGTAAAATGTTTAATTCAGGAATTCTTAACGGACTTAACTCCGATGAGGCTATACAAAAAGCCATTCAGCATGCCGAGGAAAATGGCTTTGGTACATCCAAGGTGAACTTCAGGATGAGGGACGCCGTGTTTAGTCGTCAGCGCTACTGGGGAGAACCCGTTCCGGCCTATTTCAAAGGCGATATTCCCTACCTGGTAGATGAAAAAGACCTACCTCTGGAGCTTCCCTCAGTAGACAAATATAAACCCACGAAAACAGGTGACCCTCCTTTGGGCAGAGCCGCAAACTGGACGTACAATGGATATCCACTTGAGTTAACCACTATGCCGGGTTGGGCTGCCTCGAGCTGGTATTTTCTGCGCTACATGGACGCTGATAATGAATCAGCTTTTGCTGATAAGAATATTACCGACTACTGGGGTCAGGTGGATCTGTATTTAGGGGGAACGGAACACGCTACAGGTCATCTTTTGTATTCCAGGTTTTGGAATATGTTCTTATATGACCGGGGATTAATCAGCCATGACGAACCGTTTAAGAAGCTGATCAACCAGGGTATGATCCAGGGGGTTTCCAGTTTTGTATACCGTGTTGTTTTTAGTGGTGATGATAAAACCATGCCGGAAGTATTCCTTTCCAAGGGCATTGTGGATCGTATTACGAAATCGAACCTAACCCGGGCCGAGCAGGATATCATAGAGAAGATCTTAAAAAACGAGTTGGGCGGCTTCAATGAAAAGCATAATACTTCATGGTCGGTCGAAAATGTTATGGAACAGAAGATAATTCCCATGCATATAGACATTGGCATGGTGAAAAACGATATTCTTGATGTAGGAGCGTTCAAAGCCTGGAGACCTGAATACAAAGAAGCTATCATCATTCCCGAAGCCGATAAAAACTATCTCTGTGGTAGTGAAGTGGAAAAAATGTCTAAGTCTAAGTACAATGTGGTGAATCCTGATGAGATCATAGAACGGTATGGCGCCGACACCTTGAGATTGTATGAAATGTTTCTCGGACCTCTGGAGCAGTTCAAACCCTGGAATACTAATGGTATAGATGGGGTGTTCAAATTCTTACGTAAAGTTTGGAACTTGTTCCACAAAGAGAATGGTGAGTTCTACGTATCAGATACCGAGCCTGCCAAAGAAGAACTCAAAGTACTACATCGCACTATTAAAAAAGCGCAGGAAGATATCGAACGTTATTCATTTAATACTTCTGTAAGCGAATTTATGATCTGCCTGAATGACTTAACGGCTTTAAAATGTAATAAGGCAGCCATTCTTGAACCACTTGTTGTCATTCTATCGCCCTATGCACCCCACATTACTGAAGAACTGTGGCACAAGCTGGGTCATGTGACTTCGATAACCCAGGCAGAATTCCCTGGTTATAACGAAGCCTACCTGGTTGAAGCTGAACATGAGTATCCGGTTTCCGTTAACGGCAAGATGCGTGCTAAGCTCAAGTTTCCATTGGACATGCCTAAGGAGGACATTGAAAAACAGGTACTGGAAGACCAGGTCATCCAAAAATGGTTGGACGGTAAACCTCCAAAGAAAGTGATCGTGGTTCCTAAAAAAATTGTGAACGTGGTGGTATAGAAGCTATTAGCTTCAAACAGCAAACCCTGCTATCTATCGGACATTTTCAACGTATCGGATAGATAGCGGGGCTGTAATCATTCATCCTTCAGCAAGTGTACAGGATTAGTACCTGCCGCTTTTATAACTTTTGTAGCTACGGTCAAGAAGCAAACTCCCAGAATAAGCATTATAATACTGGAACTGACCCATAGGCTGCTTTGTATATGCTCTGCCCAAAGGCTGCTCATCAACATGGGTATAGCAAAATGACTGATCATGGTACCCGAAATAATTCCGAAAAGAAGTATGAGCCAATAATCGCGATTCACTTCCTTAATCACCGATCCTATTGAACTACCTAGGACTCTTCGAACCCCAATCTCCTTCGTTTTATTGAATAGGTTCAAAGAAACCAGCGAATAAAAACCAACTAACGCCATAATGGCCGCAATGGATCCCATAAACGTGAGAACCTTCATAATTATTGAGTTGATAATGGTGGCCTCCTCACGAGCGTATTTCGGAGGCTTGATATCTTCTAATTCTGTATTGAATAAACCTCGCCAGGTCATTTTAATCTCTTCCATTACACTGGCGGTCCGATCGGGAGATGTTTTAGCAATAAGGTAGTTAAATTCATCTTCGGGTCGTAATCGTATCCAAAGAGGTTGAATATCACTATTGAAAGTATCAAAGTAAAAATCTTCAACCACCCCAACCACGTAATAGTCGATACTGTCCTGATAGGTTAGTTTTTTACCTAAAGGATCATCTCCACCGAGGCTTGCTACCATTTTCTTATTCACTAAAACACTTTCAAGATAATCGCTAGCTCGATTCGGATCAAGGTCTCGCCCACTGGTTAAAGTTAAACCGGCTACGGCTAGGTAATCAGGTCCGACATCTAACCCAACAATGGGAAATACCTCACTTCCATGGCGAACTCTTGCCGAGTGGAATCGTCGCCCGACATGGTCGACACTACCGGTAACTTTTTCTATTCTGGGGTTTTCCACCAAGGCATTATGAAGGGCTGAAAACGCTCCTTCCTGATTCCCAAATCGTACCACAATCGTACTTTCGGTATCAAATCCCAGGTTCATATCGCCCACAAACCCTGCATTTCTTACGAAAAGAAAGCTGGCGGTAATAGTGATCATGGCAAAAGCAAACTGAATGGAAAGTAATATCTTAGTCCACCTACCAATAGATCTATACTTGAGGGAACGTTTCAATATTTTGGCAGGATGAAATTTGCTCAAGAACAGGGCAGGATACCCACCGGCTATCAGCCCGGTCAATAATAGCATGGCTATTAAGAATATAAAAAAGCTCAGATGATCTGCTAAGACTAACTCTAGTTCCAGGAAAGGCAATAACTGATTATACTGATCGGCGAGCCAAGCAGAAAGCGGTAGGGCCGCAATACCCGCCAATACGCAGATGAACAAACTCTCCCAGAGAAACTGAATGACAATCTGATCTTTACGACCCCCCATTACCTTACGCACGCCAATTTCTTTAAGCCGCCCAGCGGCAGAGGCAATGGTGGTATTAGTAAAGGTGAAACTTGCGAGCAAAAGTATTAAACCCGAAATAATTATCGGTACAAGGTCCATAGCTAAAGGAAGCGCGACTTCCATAGGTCCAATGACATCATCTTGCTGAGCTCTTAGCGCCATCCCTTTCAATGGATCCAGGTAATAGGTTTTGTTATCCCTTTGAACAACATCCGGATCGTTAGTACGAGCAAAATCATTTAGTATTGATTCCATGGAACCGACACGAGCGCCTTCCCCAAGAAGTAAAAATGCAGTAACGGTTTTATCCCATGCCCGAGTTGAGGACGAAAAGTTAGCCATACTGGTAAAAGCATCGACCTGAATACTGGAATTGGTAGGCATTTCAGACAATACGCCGGATACACTCATTAAACGTTCTTGGCCCTGATGAATAAAATTTAGCGTCTTCCCTAGAATGTCATAATGACCAAAGATCTTTACTGCTAATTCCTGAGTAACGATAATGCCATTATCTTTCACCAATCCGGTATAGGATCCGGTAAGAAGCGGAAAGTCAAAAACTTCGAAAAAGTTATCTGTGACATAAGCTACATTCATATCAAAGTATTCATTGCCCTTCTTAGCATTACCTCCCCACTCTATGTATTGCGTTGCCTGACGTACAGAACTTAAGCTTTCAGCTCGGCTAAAGACTGCCTCAGGAACAATACCGTATTGTCTCGTCCGTTGCAGTTCCTGCTCTTGGTAATTAATACGGTAGATATTGGAGTAATTCCGGTGTTGATAATCGAAGGAATGATTATGGTTGTAGTTTAAATAAGATACAATACAACATGCCAGGCCGATACTCATGCTAAGCACATTGATTAACGCATAATTGGCATTTTTTTGAAAATTCCGAAAAGCAATTTTTCCGTAGTTTTTGATCATGATCGTAGTGTTATTGTAGTTATTGAGTTTCTTGATCACAGAAGGTCGTAGCAGATAAGTAACCTCCAGGGCAAATCTGAACCGGGCATAGGATATTGATCTTTCTTCAGCATTGAACTCAAAGGCCTCGATGAGATCACCCTCAATCTCTTCAAGTAAATCCCGGGCGCAAAACCATCTTAAAAACAACAAAAAGAACTTTGGTGGCTGCTTAGACAAACCCTACTCCTTTCTCGATTATTTCCTTTTTAAATGGACTTTCCATATATGGTTTTATTATGAATACAATATAGTACGAATTTGTTTCGTAAATGGATACAATATAATGAATAATTATATCTCAATCTTTTTTAGATCGTGTAACTATTAATATTGCGGCTATTACGATCAGAGCACCAAACAATTGAAGGAGTGTTAGGCTTTCATCCAGAAAGATATTGGCTAAAACGATGGTGGCAATGGGACCAAGACTCCCCAGGATTGAAAAAGTAGAAGCTCCAAGGTGCTTGATGCTCACGGAGACCAGGTAAGAAGGAATTACCGTTGAAATGATGGCCATACCAAAAGCAAGGCCATAGACTTCAATAGGGTAACGGGATAAATCCAGCGACTGAGTGAGCCCGAAATGAAGAAACACGCAGACGGTAGATACGATCATAGCATATGAGGTAAAGGCCACAGACCCAAATTTTGGAATGAGCCAACCACTACCTACCAGATAGCTCGCATAGCAGAACGCACTCAAAAATACAAGCAGCCCCCCTATCCATACACCATCCTTGTCCCCTGAAAGCTCCAGCTCGTCAACAAACGTGATCAATATACCGATATAAGAAACTACGATGGCAACAACCTGCCATTTGCCAGGTTTTCTTCCGAAAAAGATCCGGGTAATAAAAATTACCAAAGTAGGATATATGAACAATATAATACGTTCGAGACTGGCCTTAATGTACTCGAGTCCAAAAAAATCAGTTAAGCTGGCCAGGTAGTAACCTATAAATCCAAGGCCTATGACCCATAAATAATCTTTCAAGATAATATCTTTCGGTCGATTAGGCTTCTTTATGAATGCCAGAACTAAGTACACCGGGAACGCAAAAGCCATGTGAAGTAATAGTAATGGAATGGCCTCTATTTCATACCGATAAGCCATTTTTACAAAAACTGCTTTCGCTGAGAAAAATACTATCGCGACGACCGCAACGGCTAGAATCCAGCCCTTGTATGCTTTCATTCAGGGTACGACGCTAAAAAGGTCAATAAATATCATTGACCTAAATTTAAAAAATCGAATTACGTTTTATTCGTATCTCAAAGAATTAACCGGGTTAACACGAGCTGCTTTTAGTGATTGGTAACTAACCGTTAGCCAGGCAATCAACAATGCCGCAAGGCCACTTGCTACAAATACCCAGATTGGAATATCAATGCGGTTCACAAAATCATCTAACCAGGAATCCATAACATAGTACGCTGGATAAATGGCGAGAACAAAGGCTATAATTACCAGCTTCACAAATTCTTTTGACATTAAGTTAGTCACACCCCAGACACTGGCCCCCATTACTTTTCTTACCCCTATTTCCTTGGTTCGTTGTTCAGCCAAGAAGGCCGCCAAACCGAATAACCCGAGGCTAGCGATGAAAATAGCGATAACCGTGAAAACGCTGAAAACGGTACCTAATCGCTCTTCTGCGCGGAAGGCTGCATCATAATCATCCTCAAGAAAGGAGTATTGTAAAGGTTCTCCATCGGCATATTTATCCCAGGCGTTTGATAACATTTCAAGCACTTCAGTAGGTTCTTTTCCTGCATAACGCATGTATAATTGATTTGCTTCATCAGTAAGTACAAGGATCAAAGGGCGGACTTTCAGTTTTAGGTCTTCGTAATTAAAATTTTTGATGACCCCTACAATTTCCATTTCGGTAGGTTCGTCAAAATTAAAGTTGACGATTTTCTTGTCAAGGGGATTTTCAAAACCAAACTCCCGAACAGCTGCCTCATTCATGACCACTACCATTGAATCAGAAGGGTAATCCTTGGAGAAAAACCTCCCCTGCTCCATTTCAAATCCTAGTGCGTCCAGGTGGTCATAATCGCAAAAATAGGTCGACATCAAAAAATCTTGTTCATTACCGGCTTTTCTGAATAAGGTATTATTATTGGTTCCCGGAAACGTATTATTAGCAAAACTAGCGCCCAATATGTACGTGTGAGATATTAGGTCGTTCTTGAAAGCCTGAACATTGTTATCTAGACGGCTAACATCTTCAATCATGATAATGTGGTCTTTATCTATGCCCAGATTTTTATTTTGAACAAAGATCAATTGTTCATATACGATAGCTGTGCAAATGATCAAAACGATTGAGATCCAGAATTGAAAAGTAACTAATACACCACGCACTCCACCGCTTTTCATACCTGCTTTAAGCTTACCTTTAAGTACTTCAGTAATCTTGAAATGCGTGAGGTAAAATGCCGGATAGCTTCCGGCCATTATACCTACAAAAACCACAACCACTCCGAAAATCAGTATAATGAGCGGATTATATATACTTTCAAATGCCAATCCTTTGCCTGCCAGGGTGTTAAAATAGGGTAACAAAGTATAGACCAGTATAAGCGCCAGAACACCGGCCAAAACAGAATAGATCATGGATTCCGCTAAAAACTGGACGATAAGTGTTTTTCTTAAAGATCCGAGCGTCTTCCGAAGTCCCACCTCCTTGGCTCTGCCGGCAGATCTGGCGGTGGTCAGATTCATGAAATTGATGCAAGCCAGCAGCACAATAAAAAGTCCTATACCACCAAGAATATAAACATAGGCTATATTACCTGGTGGTTCGGGCTCATTTTCTAGTTCGGATTTTAGATGAATATCAACCAGCGGCATACTGGTATATTCATAAATTCCCCCCTCATCACGAAATTCAGCTAACGTCTTATTCACAAACTGCTGCATCACAGGCGTTACATTGCGTTCCATGATGGGTTCTAGTTTACTATCAACATCATTCATATTTCCGGTAGGACTAAGTACATAATAGGTCCATAAATTGTTACTAAGCCAATTACCGTTGTTTATCCAGTTAAAACTTCTTGTGGAAAGTAGGGCGTTGAACTTTAAATGTGAGTCGGATCTTTCATTTTCAACAACTCCAGTAATCTTATACTCTGTTTTGTCATTACCAATGGCTAAAGTTTGATCCAAAGAGCTCGAAGCATCGCCAAAGTACTTTTTAGCCAATTTCTCGGATAGTACTAAACTCTGCGGTTCTACTAATGCCGTTTCAGGATTACCATGAAGCATCTTAAAACTAAACACACTGAAGAAATTAGAATCCGCCGTATATATACCCGGTTCGTTGAAAGCCAGCGTTTCGTTACGAAAGATCCACTCTCCCATATCTCTAACTCTAACCGCCTCCTCAACCTCAGGAATTTCACCCACCAAAGCCTTGTACATCGGTGAACTTGTATTCGTAGTGTATACCTCTTGCCCTGAAATTCTTCCGTGGAGATTAACACGATAAATGCGATCCGCTTTTTCGTTAAATTTATCGTAATTCAACTCATCAAAAATATACAGCGCAACGAAAAGTGCACTTGCAATACCACAGGCGAGCCCCAAAATGTTAATCACAGAAAAGAACTTCTGTTTGGCTATATTCCTGATTGCTACTTTAATGTAGTTCTTGAACATGGTTGTTGAGTTTAAGACCTTGAGTTATCCTTATTCCGTACGTATTGTTTCCGTGGGATTAGTGGTTGCTGCACGATAAACCTTCAGACTGATAGTTGCTAAAGCAAAAAATAGTAGCATCAATATCGCTGCGCCAAACGCCGCAATTCCTGGTTCGGCATGGTAAGTCCATATCATATCCATGAAGGGATTGGCAATAGCATAGGTTAGCCCACTGCCAATAACCGAAGATACGATAAGCATAATTATGAAGTTCTTATTCAAAATGAACATCAGGTGAGAGATAGAAGCACCAAGTACTTTGCGAACGCCTACTTCCTTCATTCGTTTAAGTACACTCAAAGAAACGATACTGAACAAACCTATAACCGACATAAAAGCAGCTACAACTCCAAGGAAACCAAACATTTTCAAAACGTTAGTATTGACCAAGGCCGCTTCACTCATATCTTCATCCATATAGCCTCCGGAGTACATCTTATCCGGAAATACTTCTTTCCATTTCTCCTCTAAATATCCATTAACCTCAATAACTTTTTCGGAACTTGTTTTAACCGTTAAAAAATGATAGTCTTCCTCTGCCACATACCGTATCATTAGTGGTGTTATAGGTTCCCAAAGTCCTTCCAGAAAAGCATCTTGCATTACCCCGACCACATAAAGTGATACGGTATCCATCCAAACTAATTTCTGACCTAATGGATCGTCCCAACCAAATACCTTGACCATTTCTTCACTCACGATCACCGACTCACTAATATCTGTTTGAGAATCCTTTCTAAACCCCCGGCCTTCAATGAGTTTAAAACCCATGGTCTCAAAAAAATTATCCCCTACATTGAGTATATCCACATCGTACTGCTCGCTGCCATTTACAACCGGGTCGTTCCTGTAGGATCTGTTAATCTGATATTCAGACCCAGCAGTCATTACAACATCCGGGTTGCCAGAGATGCTGTTCTTGTAGATGTCGTATTCGCCTAAGTCACTGAAATAAAGAGAGATAGCGCCACTCTTACTAAACCCGTAGTCCATTTCCTTTTGATAGATAGCATTATCATAGAATAGGGCCCCCAAAATAATAGCTATTAAAGAAATGGAAAACTGAAGTGTAAGTAAAACACTGGTCACTTTACCCGTACCTCCTAATTTGGAAGACCCTTTAAGGATGCTAGCGGGCTCAAACCTACTAATGTAGAAGGCCGGATAACTTCCTGCTACCAAACCGGTGAAGAGTAGCACTACGATCAGAAACAGATAAAACTGAATATTCTGAGAGAAATTCATGCTTATCTCTAAAAACGGCCAAAGACTGCTGTAAGCCGGAACTAAGTACAAGGCAAACAGGACTCCCGCGATTAGAGATAGAAAGCACAAAACAACATTTTCCAATAAGAACTGAATGATGAGTTGTTTTCTTAACCCACCCATTACTTTCCTTAAACCTATTTCTTTTAATCGCTTTGAAGCAATGGCCATGGAAGTATTTGTAAAATTGAAACAAGCAATTAACAAGATGAGTATGGCCATAATACCCGGAACCGTTACTGCCGGAGGAGGCATACTCGACCTTAGGCGATGGGCCCAAACCTGATCATCTGCCGCTCTGTGGGCCATACCCTGAAATGGTTCTAGTGTATATTTATCCAGTTTAAAATCAAGCCTTGCATTATTTTGGATCTCAATATAATTAGCCGTAAGCCTGCTTTCAATATTCTTGATACGGCTTGGATCTTCAACTTTTACAAAACTGGTGGTCCAGGCTGACCAACTGTTTTCATGGCGAACATCGGTATCTTCCTTTGAAGCGTTTTGCAAATCGAAAAAGTTGTCAATTACGGTAATGATTTTAACCCCTCCGAAACTTGAATTCATAGGATGATCTTCAAATATCGCGGCTACTTTGTAGTCTTTGTTACCGCTAGTCATAAAGTGAGTCAAGGTATTACCAAGGGCATTACCTTCAGGAAAATACTTTTCAGCCACGGTAGTACTAATAATAATATTTGATTTGCTATTCAGCGCACTTACGTCACCCTCCTTAATATTGAAATAGAAGAAATCGAAAAAGTTAGGGTCTACGAAAGTGAAGTTTTCATTAAATAGCTCATCAGCCACTTTAAAATTCCCTCCACTTGGTATGTAGCGGAGCACGTCGCTAATATCTCCAATATTATCTTTGACCGCCGCGCTGAGTGGTAAAGGGGATATTCCGTAAACCTGTTTTCGGTTTTGATAGACCCTTTCACCATCAATACGGTAAATGTTGTCAACATCGGTTTGATTACTATCAAAATTGGTGTTGAAATCATAATTCAAGTACGCAACAATGGAACAAGCGATAGCTAAGCCCATACCAATAATGTTGACCAAGACAAATACTTTACTTTTCCATAGACTGCGAAAAGTAATCTTCAAGTAGTTTTTGAGCATGAGTGTTATAGTTTTTGACCTAAGAAATGTTGACTGCTAAAAATTAGACTACGCACCTTTATGATAGGTTGCATGGAGATAGAAATCTTATTCAGATCTAAGTGTATTCACAGGGTTCATGGAGGCTGCTTTATGAATTCTAAATCCCACCGTAATTAATGAAATTCCAAAAATGAGCGCAGTACCTGAAATGAAGGTCAGTAGGTCAGCCTTTTTATAGTACTCCCAGATACTCCCCATAAGTAAATCCAGTACAAAATAGCTGAGTGTAGAACCACCTATGGCCGCCAAAAGTAAAATAATCGCAAACTGCTGATTAAGCTTTTTAGCAATATTACTTATTGATGCACCCAACACTTTCCGCACACCAATTTCTTTGGTCCTTTTGATAATGTTCAGGCTTACCATTGAAAACAGTCCGCTAGCGGATAAGAGCGTCGCTATTACACCTAAGAAAGTAAAAAGGATAAGTATGTTTTTGTTCACGAGCGTCGACTCTGCCACTTCTTCATTCATATACTCCCCAAAGTAGATGCGGTTAGGAAACACTTCCTTCCATCTACTCTCCATATACTCATTCACTTCTTTCAAGTCTTTATTTGCGGCCTTTACTAAAATCCGACTGTATTCTTCTTTTCTATTTAACCTGAACATGGTGGGTCGCAGCTGCCCCCAAAGAGCATTCGTGTAGAGATTGTTTACTGTTCCAATTACAAATAGTTGTACTGAATCTAACCAAATGACCCTTTTTCCTGTAGCCTCTTCACTTGTCCATCCGAACTCATCCAAAAAAGTTTGATTGACGATAACCGATTCCTTCACATCTGTTTCTGAATCCTCCTTGAAGTTGCGCCCTTCAGCAAGTTCTATATCCATCGTTTGAAAGTAGTCGAAGCCTACTTCGAATATGGTTACATCACGGACAATATCTTCATACTTGATGGGATCGCCATATGCCGCTGACATAATATGGTGTTTCGTACCGGACACAGCTTTTATTTTTGGATTACCAACAAGTTCCTTTTTATAAGCTTCAAATTCATCTTGTCCATTTACGTAGCTATAAACTATGTTATCTGTATTGAAGCCCAGATCAAAGTTCTTCTGATATTGAGCATTTTGAACAAAACCTACAGCCATCACAATAGCGTTAACGGTGATAAGAAATTGTGCCCAAAGCAGGGCCTTGGTAACCCAGTTATTACCACCGAATTTAAAGGTGCCCTTGAGTATGCTGGTAGCTTCAAATTTGGTGACATAAAGTGCCGGATAAATACCAGCTAATAGTCCGGCTAACAGAAGTAGCGAAAACATAAAAGCGAGGAACCCGATATTGGTCAAGTAGTTAAGGTCCAAAGAAAGGAAGTCCCACATATTATTATAGGCCGGAACTAGCAGTTCTGCCAGCAATATGGCTACGACACCGGAAAGTATGCACAGAAACAGATTTTCAAGTAAAAACTGAACGATCAATTCTTTTCTCTTGCTCCCCATAACTTTTCTGATGCCAATTTCTTTGAGCCTTCTGCTCGACATGGCTATTGATGTGTTGGTAAAATTAAAAATGGCAATCAGCAACAATAATCCGGACATAATAGCCGGCGAACTCGCTGCAGCACTCGGCAGGCTGTTTCTAAACCAATGGTTATTGACATCCTCTTTTTCTGCCCTGACGGCCATTCCTACGAAGGGATCCAGGTAAAACTCCGTTACCTTATAATCCTCTTTTGCTTTATTCTGAGGTTCTTTATATTGTTGAAGTTCTTTTTCAACCGTGGAGATATCGTTGGGATTGTTGATTTCCAAAAATAACGTAGACCAAAAACGCCAGTTATTTTCGTCAACTGAAGTATTCAAATCGAGATAGTTATCGAAATGAGTCACCGCATCAAATTGAAAACTTGAGTTATGCGGCATTTTTTCAAAGACACCTGCAATTATATACTCGCGTGTACCGCTGTCTAAAACATTGGTGACCTGCTTACCAAGAGCATCCTCCTGGCCAAAGTATTTTACCGCCAGTTCGCTACTGATAAATATGCGAGACTTATCCTTAAAATCACTAGCTGTTCCTGATTTCAGGGGAAAGGTAAAAAGATCAAGAAATCCATCATCGGCATAACTTATCCCCGTATTAAAAAGCTCATCACCTATTCTGAAGTCACCTCCATTTGGAATGTATCGTATCACCTTATCAACCCCGGCCATTTTATTTCTTACCATATTACCTAATGGCAAAGGGGCGATACCGTTCTTGGCCCTATATCCCTGAAACTCGCGAATAAAATTTACGCGATAAATATTCCCGGCATTTACATGTTGTTCATCGTAGCTATTATTGTAATCGTAATTGAGGTAGGCAATAATGCACATGGCCAATGATACACCCATACCCATTACATTGATAAACACGAAGGTTTGACTTTTAGCTAAACTTCTAAAAGTGATTTTTACGTAGTTTTTAAACATATAAATAGAGTTTGTATTGTTCGCTTTTACAATCGGGATACTTTAAGGACTGTAAAAAGCGGTGAAAGGTTGCGATTAGTGCTAAGTATTTTGCAGTACCTTGTAATACACAGTAATAACATCAAAAAAAACCGCCCTTAAAGCGGTTTTTTTGTCAAGATTAGATGTGGAATTGCTCCTTTATGTTCTCTGTTACCACCTTACCATCAAACAAATTAATGATGCGATGGGCATAATTGGCATCATAAGGAGAGTGAGTCACCATTATAATGGTAGTTCCCTCTTCATTTAATTCTGCCAAAAGCTTCATAACTTCTTCACCATTGGCTGAATCCAGGTTTCCTGTAGGCTCATCAGCCAAGATTACATTAGGTTTTGCCACAATAGCTCGTGCTATAGCGACCCTTTGCTGTTGACCTCCTGATAGCTGCTGCGGGAAGTGATTTCTTCTGTGCATAATGTTCATACGTTCAAGAACCTCTTCTACTCGCTGTTTTCTTTCGGCCGAAGGCACTTTCAAATATAACAGAGGCAGTTCAACGTTCTCGAAAACGGTAAGTTCATCGATCAAATTAAAGCTTTGGAAAACGAATCCAATTGAGCCCTTCCGGAGTTGAGCCCTTTGACGTTCTGAATAACCAGAAACTTCATGCTCACCAAAATGATATTCGCCATCAGTAGGGTTGTCCAACAGGCCCAGAATATTGAGCAATGTTGACTTTCCGCATCCGGATGGACCCATTACGGCTACAAATTCACCTTCCTTGATTTCAATGTTAATACTGTTGAGTGCAGTAGTTTCTACCTCGTCTGTGGTGTAAACCTTTTGTAAGTTTTTAATTTTTATCATCAGTGTTCTGTTAATTGTTAGAAATTGAGTTTTTGACCTTTATTTTAAAATTAATACTTCGTTATCTCCAAAATTATCATAGGAAGAAGTGATAACACGATCACCTGGCTCTAAACCTTCTAGAACCTCAAAGTGTTCGGTATTCTTCCTCCCTAATCTTATATTTCTCTTTTCAGCTTTTGATTCGTCATCGTTAACTACAAATACCCAGTTACCTCCTGTATCTTTATAAAAACCCCCAACCGGGAGCAGTAATTCCTCTGAAGGCTGTCCTAATTCGATTCTCATGCGTAGTGACTGCCCTCTTCTGATCCCAGCCGGGGTCTCACCTACAAATTCCATATCTACTTCAAATCGACCATTGATAATATTAGGATAAATATAGGTAATGATCAATTGATATTGACGGTTATTAAACCGAGTGGTTGCAGATAAACCCTTAGAAATTTTTGGTAAATACAATTCATCGATAGGAACCCTCACTTTATAACTGCCAACCTTATCTACTTGGCCTAACCTTTGACCTGGATTTACTGACTGTCCCTCAACAAGCTGAGGCGTGGTCAGCAATCCGTCTATTGGAGATGTAATGTTCAGATTATCAAGGATTTGCCCTACCCCTGCCAAACTCTCAGTCATTCTTCGTTCTGACTGATTAAATTGCTGTAACTGTCTCACCCTGCTAATGGAATCATTCTTATAGCTCGTGTATGTTATTTTTCGCCTCTTTAAATTATATTCATAATCAGCCTTGGTCTGCTCAAAATCCTGTAGAGAGATGAGATCTTTTTCAAAAAGCATTTTTTGACGTTTATACTGTGGTTCTAGTTTTTCTAATTGGTTGTCAATTAAGGCAAGAGTCTGCTGTTGTTGAAGGTCGTTCTGTTCGAGTTGCAGTTTAGTTCGTCGAATTTGATTAATACTTTCATTCAAACTCGCTTCTTGACTTAATACATTTAATTCCCTATTCAGATTAGAGAGCTCCAAAATAAAATCCCCCTTCTTCAACATTGCCCCACTCTCAGCATGCACTTGTTTAATGGTACCTCCCTCAATAGCATCCAGATAGAAAGTGACACTCGGCTCCACTGTGCCCGTTTGCGGTATAAATTCCAGGAATGCCCCTCGCTTTACGTCTGCTATGGTGATCTTTTCGACCTCGACGTTAAGTTTACTTCTCCTATCAGCGAATAGAAATTGATAACCTACAAAAACAACGAGAAGTGCAACTCCCAGAATAGTACCTATTCTTTTAACCGTCCACTTCTTTTTTTTAATTTTTTTATCCATGTAAGGTAAACCTATTTTTTCAGCTTTTCCTTGCCATTGCCAACAAGTGTGCCAACTCGATTTGAATGGCTAAAAACTACTTTAAATTAAAAATAGGAGTCCGTTATCGTTCATTCATGAACGGAATCGTCCGCTAGCGAACATTTTATTAGTATATTCGTTCGATTCATTTGTATTGACACTTTGATGTATAAGTAAAATATCCTTAATGCAGCTCTGAGAGCCATTTTTCAATTAATCCGCCTAAAACGGTATCAACTTTGTAAACGCATATCCCGAAATCGGACATCTATGACAGAAAAAACTAAAACTGGTAAAATATTAATCGTCGATGATAATGAGGATCTACTGAAAGCTGCCCGTATTTTCTTAAAAAGACATTTTGCCCAAATAGATCTCGAGAAAAATCCTGAGGTAATTCCAACACTACTTAACAACGAGACTTACGACGTTATTCTGCTGGATATGAATTTCACCAAAGACGTCAGCAGTGGAAAAGAGGGATACTATTGGTTAGAGAAAATATTGGATATTGACCCTTCAGCTGTAGTAGTACTTATAACGGCTTATGGAGATGTTCAAATGGCTGTAAAAGCTATAAAAGCCGGAGCAACTGATTTTGTCTTAAAGCCATGGGAGAATGAAAAACTGCTAGCAACACTGTTCTCAGCAATGCGATTGAGAGAAACCCGAATTGAAGTTGAGACCCTAAAGACAAAACAAAAAGTAATCAACTTAAGGATAAATGATAGATATAATGACATTATTGGGCAAAGTCCGGCCATCCAAAAAGTATTTGAAACTATCGATCGTGTAGCTGCGACGGACGCCAATGTGCTCATATTGGGTGAGAACGGCACGGGTAAAGAACTGGTAGCTCGTGCTATTCATAATAATTCTACCAGAAAAGATCAGGTCTTTGTTAACGTGGACCTGGGTTCGGTAAGCGAAACTCTCTTCGAAAGTGAACTTTTCGGTCATAAAAAAGGTGCATTCACTGATGCTAAGGAAGATCGTCCCGGACGGTTTGAAATCGCCAATAGGGGTACTCTTTTTCTAGATGAGATCGGTAATTTATCCATGCCATTGCAAGCAAAATTGCTTACCGTTTTGCAAAACAGAAGAGTAAGCCGCGTGGGCTCTAACAAAGAAACAGAAATAGACATTCGCCTAGTATGTGCTACGAATATGCCATTGTACGACATGGTAAAAGAGAACCGTTTTAGGCAGGACTTACTCTATAGAATAAATACGATTGAAATTGAACTGCCACCATTACGCGATCGACTGGAAGATATTCCTTTACTAACTAATCATTTTTTGAAGCACTATGCTGAAAAATACAACAAAGAGGTCGTGAAGATAAGTGAAGCGGCTATGGTAAGGCTTCAAAAGCATAACTGGCCAGGGAATATAAGAGAGGTACAGCACTCTTTGGAAAGAGCGGTTATTATGAGTAATTCCCAAATCCTACAGCCTGAAGATTTCAATTTTAACAATCAACAACAATCCAACAACGACACCGAAAACTTAGCGCTGGATCAATATAAGCTGGAAGATGTTGAAAAAATATTGATACGAAAGGTCTTAAAAAAATACAATGGTAACATTACCCAAGCGGCTTCGGAATTAGGGCTAACCCGGTCTTCGTTGTACCGCAGGTTAGAAAAATATGGTCTTTAAGGATTTTCGGTTTCGAGTAGCCTTTCGAGTAGTTTTACTCGGCGTGGTTATGGCCGCATTAGTATGGTCTCTTAAAGACCCTACGATGATCGTGACCACCGCCCTTTTTGGATTTATTATTGTTTTACAACTCTCAGAACTTTATCGTTTTATTGCTCGAACCAACAGAAGGCTAACACTTTTTCTTGAGTCAATAAAGTATTCCGATTTCGTAAGCGCTTTTTCCGCAGATAATGAATTAGGCCAGAGTTTTAAGGAGCTTAATGTTGCCTTTAATGATGTATTAGAAGCATTTAGGAAAGCCCGGTCTGAAAAAGAAGAACACTTGCAGTATCTCAATACTATTGTTGAACATGTAAGTACCGGTCTTATTTCTTATGATGATACCGGTCAGGTACACCTCATTAACGCCACCGCCAAGAGGTTTTTAAAAGTGGATAGCTTGCGTAACATAGAGGAATTACTTGAAACTCAATCCAGGCTTTACAAGGTTTTGTTTGATCTACCTGCCGGCAAGAGCGCATTGTACCGTATAGAAGGTGACATACAACTTTCGGTTAATGCCACCGATATTATCTTGAGAGGCCGTCAAATGAAGCTTGTGGCTTTACAAAACATTCAACCAGAATTACAAAAGAAAGAGCTTGAGGCCTGGCAAAACCTTACAAAAGTTCTAAGACACGAAATAATGAATTCAATAACACCAATCGCATCCCTGACATCGACGATGAAAGATATTTTGATCGAAGATCTTGATAACCTGGAAGATCATTTCGAACTGCCGGAAGAAGCCGTAGAAGACTTACAAGAGGGTTTGGAAACGATAGAGAGCAGAAGCCAGGGGCTTATCCGCTTTATCGACGCCTATCGTGACTACACATCAATTCCGTTACCAAAGATGGTAAAGCTTTCTGTTCAGCAGTTCCTAGACCAGGTGGTGAACCTTTTAAAAGTGGAGTTGAGAAAAGCCCAGGTGCAAATTTCAGTAGCCGTAACACCCGGAGACCTAACGCTTGAGGGAGATGTAGAACTCCTCGAGCAAGTACTGATTAACCTGGTCAAAAACGCCATTGAGGCTTTTGAGAGTCATAATCGACCAAAAATTGAATTAAGAGCTGAGCTCAATGAAATGGATAACGTCAAAATTATGGTTAGAGACAATGGGAAAGGAATAATTCGGGAAGCGTTAGATCAAATATTCATCCCGTTTTACAGCACAAAAACAAGTGGTTCGGGAATTGGGTTAAGCCTTTCGCGCCAAATTATGCAGCTGCACCACGGAACGCTAACCGTTGATTCCGAGCCTAATGAGTTTACCGAATTCACACTTACTTTTTAATGGAGCCTAATGCCCAATCAGTGTAAATGGCGCCCAAAAATAGGGATTTGGAAATTTGCCTTTTTCATTAATTTTTAGATCATTAGAAACATTTTCCACGTTAAAATCCTTAGGATTACCATCATTCAATGAATCGTTTTTAATCATGTATCGTTGAGCAAGCGCAAGGGATTCAGCCGGACTGATTCCACTTCCTAAAAACTCATGAAACCTTGTCATTAGGATTGCGGTAGTGGCATCATCCACTTTCCAAAGACTAACAACCACAGCAGGTGTTCCACTGTAGATAAAAGCTCGACTAAGACCAATAAGATCGTCTCCTTTGCTCAGTTCGCCCAGACCGGTCTCGCAGGCGCTTAAAGTCACCAATCGAGACTTTAATCTTAGGTTAAAAATCTCATTGACCGTAAGCCTTCCATCTTCATGTTTTGATGGGTGCATCAACAGAAACGAATAACCTGGCTGCCTCGTATTTAAAACCCCATGTGTAGCAACATGTACATAATCATATCCCGAAGCCGCAGTTTTGAAGAAGCCCTCGTTAAAATCATTCTCACTCCTGGTATCAGGGTTTTTATAAACCGTTGCCAGCTTGTCAATCTCAGATAGGGTACCCGGAAGTGCCGGAAACTGACCAATAGTTGAATTCCCTAAGGCCATTCCTAAAAACTTAGATTCGAATTTAGATTTTGAAAGTTGCTGACAATAGAACCATACTGAAGCAGACGGAGCCGTTGAGACAATGAAATTTTCTATTAAGTATTTTCCCTCATGGTTTCTTAACGCTTGAAAGGGTAAAAAGTGTGATACTCCATTAGGAATAATAATAAGACTTTGATAATCTCCGATTACATCAGCAATTGGTTCAATAAGATAACCATAGAATTTTTCTAAGCTACCATTCATGAATTCAGACATTTGGAGGGATATTGCGTTACGAAAAGCTGCCATTTCCCTTCGAATTTCGGATTCGGGAATATCAACCTGAACGGCACGAATAGTATTCTTTTCAATTAACCAAATCGTTATTTCACTTTTGCCCAGCCAATATTCAACCATGATGGTACTATCATTAAGTCCAGTTTGAATACTTGACAAGTCCGGGGGTTCCACGGAAATAAGATTGGCAAACCCAGGGTGGTTAAGTTTTACCTCCAAAAGAATTTGCTGATATTCTGACTGCGCCCTTTCTAATTCGGTCGTAAGTTGCTTTCTACTACTATTAGTATCAGCTTCGGTAAGCTGTTGAACCAGTTGCTGGATCTTGACTCTCAATTGCTGTTCTCTTTCTACAACTAACCTATCGCTTGAGGATGAACCTACTTTTTTGTTACCTAGCATATCCAGAAATGATCTTGCCCGGGATCGTTCATTCAATGCAAAGGCTTCTACAAGAAGGTTATCGTCAGATTTAATCGAATACTGTTTCAATAAAAGTTCGATATAAGCTTCATACACTTCTACTTTGTTTGAAAAAAAGGCACTCTTCAACTCATCTACATTAAGATTATTCCGAATATTTTCTACTATAGAAATACTCTTCTCCAAATGTATTTCGGCGTTATCATAATCGCTTAGCTGCGAATACGCTAAACCTTTTCTATAGAATATCTTCCATTGTAAATCCGGTTGTTTGGTTAATTTACCCGCCGAATCTAAAGTGCTCAAAGCCTCCTGATATTTTTGTTTTTGCAATAAAAAACGAGCTTGGCCCAACAGAGCGCGCGAAAGCCCTTCATCGCTACTTACAAAACTGAAATTCCGCATGGCTTTGGCAATTAGTGAGTCAACGTTGTTCCAATCTTCATGGTCCAACTTATATTCCACAAGCTTAATAGCCGCAACCCCTGCACCTGTCTTTACCCCTTGGAAATCGTACATATCCAAATTTGACTGAAGTCGTGCCTGGTATGAAGTATTATTTGAAATGCGTTCTGAAGTTACGTTCGGTTGCAGTCGCAGAGCCGTTATGTAACTTTCTTCTGCAGCTTTCCCATCTCCGATGGCATTGTAGATATCACCTAATCGCAGTAAAGCATTAACAATTTGAGAGCTAATACCGATTTGCTCAGAGAACTTATAGGCATCCAACTGATTACGTAGGGCTTCTTCGTAATTACCTTTCAAAAGTTCTATCTGTGCTTTCGCTTCATACTGTCTAGCAGGCAGGTGTCCGGATTCTTTAGCCCAATCGATGGATTGGTTGATAGATGCTTCAGCTTTATCCAAATTACCTTGTTCACGGTTGATAATGCCCTGCACTAAAGCAACTTCATCAGCATATTCCCGATAATTGGCAAGTCCGGCACCAATGGATTCGACTTTTACTAGTAGATCAGAGGCCTCGGAAAAGTCTCCTAAAACCATTTTCAATCTCGCCAGTGAAAGGTAAGTAGCCAATAAAGATTGCTGGTTTACTGATTTACTACTTGAAACAAAATCTGAACTTCTTCTAACCACATCAGATAAAATAGCAATTGACTCACCATAATTACCTTGATAGGCCTTGAGCATTCCTATTAAGCGTATATCTTCTAATAGCGCCAATTCATTCTTATTGACCAAAGAATCAAGTCTTCTTGCTTGTTGTAAATGCTTTTGAGCGACCCTATATTCTCCAAGTGCACTTCTTGAATGAGCCAGCTTGCGGTGAACATCAGCCTCTGTTTCAGTATTGCGATAAACCCCAAGGTTCTCACTAGCTTGAAGATACTCTTCATAATACCCAACGGCCTTTATATGATTTCGCTGATTATTATGAAAATCACCCAACTGAATGGATTTAGTAGCCACTATTGAAGGGGTGCTACAACGGAAGAAAACTAAAATCAATAAAGAAAAAACAGCTATTGAACTAGTGAACCCTTTAAAAAACATACTGCACCACCATTGTATACCCGGGATCGGCACTGCTATTTCGGCCTTTTACCACAAAGCTAACGGCCTGGTTAATCCTGAAACGTTTGATTTGGAAACTTAACCTGGGCACATACTGCAAGGCCCATCTATTAAGATCGTCTGTTTGACCACTTACTTCGTCATCACCAAACGAGAAATAAAAAACATCATTTTGAAAAACGAGCCATTCGTTCAAATGAAAATTATAAGCTCCCCTCAAAGTCAGCACGTTACCAGACTTAAAGTCGGTGGACTCCTCACCTACGTTAATAACCTTTGTACCACCAAACTTAATGTTATACCCTATTGAACCTTCGTATGAAAAAGGATATTGGACTTTTCTTAAGGTAACATCAAGGTTCAAAGCCCCTTCCCCGTTCCCCGTAGGAAGTGTATAATTCTGCTCATCTACGATATCAGTAGGATTTTTTTCACCAGTGGGCAACCTCAAAGAAGCCGAAACCAAAACAGCTCGACGTAGGATATTTTCGGGTACTAGTTGATAAATAAGTCCCACCTCAATATCGCTTAAGCCATTACCTTCGACCTCCCAAGATGAGACGGTGGAGTTACCGGTTAGGGGCACTTCGAGCAACAGCGACTGACTCTGAAATTCGTTTCGGAAGGGAATTGACATTGAAGCTTGTAGTCTATCTGAAATACCGTATTGAAATGCAATTTGGTAGCTCAAACTTTTGGCCCAAATATTATCTGGAAACAGTCTCTTTTGAGCATCATCATCAAAAAACTTGTCTAAAGCGGAAAAAGACAAAGCAAATCCAGACCTTAAAAATCCTTTATTGAGGGTTGCGGGCTGTGTAACAATAGTTGTTTGCTTTAGCTCTAGTGGTGTAAGCTCCTCCTGTACCTGGGCATTGATCTTCTTAAAAAACAGCACTATAAACATTAACATCAGCAGTTTCTTCATCGCTCAAAAGGGAATAAGTTATACACCGCCCGTGTAGAAAGGATTAATGGATTGAGGCTATTTTCACCTCCGGTAGGAAAAGAGGCAACTTGCCTGATCCATAGTCTCGGTGTTACCAAGACTTCAGCGCCCAATTGAATCGATCTTCGCTTTTGTTGTTCTACCAATGCCCTGATTCCCGTAATTTCTGTCCAACCTTCACCGACATTATACGCCTGATAGCCAAAAAATACGTTTAGGAATGGCCAGGCCTGGTACTCGGATAAAAACAGTATTTGGGACCGATCACCGAGTTGGTAATTATAATCCCGGGAAGTATAAGATATGACTTCGTCATCCAAGCTCGCCAACCAGGATATACTGGTGGCAGACTCAGGAAAATGCCTACGGACATAGTCAAAACTGAACCCGAACTTATTCGTTCTTATTTTACCCGATAAGCCTATAAGCCATGCGGCTGTTCCCTCGCCTGCTTTATTCAAAAATCGATAGGTAATATTATTAAACCCGCCAGTATCATCTATTTGGTGCTCCGGTTGATCGGGCTCATGTGCAGCTACCGGCAAGGATCTGCCTCCTGAAAAAACCAGGTCAAACTGCCGGGTAACAAAGGGAACTTTAAAATCTAACATCACATCTAAATCAGTCCACCCTTTGCGCTCGGTGATCTCATTGAGGTTAATAGGATCATCGGGTGTGGTAATGATCCCAATGTTTCTAGAGCGTTGCGCTTCTTGCAGGTGATTCATACCCACGGATAATTGCAAAAATTCAGCAAACCCATAGTTGAATTCCAGGTCTACCAAATGTCCTATGTTCGTAAAACCCTCATCCGACAGATCGACTTTATTACCGGCAAGATCATACCTTCTGGAATTAATTAATACACTGTATCCGCCATTCGCTCTAAACTGACCCTTATGTACGGTTAATGGTCTTGTCAATGTGGTCTCGTTAGCCAATATACTATCGCCTTTTTGAGCCACTACACTTTGCGAAATGACGCAAAATAGAATACTAAAGCCTCTAAATATATTGTTGGTCATCTTGGCGTGTATTTAGCTAAACCACCTTCTGTCGTACCTAACCAAATCTCATCATTAGAATCAGTGATCATGGTGTAGATTGTATTGTCCGGAGGCCCCTCGAATTGCGTTCTCATCACTATACCGTCATATAAAATAAGGCCATTAGCTATGGTTCCAATCCATAGGTTTCCCAGTCGATCTTCTGTTATCGCATTGATCCAATTTTGTGGTAAACTATTTTGTAACTCAAATTGATCGAAATCAGATCCGATCAACCGGTTGATAGAACTACCATCGAGCGTCCCAATCCATAATGAGCCTGAGGAGTCTTCAAATATAGAAGTCACCGTATTACCCGCCAGTCCGTCTTGGGCACTAAATGAGGCGAAACTTCCGTTGTGCGAGTATCTCTTTAGGTCTTCGTCGGAACCGACCCATAAATCCCCTGAACTATCCTCGTATAATGTGTTAATAACATTGCATTGGTTGCAATTATTGTCGAATATTTGAAACAGCCCTTCGTCGTTAAATAAAAAAAGACCAAAATTGAAGGTACCGATCCAGATGTTTTCGTCTTCGTCCATCAGGAGACTTGATATATCAGCGGGTACTCCCCCGACATTCGGAAAATTGAGGAAACCGTCCGAAGTCAGAATACTTACCCCTCCGGGGGTACCAAACCACATGTCACCTTCAGGATCTTCCATAATAGCAACAACGGTATTGTTAATTAGCCCATTACTCACGGAATACGATTGAAAAGTGCTGCCGTTAAAAACAGAAACACCTTCATTAGTACCCACCCAAACTTCCCCGTCAGAATCCTCAAACAAGGACCAAACCGGGCCTTCATCGAATTCTACAAAATACTCCCAACGATCCAGTTCTTCCTCTGAAGGTAGATTCTCATCTACTTCGGTGCAGGAAAAAGCTATGACAAGCAGTATCAAAGTCGCGTATCTAGTCGACATAACTCTTTACTTGTTCTTTTAAGCCAGCCATTTCGGACTTCGCCGTTTCTTTGTCTACTAATTCAAGTTCAGCCATAATCTTCAGGCCCCGTGGCAGTACAGTACATTTTAAATAGTAAGTACTGTCTGCTACTACATCTATGGTGAATAATTCCGGGTTGATCACATAGACGCCAGTGACAAAATCCCTCTCACCAATATGGGGATAATCCATCTTGTACCAGCTTCCGTTCTTTAGATTCACCACCACCTCATCCGGATCAGCCGTGCCCACAATGATCTTAGCTTTACTACTTGCAAATTTCTTTGGCCGGTAAAAGTAAAACTCCGCATGGCCACCAGACGCCGAAGTATTAAAGACCTCTTTAGTGCCGTTTTCAAACTTGATCATAAATACCTCGGATTTTTGCAGGGTATATATCGGTCCTGATAAGTTGTCAAACCTTTTATATTTAATAGAAGTCCGGAGTATTTCGGAAACCTTGGCTTCCAATTCTTCTCCGTTTTTCAAGATAATAATATCCTGAGCTGCTATTGGCGCCATAAAACAATAGGTTAGTAGAAATACAAGCGGTATTCTCATTTAAAGCTTACTTATACTCCCAACCGAATGACAATTCCACCATGCCAAAAAAGTAAGTGCTTGAGTTGTCAACTACTTCCCCTGTATTAATGAAAGTTTCCTCCGAACTGAGATCTGAAGCAACACCAATAAAAACCCCCAGATTAAGATATGAGCCTTTAGAAGATCTCCATCGGTACCCTACATTTGACAAGATGGCAAGACTCGTTGCTTTTTCCTCTGATTCAAAGGACTCACCAATTTCATATTGAGCTGTCCCCCATTCTAAGTCTGCGATACCACCATAATACCATGTATTGCCTGAAGTTTCCGCAAATCCCTTGATCCCGACTCCCAGTGCCGCCGTCCCGGCCGATAGCTCACTGGCGTCATCAAACGTTTCCCATATCGCATGTGTAAGTAGACCTGCATATGCATACCTGAAATGAGGGACAATGTAGGTACGCTGCCCTATTTTTGCCTCGTACTGAAAAATGGGGCCAAATTGCAGAAGTCCTAAAGGATTAATATTGAAGGAAGCTCGCGGCAAGTCTGATGGAGTATTACCAGGTTTCGTTGTTGCCCCTCCGCTTACAGGTTTGGACTCATTGGAATCATTAAAAACATCTTTTGTGCCGTTTTCGTAGCGAATCATAAACACTTCAGATTTATTGATGGTATAAGAAGGACCTTCCCGGTTAATATATTTTTTATACTTTATTTCTGAAGTGGAGACTTCCAAAACCACAGCCTCAATTTCATCACCATTCTTTTTCACTATTACATCCTGAGCCATAAGCCCACCCGTCGTCAAAAGACTACATAAAAGAATTGATATCGTTCTTAACATTTTCATACTATTTAATTGTAATGTGGTTTTTAGTCTTTTTTCAAAAAAATCATCTTCACGCTCCTCTTTCCCTTAAAGGATCTCCGTTGTCACCTCCCTCATTTAGAGTTCATAATTGTCTCCAGCATCGTAAACAATCCCTGCATCTATTCCATCTAAGTTCCATCTACCCTAACTCGCCGGCGTAGTGCAATTGGGATCTCTTTATGATATAATTTTGTTGATTATGGCCTGAAGATAGTACCCAAAATAGATTGACTTTAACAGCTATGTTTCAAGGATTAACACAAATGTTACATTCAAAGCACAAGCCCAAATGCACTTATTTTAATACTTCTGAGGGGCTTATTTTATAAACCGCTTTGAACGATTTAGTGAAATATGAGAGGTTGTTGAAGCCAACTGAGTAGGCTATCTCAGAAACAGTACCCTTTCCTGATTTCAAAAACTCGTTGGCTTTTTTAATGCGGTAATGTCTAATGAATTCAGAAGTAGAGCATCCAATAATAGCTTTAAGCTTACGGTGAAGTTGTGCCCTACTCATGGCAAGTTCCCTGGCAAACTGATCCACAGAAAACTCATGGTTATCTAACTCTTTTTCTAAACTTTTAACAGCATTTTTAAGAAAGAGATCGTCAACAGAGACTATGTCGTCGGCACTAGGTGCGGTGAGAAACTCCTTATAATAGTGATCTTTTATTCTATGTCGTTGAATGATTAGACTTCGAACTCTGGTAATCAATTCATCGGAGTCAAAAGGCTTGTTCAAATAGTGATCGGCGCCCTCATTTAATCCCTGTATTTTACTTTCTTTTTCCGCTTTTGCGGTAAGCATAATAATTGGAATATGTCTTGTTTTAGCTTCTGATCTTAATACTTGCAACAACTCAATTCCATCCATTTCAGGCATCATTAAGTCTGTAATTATAAGGTCAGGAATACTTTGAGCAAGTTGAACCCCCTCCAACCCATTCATTGCTTGTTCAACAACAAACTCACCACTTAATTGGTATGAAATATAATTCCTAAGATCATCATTATCTTCAACTACTAAAACCAGAGGTTTATCTTCAGTTAGGGTGGTATCTTGAAAAGTATTTATAGTCCCCTCGCTCTGTTTATCCACTAACTTTGTAACTGCTTTAACATCACTTTCAATCTTTTCATCACCCGTGTAAGCGGTATCATCAGCTGGAACACAAACTTCAAAGACAGTCCAGTCTTCATCATCATAAACTCGCACTGAGCCATGATGTAATTCAGAAAATTCCTTTACTAGCGCAAGCCCTATCCCCGTTCCCTCGCCTTTGTTATCAGTAGCACTTTGATAAAACCGGTCGAATATCTTATCCTTTTCGGTATCAGGAATTTTCTGACCTGTGTTCTTGACTTGAAATGTAACAACCTGCGAGGAAACGCTGACCAAAAACCGAACTTCTCCATTCATCACGGTATACTTAAAAGCGTTAGATAGCAGGTTTATTAAAACCTGTTCAAGTTTTTCCTCATCGAAATAGATTTCGAAATCCGAGCTAGGAAATTGAGTTTTATATTGGATCTCCCGACTTGTAGCAAGAGATTCAAACGATGCGCTTATCAGTTTACTCCACGAGATTATGTCCTTTTTGGATACTGAAAGTACCAGTTTACCCGCTTCCAGCTTGGATAGATCAAGAAGTTGATTGATCAGTGATAAAAGTCGATTGGAGTTCCGCTGAATTAATTCTAAAATCCATAAAGTATCTCTGTCATTGCCGTATTTTGAACGAAGTTCGGACAAAGGAGCTGTGATCAGCGCAAGTGGGGTTCTGAATTCATGAGAAATACCGGCAAAGAAGCGTGACCTATCTCTTTCAAACACTTTGTTTTGTTCTACCAGTTGTTCCCTCGCTCTTAGTTTTGTACGATAGTTCATAAAGAGCAGAATAGAGACTAGTAGTATACTTGCCACAATCCCAATGAGCAAAACCCTTTCAGTGGAATGGGACTTAATCACTGCATTCTGCCTCTGTACTTCCAAGTTTTGCCGTGCTATTTCCGCCTCTTTTTTTTCGGACTCATATTTTTCTTTTATTTCAGCGACGTTTTTCAGCATATCTACACTAAGCAATGAATCCTTTTGTCTGGTGTATATTTTATGATACTCAAGGGCTTTATCAAGTTCGCCTAGTACTTCATATATATTTGATAACTGTAGTGTCGATATTTGTAAATTTTCAACTGAACCACTGTTCCTCGCCAATTCGTACGATTCCCAAGCATGATACTTAGCCCTTTCGTAGTCATTTGATTCCCTGTATAACCTACTCATATGACTATGGGATAGAACGATGTCGTCAATCTTTCCGAGATTTTTTCTTTCTTTCAGACTCTGCTGTTGGTAAGATATGGCCTGACTAAGATCTCCTTTTTCTTGAGCTATAAAACTAAGGTTATCATAAGCCGAAGCAATACTTTGCACATCCCCAAGTTCCTGATAAAGGGTCAGCGACTGTTCAATATTTAATAGGGCTTTATCATAATCCCCCACGCCATGGTAACTAACTCCCAAATTGATAAAGGCGCTCGCTAATAGACGTTTATTACCCAAATCTCTTTTGACTTCAAGGCTCTTAGCCAAATAATCAATAGCCTGTCTGTGATCATCCATTCGCTGATATACTATTCCTATATTATTCAGGGATCCTGCAATGCCTTTCTTATCGTCTAAAGCCTCCCTGATCTTTAGACTTTTAATATGAAAATCAACAGCCTGTGCATACTCCTCCTTATTTTCATGTACAAGTCCGATGTTGTTAAAATAATTACCTATTAACAAGCTATCTTGGATAGATAAAGAAATTTCAAGAGCTCTATGATAATACTGGAGTGCGCTATCATATCGCCCTTGCTTTCTATTTAAAACACCAAAATTATTTAGGGACTCAGCAAGCAACTTAGGCTCATTCAGGTCTTGTTTAATTTTTAAAGCCTGGCTGTAATAATAAAACGCCGTGTCAAATTTGCCTTGATTTTGAAGTACCACACCCATAATATCATAGGCTTTTGCAGCTTGCTCAAAAAAGGACTTGTCAAGGCTTAGGTCAGCAATTTTTTTGGATAAGAGCAGAGCAATTTCCGGATCGTTATAGGCAAAAGTTATAGCGTCCCTAATTACGACCTTAACCTCCGAAACTGAATTCGCTTTAGATAATTTTGAATTTAAACTATCGGGTAAAGGAGACTGGCCTATGCCAATCCTCACAGATAAAACAAGTGTAATAAAAGCCAACCACCTGCAAAACCGTGTTGTTGTTATCATATTCTAATCGACAATAAAAGCCCCTTAAATAATAACAGATACTAAATTTAGTCAATAGTAAGATAAAAGTTACAGCGCCGTAATTGATGGTACTTACTTTCCATTTCGCTTTCCCAGATAAGGTTGCCATTCCTCACAATGAAAACCAGAATAATCTCGAAGAAATAGCACATAAGATGGTTTAAAGGGTCTTGTTTTGAGACTTACTCCAGCCTTGTCAGGAGAGTTATCACCTTTATGCGCATTACACCTCTTGCAGGCAGTCACTAGATTATCCCAGGAAGACTTACCCCCCTTCGATCGTGGTATAACATGATCCAAAGTAAGATCTTTTGGCGTTCCGCAATATTGACATTCAAACTGATCTCTTTTAAATACATTTTGTCGAGTTAAAGCCACTCCTTTGTAAGGTACATTTACATACTTCGTTAATCTAATCACTGCCGGCATAGGAAAGTTCTGAGAAATGGATCGTAGCCGGTGGCCATTAGCCGACTCTACCATCTCAGTTTTATTCAAGTAGGTAAGTAAAAACGCACGTTGTACAGTACAGATTGAGATTGGGCTATAATCTTGATTTAGCACAAGTACTTTCCTATTCATTCCCTTAAGATAATGAGGAAAGGCTTGGTCAACAAAATCAAAGAGTCTCTTTTAGAATTCTTTTTATGGAGTGCAATTTATGGGATAGGACACCGGAAATTTGGTTCACTATTCCATCGTTAGTTAATCTATCGATCCTCACCTTACCCGAGGCGTGAATTATTTCATCATCTTCAAGCAGAATACCGACATGGGTTACTTTTCCATCGTCACTATTAAAGAACACAAGGTCTCCGGCAAGTCTATCAGAAAAGGAAATGCTAGACCCTTCATTGACTTGAAAGCTGGCGTCCCTGGGCAGTACATAACCACAGATTCTAAAAACAATCTGGGTGAATCCTGAGCAATCAATCCCAAAGGGGGAACGACCTCCCCATAGGTAAGGTGTGTTTAAGTAATCAGTCGCAGCAGACCTTAAAAAAGAATAATCGCGCCTCTGGCTTAAGCTTTTCGCTTCACCGTTAAAGGCAAGCTGCTCTTCCATCTTAAAAAGCTCACTAGTAGATATGGGTAGCACACTACCTCTAACAATGTTTATATGGTGCTTTTTATAAAGTATACTAGCAGTTCCATCGAGGCAAATCTTGTAGTCGCTATTATTGATCTGATTAAAATATTCTGGTGAAATCCCGGTATGCTGCTTCAGATCTATCCAACCTTCATAGCTATCAAAGCAAATCCGAATTCGAGCCCATTTATTTTGATCATCAATATGCAATAGCTCATAATGATCACCAAATAAGAGTTGCGTAACCATCTCGCTCCTATCTGATGCCTCATTCCTAACGGGCACAACGCTTAACCGGCAAATTCCGTGTGAAATACTCATGAGTTTAAAAAATAAAGCCTATCAAAATCCTTGCCGCTGTATTTCCCGCTTAACGTCTTTCTCTTTGAGGCTATCACGCTTATCATAAAGTTTTTTACCCCTGGCAAGAGCTATAAACAGTTTAGCAAAACCTTTTTGGTTGATGAAAAGTCTTACAGGTATGATTGTAAGTCCTTTATCCTGACTTTTCTTCTCCAGTTTTTCAAGTTCCCTTCTATGAAGAAGTAACTTACGATCTCTTAATGGATCATGATTATAGAAAGACCCCTGTTCATATGGAGCAATATTGACCCCTTTACTAAATAGTTCTCCTCTTTTAAAAAAACAGTAGCCGTCTTGCAATGTCACTTTTCCTTCCCTTATCGACTTTATCTCAGTCCCTTTTAAAACTAGGCCTGCCTCGAAAGTGTCAATAAATTCGTACTCGTAACTCGCTTTACGATTTTTTATATTAATATTATTTGAAAATCTTGACTTTTCTTTGGTCATGATTTTTCAAAGGTAGAAAAAATCTCTTTGATCCGGCTTTTCTTTAGGAGCTTTTGGCCTGTAGTTCCTTCGGCAATTATTCTGTCTCCTACTTTAGATTGGAAAGTGCAAATAAGCTGGTTTTCTGTAAAACCCTTAAGGTTGGTAGTTATGACAACGGTACTTCCCAAAAAGGCAGGAGATCGATGATTTATGGTCAGTTGAGTTCCAATCCCTTCTTCATCATCACTTTTTGTCATCAAGACAAATTGCCGTGAAGCCCATTCAATTTCTCTCGCTAGTACAAAAGTGGAACAAACCCTGTGTACGGTTACACCCTCAAATGTTGCAAGATCTTCCGATTTAACCTGAAAAGAGTGCTTAAGCTGATCTCCTACTGAAATTAGTTTACGCATAACCAAATTTCATTCTAGGATTAGGGCTTGTATCTAATTGTGAAAATTGTTTATCTAGGTACTGATAGTGCGCAGACATGGCTATCATTCCTGCGTTATCTGTACAATACTGGAAATCTGGAATGTAAATATTCCACCCTCGCGTTTTCGCTTCCTCTTGTAAGGATCTTCTAAGACCCGAATTAGCCGATACCCCTCCAGCAATGGCTATCTCATTTATACCCAACTTCTTACTTGCTTTAACTAATCTGGATAATAGCATTTGTATAAGCGAATGTTGCAGACTCGCACAAATATCATTGATATTTCGATCTAAAAAATCACTTTCTTTTTTTAGCCTTTCCCTTAAAAAATATAAAAAAGCCGTCTTAATTCCGCTGAATGAAAAGTCAAGTCCGGGAACATCACTATCTGGAAAAGTATATTTTAACGGATCTCCTAGCTGAGCGTACTTATCTACTAACGGCCCTCCGGGATAGGGTAGATTCATAAGTTTAGCGGATTTATCAAATGCTTCTCCCACCGCATCATCCATAGTCTGACCAATAATTTCCATATCTAGGAAATTCTTTACCCTTACTATTTGTGTATGTCCACCGCTCACTGTAAGGCACAAAAATGGAAACCTAGGCCTCGGTTCATCAATAAAATGTGCGAGTATATGTGCCTGCATATGATTAACCGCTATCAAAGGAACTTCTAGGGAATATGCCATTGACTTGGCAAAAGAGGCTCCCACTAGCAACGCTCCAAGTAGGCCCGGACCGTGCGTATAAGCAATAGCATCTAAATCTTTCTTCTCTATGTTGGCATCCTGGATAGCTCGGTTAACCACTGGAACAATATTTTGTTGGTGAGCCCTTGATGCTAATTCTGGTACTACACCACCATAATTTTTATGGACTGATTGCGTTGCTATTATATTATTAAGTACTTTGCCGCCTTGAATTACGGAAGCAGAAGTTTCATCGCAGGATGATTCAATAGCAAGCAATGTGGGACTCATTAGTTAGATTTTGGCGCAAGTTATTAAAAAACGTATTGCCAAAGTAATTCTTTGGATTCTGCTGTCGGTGTTCCTTTTATTGACAGTTGTAGCAGGGGCTATTCAGATACCTTACGTTCAAACCAAACTGGTCAACTACATCTCGAATCGATTATCAGAAGCCACCAATTATCAAATTTCAATTACCAAAATTAATATTGACTGGTTCGACCAAATTCAGGTTCAGGACTTGATGGTCAAGGACTCTTTGGGGAAATCACTTCTAAGTTCGTCCAAGGTACAGGTAAACTATACCCTTAAAACGCTTTTAGGCGAAGACCCTTCTCTAGACGAACTCTATGTGAAAGATGCATGCATTTTACTTAAAAAGGTACGACAAGGGGATTCCATAGTTCTAAACATAAATCAGTTCGTAAAACGATTAAAAGACTTAAGTAGGAAAAAAGAGGATAAAAAAACTAAAACTATTCCATTTACTATTCAAAATATTGAATTGGAGAATAGTCGTTTCAGCTATCAAGACCCCTTTAGAAAAAATATTGAAGACGGATTCAATTACCACAATTTTAGCATTCAGAACATAAATGCCGGTATATCAGGATTTTACTCATTAGGTGATACTATTAGTCTTGAGGTACAAGATCTCACTGGCAAAGACAGTCTTACAGACTTAAGTATAGATCGGATTAAGACCAAGTTCTTTTACAGCAATGAAGCAATGAGATTTCATGAATTAGACTTGATTATTGGAAAGAGTAGAATCAAAGAATCTATCGATTTTAAGTATAGAAAAGCCTCCGATTTGAACAATTTTGTTTCAGCTGTGACTATCAACGCCGAGCTAAAGAATAGCCTTATTCACAACGAAGAGCTAGGAAAGTTCGTGCCGATATTTAAAAATTTCGATGAATATTATGACGTTACCGGCGTGTTTAAGGGGCGAATTAGCTCTCTCCAAATTAAGGAGTTAGACTTGAAGTTTAGCGGCGGCTCAATAATAAGGGGTGATGCAAGAATAGTGGGTTTGCCTTCAATAGACGAAACATTCATTGATCTTGACCTTGTGAATTCCTACGCCGTAAGTGACGATTTAAAAAAGTACTTAAAAGAAAAAACATTTAGGCGCCTTGCGCCCTTGAAGAATATTGGTTTTAACGCTAATTTCTTCGGGTTCTTAAATGATTTCGTAGCAACCGGGGATTTCTTCACCCAATACGGTAGAATAACATCAGATATCAACCTAAAGCTCAACGAGGAGGTGAACAAATCCTCGTACCGCGGAGCACTCAAAATGCTAGATTTTGATATTGGCGGATATACAAGTAACGAACTTTTGGGTAAAGTAACCTTAGATGGCATAATTCAAGGGAAGGGTTTTACTCTTGATAAGGCAGATTTTATACTGAATGGCAGAATTGATAGCATTGAGCTTAACCAATACAGCTACCATAATATTCAGACAAACGCCCGTTTTACGAAGGAATTTTTTGAAGGAGAGGTGAAAATAAATGATACTAATCTCAAAATGGATCTTAACGGGTCTATTGATGTAAGAGGAGGTCTTGATTTCTTTAATATCCAAGCTAAACTAGACACCGCATTTCTGGATAAATTGAATTTAACTTCAGAACAAATCTTCGTGAGAAGTAATCTTAATGTAAATGCCCAAGGCCTCAAGCTGGATGACATACTGGGCTCTGCCAACTTCAAGAATACGATTATTCAACGAGACGGACAGGAACTCATTATAGACTCATTAGGAATAATCTCAGATCGAGACGAGAATATCAGGAATGTATTCATCAACACCAACCTTTTTAACTGTAAAATAGACGGTGAGTTTGACTTTAGCATTGTTTACGATCAACTCAATAAACTGCTTTATGAGTATCGACTTAGCTTGGAAAATAATAGAGAGTCATTAAAAGATTATTATGAAAATAAACCGTCTTCAACTCTTAACTATCAAGTGAATTATGTTTTTAACATCAACAATTTTGAACCTATATCCAGGGTTTTTATTCCGGATTTGTACATTTCACCAGCTACATCAATTGACGGCAATCTAGTTGGCGGATTTACGTCAATCTTAAATATGAATTCTTTTATTGACTCGGTAAACTATAAAAATGATTACTTCTTGAATAACGAGCTGCAGCTTAATATCTCTAAAATATCAGATAGCACAAGTGTACTTGCCTCGCTGTATGCGACATCTGAAAAGGAAAGAATTGCAGGAATAGAAACAAAGGATCTTTTTGCTGAGGCTATCTGGACAGACAGGCACATTGATTTCGAATTTGATATTGATCAAGTCAGATATCCAAACTACGTCAGGTTAATGGGCGAGATAGATTTTCTTGAAGATACAACCAGTATCAGTTTTCTCCCCTCTGACATTCATGTACTGGAGGATAAATGGTCACTTCGGTCAGACAATCTTATAACTATTTCGGGAAAAGAAATAGGCATCAGGGATCTGACCGTATATCACAAAAATCAGCAAGTCAAGTTAGAAGGACAACTTTCTGAAACTAGAGACAAGCAAATGACGCTTACCTTGGATAGTATTGATATAGGATCCTTAAACTCTATTATCAGCAAAGATCTAGGAGGTCTAGTAAATGGCACAACATCATTAACGAATTATTATCAAGACATGCGAGTAACCAGCGACATCAACATAGCAGCTTTTAGCGTTAATGAATTTGTGGTTGGAGATATTGTTGGAAATAATGTTTGGAACAATGAAAATCAAAACTTCGATGTAAGCTTTTTCATTGAACGCGAAGATGAAAAAGTTTTGGATGTTTATGGAATATATTCACCAAAATATGATAATCTAGAATTAAAAGCGGTGCTCAACCAAACGGAGCTCAAAATCCTTGAACCATTTCTTGATAGCTATTTCACAGAAATATCTGGTACGGCCACCGGAGAGGTTATTATTTCAGGCGCACTACGCACACCCGAGCTAGACGGAACGGGCAAAATGAATCAAGTCGCGTTACACGTGAATTATTTAAACACAGATTACACCATCGATGGCGACTTTTATCTAAACAAATCTCAAATAGGGTTTAGAAATACAGATATCAGAGATCGTAATAATAATAAAGGTTCAATCAACGGTTACATCGAACACGAAGGTTTCAAAGATATGTCAATTAATATGAGAGGAACCATTAATGATTTCACTGTATTAAATACGTCAGCCAAAGACAATGATCTTTTCTATGGTACTGGGGTTGCTACAGGGTCCATAGAATTTTTAGGGCCAATGAGTAATATGGAAATTTCAGCAAATGCTACTACAGGTAGAGGTACCAGAATTTTTATTCCTGTTGGTGGTTCTACGAATATTGAACAGGAAGAATATATCAATTTTGTTGATCTAAATGACACTACTCAATCGCTAGAATTCGTAAATGAAAAAGTCAACCTGAAAGGTTTAAACCTCGATTTCGACCTCAATATAACCAGAGATGCCTATTGTGAAATAATCTTTGATATTAAGGCTGGAGATATCATTAGGGGAAGAGGCAATGGTGACCTAAAGCTTCAGATTAATACCAATGGTGATTTCAATATGTTCGGTGATTACACAATAGAAGAAGGTGGTTATAACTTTACTCTGTATAATATTATTAACAAAGAGTTCGAAATTCTTCCTGAAAGCAAAATTTCTTGGTTTGGAGATCCTTACGAAGGGGTAATGGATATTACCGCTACCTATAACCAGGTAGCTTCTTTTATGCCCATTCTTACAAATCCAAACTTGGACTACTCTAACTCACCTGAAATAAGGAGGAACTATCCTGTACAGGTTTTACTGGATATCGACGGACGCCTTCTATCCCCGCAGGTTGAATTTGATATTGTTGCTGAGAATCTACCTCGTAATATACAGGTGCCCATTGTAGACGGAGGTACAGGTGCAGGAGGAACCGAAACCGTTGACCTTGAATTGGCTTTTGCAGAATTTAAGAATAGTATTGACGAACAAGAGCTTAAACGTCAGGTCTTCAGTCTTATCATTCTCAAAAAATTCAGTCCGCTACAGTCCTTCAACACTGGTGGTTCCATTTCGAGCAGTGTCAGCGAATTATTATCCAACCAATTGAGTTACTGGGTGACACAAGTTGACGAGAATTTGGAAATTGATATTGATCTGGGCGCATTAGACTCAGATGCTTATAATACTTTTCAGCTTCGATTGAGCTACACTTTTCTTGATGGTCGTCTAAGAGTTACCCGTGATGGAGGTTTTACTAATCAACAGAACCGCGCGGATATAAATAGCATCGCCGGCGACTGGACCGTAGAGTATCTGCTAACTCCAAATGGGAAGTTTAAGGCAAAAATGTACAATAGAACAAATTACAATCCAATTAATCGCAATGAGGAGACACAGAATACCACAACCACGGGGTTCAGCCTGATTCATACACAAAACTTCGACGAGATTAAAGAGCTGTTCCAGCGTTCGAGAAATCAATCCAAAAAAAATACTGCCAATAGTACATCTGAAACATCGCAAACCATAAATCGCGATAAATCAGACCTTAGAAACTGAAATATCTCTTGAATTAGAGTCAATAAAACTTCGGATAACGCTTCCTGCTTTTCATTTTTTTGTATATTAACTACTCAACCAAAACCCTTACACTATGGATTTAAATGCGTTCATGAAAGAATATGCTGATGAGATTGGCGGAACTTACTCAGAATATGATGGAGCCACGTCAATTATAATTGTTCCATTACCTGATGAACGTTTTCAAACCGTTCTGGGAACAGTAAAACTGAACCAACGTTACAATCGTCATCTGATTGAGTTCTCATCCAAGGTTTGTGCGTACGACTCAAGTATTGATCTTAAAGAGTTGTTAATCGAAAACACGAACTTAAACCATGCCAAATTTGCCATTTCTGAAGATTTTATTCAAGTTGAGGATTCCTGTTTTGTCGAAACTGCAACTGAAGAGTTGATAAAAGAAATTATACAGGAAGTTGCCAACGTAGCCGATGAATACGAATTTAAACTCACAGGTGTTGACGTACATTAACCTTTAAACTTATCTTTGCATCACAGGTGTCTTGTCGCCCCGGTTATACCGGGGAGGAAAGTCCGGGCAGCATAGAGCATCGTACTTCCTAACAGGAAGGCCTCGGCCTGGCCGAGGACAGAAAGTGCCACAGAAAACAAACTACCTGGTTCGTTAGCGATTCTGGGAAAAGGTGAAAAGGTGAGGTAAGAGCTTACCGGGTTCCGAGTGATCGGAATTGCATGGTAAACCTTACGAGCTGAAAGGCCAAATAAGTTGTGCCTTCTTAGATGAAGAACTGCTCGTTCAAATGCATAGCATGGCACAATGGGTAGGCTGCTTGACTCTTTTAGTGATAGAAGAGCTAGATAAATGACAAGATTCGTTGATAACGAAAACAGAACCCGGCTTATTCACCTGTATTTAATCCGCCAGGGATAACTTTCTGACGGATTTTTTATGAAATAAAATCTTTAATATGCCCAAAGTATTGATCATAGATGACGAACAAAGTATCAGAGATACCCTCAAGGAAATACTGGAGTACGAAAAATATCAGGTCAGCGAGGCCAAAAACGGTGAGGAAGGTTTAAAACTACTCACAGCTGAAAAGTTTGATGTGGCTTTATGCGATATAAAGATGCCGAAAATGGACGGTCTTGAGGTACTTGAAAAAGCAGTAATTGAGGGTGTAGATACGCCGTTTATTATGATTAGCGCACACGGCACCATTGATACTGCGGTAGATGCTACTAAAAAGGGAGCCTTTGACTTTATTCAGAAACCGCCTGATCTGAACCGCCTATTGGTTACCTTAAGAAATGCCATAGATAACGGAACTCTGGCTACGCAGACCAAAGTCCTGAAAAAGAAAGTGTCAAAAGCGTACGATATTGTCGGCGACTCCAATTCAATACTAGAAGTAAAAGAAACTATAGAAAAAGTAGCTCCAACTGAAGCTAGAGTTCTCATCACAGGTGAGAACGGCACAGGTAAAGAACTTGTAGCTCGGTGGATTCATGATAAAAGTAGTCGTTCAAAAGGCCAACTTGTAGAGGTGAATTGTGCAGCCATTCCATCAGAACTGATTGAAAGTGAACTTTTTGGCCACGAAAAGGGCTCTTTTACATCGGCTGTAAAGCAAAGAATAGGAAAATTCGAGCAAGCCAATGAAGGCACTCTCTTCCTCGATGAAATAGGAGATATGAGCCTATCAGCTCAAGCTAAAGTTTTGAGGGCGCTTCAGGAAAACAGGATTACCCGGGTTGGTGGTGATAAAGATATTAAGGTGAATGTTCGAGTAGTTGCCGCGACTAATAAAAATCTTAAAAAGGCCATCGAGGAGAATAAATTCAGAGAAGATCTTTATCATCGTCTCAGTGTAATTTTGATAAAGGTTCCTGCCTTAAGAGACCGAATAACTGATATCCCTCTTCTGGTTGATAAGTTTCTGGACGATATCGCCGTTGAATATGGCTCTAAAAAGAAAGAAATTAACCCAGAGGCGATTGAGCTTCTTCAAAAGCATAAATGGACCGGTAATATTAGAGAGCTAAGAAACGTGGTCGAAAGGTTAATCATCATGTCAGGAAATACAATTACTAAAGCTGATGTTAGCAAGAATACAGAAATTATGAACTAAATCCGCTGTTCGATTTCAGAGGTCTTTTGGTCATTATTTGAGTAGGTAGGACAGGTATATTGAGCACATGATATCGTTAAAACCAAGATAAAGACAAACAGTATTCTACAAATCATTGACATAATGATAGAAACGTGGTTTATACCATTAAATTACATCCTCTCACGTCGGAATTATCAAAACGACCTAAAATCTCCAGTTCTCCAGACGAGTTTAACCGTCCTAAGTCTTGTGTTTCGATAAAACTACAGGAAGAAATGTTAGCAAGGTCAATTACATTTATCGCCCCAGATTTCTTATCTCCCACATCAAAGGGATCATTAGTATCACGAAGTAAAACTCTCATCCATGGTGGAGTCCTGAATTTGCCATCCCCGGTTGAATAAGCCTGGGAGCTGAGCTCTGTCATTCCGTACTCGGAGTGAATCTTTGAAACATTCAATTTTCGGCACAAAAAAGAATGGAGTTCCTCTCTTACTATTTCTCTTCGACGTCCTTTCATTCCTCCGGTCTCCATGACAATAACATCATTACCCAAATCAATATCGTAGCTTTCGGCAAGATCCATAAGAGCAAAGCTAACTCCGCATAATAGGATTTTACGTGTACCTTTTTCATTCTTGATTTTCTCAATGATCTTCAACAAGGCACTATGATTTGAAAGGTAAAATCCGGAGTGTTTCGATTCTGTTCTGTCAATAAAATATTGAGCCATGGAAACCAATGAGGAATTACCTCTTTCGATATAGCCAGGAAGTAAGAAGAGTGTGTGATAATCTAGAAGTGGGCCATAAAACCGATTAAATATTTTTTCGCAGTTTTTAAAATAGAAATTTTCATCTCGCACGTAATGACGGCTTGTATTAAGACCCATTGTACCACTGCTCTCATAAATCCTCTGTTCTTTCCAACTTTCAGTTGTAATTCGGTGTCTTTTAAAAAAAGAAATAGGCAGGCAAGGTATTTGACTGAAATGCTTGACTTCAGCAAGGTCAATGTCCAAAGTGGTAAGGTATTGAGCGTATACTGGATTATTTTTAGCTTGAAACGAAAATAAGTTTAGTGCATAATCGTTGAAATTTTGATAATTGATATGGAATAGCCCTTCTCGAAAACTTTTAAAAGATTGCAATCGTTATTTCTTTATATTTGAAAGAGTCATGCTCAAAAGAAGAATTAAGTTACTCACTTCCGTAATAGTTTTGATCCTTTCCACGACTATAAACTCTTGTGTCGATGATCCTGAGTTCGCTGATACACCGAGAATAGAGTTTGAGAACATCTACTATGTAGAACAACGGAACCTTAACGAACCTGATAGCTTAGTCATTACCATTAACTTTGAAGATGGCGATGGTGATTTGGGTTTGGGGACAGATGAAAACGCGCCTCCATTTAACGAAAGAAATTATTTCAGTAATAAAACGGGAAATGAATTTGCTTTTGGTATCGAAACGCTTGAAGACCTATTGGTAATTTCAGATACAGCAACCATCGATTCATTGCGCCCGCTCGCGAATAGTGAATTTGCTTGTTTGTTCTGGGACGAAGAGCCTGAAATTACCGTATTAGATCAAAGTGGAAATAGCGTTCCATTGGATACCACTGCATATTATCGCTTAAATGAAAGGCACAATAACATTTTTATACGATTTTATAATGATGTAAATAACGATGGTACAATAGATGAGGCATCAGAAGAATTAGATTTCAGAACCGTTAATGGTTCTGGATGTGATGACAATTATGATGCACGATTCCCGATTCTTGATGATTTAGAGGGTAATTCTGCCCTGGAAGGATCCATTAGTCGGGCAATGGTACAATCAATCTCATTCCGAGAAGTGGCTTTCCTAGGTGACCGCTTAACAAAGTTAAAAGTGTATATATTAGATCGCGCTGGAAATAGGAGTAATACGATCGAAACGCCAGAATTTACCTTAAGGGATATTCAAAGAAACTAATACAGATCGGGAAATTTAGCTGGGCTAGATTCTGACATCATCTCATACACTTTGTCAAAAATCTCTTCCACATTAGGTTTGGAAAAGTAATCTCCATCTGAAGCATAAGCGGGCCTGTGCTCTTTTGCGGATATAGTAACTGGTTTTGAATCCAGATATCTGTAGCCATTTTGTTCTTCCAGGACTTTCTGCATCATAAATGCAGAAGCCCCACCCGGGACATCCTCGTCTGCGAAGATGACTCTATTCGTTTTTTTCAAAGATTCAACAATGGCGTGATGTCTATCAAAAGGCAGCAACGTCTGAACATCTATTACTTCGCAACTAATTCCCACCTTTTGTAACTCCGCCGCTGCGTCCATAACGACTCTACACATTGATCCATAAGTAACGATACTTATGTCCTCCCCGGATCTTATTGTTTCAGGTTCACCCAGCGGTACAGTAAACTCACCGATGTTCTCCGGCATCTTTTCCTTTAAGCGATATCCATTTAAACATTCAATGATTAGAGCCGGATCATCTGACCGCAGCATAGTATTGTAAAAACCGGCAGCCTGAGTCATATTACGAGGTACCAGTATGTATATGCCGCGTAAGCTATGAAGTAACATCCCGATCGGTGATCCTGAATGCCAGACACCTTCTAACCTATGTCCTCTAGTGCGTATAATTAACGGAGCTTTTTGTCCCCCTTTAGTTCGATACTGTAGAGTCGCTAAATCGTCAGTCAAGGTTTGCAAGGCATAAACCAAATAATCTAGGTACTGAATTTCCGCTATCGGCCTCAAGCCTCTCAATGCGGCTCCTATCCCCTGACCTATTATGGTTACCTCCCGAATTCCAGTATCAGCAATTCTAAGTTCTCCAAATTTATCCTGAAGACCGGCAAATGCCTGGTTGACGTCCCCGATCTTTCCTACATCTTCACCAAAAGCAATTAGTAATGGATCTCTGGAAAATGCAGCGTCAAAACAAGCTTGAAGTATTTCGCGGCCATCGTAAATTTTGCTGGCATCAGTATATTGAGGAGCAGTTATAGATATTTCTAATGCGGAAGAAGCCGACTGACTATATAAATGGGAACTAAATCGTTCAAGACTATTCTCACCAGATTTCTCAAGCCAGTCAATCGTAGCCTGTTTGGATGGCGTGCTTTCAAATCTCGTAATACGAAGCGCTTTTTTTGCCGCCTTCACACTATCCAAACGAATCGAGTTGACGGTAGTACTTAAATCCCTTATTATATCATTGATAATTCTGGTATGCTCACTTTCAGACGCCAGTTGCTTTAATAAGCCGGTTACCGTCTCTTCATCCTCTCTTAACGATTCATTAAATGCTTTCCACGCTTCGTTCTTCGCGTTCTTAGCCGTTTCTTTTGCCTCTTTCTCTATTTGTTGTAGCTCTTCTTCCGAACCAAGGCCTTCCAACAAAATCCACTCTCTAAACCTTTTTATACAATCGTTTTCGCGCTCCCATTCCAACCTTTGCTCAGATTTATATCTCTCATGAGAGCCAGATGTTGAATGCCCTTGAGGCTGGGTTGCTTCCTCTACATGAATAAATGTGGGCACGTGAAACTTGCGTGAAAGTTCTGTTGCCTCCTTATAAACACTGATTAAACCCTCGTAATCCCAAGCCTTAACGTTAAAAATTTCAAATCCTTCCTCATTGGCAGTTCTCTGTAAGCCTGCCAGGGCTTTTGATATACTACTTTTAGTAGTATGATATTCCTGCGGAACAGATATACCATAATCATCGTCCCATACCGACATTACAACAGGTACTTGTAATACACCAATCGCATTCATGGCTTCTAAAAAAAGCCCCTCAGACGTTGAAGCATTTCCTATAGTTCCAAAAGCTACTTCATTTCCCTTGTCAGACAAGGCTGTAAATGAGTGCAGATCTTTGTTATTTCTAAAGAGTTTTGACGCATAACCCAATCCTACTAGTCTGGGCATTTGACCGGCCGTAGGAGAGATATCAGCAGTACTGTTTTTTAGTTTTGTGTATTTTTTCGGATTACCATCGTCATCCAGCATCCGCGTTGCAAAGTGTCCGTTCATAAGTCTTCCTGCAGAAGCAGGATCGGCTTCAGTATCGGTATGAGCATAGAGTTGTGCGAAATACTGCTGTAAAGTCAGTTCTCCAATCGCGAACATAAATGTTTGGTCTCTGTAATAGCCGGATCTGAAATCACCGTTTTTGAAGGCCTTTGCCATGGCTATCTGGGGAAGCTCCTTGCCATCTCCGAAAATTCCGAATTTGGCCTTACCCATGAAGACTTCCTTTCGACCTAACAAGCTAGCCTCTCTGCTTTCGCATGCTAATCTAAAGTCCGATAATATCTCGGTTGCCAGTTTTGTTTTTTTTCCTGTCTTCGCTACTCTTGCCATACCAAAATCAAAATCCCACCTCCAGAACGTACACTGGAGTATAACAAAATTAGCCAAAAGATAAGTGCTTTCAAATCGGATACTCTAAGTAAGTACTACCAGATTATTTGGTAACTAAATAAAAAATACCAAATATTATTTTGCAATGTCCTCAGTTGGATATCAACATCGATTAATTCATAAATCGACCAAATTTTATTTGGTTTTGAAAAAGCTATAATAAAGCAAAAAAGAGCGCTCGTTATACATTTCAAACGTATGTCAATCTAAAAAACCAAGTATATTTGCGCTCTAAATTTTACATCTATGATAATTGGCGTTCCCAAGGAAATAAAAAACAATGAAAATCGCGTGGCACTGACCCCAGCAGGTGCTCAAGAGCTGACAAAAAGAGGTCATTCTGTTTATGTACAATCATCAGCAGGAGAAGGAAGTGGATTTCAGGATTCAGACTATGAAAATGCTGGGGCCCAATTGTTACCGACTATTGAAGCTACCTATGAAATAGCTGAAATGATTATAAAAGTAAAGGAACCCATTGAGCCGGAGTATAACCTAATTAAGGAGGATCAGCTGGTATTTACCTATTTTCACTTCGCTTCTTATGAGCCTTTGACAAAAGCAATGATAAAGAGCAAAAGCGTATGCCTTGCCTACGAGACCGTGGAAAAGAAAGATAGAAGCCTTCCTTTACTTGTTCCTATGTCCGAAGTAGCTGGAAGGATGTCCATCCAGGAAGGAGCTAAATATCTTGAAAAACCTCTTCAGGGCAGAGGAATATTATTGGGCGGCGTTCCCGGTGTTCGACCTGCCAAGGTGATGATTTTAGGTGGTGGTGTGGTCGGAACGAATGCGGCAAAAATGGCTGCTGGTATGGGGGCCGATGTTACTATAATGGATCTAAATTTGAACAGACTCCGCTACTTGGATGACGTGATGCCGGCGAATGTCAATACATTCATGTCCAACGAGTACAATATCAGAGAGTTAATTGCGAGCCATGACCTTATAATTGGTGCCGTTCTAATTCCAGGTGCTAAGGCACCTCACCTTATTACCAGAGATATGCTAAAAGAAATGAGGCCAGGTACTGTTCTTGTCGATGTGGCCGTAGATCAGGGTGGATGTATTGAAACCTGTAAGCCAACGACTCACGAAAATCCAACGTATATCATAGATGATATCGTGCACTATTGTGTAGCTAATATGCCAGGAGCCGTTCCATACACTTCTACACTTGCGCTCACCAATGCGACATTGCCATACGCTATCGAACTAGCAAATAAAGGATGGAAAAAAGCTTGTTTGGAAAACGAAGAATTAAAATTGGGGTTAAACGTAATTAATGGAGATATCGTTTATCAAGCAGTTTCTGAAGCCTTTGATTTACCCTACACTGAAGTGAAAAAGTATCTGTAGCTTAAAAGTTACACCCGTAGGTTGGTATTTCTTTTAGAGAGGTATAAGTTCCCTCCTTTTGAGTATAGCAGAAATGATTCAAACCATTCGTAAGCGCTAAATAGGGTGCGGAAATCATTTTGTTGTAAGTTGTAGCTTGGACCAAGGTTCCCTGATTGATTGGCTTCTTAAAAGATTTACACTCCACGAGCAGCAATGGTTTTCCGTTAGAAGAATAGGCCAGAATATCGGATCTTTTTACAAGAGTATTGTATATTAAACCGCTTTCTACTTTTATTAAGGATCTTGGGTAGTTTAAATGCGAAATCAAATAGTGTATAAAGTGTTGTCTCACCCATTCTTCAGGAGTCAAATGAATATATTTTTTCCTTATCACATCAAAAATCTCATGGTTTTCTTCCTTTTCTCTTATTTTGAATTCAACTTCGGGAAGATTCAATCGTGTCATATTCTTCAAATGTAGGCCATATTTGGTTTTAATCTTATATCAAGATTTACCCTCAAGCTAATGTCAACATTCATCTTAGAATACCAAGCGTACTTAGTGCTGACAATTCTATTAGTCATGTTTGCATCCATATATATGCAGTGGCTCAAGCCAACGGTTGCGTTTCTGTTTGCTTCACTTGCTATGGTGGTCTTAGGGATAATTACTCCCAGGCAAGTTCTAGAGGGCTTTTCAAATCAGTCTATTGCAAGCGTAGCTATAGTTATTCTCTTAACTGCGGGAGTAAGAGAAAACTTTAATATCGAGTTATTCTTAGATAAGGTGTTTGGAGGATTAAAGTCGTATAGATCTTTTCTGCTATCAATGATGGCGAAGGTGGCCATACTTTCTTCATTTGTTAATAACACACCGGTAGTGGTTCTAATGACACCATACGTCTTTAATTGGGGCAGAAAGAATAATATTTCTCCATCTAAGTTACTAATCCCTTTATCGTATGCCACCATATTAGGTGGTATGATCACATTAATTGGCACATCGACGACCCTAGTACTCAATGGGTTTTTAATGGAGAGCAAGCTTCCCCCGATAGATCCAATTGATTTACTGATTACGGGTCTATCTGTTTCCATTATTGGGATTCTCTTTTTGGTGCTTTTCAGTTCAAAACTGTTACCGAGCAGAACCGACATAATGGAACGATTCGAACTAAACAAACGTGAATATTTAATCGAAAAAAGGTTAAGTAATAACTCTAAGCTGATCGGCAAAAGTGTTATTGAGGGTGGATTGAGAAATCTAAACGGTGTTTATTTAGTAGAAATTATCCGCAATGAGAAACTTATTACACCCGTTGCTCCGGATGAGACGATACAAAAAGATGATATTTTAATTTTTGCCGGCAACACCGATAACATTATCGACCTAACGCTCACCGATATTGGAATTGAGCTTCCTCCAAAATTGGCCCCTTCTACCAGCGGAAAGGTTAATGTCGTAGAGGCCGTAGTAAGTGCCAATAGTAGTCTACTTGGGAAGACTGTAAAAGAATCAAATTTTCGTGAAAGGTATAATGCGGCTGTAATCGCTATTCATCGCAATGGAGAAAAGCTTAGCGGCAAAATAGGTCGCATCAGCTTAAAAGCAGGAGATGTCCTTTTGATGTACACCGGAGATCAGTTCACCGCCCGGGTAGACCTTTTTAAAGACTTGTACATCATAGCAGGAGAAGAAAAAGAAATTAGACCAGGCAAGCCCAATAAGACTAAATTCTATGTTCTGCTTTTTGCTATTTTAATACTCTTATTTGGACAGCTATTTAATTTATTTGTTTCTCTTCTAGTACTATTATCAATAGCTGTCGCTATGCGAATTGTAACCCTTAAACATGTTAAGAGGGATCTTGATTTGAATTTGATCATTATTCTCGTTTTATCTATTTCTATAGGTGAGGCAATGATTAATTCTGGTGCTGGAGAAATGATTGGAATGACTTTAACCAACCTGCTATCAGAATATGGATCTCTAGCGGTACTGGCAGGTCTAATGCTTATTGCCACTTTCTTGACTTCCTTTATTACGAATGTTGGAGCCATCGCCATATGTTTTCCGTTGGCTTTAGCTGTAGCCAATCAACTCGGAATTTCCGGTGAACCTTTTTTCCTGGCGATAGCATTCGCTTCTTCAGCGGCTTTCCTGACGCCAATAGGCTATCAGACCAATCTAATCATTTATGGACCAGGTGGATATAATTTTAGGGACTTTCTGAAAATCGGATTTCCAATAACGGCCCTGTACCTGTGTACTGCCTTTTTGATTATTACTATTTTATACCAGGAGCAATTTATGTGACGCTCTTGGGTGCTCTAAGCTTATCAGGCATTTTAGATATTAACAGGAAGCCTAACCCGACTACAAAAAATAGTATAAGCGCTAAAACACTATTTCGCATGTCATTGGTCAATTGTTCAATAAAACCATAGGAAAATGTTCCAACCACAATGGACAAATTATAAGTGACATCATAAAAACTGAAATAGGATGCATGATCTTCTGTATCCACCGGAATGAGCTTTGAAAACGTAGCCCGTGATAAAGACTGAATACCGCCCATGACCATCCCAACAACAAATGCTAAAACATAAAACTCGTTTTCGGTAGTTACAAAATAGGCTCCTAAACAAATAAAAACCCAGATAAATACCATAACGAGTAATGACTTCTTGTTGCCCTTGATCTTCGAAACAAAGGCAAATAGGTAGGCACCGCCAATGGCAACTAGCTGAATGATTAAAATAGTAGCAATCAGAGCAGATGGCTCTAGTTTCAACTCTTTTGCTCCAAATGACGCCGCCAAATACATGACCGTTTGCACTCCCATATTATAAAAAAAGAACGCTATTAGGAACAACTTCATTATTTTTAGCATGCCGAGGCTTTTCCAAACTACTTTTAACTCCTGATAACCCTTCAAAAACAAGGAGCCAGTAGGTTTCCTGCCAAAAACGTTATCAGGTAGTCTTGCAAAGGTGATCTGTGAAAAACCAATCCACCACAAGCCTACCATAAGGAATGAAACTCTTGAGGCTAGGCCTGAATCTGTCAACCCAAACCATTCAGGTTTTTGAATCATAGCTATATTTATAATCAGCAATATCACGCTCCCTATATAACCCATGGCATAACCTTTGGCACTCACTCGGTCAAACTGGTCCTCACTGGCTATTTCCGGCAAGAAAGCGTCGTAAAAAACTAGCCCTCCTGAATATCCGATGCTGGCAAAGACAGAGCACAGAATGGCCCATTCTACATTTTCGCCGGTGAAAAAGAACAGACCTATACAGGATAGGGATCCGATATACATAAATACTTTCAAAAATAACTTCTTATTGCCAGCATAATCGGCTATTCCCGACAGTATCGGAAGGATTGCAGCAACTACTAAAAATGAAAACGACAAGGCGTATGAGTACAAGACGGTGTTGATCACCTCGATTCCAAAAAAATCTACTTTGTCATTGCCATCAGCGCCCGTGGTTACTGAATTATAGTAGATCGGAAAAATAGCGGACGTTATTACCAGTGAATAGACCGAGTTAGCCCAATCATACATGGCCCAGCCATTAATAGTTTTCTTTATATTTAGTTCCATTTGGCGTAAATAAAAAAGGGTTGCTGATGCTACAGTAACCCTTTCTAACTTATATTAACAATAATCGTTTACTCTTCCAAATCCTGAAGCGTAGTATAAAGTAGCTTCCTGGCATTAGCCTTACGGAGCTCCAACTCTACATCTGCCACCAGGCCTCTTTTGGCTTCACGGTCAACCTTCATTGCTATGGTGATCTGGTCTCGCTCTACCTCGTTCAATTTATCTTTTTCAGTGGTAACCCATAAGATAACATCTGAAGGCTCGATAAAAACGTCGTTTGCCTGGACTCTAGGCTCGCTACCCCATTGATCAGTCTTTTTTGGCTCACCAATATATAAATAGCTTACTAACGACTTTCGTTGAAGTTTTCTAAGTTGCGTGGCGTCAGGTATTCTCTGTTTTACATTAATAGTAACCTCACGAAGTACCGTTGTTACCATAAAAAAGAACAGCAACATGAAAATAATATCGGGAAGTGCTGAAGTAGGTATATCCTGTTTAGTATTCGCTTTTTTCTTAAACTTAGACATCCTTATCCTCCTATTTTAGTTGGTTCAGCAATGGAAAGGTTCATCGGGAATTCCAAACTACCATCCTTCAATCCACGACCTTCATCATATAATCTTCTATTTTCAGGATCAGTAAGGTCAGAAGCAATCTCCCTCCATTCCTTATTAGTTACACCAATTCGTGCCGCGTACATGTCATAATAAGCACCCTGGATTTGGTCAAGCACCTCAATAAACTTCTCCTGTGTTGTACCTCGATCCGTTTTAACAGATACAATGGCATCCTTAGGTGTATCTGACGACTCAGGGTCCCGACCATTGTTAAGAACGAATTCCTTGATCATTTCTCTCAACTCCGTAACGTCTTTCTCAAAAGGCTCCCCTTCTACCAGCATCC
>JBCCOE010000008.1:0-81175 GCA_039025475.1 Bacteroidota bacterium | reverse complement strand
TCAGTTTTTATTTCAGGCACAGTATAACCGGATCTTATCCGATGACTGGACACTTGGTTTGACAGGGTATTACGGCGGTGCTGGTGGCGACTTCGTAGCTTTTGAACTGAATTCTCCACTTCAAAATGATCACATCGGCACTATAGTTAACGCGGATTACTCTAAGGGTGATCTATTGATAAACACTGGACTTCATGCCTACACTTTCTTACGAAAAAATGAAGAAAGCTTATTGACTGATTTAAGTAATCCGACTTATGAGGAAGAATCAGAGAAAAATGAAATAAGTTGGTTTGCTAAAGCCGAGTACGAACTGGGAAATCTTACCGCGTATGCAGATCTGCAGATAAGAAGAGCCGAATTAGTTATTAGCCCTGATTATAGTGCCGTGGGAATAGCGCCTGAGGGTGACATTACCTATGACTGGACATTTGTTAATCCAAAGGTTGGCTTAACCTATAGCTTAAACGAAGTGGTATCCTTGTATACGTCTTTCGGGAGAAGCGGTCGAGAACCCACGAAGATTGATATTTTTGGTGGGTTTAGGTTAGACGATACGAACTACCAAAGTGTAAGGGACAGTAGTTTCAGTGAAGAATTTGTCAATGATTTCGAACTTGGGGCGAGAATAACTGGGCGGAATTTTACGGTAGATGGCAATTTCTATTTTATGTCTTTCAAAGACGAAATTGCGCCGAATGGAGAAATACTAGAATTCGGATTGGGGAGGCGACGGAATATCCCAGAAAGTCAACGGTATGGGTTTGAATTATTGTGGTCCTATATTCCAACTCCAAAATTAGAGCTTAGCGGCAATATGGCCTATCTCAGAACAAGTATTGACGATTTAGTCATTGACGGAGACGTTGTAAATGACAATGAACAGGTTTTAAGCCCGGACTGGATTGTAAATACTCAAGTAAAGTTTAGGCCAACCGACGGCATTTCTTTGAGTACTTCCGGAAGATACCTCGGCGAGCAATTTATGGAGCTTACCAATGATCCTACTTTGACCGTTCCGTCGTCTGTTATTTGGGATTTACAGGCAGAGTACCAAATCTCTCCTGCGGTAAAAGTATCAGCTTTCGTAAATAATCTCTTTGATACTGAGTATTTCACCTTTGGTGCACCTACTGTCAATTTTAACGGTATATTAGAACCGGGTTTTTTTGTACAGCCTGAACGAAATTATTATTTAAGTGTCACATTAAATTTATAAGTGAATGACGAAGTTGACTCTTGCATTGGATTGGACCCCGAATGTTAATCACATTGGTTTTTTCGTAGCCGAACAAAAGGGGTATTATTTAGATGCGGGTTTGGACGTTACAATTATTTCACCTGCGGTGGATAATTACCAGCTTACCCCAGCCAAAAGAGTGGAGTTGGGGCAAGCTGATTTTGCATTGTGTCCTATGGAAAGCGTGTTGAGTTATAGAACGAAAAATGTACCGTTCAACATAAAAGCTATTGCAGCGGTTTTTCGAAAAGATGTAAGTGCGATAACCGTACTTCGGGATTCAGGGATCAGGCGCCCGAAGGATCTTGACGGTAAGGTGTACGCTTCCTATAAAGCACGTTACGAAGATGAGATTGTCAAACTCATGGTTAAAAATGATGGAGGTGAAGGTGATATTCAATTGATATATCCTGAAAAGCTGGGAATTTGGGAAAATTTAGTGGGTAACAAATCGGATGCTACCTGGATATTTTTGAATTGGGAAGGTATTTCCGCGCTTGGAAAAGGGATTAAACTTAATACTTTCAAAATGGCGGATTATGGAGTCCCTTATTCTTACTCGCCGGTAATTATTGCTTCAGAAGATAAATTAGCAGAACGGAATGAAGCGTACAGTTTGTTTTTGGGTGCTACTAAAAAGGGCTTTTTAGAAGCAGCGTCCAATCCTGAGGGGGCGGCGAAAATACTAAGAGATAAGGTGGCCGACACTGATTCGGATATAAATCTGCTCGAAGCTATAAAGTACTCTATCAATTACTTTGGCGATGTACATACGTGGGGTAGAATGGAGTTGCGAAATGTTCAGCAATATTTAAATTGGATTTACAAGCATGACCTTGAAAGTATTCCAGTTACCACAGATGAAATGGTGACTAATGAATTGTTGACGAATTAGTCAAAATCGATTTCTGAGTAAGGTCGGGTGTTTCTTAAATAATTTCTATTGTGTTGTGCCTAAATATGCGTTTTGATAAACCATGGTTTGATGAATTTTTCATACTCATGGTGCAAACCTATAGCAGCCAACAAGGCTAACACTGGAAAAAGTGGCGTGAAAAACCTGGCATCCCAATCTACCCAAGTATTGCAGACGATGAGTAGATGTACCAAAAAATAAGTAAGGAATGGAATGAGAAGGGGCTTATGAACAAGTCTTTTTTTTACGGCTGAAAATCCAAAAAAAACACTAGGCCAAATAATCAAGATAACCGCTATAATGTGACCCCATGACCAATAGGGACGAATATGGGTTACATAAAGAATAAGTTTGCTTACAAATAATTTTAACCAATATAGCGGATTATTGACTACGAATTCCAGCATAGCTAAAATTAGCTCCTTCTCATTTTCGGGTAAATACAAGTCTGCCGGAGGAGCAACTCTAAGTAAGTCGTGAAAAGGAGAGTTGGGAACTTGGTGCATCGCAAAGATTATATCACCTTTCTCATAAATCAACATGACACGATGCATGCTTATCATTTCATTAGCTAAAGCCAGAACGCCTACTAGAATAATAAAGAGTGCTGTAATTTTAGCTATTCTGTAGGATGGGTACGATAAAAATTTTATACAAAACGGCATAATCAATGCGAAAACCAAGGCTGGGGAAGTTGGCCTGCAGAAAAAACAGAGCACTACGGAAAATATAAGTAGCACAAGATTTTTATGACTTTTTGCTTTCATATATCTGATCGCGAAAAGAAAAGCAAAGCACAAAAGGGAACTGTAAAGGGATTCCGTCAAGATATAAGAATGCCAAAAAATATTATCCGGGAATAGTATGAAAAGCATACTGCTCAGTGTCGATATTACTTCATTTTCCGTAATTATTCTCGTCGTTGCATATAGGGAAAGAACAGCGAGGTAGCCCAGTAGATATTGACTCATAATGATAGGAAGTAAATGATCTGAAAACAATTGGTGTAAAAAAATGAAAAACACGTAAGTGAAATACCAGAAGTTTAAAGGATCAAAATGAAATCCTTCATTAAGGTCACTGGCGTAAGCGAGGTACCTCGGAGAGTCATTCATTATTTTCACACCAAACTTATTGAATAAGTAGGCCGCAAAAACGAAATAAGCCAGTGAGATGATAATAAAAGAATACGTCCTACGAGGAAAGGAATGCGTAGATTTCAATTTGCTTTTAGGGTTATTTTAATCCAGTGGGTTGTACCTATTCAAATATGTACATTATTTAGCTGCCAGAATTCACCAAGTTTGGACTGAATAATGGCTGCTTCACCCATTTTCCCAAGGGCTTCCAGCGCCCTTATTTTACCCTTCAAAGCCATAGCCCTCAGGGGTGCACGTTTCAAACTGATATCAAATTGAATGATAGCATCGTCATAACGCCCTTGTTCTAAAAGCCAATAACCATAATGTTCGAAAGAGGGGTATACTACGTCAGGAGGACCGTAAGCATATTCTCCCTTGACCTCTAGTGAAGTGGCCTCAAGAAAATAATGCTCAGCCTCTTTAGGATTACCTAACAGCATCGCATGCATCGCCTGCATTTGATAAAGCATCGTTTTTGCGTTAGCAATAGACTTTTTGTTTGGAGCATACCTTGTAGGCCCTGCACTACACATTGAAATACCGGCGCTGGTAACCAACAACTCAGCCGCATCAATCTTTCTAGAAAGAGAGTCCACTTGCTGGAGGATGCCTGCACTCACACCACTTTTAAAGTCCATTAAGCTCAAAAAGAAATGTTGCTGAGCCTGTTTTTCAATACCAATATCACCCGTTTTAACGATCATAGGATCTTCTGACAAGGCCCATTTGCCTGTCTCAGAAACTTGCATACTTTGCATCTTTAAAAGATAAGATCTCGCACTTTTGGTTTGAGTGATTTCTACATAATTAAGCATATCTTTTAGAAGTTCTTCTGCCTTTTGAAAGCGCCCTTGCTGTAAATAACCATAATGGAGCCATTGGAAACTGTGAAAACCTCGGGCCTTATCACTCAGCGCTTTCTTTTCCATACGTCTTACGCTTGCAGCATAAGAACTCTCATTAGAAGATACTACCTCATTCCACATTCCTCGGCTCAAATAAATATGTGAGGGCATGTGCAGAGCGTGTGCAGCATCAGGAGCTATCTTAGCATATGTATCTGCCGCATCTAGTGCTAAATGCGCCAGCTGGGGATTGTCATAGGCATGAATGATGTAGTGTACAGCGCCAGGATGCTTTGGATTTTCTTCAAGAATACCTTTTGCTACACTAGCCGACATTTTATATATCTCGTCATCGGCGTCAATAGAAGCAGACCACATTAAAGCCAGTGAATAAAATGCGGCTATTTCCTGGCTATTCTCATATTTGTCATGCAGTACCGCCATGTGATCAGCGTATTTTTTATTCCGTTCTTTAAGTTCTCCATTACCGTAGAGTATTTCTATCCCTTCCCACAGGTCTCGTTCTATACCTGGTTCTGCCGCTTCAAGCCGCCCTTTTCTTGTATCTGCTACTCTTGCTAAAGTTTCTCTACCAGCGGGTATATCTTGTAGGCCCCAGAGTGCTTTGTAATAGCTCATCGCCACGCCCCAATACCCCATAATTTCGGTAGAGTCGGCTTTTATCGCTTCTTCAAAAGCCTCACGGGCATCATCATACTCAAAGCTGTGAAGCAATAGTAATCCTGTATTGAATTCCACACTTGCCTCATTTGATACCGGGAAGATATATTGTAGTTCACCAAGTGTGCTCTCTGAAGGAACTTCTTGTTTTTGGCTGGTGCATCCTAGAGTGAAGCAAATTATACCTAAAAGAGCGAGCGAAAATCTATTCATATGAAGAGCTTTATTATTAATGAAGTTAAGCAATATTGCCCAATGGAGGTAGTTGATTCCCGTCTATTGATAGGCTTGGGCAGCAATCAGGTTTTTATCTTCGCATTAGACCAAAAGATAAATATGCCACCAGTAAGAAACATAATTACCCCATAAACAGCCGGTGATATTGCATAAGAGCTGTTGGAAAGCAAGACTGTGGCGATGCTAATACCAAGGGTACCATTCTGGATACCGCTTTCAATCGCGATCGAAACGCGTTGTCTCAACTCGAGTCTTGCGAGGAAACCTAACCCGAAACCTACCGTCATGGTCAGAAGATTTAAGGTGAGTGCTACGAGTCCTGCTTGCTGAAAATGGGTCACAATAACAGCACGCTCTTTAATAATAATTCCAGCCACAACTAAAACAAACACGACCGCTGAAGCCTTTCTGACGGGGTCGAGCATTCTGGCGGCAAATTGATGTCTTTTGGCGTTCAGTAGCATTCCTATGCCCACGGGAATAATAACTATGATTAATATCTGGATAATAGTTTGAATTACATCGAGCTGAATTTCTGTCCCTTGACCTAAGACCTGTTGAAGGCCCAAATTAATAATAAATGGAATTGTGACCAGAGTTAATAAACTGCTAATAGCAGTAAGAGAAACAGACAATGCCGTATCTCCTTTTGCAAGGTGGGTTACCAGGTTGGAAGTAGGTCCGCCAGGACAGGCAGCTAAAATAATTATACCAATGGCAATTTCGGAGCTAAGAGTAAAAACATTAATTAATAAAAAACCTATTATCGGTAAAAGAAGGAGTTGACTGATCAAACCAATGATTATGGCCTTTGGGCGCCTAAATATTTGGGTGAAGTCTTTCAGGGTAAGGGACAGTCCCATACCTAACATTATAATTATTAACGAAATGGCTAATATGGCCGTAGAGATGCTATCCATATTTAGACTGTATATTCAGAGTTTTTGGAAATCATTTTAGACTGCTCCACATATCCAAGTAGATTTTCCAATCTCCATTTATTTTTTTCCAAACAATCACATATTTTCCTTTCCACGATGATTCTGATCCGTTTGCTCTTTTAGTAGTTCCTTCATAATAACCATAGTCATAGGCTTCATCTCCTGTAACTTTGATCTCTTCGGGAAATATTTTATGGTAGCTGGTTTTCACTCCGGATGGCAGCGTCCAATAATCAATAATCGCTTTTCGGCCTTCTATAATATCACGTCTCTGCGGGAAGATCTTTGCATCTTCCGTGTAAGACAATCCGATATTATTATAGTCGCCGGCCATTACATAACTGGAGAAGGAATTAATGTTCTTTAATATGACTTTGATGTCTTTTTCATTTCCTGTCAATTTCTGGCTATGAACAGAGGTTACAATTAGAAGTAAAAGCAATACAGAAACAGTTCTTTGCATAACGTATGTTTTAGTCGTTACTTATTCATGGACTAATATAGCTGGGCGCTTGCCCACTACTACATCTTTTATACTTACCGAGGTTCTTCACGCTCTATTTTAGTGCAACTAGGTCATATGGCTATCTGGCTTTGATCTCTTCTGATAAACCCTTTTTTACAGCGTGTTTGTCAAACCAAGAATTTAGATAGCCATGAGTTCTTAGAAAATTGGAAGGTTTGCTGCTAGTTCCGTGAAATTCATCATTAAATCGGATCATCACCGTGGACACCTTGTTCATTTTCAGTGCTTGGTAGTATTCTTCCGTTTGGGAGATAGGTGTTCTTAAATCGTTTTCACCGCACATCAGCATGGTCGGGGTTTTTACGTTACCCACATACATTAAAGGAGACCTTTTAATGTGTTCTGATGGATCTTCCCATGGATATTTTTCGAAGTTATAATACCACCCTGCACCATCCGTAGTGCCAACGAAAGAAAACCAGTTGGTTACCGGATAATTCACCGAAGCCGCTGCAAATCGGTTTGTATGACCCACAATCCAACTTGTCAATACTCCGCCACCACTTCCACCGTAAACATACATACGGTTTTCGTCGATATAACCCCTTGATATTACCTCATCAACCCCTGCCATTATATCGTTGTAGTCATTTCCGGGATAAGCATTTTGGATAGCATTGGCAAAATCGAAACCATAACCGGTTGAACCCCTTGGATTAGTGTAAAGTACTACCTGATCTTGTGCCGCATGCAATTGGAAGTTATAGTTGAATCCAACATGATACATAGCATGTGGTCCTCCGTGAATTCGAAGCACTAAAGGGTACTTTTTGCTAGGATCAAATTTTGGTGGCTTTACTATCCATGCTTGAATTTCTGTGCCATCACTGGACGCGTACTTTATTTCCTCGACCGCTCCAAATTCTACATTGTAGAAAATGTCATCATTTACTTTAGTTAGTTGCCTTATTTTTCCAGGATTATCTAGTTTAAAAGTGGCAATATCAGTGGGGTTATTTGGATCACTGAACGTGGCTACAGCCTGTTCGTTGGCGATGTCACTCAGAGTGAGCATATGATTGCCCGAGGTTACCTTTTTCACCTTTCCCTTTGTATCGGCAAAATAAATATTTCGTTGACCAAATTCACTTACATTAAAATATACTCCGTCGCCCTTTGCTGACCAGACGGGTGAAGAAGGTGTTTGGTCGAGGTTAGTTGTAATGCACTTTAGATCGGAGCCGTCTATATTCATAACATACATTTTTCTATCATGGTAGAAATTCTCCGTCCATGTACTACCTACGAAAGCTATTTTGGACCCATTGGGGGAAATACTGGGGGCATATTCCGTGCCCTGGCGGCTGGTTAACGGTTGAATGTTAAGCGAATTTACATTAACTATATAAAGGTTTGATTGACTTCTGGCATATTCAGCTTCCGGCTGCCGGTAGCTCGTAAATACAATAGACTTGCTATCAGACGTCCATTCTATTCCATTGGAAACGGACCAATCACCTGTTGTGACCTGCCGGGCAGAGCCGCCTTCGGCAGGAACAATAAATAACTGTCGGAAACCTCGTTCAAGAAATCCAACCCGATCTTGTCGATAATCTACTTGATCGATTACTTTAGGAGGTTTAGTCCAGGTAGCGCCCTTAGGTGCCGAGGGAACGCCAAGAGGTTTTAATGCGGGTTCTGAGTCGACATGCATGAGAAAAGCAATGAATTTACCATCAGGTGACCATTCCATACTGGACGGAGATTTTTCAAGTTTTGTGACTTGAGTTGGATCTCCTTCAACACCTAAATATTTAACGAATATCTGGGTTCCCTCGGGTTCCCCCTTTTTAGTAAAAGCTACCTTCCTACCATCAGGTGACCACTTTCCATTTGATCCATTCAAGAAAAAACGATTCATCGAGCCATCCTTGTTCATTATCCATAAGTCAGTTTCTCGCTTATCATCAACTAGATTTATCCACGTTCTGGAATAAAGTATTTGGTTACCGTCAGGCGAAAGTCTCGGATTTGAAGTCCACTCATAATCCCCGTATTGATCTAGTGACAGCCTCTTTTTTTCTTGGGTAAAACCGGTAATAGATAAGGAAAGAAATAATCCTATTATACAATTTTTCATGGCAGTATGGCTAATTGACTCTTTTGAAATTTAATCAATTCGAGCAGAATATAAAAGATAGCTTATCCGGTCGGCAGATCTTATCAGGGTAGCGAGTAAATATTTAGTGCTAACTAACCAATTAAGTCGATCATTCAGTTTTCTTAAATAAGAATTTAGGAAGTATTTGATACCCAAATAGTGTTTTCGTAGCAATTACGATCAAAGCTGAGTATCCGAAATGAATAAGCGATGATAATGGATCACCTGAGAATATGAGCTTGGCTGCGCCAAGCAGGCTTTGAAACAAAAGAATGGTAAGCAATACCATGTAGATTAATCTTCCGAGTTTAAGCTTAAAAACTTCAGGGTGCATGGGATCTGGTATTTTGCTTTCCTTAATCAAATAACTAAGGCTTAGTGAAGAAAGGGCGAGAAAGAAAATGCCAAAACCATTGAAGCCTGATTCGACGTCATCAGCGTCCTGCTTAATACTCTCGAAGAGTTCACTTTTATTACGAATACCTGACAATATTTTTGCTCTACCTGATTTTCCTATTGTCGCACCTTCCTGCCTTCCCAACATTGTAATATTTGTTCCATTAGGGATGCCATAAAAGGTATATCTACCGGCGCCTATTTCGGGATAGTCCAGGTCGGTGGCATTCGTCAGTATATTGTCATCAGCCAGAAAGTATTCTGGGTGCGTTTCGAAATTGAAGTATTGTTCAAGAAATATGGGTTGAAATAAAGAACGATCAAAATCAAACACTGAAGGGTCAATAGTGTATTTCTGAATTGTAATAGGTTCAACAGCAGCATATTCAAGTATGCCTTTAGTTTTAGAATCAGAAACCATATTATTAGCGTCTTGATAGGATTCAGTGCTGAACACCCAATTACTATCTTCATATTCGTTGCCGTCACTGTCCGTATTGATCACTCTTTCCGAAATTTCAGACATACGATTGTAAGCAATACCAGGGTATTTAATATCGAAATATTGATCGTGAAAAACCTGATCCGTTTGAAGTGAGCCATATATGATCACATACTTTTCTTCATTTGTCGGGTCTATGTTTGTAGGATCGATTTCTACAGCTTCATTAATAACTCGATCATCTCGTTCGGATCTATTTTTTGCTCGATTCGTATTCCACGTTAGTACTAGTATTCCAAAGAGGAGAAAGAGTAAGGTGAAAAAGTAAGCCAAGCCATATTGAGCACTTTTCCCTTGTGAAGTTTCCATGTATTTTAGGTTTTTACGAATGCCTTAATAACCGTTAAATGATATTGGTAAACAAGAAAGCACGCCTTTTTGAATTTAGCAAACCCGTAGATCAATTAATATGGTCTTTTTTTGGCCAGTCTATTAACGGGGAACGATAATAGTTTATGTTCATACGATCTAGAAAGTAGGATTGATGGGCTAGCCTCATTTTATAATCTTGCCATTCGCGGTTTTCCTGGTTGCTCCAGCCCAATTCGGCATAACCAATTACTCGAGGAAACGCCAAATATTCAAGTTCGCTAATTGTACTAATCGTTTCAGACCAAAGAGGTGCCTCAATTCCAAGAATATGCTCTTCGGGAAGGTAAGATTTTGGATCCCAGATATAAGCGGTGTCTGTTGGAATGTAACCTGCCCAATTCAGACCAAATATTGCCGCCGAATCATATTTCATATCAAGGTAGGCCTTTTGCGCCGGAGATAAGACTACTTTCATGTTTTTAGAGGCGGCAGTTTTCACATTTTCCATACTTGCCCAGAATTGTACTATTGATGTATTGTCAATATTGGTATTGGATATTTCATCCCACCCGATCATTTGCTTACCGTGTTTTTGAACTATTTTTTCCACCCTGTCAACAAAATAAATGTAATCCTCCTTTTTAGTTACGTGACTTTCATCTCCACCAATATGAAAGTAAGGGCCAGGAATGAGTGCGCTAATTTCTCTGACCACATCATCAATAAATGTATACACAGTATCCTTTCGTGTGTTCAGCGTACTGAAACCAACTTTCATACCTTCGTACAATTCAGGTGTTTTTCCATTTCCATTTAAGAATGGGTAAGAAGCGGAAGCAGCATTAGTATGTCCAGGCATATCAATTTCAGGAATTATGGTTATAAATCGTGAGGCGGCATATTCTATTATTTCCAAAAACTCTTCCTGGGTGTAAAAACCTCCGGATTCACCACCTACTTCTGTACTTCCGCCAATTTCAGTCAGTTTCGGCCACGATTTGATCTCTATCCGCCATCCTTGATCATCGCTCAAGTGAAGGTGCAAGTGGTTCAGTTTATAATAGCTTAAGACATCAATGTATTTTTTAAGATCTTCAACATCGAAAAAATGGCGAGCTACGTCAAGCATGTTGCCTCTATATTCAAATCGGGGTCGATCTATAATTTTACCAGTCGGAATAACCCAGATAGGATTCTCAGCCAGAGTATCGTTACTGATAGTTGGAATCAATTGTCGTATGGTTTGTATTCCTCTGAATGCACCTTCGGAGGAGTTGGTGTTAAGTATTAGAGAATCGGACTTAATTATAAGCTCATAAGCCTCTGGCCCATTTAAGTAATCGGTTTCTGATTCATTTACATAGATGATCGATGTTATAGAACTATCATCATTCTCATTTACGGGTAACGTGAGTCCAGTTTTTGAATGGATTTTGTCAGCAAGAAACTCCGCGACTTTCTGTGTTGTTTCTATTTCCTGGTTTGTTTTGATTACTGTAAAATCGTCCAAAGCAAACCCACCGCGGAACGCCGTTGTGCTTAATGGAATTGGAATAAGGGGTTCCTGCGTCAAATCGGTAGGTGGGAAATGGATTAGTCTTTTTTCCGACTCTTTTTTACATGATGTAAAAAGTACAACGACAAGTATGAGAGTTAGAAATATACTTGGTTTGATCATTTCGGGTTGTTCAAGCGCAATAGAGTAACTAAATGGAACCGGCTTTGGTAGATGAAGATATGCTAATTGCAAGTCAATAGTGATTCCTTCTGTTAAAATATTTCGAATGTAATATTTAGTCTTGCATATAGAGCCTTTTCTTATTTTTACTCTATGGACAAAGCCACACTATTCGCGCACATTAAACAAAAATCTTCTTACTTGTGTGTTGGCTTAGATACAGACCTTAAAAAAATACCCCACCATTTATTGAAGGAGGATGATCCTGTTTTCGAGTTCAATAAGCAGATTATAGATGCAACAGCTGACTTGTGTGTTGCCTATAAGCCAAACATCGCATTTTACGAGGCCTTGGGTTCGAAGGGGTGGGAAATCTTGGCTAAAACTATTGAATACATCCCTAAGGAACACTTTACGATAGCTGACGCCAAGCGTGGTGATATTGGTAATACATCAAAGCTATATGCTAGTGCCTTCTTTGAAAAAATGGATTTTGATTCTATAACGGTAGCGCCTTACATGGGAAGAGACTCAGTTATCCCGTTTCTTGAATTTGATCAGAAATGGGTAATTCTTTTAGCGCACACCTCTAATCCTGGGAGTCAGGACTTCCAGTTGAGTGAAGATAGAACCACAAGGGATCCACTATATGCACAAGTCATCAAGAAAAGTCAGAGTTGGGCTTCTCCGGAGCAGCTCATGTTTGTGGTCGGTGCGACTCGAGCTGACAGGATTGGTCATATTCGTTCTTTGGCTCCTGATAACTTTTTCTTAGTACCTGGGGTTGGTGCACAAGGAGGTGATCTTGGTGCAGTATCCAAAGAAGGTATGAATAAGGAATGTGGCCTGTTGGTCAATAGCACACGTGGTATTATTTATGCTTCGGGCGGGAAAGACTTTGCCAGGGTCGCGTCCTCAGAGGCCAGAAAAATACAGCAAGAAATGGCTGGATACCTTAATGAGTTTTTGTTTTGATACAGGAGGCCTTCATACATTTTGTGTGGAAGCATCAATATTTCATTAAGTCCAATCTTGCTACCAGTACAGGCCAACCGTTAAATATTATAAAGCCCGGATTCCATAATACAGATGCCGGACCTGATTTCAAAGAAGGTAAAGTAGTTATTGACGGGTTAGAGTGGAACGGAAGCATAGAGATTCATAGAAGATCTTCGGATTGGCATGTACATAAGCACAGTAGCAATGAATCCTATAATAATGTTGTTCTGCATGTAGTGTGGGAACATGATTTGGATATCGAACTTAGAGATGGTACAATTATTCCCACATTTGAGATTGCCGATCGCGTGGATACTGAACTTCTTAATGGTTATAAGGCTTTGATGAACTCACTTGCTCCTGTTCCATGTGCATATCAGCTTCCTTATGTTGACGATTTGATCAAGGAAACAATGATCGAAAGGATGACTGTAGAACGGCTCTATAATAAAGCCCAATTAGTAACGGAAGTTTATAATGAGACCGGAAATGATTGGGAACAAACCGCATTCCGATGGCTGGCTAAAAGCTTTGGATTCAAAGTGAATGCTGAGCAGTTTGAAAAATTAGCCCAACTTATTCCGTCAAGACTTATTGCCAAGAACTCTAATAATCTTAAACGGTTAGAGGCTTTGTTTTTTGGTCAGGCTGGATTCCTTACCTCTAAGGGTACCACTGATGAATACCATAAAGAGTTAAAGGAAGAGCATAAATTCTTAAGTCATAAGTACGCATTACCCGAGCCAATGTTAATGTTTCAATGGAAATTTATGCGCTTACGACCCGCTAATTTCCCCAGTATTAGAATAGCTCAGCTTGCGGCTATAATGCATAACCAATACGGTCTTTTCTCCAGAATCAAGCAAATACAATCATTAAAGCATTTAGAAAACTTGCTTATAGCAGAAACCTCAGATTATTGGAGAAGACATTACCGGTTTGGAAAGACTACAAATAAAAATGTGCCGGTTTTTGGAACTACCAGCGTTCAAAGCGTAGGTATCAATACCGTAGCCCCATTACTTGTGTCTTACGGAATTTCTGTTGATCAACAAATGTATGTTGACCAAGCTGTGACTTTATTGGAGTCACTAGCACCTGAAATTAATCGCATTACAAGATTATGGCAAAACCTTGGAGTTAAATCAGGAGCAGCGTTTACAACGCAAGGTTTGATCCAGTTATATAACCTCTACTGTCAACGCAAAAAGTGTTTGGATTGCACCATTGGCACTAGGATTTTAAAGCGATAATATGCTGTATTATGTTTTGAATATTACGGTACTATGTTCGTTGATTTATGTAAGCTTTAATCGTAGACCAGACGATCTAAACCCTTGGTTTTTTTGGGTTTTTCTGATCTTGAAGCTACTTGCTGGGTTTGGTCTTGGTATAGTATATAGTTACTATTATTCTTCTGGGGATACCTACGCTTTTTTTTATCAGGCTGAGCGTTTGGCTCACCTGGCGCGATCAAACTTTTCCGGGTACGTTCAGTTTCTTATTTTTTCAGATCCAACTATAATTAGCATCACATCTCAGTGGACACCTAACCTGTTATTTACGAAACTGATTAGTATTTTCTGTATTATCACAAACAATAATTATTGGCTCATATCTGCCTACTTATCTCTTTTCTGTTTTTTCTCATTATTGTATTTATTCAAAATTCTAACCCTGATTTTTACAAATAACAAACTATCAATAGCAATCGCCTTGTTCGTGGTGCCATCGTTTGTGTTTTGGAGTTCAGGCTTGTCCAAAGAGGCGGTTACGATGGCTTGTATAGTTTTAATAATTGTCCCCTACCTCCGTCTTTTTTTTATTAACCCCAAAGTGTCATGGGTTCAATGGATCGTTTCATTATTGGCGTTGGTTCTTTTATGGAAACTCAAGTATTTTTATGCTGCTCCTTTGTTAGTAGCACTATTAACAGCTTCTCTTGTTTATTTACTTTATAAAATTGGTCTTATAAACACTTTTACGAAGACTGTGGGCTTTTCAATTCTCATTTTCTTAGGTATTCTCCTTTGTGCTACATTGACTCATCCCAATTTTTATCTCTCAAGGGTTTTTGAGGTGATTGTTGAAAATCATGATACCTTGCTGGCGAAGTCGGGAGATGAGATAATCCATTATTATCATCTAAAACCTTCACTGGTTTCTGTACTTGTAAATTCTCCATATGCCTTAATCTCTGGCCTGTTTCGCCCATTGCCATGGGATGTAGAGGTTTTGATGGGATTAGGTACGGGCCTGGAGAATTTGTTGTTGCTAGGCTTTTTCGTGTGGACGCTTGTAAAACCTAAGGTGCCTTTTGCCGCCAGAAAGGCGATAATTGTAACAGTTACAATACTCTACATTTTAATCTTAGCCGTTTTACTGGCACTTTCCACCCCAAACTTTGGAACACTCATGCGATTTAAGGTAGCTTTTTTACCTTTTTTATGGATAATGGTACTTTATAATAACCTGTTCCTCAGACAACTTTCACAAAGATTGTTTAATTAGATTTGAGGCAAAATTCGAAATATAATCATGCGTAATCCGGTTTTAATTTTTGGAGCAAATGCTATGGGCAGGGCAGCTCACGAAATTTTTGAAAGTAATGACATCATTGTATACGGTTATTTGGATGATAATAAGGATATACATGGTCAGGAAGTTAGCGAGGTGAGTATTCTTGGAAGTACAGATGATGATGGGTTTTTGAAATACATAGGAAAGAAGTGTGAAGCATTCATTGCAATAGACGATAATGCGGTTAGAAAAAACCTGGTAAAAATGCTGAATAAAAAACGCAAGGTAATGCCAGTAAATGCACTTCATAAACAATGTTACATCGCTGAATCTGCACATATTGGTCATGGTAACTTCATAAACATGGGAGCAAAAATTGGAAACCAAACCAAACTTGGTAGTCATATTATTGTAAACACTAATGCCACAATTGATTATGAGGCTACGCTGGGAGATTTTGTTCAGATCGGTGCTGGTGCTGTAGTGAATAGTGGAGCAATTTTAGAAGACGAAGTTTTCATAGGCTCCGGTGCCTGTGTAGTTAGCGGCGTGAAAATAGGCGAAGGAGCAAGAATAGGAGCGGGGTCGGTGGTTATAGCAGATATTGAGCCAGGTGATACGGTTTTTGGCAACCCAGCGCAATCCGTAAAGCAGTGATGTAAGAATTAACGTTTTATTAATCTAATCCCAATTTTTATATCCCGTTCATTTAACTATCTTGAGCGTCATTTAAAAGATATATGGGGATTATACACGAGTCTGATCTGATTATTAACCCTGATGGTAGTGTATATCATCTCAATCTCAAACCAGCCCATCTTTCTGATACAATAATTTCCGTAGGTGACCCAACCCGGGTATACAAAGTCAGCCAGCATTTCGACAAGTTGGAGTTTGAGATGAATAAGAGAGAGTTTATTACTCATATAGGAACCTACAAGGATAAGCGTATAACCGTTATCAGCACCGGTATGGGAACCGATAACATAGAGATTTTCCTTACAGAGCTGGATGCGTTGGCTAATATTGATCTAAAGACGAGGGAGATAAAGGAGAAAAAGCGGAGTTTGAAAATCATTCGAATTGGGACTAGTGGAGGTTTACAAGAAGATATTGCTTTGGGTTCTCATTTGATATCAGATTATGCTATAGGTTTAGATACACTCATGTGCTTTTATGACCTTCCAACTACGGATTTTGAACAGAGTATTGGTAAAGAGTTACAGGATCAAATTGGGTTACCGTTTACGCCTTATGTGGTTCAGGGTTCAAGGATTCTAAGAGATAAGATTGGAGAGGGAATGATTATGGGCAACACGGTAACGTGCCCAGGCTTTTATGCGCCTCAGGGCCGTAAGATACGATTGGCCCTTAAGTTTCCGAAACTCTTGGAGAAGCTTAATTATTACAACAAAGATGGGTTTTGGCTAACGAACTTTGAAATGGAAACCGCTGGGTACTATGCACTAGGGCGAATGCTAGGTCATGAAATTATCAGCGCTAATGCGGTCATAGCTAATCGCATTAAAAACAAGTTTTCAAAGAATCCAGGTAAAGCCGTAGACAGCTTAATCAAAAAAGTCCTCGATAGGATTTAATTCGGCCTATTATTATGCATATCCAAAATTTGTTGGCGCGCAAATGATGGGTCATAGTTGTTATAGAATCCGGATAAGATTTTATGAGCAATATGAGATAATATTAACTCTTCATCTGTCTTATCTTTCTTACCAATCCAAAACACACGTTGAGGGTGCTTTTTCATGTCTTCGACATACTCTTTTGCCTTCTCATACTGCTCGGGAGTGTAATTCAAGGTAAAGCAGGTTTTTACTGTCTCCATGGTCGTACAAATTAAAGTCCGATGTTCCATTTGCAATCCATGTGCCAACAAATAACACTGTTTTTGTATAGATCAGAGGAGCACTCCCCCAAATGGGTCGCCCGAAATCGGGCATTTATGTTCGAAATTGAATTTGATTTCTCTAGGATTTTGACAATTTGCAACCATTGCTCTTGGTCTTTAATCGAGCTAACTTTGCCGCGGATTTTGAAAAATGGAATACGAAATAGATACTTTGGCGAATGGGATTCGTCTTGTGCATAAACAGGTCGGTCATACCAAAATTGCGCATTGTGGTTTCATGTTAGATATTGGTAGTAGGGATGAGAATTCTTCTAATCAGGGAATTGCTCATTTCTGGGAGCATATGGCTTTCAAAGGCACTAGAAAACGTAGGGCTTATCACATTTTAAGCCGTATCGATTCAGTGGGTGGTGAGTTAAATGCCTACACGACAAAGGAAAAAATCACCTTTTATGCATCCATTCTTGAAGGACATTTTGAAAAGGCGTTTGAGTTGCTCGCCGACATTACATTTGATTCTGTTTTTCCCGAAAAGCAAATTGAGCGGGAAAGGAATGTGATACTCGAAGAGATGGCGATGTACCATGATACCCCAGACGATGCCATCCAAGATGAGTTTGATAGCGTAATTTACGGAAACCATCCCTTAGGCATGAACATTCTAGGCACGGCTAAAAGTGTCAGGTCTTTCACAAGAGAGGACTTTAAACGATTTATCGACGAACATTTAAATACTGAACGTATTGTATTCTGCTCTGTGGGCAATGTGCCATTTAAGAAGGTAAAGCGATTGGCAGCAAAGTATTTGAGTGGTATTCCCAAACTGTCTGCACAAGTGTCGCGAGTACCCTTTGAGTCTTATCAACCTTACGCAAAAGAAGTAACCAGAAGTCTGACTCAGTCGCATTGTGCAATTGGCAGAGATTCATATTCTCTAATTGATGATAAGCGTATCCCCTTTTTCATGCTATCGAATCTGCTTGGCGGTCCGGGCATGAACTCACGCCTTAACCTTGCGCTTCGCGAAAAATATGGATTTGTGTATTCCGTAGATGCTTCATATCATGCATACACTGACACAGGTTTATTTGCTATATTCTTTGGTACTGAACATAAACAATTGAAAAAAAGTATTCAGCTTGTTAAGAAGGAACTTAAAAACCTGCGTGAAAAACAGCTGGGTACTATACAACTGCATTCTGTAAAGGAGCAGCTTATGGGGCAGTTGGCCATGGCGGAGGAGAATAATACAAGCCTTATGTTGATGATGGGTAAAAGCCTCTTAGATCTGGGTCGAATTGATTCCTTAGAACACGTATTTAGTACCATAAAAAGTACCACCTCTGCTGAATTGAGAGATCTAGCAAATGAAATGTTTGTGGAAGAAGAATTAAGCGTTCTTACCTATAAACCTAAATAACAATGGAATTCATCAATGAAGAAATTCAGAAATATGCCGAGCTTCACACGGAGGAAGAATCTGCAATTCTTAGCAAGATTAACAGGGATACAAACGCCAATGTAGTGATGCCTCGCATGCTCTCTGGTCATATGCAAGGGAGAATGCTTTCTGTTTTTTCTAATATGGTACAACCACGTAGAGTACTCGAGATCGGAACATATACAGGGTATTCTGCCCTTTGTCTGGCAGAAGGATTGGTTGAGGATGGTAAAGTTATTACTCTCGATATTAATGAGGAACTAGAGGATAAAGTAAGGTCTTTTTTTAAAGAAGCTTCCTTAGATCACGTTGTTGACTATAGAATAGGAAATGCTTTGGACCTAATTCCAGATCTGAAGGAGACTTTCGATCTTGTTTTTATTGATGCCGATAAAATCAACTATTCTAATTATTATAGGCTCGTACTGCCTATCGTCCGACAAGGAGGTTTCATCATCGTTGATAATGTACTCTGGAGTGGAAAAGTTTTGAATGATAACAAAGATAAGGATACCTTAGCAATCGATAATTTTAATAAGCTCATTCATAATGATGAAAGAGTTCAAAACGTTTTATTTCCGGTTAGAGACGGTTTAATGGTAATAAAGAAGCTATAATTTTTTAATATGGAGTTCCGATTTTTTGCTCTGTTCTTACTTCTTTCTTTTTTTTCTCATGCCCAAAGTCCCAAGGTTCCATCAAGGATGGATTTTGCAGGAATGAAGCTGCGCATAATGGAAGATGCGAGGAAAGAAATACAAGAGGATGTAGATAAACTCACTCGTAGTCCAGTCTATTTTAATAAACAGGTGGAAAAAGCAAAGAGCTATTTCCCGATTGTTGAGCGTGTTTTTAGCGAGGAAAGACTTCCCGATGATTTTAAATATCTGGCGTTACAAGAGAGTGGTTTGATATCAGACGCTGTTTCATCTTCAAATGCCGTTGGTTTTTGGCAATTTAAGGATTTTACCGCCATGGAAGTGGGCCTGAGAGTGGACAAACAGGTTGATGAGCGTATGAACATTGTGTCTGCATCAAGAGGTGCCGCAAGGTACTTGAAAAAAAATAATAATTCCTTCTTTGACAATTGGCTTATGTCTCTCCAGGCTTACCAAATGGGGCCAGGTACCGCGCTAAAAGTTGGCGCGGATAAGCACCGCGGTGAAAAGTCAATGACAATAAATAAGAAAACATATTGGTATGTAAAGAAGTATCTAGCGCATAAAATCGCCTATGAAGATGCTGTGCAAGGTAAGCCACGCATCAGTCTTATCGAACATAGAGCACTTCCAAATGAAAGTCTGAATGATATTGCCAAACTTTATCGTGTAGACTCTGAAGAAGTGGTTAGGTATAACAAATGGCTGCGTAAAGGAAAAATACCTAATGACAAAGAATATATCGTTATCGTACCTACTGAAAATGCAGTACAAAGACCGATAGTGACTTCAACAAAGTCATCAAATCCGGTAAAACCAAATACTACAATAGATTATGACTTGGCAGATCCTGCCGGATTTCCTGCTATTAAAGACGAGTCTTTGGCTAAAAAGGGTGAAATGGTTGAAATCAATGGATTGCCGGGTATTTTGGCACGCAAAGGGGATAAAATCCCTGAAATTGCGGCTTTAGGGAACCTGGAGCTTTCCAAGTTTCTTAAATATAACGACTTAGAGATCGATGATCAATTGATAGAGGGGCAAGTGTATTACCTTAAACCAAAACGTTCTAAGGGTAAAGCCAGATATCACGTTGCTGCGGAGGGAGAAAGTCTTTGGGATGTTTCACAAAAGTATGGTGTAAAGCTTAAAAAACTCTACACCAAAAATAGGATGAAGTCAGGTAAAGAATTAAAAGCGGGGCGCGTTATTTGGTTGAGGTATATTCGACCCGCAAAGGTACCAGTGGAGTACAAAGAGTTGGGTAAACTCCCATATAACACTCATGGAAGTCAAGAAAACATTGTGGCGGATAAAACTTCTGACAAAGAAGGTTTAGCCGGAGATGTCAAACCTGCTGATTTGGTGGAAGTCAACCAAGTATCATCTAATATGGCAGAACCCTTAACGTTTTTGCAGAAGCTTGATTCCCTTGAGCGCCTGGAAAAGGCGCTGGTTAAAACTGATCCAAAAGTTGATTCAGTTAATATTAGCTCTCCGCTTACAACAACAATAAAGAGGCCAGCATCAGTAAAAGAAGAATACAATTCCGATTCAGTAGTTCATATTCATAATGTATCAGCGGGTGATACATTTTACGCCATTTCGAAGAAGTATCAAGTGAATGTTCTTGATCTGCTCAAATGGAATGAGCTTTCAATTAATGATAAGCTTAGCGTCAATCAAAAAATAAAGGTTTACAATCGAAAAATGGAGGATACTGCAAAACAGTTGATCCCTAAAACCGAACAAAATGCTGACTCAACTTACATTGATTATGAAGTTAAGGAAGGAGATACACTTTATAGCATTGCACGGAAAAATGGAGTTAAAGTGGAAGATTTGTTAGATTGGAATAAAAAAAATGACGCGAGTATTAAGTTGGGAGAGGTGTTAAAGATCAAAAAGCCTACATCAGACTGATCCATTCTTTTTTTCCCATGGGCACAAAAAGTTTTTTAATTACTATGTTTGCAAGCGTTGAAAATTAACTATTTTGGTGAAACCAACAGTTAACAACTTGATTAAGAACTTCAAAAATTCAACCGTTGAGTAACACAAAGACGATAGATTTAGTAATGCTTGTAGATGATAACGAGACTGACAATTTTATCAGTAAGCGTATCATTGAAATCACAAAATTTGCCAATAGGGTTGAAGTAAAGAATTCGGGCAAGAGCGCTCTTGACTACTTAAGGGATAATCAAGAAAATATTGATGATCTTCCGAACTTGATATTTCTTGATATTAACATGCCAATTGTCGATGGTTTCGTGTTTCTCTACGAGTTCGAAAAATTTAATAATCAAATCAAGGATAAGTGCAAAGTGATTATCCTTTCAAGTTCAGACAATAAAAGAGACATCGATAAGATTGTAAATAACAATCATGTTATTAAATTCATTACAAAGCCTCTTACGGAAACTGCTTTAGAAGAGGTGAAGGTGAACAATCTATAGCCCATTTCGACAAATACCCGATTCTCTTTTCAAATATGCATTAGTAAAGTCATATTTGTGCTCTAAACTTCTACAAGAATAAACCATGAATAAAGTTCTACTTCTATCACTATGTCTTGTGATTGGTTTTGGCTCATATGCTCAAGACGAAGAAACTGCGGATACGACCTATTGGCGAAAAAGCTTCAAGGCCGGTTTAAATTTTAATCAGGCCTCCTTCTCTGACGAATGGACTGGGGGTGGGGTTAACTCCATTGGGTTGAGCTCGTATCTCAATTATAAGGCCAACTATAAAAAAGGTGTACACACTTGGGATAATGAGGTAGATTTTGGTTACGGCGTGGTCCAAAATCAAGACCAAGATGCTCGTAAGGCGCTAGATAGAATGTATTTAGATACGAAATACGGTCGGCAACTTAACGACAAATGGAATTTATTTACTTCCATTAGTCTATTGTCGCAGTTTGCAATAGGATATTCATTTGATGAAGACACAGACGATAGAACTAAGATTTCCAATTTATTTGCACCTGCTTTCATAACCTCAGCACTTGGCTTTGAATATAAACCGGTCGATTATTTTAGTCTGAGATTAGCTCCATTTGCACCTCGATTTACCATTGTGGCAGATGACGATTTAGCAAATTTACCTAGTGCAGATGATCCCACAAAAGGTCAATTTGGCGTGGACCTCGGAGACAATGTAAGATCGGAATGGACTGCTTTTCAGCTTCAGGCTGATTTTGATAAAGACATTGCAGAGAACTTAAATTTAAAGTGGAAATATTTAATGTTTATTAACTACGAAGAATTGGATTTTGACCGCTGGGATCATAGGCTCGACCTTACCCTTTCGGCAGCAGTTAACTCATTCTTAAATGTAAGTTTAGGAGCTATAGTGATCTATGATTTTGATCAGGTGGATGAAGTACAACTTAGCCAACAACTTACCATTGGCCTGGCTTACGCTTGGCAAAACTTCAAAGACGAATAGTAAGTATTAAAAATCAGTATCCAATCCAAGCCTATCTTTAAGCTCATTAAGGATAGGCTTTTTTTGTGCCATGTGTTCAAACTTTTCTCTGTTAGTATAAGGGATGCGTTTTTTCTCTTCAGCAACCAACTGAGTTTCTAGCACTATCTTTCCGTTGTCTAATTCCTTTTTCAGGAAGGTAATAAGATCAGATCGAAATCGATCCAGAATGTTGATTTTAACGCTATTGGTAAAGGTCAGTACGATCTTGCATTCATCAACTATGGTAATATCTTGCTTAAGTACTGCGTATTCAGCATCTCTGCCTTCTTCCTTCTTTTGCTTAGCGAAACGATCCCATACTGCTTTTAACTGCACCAAATCAAATGAGTTCTGTCCATATGATTCTTCATGTTCAGTAGTGTTTGGAGTAATTTTTCCTTTAGGTTTAACTTCTGGCACTTCACTAATTGCTGTTGGTATTTTGGAGGTACTCTTTAACCTATCAGGTTTAGAGACCGGTCTGGGTGCCGAAATTTCGGTGTCGGTCTTAAGAGGGTTCGAGGAGGTAACTTTCTTTTTTACAGGTGTTTCAATATCTGATTTTGCCTCTTCATCATTATCTAAACTACTTTTTTTTTTAAGCCATTCTCAGAGTGAGTGGCCAGGCTAACCGCTTTATTTAAGTGTACTAATTTCATCAGTGACAACTCTACATGAAGCCGCTGATTTTTGCTGGTTTTGTAGCTCAAATCGCATTTACTCAAGATGTTAAGTGAGGAAAGAAGAAAGGAAAGGCTTGTATTGGATGCTTGATCTATGTACTTTGATTTAGTTGTTTCTGGCACCTCCATGAGCTCAACAGTAGATGGATCTTTACAAACTAGTAGGTCCCTAATATGCTCACTAAGACCAATGATGAAGTTATGTCCGTCAAATCCTTTCTTAAGAATTTCATCAAATAAGAGCAGTGTTTGTGAAAGGTTTTCAGATGTCAGATAGTCAATAATTTTGAAATAATATTCGTAGTCAAGTATATGAAGATTATCAATTGTAGATCGATAAGTAATATTTCTTTCCGTAGAAAAGGTGACGATAAGATCGAAAATAGACAGGGCATCTCGTAAGGCGCCATCGGCTTTTTGCGCTATCAGGTGAAGGGCTTCATCTTCAACCTTGATTGACTCGCGTTCTGCTATCACCTTTAAATGGTCTGCTATATCTGAGACTTGAATTCGATTGAAATCGAAGATTTGGCATCTCGATAAAATTGTGGGAATAACTTTATGCTTCTCAGTAGTAGCTAAAATAAATATGGCATAGGAGGGAGGCTCCTCAAGCGTTTTTAAAAAAGCATTGAAAGCAGCATTCGATAGCATGTGTACCTCATCTATGATATACACTTTATATTTCCCGTATTGAGGTGGATACCTGACCTGATCTATGAGGTTTCTAATGTCGTCTACAGAATTATTGGAGGCCGCATCAAGCTCAAAGATGTTAAGAGCGTTTGTTTCGCTCCCTTCGTCAAACTCATTAATCATTCGTGCTAAAATGCGTGCACAGGTGGTTTTACCCACACCTCTAGGTCCACAAAATAGCAGTGCCTGGGCCAATTGATTGTTATCTACAGCGTTCTTTAGCGTAGTAGTTATGTGACTTTGTCCTACTACTTCGTCAAAACCTTGAGGTCTGTATTTTCTCGCTGATACCACAAACTGATCCATTGGTTCGAAGTTAAAAAACCATGTGGTTAATAAGATGAGAAAATTATAAATTAATTGAGCTTCTTGTTATTCTTTGAAGAATGGTATTTCTTGATATGTGGAATTATACCAGTTGGCGAGACCAATGTTCAAGGTGTGCATACCTCTGTTCAAACCGCGAATATCTATATAAGTAATAATTCCTCTATGCTTGCTTTTACTGTGATAATGAAACTTCCATTCCAATTCTTTATACAAAGAGTCATTAACTTTTATCTGATAAAAAGAGGATAGACAGGCGATTTTTAGCGAGTCCGTTTCGTATTGACTTTCCAGCTCCCTGAAGTTACACTGAGTCCTTACACTATCATCAAGAAGGCTCAAATGTGTGACGAAAAGACGCAAAACATCATCTTTTACTATGTCGCTTTGAATAGCAGCGCGTTGGCCCACAAAGGTACCGTCAAAGTTTTCATACGCTGAGGCTCTGAGTTGGTTCCCAGAGGTAGTTCCGTAAAACTCAAGTTGCGAAAATTGATAAGAGGCCGAAGAGCTGTCAGCGTGAAATGACGCCAGGAAAAAGGTCGTTACAATGAAGAAAGCAATAAACACAATTACCTTCCATTTTTTAAAATTTGAAATTAAGATGTAGTAAATGTTTCTGTAGAGTGTACTGAATGTTAAAAAACTTACTATCTGATATAAGGGATAATAAACCTTGGATAGGTAACGTGACCTTTTGATAATACCCAATGATAGGAAGTCCAACATATAAATTAAGCCCAGTCCTAGAACAAAGTAAGCGTAGCTATTGGCTGCTGTCTGAATTGCGGGGTTAGTCGCAAGATCCGAGATTGAATATGGACTGAAATTAAAGAAGAGGTAAATGGGGCCAATAATGGTCGTCAAAAAGAAAGCATAACCTCCTAAGATACTCATGAATAAAAAATAACTGATGCTGAAGATGGAAGAACTTATCTTCTCCAATCTGATAATTTGATTCGTAAAATCTGGTATATTATTTATGCGGGTTTGAAATTTACCCTTATAGTTAAGGTCGGCTTTATTAATTCCGTTGGGAAAAACATAGCTTAAGCCTACGAGTCCTATCCATATACCCCTGAAGAACAGGTGTAAAATCAGTCCAAATGTCAGCCATTGAATACCAGTAATTAAAACAGCTACGAAATTGTCAATGTCAGTGGTTAAACCATATATCTCACGTTGAAAGTAGTACCTGAATTTAACCAGGTACTCCGGGATTTGAAGTAACCCAAACAATACGATTCCAGAAATGAATATTTCAGGCTCCCAGCTATTATGTTGGGTTTTTTCTAACCATTTAGGGAGCATGTGTTTCTCTTTTTCCATGCTTCAATATAAATTCATATTGTACATTAGACAATTGAAAGGTAAGGTTTGTTGCATTATTTTGGACGCTAGCTTATCGTACTTAGAAATTCCATTTGAGGCCGTTAGTAAGGGAATAAATAAGATTATTAATAGGTATAACTGGCCGATCTTCGTATTGCAATGAAAAATTGGTAGTGAAGGAGAGACGTTCCGTAACCTTAACTTTGAGAAATGCGTCTCCGCTAATTCTACTTCTAAATAAATCTGATTTGCTATCGTAACCGCCTTGATAATAAGCAATAAGATCAAACGATACAAAGTCATTAAAGGTGATCTGAGAACTTAGATAACTCGAATTCTTCAATATATTTCTTTCTATTAATTCTGATTCATTTCCAATTGATTTCCATCTCTCAGTTTCGATCATTGCACCAATACCGGCATGTAGTTTGAATTCATCATTCTTATTCAGATTGAACCTCAGCCCTCCACCTGAAAGGAATCTATAAGGCATGCGGCGACCGTCGTCATATTGAACCTGTATGAATGTTTCATATGATAGCTTCTTTTTACGTAAGAAGTTTATCCTAAAATGGGCATATCCTGTGCTTATAAGTGAGCCTCCTGTACTCCTGAAATAGTTGATTGTATTAATGAGTATGTATGCATTGTTGTCAGACAAATGAACGAGGTCCCCATGAGCCACAAGTCCTCTGAATGTGACTTCTTCTGTTTCGGTAGTACTTCTGTTATTTACATTAAAGTCGAAACTCACGCTACCCATCCAGTAATCCACAGAGTCGGAATCAATATCTTGCTTATCTACTTTTAAAATCTGAGAAAAACTGTTTAAGTGGAAAATTAGCATCATTGCGAAAATTGCGTATTTCATATGTGTAAAACTATGGAGCTCACAAATGTAGAGAAAGCTGGTTATTAAGGTATTGCAGGCAGAATAAGTTTATATTTGCCTAGTTCTTTTGGGGCCGACCGGTTTTGACAGGATGAGTAATTACGCGTATAAGCATGCAGGCTCATGAGGTGAGAGCCTTAAAAGATAGTCTCATCATTTATTTGGCGAATCTAATTACGCCATGGCTGCTTAATCTCGAAGTATAGTAGAGATTTATGGGTTCATCGCTAGACGCGGTGCCCCAGCCACATCCTTCAGAACCTTCGCTTTGCGGGTTTTGGTTATGGGTGTCGAAACGCAGAGCTAATGCCAGCAGTGTTGTGATGTTGGTGTGAAATTAATTGCATCTAAGGTTTGATCTGAGGTTGTTATTGCCTTGATCTTACTCGAAAACTTAAGTATAACTAAGCATGTAGAAGGCTCGATAGTTACCTTCTCTGGACGAGAGTTCGAATCTCTCCGGCTCCACAATAATTGATGATAGTACATATACGTACTCTAGAAAGTCACTGATGAAATCGGTGGCTTTCTTATTATCATGAATGCTCGAATGAAAAGACCTATATCTTTAGGGCTTTCTTTCATAGGCCATTGTAACGTTTGCAAACCGCTTTTTTCCAGCGCTGTTTACTACTTTACATCTCGTATTCAACTGATGTCTTATTATTTTTCATTAACTTTTCGCTTGGTTTAAACTGAGGAATTTTTTTAGAGATGATCAAATGCTAGCCGCCTTTAGATCGTCTGACGCTACTTAAATCTATGGCCAAACTCAAAAATATTATTAAACAACTTTCTGCTAAGGATTATGAATCTATTAAAGATGCGCTGATTGAAAGTAACGCTGAAAAGTCAGCCTACCTACTTCAGGCCATGAGGGAGCGCCAGCTTTCTGATTCCAAGATTATGGGCGAGCTAGGAGTAAACACAAATGCATATTATACTTTGCGTTCTCGGCTTAATCAGAAAATTGAGGAATACTTGCTTCAAATTATGGAGAGTCCTCGGACGGATATTCTTAAAAAAGTTGCCAATATTAATGAAATTATCTTCACAAAAAAGAAAGCTATAGCCGTAGCTACTCTGAAGAAATTAGAACGAGAACTTTTGGATTATGATCTTTCTAATGAGTTGACTATTGTCTATAAGTCATTAAAGAAGATGCATATCCATGCTCCGGACTATTTTCACTACTCACAACAATATAACCGACATGTAGCCTATACTTTGGCTGTAGATAAGGCAGAAGACCTGCTCGCTGAGTATTTTAAGAAGTATGGTGAGTATACCTTATCTGGGGATGAAACTGACAAACTCGGACTGGATCTCTTATTGAAAGAAATGAGTAATGTAAGTGCCTTATATGAATCCCACAGGCTTTATGTGTATCAGAGTTGTATGTTAATATTTCATCGGTTATTTGTTGAATCAAATGATGATGGACTTAGTGATGATCAAGAACCAATTGAAGATATTCTTGATAATGTAGAGAAAATATTTAAATCATATCAGCTTGATTCAATCTACTACCACATGAACCTGGTTTTTGAATTTTTGAAGCTTGAGTATTATAATCACTATGGGGTATTTAGAAAGGCGGAGCGATATTTTGAGGAAGTCAATGACGCAGCTAGTAACTTATTAACTAACTATACTCTATATACCCACCCAGCTCAATTTCTAGTAAGTAAGGTAAAAAGACATATGCGTCTGGGGTTGGAAAGCGACATGTACAATGAAAATGATGGCCTATTTCATGACTATGAAGTTGACAACCAAGATACCTCGACTTATCTGACCTATGTGATGTATAGAGCCGTTTCATGTTACTACAAGAAAAATTATGAGGAGGCAAGTAGGTGGGTTAATAATTTATTGAACGAAATTAGCCTGAAGAAATATCCATTTGTTCAGCTGGAGATTAAAATAATCCTTGCTTTACAATATTGTTTATTGAAGGATTTCGAGCTTTTTAATCAGTTGGTGAATAGTATTCAACGTCAGGTGAGATTACTTGGAAAGGATAGCTGTGAGCATATAGTTGCTTGGTCTAAAGTACTTAAGACAGCCATTAGTGGGTCAAAAAAGAACAAGGCTGATAAAATACGTGTGTTGCTATCTAAGATGCCTGAAATCAGGGCTAATCACTTCGTAATTACTGATTTGATCAAAAAAGACGAAGACCTAATACAACGACTAAGTGATCGATCGTAATCGCGTTAAAGATCAATTCCATCAAGACTTTCTTGAGCCAAAGGCTTGTTTATGTATTTTCTAACGTAGTTATACTTCTTTGATTTGTCCAGGTCGCGTGGGTTGATAGAGGAAGTGAGCATAATGATCTTACACTTTTCCCGTGTCGAATCAGATAATTTTTCAAACTCATCTAAAAATTGAAAACCATCCATTAACGGCATATCTATATCCAGGAATATAATATCTGGCAGCACTTGCTCACCCAAAGTATCTATTTTTTCAATGTTCTTTAGAAATTCGATTGCACTTTTGGCTCCAGTATGAGTATAAATGTATTTAGCCATATCGGCTGCCTCGATCATTTTTTGGTTGATTAAATTATCGATTTCGTTGTCATCGATAAGCATAACGGAGGTATATTTTTTCTGTCGATCGAACATCTAAAGGGCTTTAGTTATAGTATATAAATATAAATTAAAGGCTACTGATCTCAAAATGACTTGTTGTATTACAGGTCAAACTTGATACCCTGAGCTAACGGCAGATCCTGGCCATAATTAATGGTGTTCGTTTGCCTTCTCATATATATTTTCCACGCATCGGATCCTGACTCACGTCCGCCTCCGGTCTCTTTCTCTCCTCCAAATGCACCTCCAATTTCAGCGCCAGAAGTACCTATATTTACATTAGCAATCCCGCAGTCTGAGCCAGCGTGTGATAAGAACTTTTCAGCCTCTCTCATATTCTGAGTCATAATAGCAGAAGAGAGGCCTTGAGCAACGTCGTTTTGCAATTCAATAGCTTCTTCAACACTAGTGTACTTAATGAGATAAAGAATAGGGGCAAAAGTTTCGCGCTGAACCATTTTCATATCGTTAGTAACTTCAGCAATTACTGGCTTTACGTAACACCCCGACGAATAACCTTCACCTGTTAACACTCCGCCCTCAATAAGCACGTTACCTCCCTCAGAAGAAATAGCGGCAATAGCGTCTTCATACATCTTGACTGCATCTTTGTCTATAAGCGGACCCACGTGATTCTTTTCATCTAAGGGGTTTCCTATTTTTAACTGGCCATATGCATTTACTAATTTTTCTTTGACCTTGTTATAGATGGATTCGTGAATTATCAATCTGCGGGTTGAGGTACAGCGCTGACCACAGGTTCCAACAGCTCCAAAAAGTGAACCTATTATGGCCACATTTAGATCAGAATTTTCGGTGATTATAATTGCGTTATTACCTCCAAGCTCAAGTAATGCCCTACCCAATCTAGAACCTACCGCAGCTCCTACTTTTTTTCCCATTCGAGTTGAACCTGTAGCGGAGACCAGAGGTATTCGCTGATCGTTTGAGATCAGTTCTCCCACCTGGTAATCGCCATTAACGATACATGAGACCCCTTCAGGGATGTCATTTTTCTTAAAGACTTTATTAACAATATTTTGACAAGCAATACTGCACAGCGGGGTTTTTTCAGATGGTTTCCAAACGCAGACATCACCACAAACCCAGGCTAACATTGTATTCCATGACCAAACGGCTACAGGAAAATTGAATGCTGAAATGATTCCAACCAGTCCTAATGGATGGTACTGCTCGTACATTCTATGTTGTGTTCGTTCTGAGTGCATGGTTAGTCCATGAAGTTGTCTGGACAGGCCAACGGCAAAATCGCAAATATCGATCATTTCTTGAACCTCGCCGAGGCCTTCTTGGTAAGACTTACCCATTTCGTAAGAAACCAATTTTCCAAGTGCCTCCTTATTTTTCCTCAATTCTTCTCCAATCTGTCTTACAACTTCCCCTCGTTTAGGAGCGGGTATTAGTCTCCATTTCTTAAAAGCACTTTCTGCTTTCTCAATAATTTCGTTATACTGATCTTTTGTGGTACTGTAAACTTTTCCGATCAAAGAGCCGTCTACGGGCGAGTAAGATTTTATAATATCTCCAGTACTAGATAACCAATTAGAACCAGTAGAAGATCCGCTGTTTTCGTTTTTCAGGCCAAGAGAATTCAAGGCTTCAGTGATACCAAAATTATTCATCTGCAAATTTTTAGGCGCTGCAAATGTATATAAATGGATGAAATTAAGGTATGAATAAAATGGCTTTGTTGTAAAATTTCAATCGTTTGAATAAGGTGTTTACCAGTTAATACCAAACACCTCTTCTTCGCCTGAGGCTGATAGACCTTCCACTAAAATTCCACCCTTTTTATTCTGTAATGTCAAATGAAGATCTTCTACATTGGAAATATTGATTTTATCTATTTTCGTGATAATAAAACCATCCTCGATTCCTGCATCTTCCCATTTTCCATCAGCTATTTCTTCTAGCCTGACACCATTATCAATGTTCAGACGACCGAGTTCAGTCATAGTTAAGTTTTCAATTCTTGCTCCTTCAAGTCTTTCAGAGAAGCTTCTTCGAACCATTTCAGTACTGCCTTCTGTATTTCTTAATACAGCTAATACAGTAGATTCTTCGTTATCCCGCACGTAAGTGACGTTAACTTCATCTCCAGGTCTGTTTCGGGCCACGAATTCCTGAAGTTCCGATACGTTATGGACTATCATATTATCTATAGCAATTATTACATCACCTTGCTTAAGGCCAGCTTCTTCCGCCGAACTGTTGTTGTTAACAGAGCTAATAAAGACGCCACTTACAACATTTAAATCTCGAGCCTCGGCCAGTTGAGCATTAACGTCACCAATTCTGATTCCAAGTAGACCTCGTTGTACTTCTCCAAATTCTACCAGATCGTCAATTACTTTTTTTACTAGGGTAACAGGTACAGCGAAAGAGTAGCCTGCATAGGTACCGGTGGGTGTAGCAATTGCGGTATTAATGCCTATTAACTCGCCTTTCAGATTCACTAGCGCCCCACCACTATTTCCTGGGTTAACCGCGGCATCCGTCTGAATAAAAGACTCGATCTGCAAATTGTTTCTATCTCGGAGTATACCAATGTTTCGTGCTTTTGCACTTACTATTCCCGCGGTTACGGTAGAATTCAAATCGAATGGGTTTCCAATAGCCAAGACCCATTGCCCTGGCACTGTCATGTCTGAATTTCCGTACTTGACAAATGGAAGATTGTTCTCATCTATTTTTAACAGGGCTAAATCCGTCGTTGGATCTGTGCCAATAAGTTTTGCTTGATAACTTCTATTATCATTAAGGACTACTTCAATCCTATTGGCATCTTCTATAACATGATTATTGGTAGCGATAAACCCATCTGAAGAAACAATAACGCCTGATCCGGATGATTGACTTTGATTTTGAAAGAAACCATCAAGTGGATTCATACTATACCCACCAGATGCATAAGAAGCGCGAATATGAACGACTCCGGCTGTGACATTTTCAGCAGCGTCTATAAAATTGACTCCTTTTGGTATTATATGAGAAGAGTCAAATGCACTGGTCAGGGTAATTTTATTTTGCCGATCTGAAACAGTTTCGCTTTGTAGAAGAGAAGGTTGTTTTGCTGGATTTACATAAGATAAAATAATAGCACCCGCCAATAAAGCTCCAAAAAGTGACGATACAAACATGGCGAGAAAAATATAACCGTTCTTCATAACAAATATCTTTTAGCATTAACTTTAACGGAAGAATAGTTTATTCTGTTATTACTTTTGCTCTAACAGCTTCTTTAATTCCATAAGTTCATCTCTTAATCTGGCGGCTTCTATAAAATCCAGGTCTTTAGCAGCTTTCTCCATCGATTTTTGTGTTTTAATAACTGCTTTTTGAAGTTGATCTTTGTCCATATAGCTCACAACCGGATCAGCAGCTACAGAACTAGTTTCATCCTCAACATAGTACTTCACCGAGGATCTTTTCTTATCGGCTACCTTGGTCTGCTCCAATATAGACTCTTTCGATCTTAGAATGGTCTCCGGAACAATCCCGTGATCCGCATTATATTCAGATTGGATTGTCCGTCTTCTGTTAGTTTCGTCGATTGCGGTTTGCATAGACTCAGTGATCTTATCGGCGTACATAATTACACGACCGTTGGCATTTCTGGCGGCTCGACCAATAGTCTGTACAAGCGATCTTTCATTTCTTAGGAACCCCTCCTTATCAGCATCGAGAATAGCCACCAGAGAAACTTCAGGCAGATCAAGTCCTTCTCTTAGCAGATTAACGCCTACTAAAACGTCAAAAATCCCAAGTCTTAATTCCCTTAAGATCTCAACCCGATCCAGTGTGTCCACTTCGCTGTGTATGTAGCGACATTTTACACTGGCTCTCTCAAGAAACTTTGTCAATTCCTCGGCCATTCGCTTTGTAAGGGTAGTAACTAAAATTCGCTCGCCTCTTTTTACCGTTTCATCAATTTCTTCAAGGAGATCGTCTATTTGATTACCACTGGGGCGAACGTCAATTTCAGGATCTAAAAGTCCTGTCGGACGTATGATTTGTTCAACAACCACTCCTTCAGATTTACGAAGCTCATATTCTGCAGGAGTTGCACTCACATATATAACCTGATTTTGTAATGACTCAAACTCATTAAATGTCAATGGTCGGTTGTCTAAAGCCGATGGTAGTCTAAAACCAAAATCGACAAGGTTCACTTTTCTGGATCGGTCACCTCCCCACATTGCTCTCACCTGGGGCACTGTTACATGACTTTCGTCAATAACCATTAGATAATCATCGGGGAAATAATCAAGAAGGCAGAAAGGGCGCGCACCTGGCTTACGTCTATCAAAGTAGCGCGAATAATTCTCTACACCTGAACAATAACCCAACTCTCGCATCATCTCAATATCGAATTCCGTTCGTTCTTTTAGGCGCTTTGCTTCTAAGTGTCTACGTTCAGTTTCAAAGAGTTTCAGTTGACTTACAAGGTCGTCTTGTATTTCATTTATGGCTTGGTGTAGTAGTTCCTTTCCGGTGACAAAAAGGTTAGCGGGAAAAATTGTGATTATTTTTTCATTGGAAATTTTCTTGCCGGTTGACGGTTCAATTCGTTGAATAGCCTCGATTTCATCTCCCCAAAATATGATGCGATAAGCGAAATCACCATAAGCTATGTATATATCTACTGTATCCCCTTTTACTCGAAAGTTTCCTCTTTTAAACTCAGCAGTAGTTCGGCTATATAGAATATCTACCAAGGCAAAAAGAAGCTTGTTTCTGGCTATTTGCTCCCCCACTTTGAGATTGATAACATTTTTTCCGAATTCTTCGGGATTTCCAATACCATAAATACAGGAAACTGAGGCTATAACAATTACATCTCGCCTTCCCGTCAGCAATGATGATGTTGCACTGAGTCGTAACTTTTCAATTTCATCATTGATGGACAGATCTTTTTCAATGTACAAATTTGAATTTGGAATGAACGCTTCCGGTTGATAATAATCGTAATAGGAAATAAAGTATTCAACTGCATTTTCAGGAAAGAATCTTTTAAATTCTCCATAGAGCTGAGCGGCTAAAGTTTTGTTATGACTTAAGACGAGCGTCGGCCTCTGGACTTCTTTAATGACGTTGGCAATGGTAAAAGTTTTGCCTGTACCCGTTGCTCCAAGAAGAGTTTGGTAAGGTTCCCTTTCAGTAACTCCTAAAGACAATTGGGCTATTGCTCCAGGTTGGTCACCCGTTGGTTGATATTCGCTAGTTAGTTTAAATTCCATTCAATGTTTATGTTCAAGAGCAGTACTATAAAGACCCTTTTAACTGCTCTTATCAAAGGTCGCTTTTGCTCTGCCAAATTTCCCATGACTTTTCGGCTTGTAGAAAGAGCATCTCAAGACCATTCTTAATTTGGGCGCCCTGTTGTTTGCCCAATTTTAAAAACAGCGTTTCTTTTGGGTTATAAACAAGGTCATATATCCAGTGTTCTGAAGTTATGAACTCGTAGGGTAATTTTGGTTTACTTTCTAAGTCCGGTAACATTCCCAAGGGGGTGGTATTTACTATGAGTTTATTATCCTGAATGACTCTTTGTGTTAGGTCATCATAACTTATGGCCTGATTAGATCTAATTCTTGAAATCAGGATATTTTTAATCCCTAAACTATCTAATGCGGCGACTACTGCCTTTGAGGCTCCTCCTGTTCCTAACACCAAGGCGCTTAAGTTTCCAGACTTGTCCGCGAGCCATTTCTTCAGAGACTCTCGGAATCCAAAGTAATCTGTGTTGTAACCATGAAGCTGGTTATCAACGATTTTTATAACGTTCACGGCTCCAATTCTTTTGGCATTTACTTCCACAGATTTCAGATGCGATAGCACTTCTTCTTTATAGGGTATAGTTACATTGAAGCCTTTTAGATCAGGATTCTTTTTCAGAGAGTTGATTTCCGATATACTTTCGAGTTCAAAAAGTTCGTATTTGTGATCTTTTAGGTTATGCCTTTCAAACTTTTCGGAAAAGTATTTTTGCGAAAATGAGTGCCTTAATGTTTTGCCAATTAATCCGTAGAGTGCCATTAAGCAGATTTTAAACGTAGGGCTATTTTCTCTATTACAACAATAATAAATATGCCGAGCGCAATAAATAACAGGCCTTGAAAAAGACTTGGGTTTTGACCTAACTCTCGTGCGTATTCTCCGGGAAGAACGTTTTTCGTCATATAGGCTACCTGTTCTCCGTCAGAATTTAAGCGAAACTGCAAGGGTAATTTCCAGGGCCAAACTTTGTTTAAAGACCCGATCATAAAACCCGATAAGAGCGCGATTGCCTGATCATGATATTTCTTAAACAACCAGGTGACAACGCGAGCAAAAGAAAGTAATCCAACGACACAGCCAACTATAAATGTTAAAATCACAGGTATATCTCGGTTATTAAGAGCGTTAAATATAAATTCGTATTTACCCATTATTAACAAAATAAAACTACCCGAAATTCCGGGTAATATCATTGCACAAATGGCAATTGCGCCACTCAGGAAAACAAACCATAAACTTTCAGGTGTGGCAGCTGGGGTAGCCTCGGTAATTAAAAAAGCAGCTACAATACCTACCAGCAACATTACTATTTTGCCTATTGACCATGATCTTACATTTCTTAGAACCACAATGGCTGATATGACTATTAAACCGAAAAAGAATGACCATAATTGAATTGGATAAATTTCAACGAGGTATGTAACTATTTTGGCTAATGTAATTACACTGGTTGCTATTCCTGCTACCAAAACAAAAAGGAAATTGCCATCGATATGCTTCCAAAAAAGTTTGATCTCAAATTTGATAAGGAGTTTAACGGCTTGATTATCAACCGAATTTAGGGCAGCTAAAAGACGTTCATAGATACCTGAAATGAGAGCTACTGTACCACCTGATACACCAGGTACTACATCAGCTGCCCCCATTCCCATTCCCTTCAAGAACAGTAGTAACGGACGCAAAAATTTTTCCATTAGACTTACCCTTGTCCGTTGCCGTTAAGAAAATGTGAGAACGTATCACCTCGCAGGCCTAACCGAATGGTTTCTAAAGGGATAACCTCTTGCGGAGCAATATTCCCTAGATTTACATTGGATCCCAACAATTTTATAAACCAAACTTGCTGGGCTTTTTGTGGCGCCTCCCAAATAATTTTTTCAAATGGAATCTTCGTTAATATTTCTTGTACTAAACCAGACCTAACTTCTCCTGTTGATCTGAAAAGACCAACATTTCCGCTTTCTCTTGCCTCTCCAATAACCTTCCAAGCCCCTGCGTCAAGTTCTGCCTGCATAAGACTTATCCATTGATACGGAGGTATTATTTTTTCTTCGTCTTTAGATCCTACTTCGGACAGTACGGTTACCTGCTCAGAAAGCTTGCGTATATAATCACATTTTTCATCATGGTCTAATTCTATCGACCCATCTGAAACTTCGGCAAACTCAAGTTTGTACTTATCCAATACCTTTCGATAATCATCAAATTGATCACGAACTATAAACGATTCAAAAAGTGTACCTCCAAAATATACCGGAATTCCGGCATCCTGATATATCTGTATCTTATCATTAAGGTTAGGTGTAACATACGAGGTGGCCCACCCAAATTTTACAATATCAATATGATCGCTACATATACTGAGGAAATCCTCAACTTCACGAATGCTAAGACCTTTATCCATGGCCATAGTAAATCCATATTGCCTGGGCTTTTTAGTGCGCTCAGGAATATTATTAAGAGTATAATTCATTAGGAGTTCTTATTTCTAAATTGGTTGATTATCTTATGCAGGGCTTTTTGTGTTTCCAATTGAGGAAAGTAATCAAATAGAACTGTATGCTTATCAAAATCCAAAATTAATGCATTTTCTAAATAATTGAATGCCTCTTTGTATCTGCCTGCAGAAATAAGGTAGATAGTTATTTGGTAAATGAATTCAGGGTCATCAGGAAGTTCTTCCAGAGCATGAACCATAAGATTTATAGCTTTTTTATATTCACCTTGTTCGTAATAGATCAAAGACCAATTGATCCAAACTTCTTTATCTTCAGGAATCAGCATGGATGCTTCTTCATAGGCATCCGCACTTGAAACTACATTACCTACATTAAACTCTGCTTTTGCAATAGCCTTCCAATAGTTTGGATTTTCATGATCAAGCTTTAATGCCTTACTGTAAAAATGTAGGGCCTGGTACCATTTCTCCTGCTCATCCAGACATCGACCTGCTCCAAACCAGGCTTCATCGTACATTTGATCTAATTTGGCGGCTTTCTGAAAATATTTTAGTCCTAAATCAAAGTTCTTGGTTTTCTCATATGCATAGCCTAATTGGCAATAAACCTCTGGACTTGGTCCTTCGATTTCTAATGTTTTAGTGTAGGCGTCAATGGCTTTAGCATAATTATCAAGCTTCAACTGCGTATTGCCAATATTGAAGAAAGCCGAAGAAAAATTTTCTTCTATCACTATGGCATACTCGTAAGCTTTTAGTGCTTCTTCGTATTTTTTTAGTTTACCATAAACAATTCCCAGGTTATACCAAGCAGCCTGTGAATACGGATCTGCATCTATAAACTTGTGGTAATAATCAATACTACTTTCAAGCTGACCCGTGTAATCAAGGCAGTAGGCAAGCTCATAAAGTGCTCCTTCATGATAAATATTTTCTTCTATCGCTTTTTTGTAGGATTCAATTGCTTCGGAATAACGTTCCATACTTTGGAAGGCTAATCCAAGACTGTAGTAGGCCTCATCCTTATCTTCCGTGTGCAACAAGGCGATGCTGTAAGAATTAATAGCCTCCTCATATTGCCCCAATAGAGATTGGATAGAGCCCTTCATAAAATGTATTTCAGCGTCACTAGGCTGAATTGATTCTGCCTGGCTCAATAGCTCCAACGCCTGATCATATTTCTCAAGATTCGAGAGAATTTGAGCTTTTGAAATAAGAATTTCAGGAGAAAAGGGGTATTGCCTAGAGGCCAAATTAGCCGCTGTTAGTGCCTTATTGAATTTGCCTTGTTCTAGGTAATAATCAATAATTTGTTCAAAGCTGTCAAGTTCAAAAAAGTAGGATACCTTGTTTTTTAGATGGTCTTCAAATCTTTTAATAAGTTCATTCTCCTCTTTTTTTTTCTTGAAATTTTCCTTCATATGTTCTTTTGAAAGTTTAATGAATTTACAAAAAAAACCTAATTGTAGGTTACTTAGAGGACTTAATTATTTATCGTGAGATCTAGTCAATTCCTTCGTTGTCCACATCACTGTTTCGTGAAGTTTTTTGAATTTATAATCTAAAAAATTTTGAATTTTTGAGCTATCAAAAACAGTGATATCGTTGGCTTGTCTAATTGTTTCGCGGGTAAAAAGTGACTGTGAATTTTTGATCAAGCTCATGAGATAAGAGATCATAACAGCGATTTGTCCTTGCCAATTTTTCAATTCTTTTTTTGGAGGTCGCTTAGAGAGTCCTTTTGCTACTAAACGAAAAAAATCTTGATAGTGACTTGCTCCCGAACTAAGAATAAATCGCTCATTATCAATTCTTTTCTCAAGTAGTTCCAGTGTTATTGAAGCGACATCTCTTACATCAACGTAATTTAATTTACCCTTTCCATAAAATGGATTTTCATCCCAGATATATTTAAAAAGTTGGGTACTACTCTTATTCCAGTTACCAGGACCAAGTACTATAGAAGGGTTAATTATGCATGCAGTTAAGCCTTCTTCAATTGCCCTCCAGACCTCTAGTTCCGCAAGATGCTTAGACTCGCCATACCAGGTGTTTTCTTTAGAAATAGTCCAGTTTTTGGTTTCATTAACTATACCTGCTTTACTTCGACCAATAGCAGCAACTGAACTCACGTACAAGAAATAATCGATGTCAGATGCTAATGCAAGATTAACAAGTTGTTTCGTTCCTTCCACGTTCACTCTAAACATTTCATCTTTTTTGTTTTTTGCGAAAGAAATAACCGCAGCACAATGAATTATAATATCGAATTTTTGAATTTCTTCCGCCATAAACTCAAGGTTCAAGAACTCGCCATATATAAGATTATCGACAATTTCTTCTACTAATGTTAGATCACCGTCTTTTCGCACTAGGCCTCGAAATGGGATATTATTTTCTCTTAGCGCCTTGCATATAAAGCTGCCGACAAGTCCATTAGCGCCGGTTACTAGTATCATAGCTTATAATTAAGAAGTGGGGAACCTGCTACCTTGCTGTAATGCTTATTTTTCATTGCTGCCTTGATGGCTTCACATTGGATCTCGTTGTGGCAATCGGATCCAATAAATTGTATTACCTCCTCATTGATTAATTGTTCCGCGAATTTCTTGATTGGCTTAGAATAAAATCCCGCTAGTGAAATTATATTTAGTTGGAGCAAAACACCTCTTTGTATGAGATCGTGAATAGCCTCTATCTTTTGATGTAAGTAGCTATACCTTTCTGGGTGCGCTAATACCGGTTTTAATCCGATAGATTGAGCTTTGAATATGAACTCATTTAAATACAAAGGACGATTGTAGAAACTTGTTTCAAACAACAAATAGTTCTTACCAAAAGTAAGTAGCACATCAGGGTTGTTGTTTAACTTATCCATCAAGGACTCGTCTAGAAAGTACTCAGCCGCTATTGACAACTCTATTTCAATGTTTTCCTTTTTAATACGTTCTTTAAGGGAACCTCCTATTTTAAGGACATCATCTTCATTGTTGGGGTAGAGGTCACTCATTATATGGGGAGTAGTTACTATTTTTCTCGTTCCCATATTATGCAGTTTTCGAAGTATTCTTAATGATTCTTCAAATGATTTAACGCCATCATCTATTCCTGGCAGCAAATGCGAATGGAGATCGTTGATGTAATGTGAAGTGGGGCTGGGTTTTTGAAATATCTTTAACAATTATATCATGTTGTTACCTCACCAGTGACTTTTTCATCGTAATAACCGTATCCGTAAGTCTTTCCAGAGCTACGCGGAACGGCATTTAACACTACAGAAATATTCTCAAAATTGTTTACTTTAACCAACCTGTCAAGAGTCTTTGTGAATACTTTTTTAGAATAGTTTGCGCGTATAATATAAATCGCGAGATTTGCCTTTTTCATTGCAAGAAGACTGTCGGTGACAAGCCCGGCTGGAGGCGTGTCTAAAATGACCAAATCATATTCTTTTTTCAGGCTATTTAGTAGGCTTTCAAAAGCACCATTTAACAATAGTTCCGAGGGGTTGGGTGGGGTGGGTCCTGCAGGTATAAAGTGTAGGTTGTCAACATCTGTGGATAAAACACAATCTAATGGATCATGTTTGCCGATTAAAATAGTACTAACGCCTTTGGCATTAACTCCGTTCCCCAAAGCCATATGAACCCTTGGTTTTCTCATATCGAGATCAACTATTACAACTTTTTTCTTAGTTAGCGCTACAATAGCACCGAAGTTCACTGCTATAAAAGTTTTCCCTTCGCCACTAACGGTTGAAGTAACTGATATAACACGTTGTTGTTCTTTAGTGAGCATAAATTCAATATTGGTACGTATTGACCTCAAAGCTTCACTAACGGCAGATTTTGGTCGCTTATGTATTATTAAGCTAGTGTGTTCGAGCTTTTCGCTTGCTTTAGGAACAGATCCCAATATGGGATTCGTAGTACTATTTTCTAATTCCTGAAAGGTAGTAATTTTATTATGAAGCAGATATTTCATACTTATGAATATAAAATTCAAGACTAGACCTGTAACCACACCTATTCCAATGATTATTAGATTTTTTGGCGAGATAGGCGCAGTTGGTAAGGTGGCAGCCGATAGTATTTTAAATTGGGTTGTAGTTCCTGCCTCAGCTATTTGAAACTCCGCTTTACTCTGCATTAAAGAAAGATAGAATTCTTCATAAAGCTTGAAAAACCTTTGTTTCTTATTGTATTCAGTACTCTTCCCAGGAAGTTCTTCAAAATTGGATTGTAATATCCGCTTACGTTCGTCGATGTTCTTAATTTCTCGATTATACCTTATTTCTAGGTCTCCCAAATTCTTTAAGACCCCAGATCTCAGCTGATTGATTTCATTGTCCTTCTTGGTTAATGCAAATGTGGTTTCTGAATACGATAGACCAAGTCTTTCCCGCTCTAATATCAAATCATTTAGGGCTTTAACATTATCTTTCAAAAATTGCGGAAGTTGGCTGGTATGTAATTCTATTTTATCGGTTTTATCAAGATCAATCCTAACATTTTGAATCTCCCTAAGTCGTGATCTTAACACCAATTTCTGAGAGTCAAGGTCATTAATTATTTCAATAATGTTTTTTAAATCCTGATTGAGATCACTTGTCCTATTTTCAATCGTGAAACTCTCAAAATAGCTCTCATATTCTTCTAATTGACCTTCGATCTGTTTTAACTCATTGTTTAGCCACTCTATTTTTTGTTTGTTTTCTTTCGTTTTCTCTTGTTGAGAGTATTCCAGATATACACTGTCAATAGTGTTGACCAGGTCTCGGGCCTTGTGTCTGTTGTAATCTGTAATGGCAATCTTTATCGTATTCGCATTCAGATTTAGTGGCTCAACAATTAAATTTTCTTCAAAATAGTTTACAAGGCTCGATTGACTATTGATCACAAAAAAATAGCTCTCGTCGCCAGATATAAAATCCTTAGTAAGTGAAATACTAAAGTTTAACCAATCGTGTTCTACTAGCGCTCCAACTTTGTAAGACTGACCGTTTCCAACATCTTCATTCTGAAAACTAACTTTATACTCATTTTGGTCTATTAGCTTTATGTAAATCCTTTTATCATAAGCTTGATTGTCTTTTACTATGTAATCTACTTTAAAGGGGGCGTTAGGATATTTCTCGTCTGTCAGAACTGTTCCAGCTGTAAAGTACGATACGTCCAAGTCAAAATTTTCAATCACCTTATTAAAAAAAAGCTTTGATCTTAGAAGTTCAATTTCTCCAGATATAACATTCAGGTTTTGGTTTTCGGCGATCGACGTAATTCCTAATTCGGTGGCATTTGCCTCTACATCCAACTTCACTTCTGAAACTGATTCATATAAGGGCTTCGTCCATCTAATTACGAGATAAGCACACGCCACAGAAAAAGCGAATATCAACGCGAGCCAAATCGCGCTTTTACTGATAACGGCTCTAAGTTTATAGAAATCTATACCCTCAATTTCATTGCTATGGTAAGAATCTGGATTCAATTGGAGACACTAATAATTACAACAACTAAGGACAGGACACTAGTAATTATAGACACTATAGGGCCATTATCCCTAAAGAATTCATTGAAGGGTCTTCGAACGGGTTCGACATAAATAATATCATCAGATTGAACTACATAGTCAGATTGGATATAACCTTGAAAAGAAGAGAAGTCTACTTCATACATTTGATTATCCCTTATTAAACGAATGTTTTTAACCTTAGCATCGTTGTCAATGGCTTGTGTTAATGCCAGTATTTCCGAGACTTTGGTATTTTCATTTTCTAATGGCACTACCTGACCCTTAGAGTTACCAAGTACAAACACTCTTTTATTCACGAATCTTAGATTAACAAAGGGCTCTGTGTAGAATTCTGAGTACTTTTTTTGAAGATATTCTTCTGCCTGATTTAATGTCAAACCATTGAGTTCTATGAATCCAACCATGGGTAGTTTTACCATGCCATTTTCAAGAACTAAATAATCTAATCTAGGTCGAATGTTATCTATATTTTGAACATTCTCTGTTAATTCAAATTCTGGATCAATAATACGTTCTCCTTTTTGAGTATAGACCTGTAATTCTAAACGGTCATTTGGTTGGATTAAATAATTGGCTTCGGCTAGAGTAACCATATGGCTATATTCCGTATTATCTGTGGCTGTGAACATGATATTTTGTTTGTAACTTCCACAGGATTGAGAAAGATATAGAATCAATAGGAGGTACCCAGAATGAATGAAGAGTTTAGAACTACACAAATGAATATCCCTTGGCATCAAAATATTTAATGTTCTTTTAAATTTCGGGGTTGAACAACTAATAATCTCCTGAAAACCGAATTTTTGCTTAAAATCTTTTGAGACTATAGTTCTTCTAGAGAGTGAAGGTAAGAGTTGATGACTTTTTCCTCGCCAAATTCTGCAACAATTTTTTTTCGGCCATTAAGACCGAATTGCATCACTTCTTTGGTATCAAGGTTCATCATCTGAGTCATTTTTAGGGCTAGGTCATCCGAGTCTTGAAGGTTACAGAGAAGTCCGTTATATCCATTTTTTACGACATTATTGCAACCAGGAACGTCTGTGGCCACAATGGGTTTGGCCGAACTAGCAGCCTCCAATAGAGTGCGTGGGGTTCCTTCCCGGTAAGAAGGCAGGACAATGCAGTCTGCACGGTTTATAAAAGGTCTGACATCATCAGTTGAGCCCAGATATTCTACTGTATTATTAGCAATCCAATCCTCAATTATACTTTCTTCAATTCCACGTTGGTGCTCAAAATCTTTGGATCCTAATAGTTGGAAACGTGCTTCGATTCCCCTTTCCTTCATTTGTTTGATGGCATCAATGTATTCAACTATTCCCTTGTCGTGAATTAATCTACTGATTAATAAAAAAGTAAATTCTTTGTTCTTAATAGATTTTTCGGGTTTAAAATGGTTAATGTCAATTCCTGATCCAGGTATTACCTCGCCAATATTTGGGTTAATAAGGCGCTTTTCTGAAAAAAGCTTGAGGTCATCAGTATTTTGGAAAAACACTTTTTTTGGAAATCGAAACGCCACTTTATAAAGTAAACCTGCCACTTTTGACACCAGGTTATCATTTAAAAAAACAGTACCTAATCCGCACACATTATTAATTACGGGAATACCTAAAAGAGATGCGGCAATCGTGCCATAAATGTTAGGCTTAATGGTATAGTGCAATATGACATCCGGTTTAACCCTTTGGTAAATAAGGAGTAATTCAAAGATCAGTGCTAAGTCCTTGATAGGGTTAGCCCCTCGGCTATCCATTCTCACTTTTTTGTATTCGCAGCCGGCCTTCAGGAGAGACTTGGAATATTGGTCATGCGGAGCTATAGCTGTTATTTGATGTCCTTTTTCTTGCAGAGCATTTATAAGACCCATTCTGAAATTATAAATATTCCATGAGGTATTTAAAACAATTGCGATTTTCATGAACCAACTAAATCAACTTGAAGTCTAGGTAGGAACTATTAATTTTTCCCTTTTAATTTGCCAAGATAAATAAAAGTAACCTATCGACAAGATGTAAGTTACACTTTGTTTAGTTTCAGTAAAAAAGCCGGCCTAAATACGAAATTTAGTCAAAATAATGATAGGTGCTTTGTCAACATCCAAAAGAAACGAAAAGGGAATTTTAGTTGCCGTGGGCAAAAAGCAGGATGATATTTCTACTATCGAAGAGTATCTTAACGAATTAGATTTTTTGGCTCGAACAGCCAAAATTGATGTTAAGAGGCATTTTTTTCAAAGGCTGGAAAAACCCGATGCTAAGACCTTTGTGGGACAGGGAAAGTTGGAAGAGATAGTAGCATACTGTAAAGGACAAAAAATAGAAGTTGTGGTTTTTGATGACGACTTGAGCCCATCTCAATTGCGAAATCTTGAACGCATTTTTAAATGTAAGATTTACGATAGAAGTTTACTTATTCTGGATATTTTTTTATTCCGAGCTCAGACGTCGCAGGCTAAGACACAAGTAGAATTAGCTCGATATCAATATTTGATGCCTAGGTTGACAAGGATGTGGACTCACCTTGAAAGACAAAGAGGAGGTACAGGAACAAGGGGTGGTGCAGGTGAAAAGGAAATTGAAACAGATCGCAGGATGATTAGAAACCAGATTTCAGTTCTAAAGAAACGCTTGGAAAAGATCGAAAGGCAAAACAAAATCCAACGCAAGAACAGGTCACAGGTAGTAAGGGCTGCACTCGTAGGTTACACAAACGTCGGTAAATCTACATTAATGCAGCTGTTGTCAAAAACTGATGCCAAAGCGGAAGATAAACTCTTCGCCACGGTAGATGCAACAGTTCGCAAAGTGGTCATCAATACTATTCCATTTTTATTGTCAGATACGGTAGGCTTTATTCGAAAATTGCCACATCATTTAATTGAATCATTCAAATCAACGCTAGCCGAAGTTCAAGAGGCTGATGTACTGCTTCATGTAGTTGATATTTCACATGATGCTTTCGAGGACCAATTAAACGTTGTAAGAGAAACTTTGAAAGATATTGGAGCTTTAGATAAGCCCACATTATACGTTTTTAATAAGCTGGACCTCTTAAATGAGGATACACGATATCTTGAGAACTACGTTTTAGATAAAAAAAATGAAAAAGATCAGACCGTCTTTATTTCCGCAGATAAAAGAATCAATGTTCAAGAGTTAAGGGAAAAAATCTTTAATATGGTTAAAGTGAGGCATTTTCAAATTTTTCCTAATTACGTTAATGGTTCTACTTACGAGTTTTGATCAATTATTTTCAACATGTAGTTGTAAGTATCCTGCCTTAGTTGGGTAATATCGGAATTAAAGTCTACCAAAATCGGAGATCCAAAAATAACTTTTATTTTTCCGGGCCTAAGCCTAACGGAACTAGGTGGCATGAGTTTTCCAGCGTTTATAACCACCATTGGCATGATGGGAGTTGCTGTTTCTTTGGCAAGTCGAAAAGCCCCATCGTAAAATGGTTGAAGAGGATATTTTGTTCTATTTTGTGTTCCTTCCGGGAAGATCAGTAAAGAAATGCCTGACTCTATATGCTTTTTTAGTGTGTTTATGCTTTTTTTTCTGCTTTCGTTACTCGAGCGATCAACAACAACTGTAGTTACCTTGGCAATCAGCCCAAAAACGGGAATCTTCAATAATTCCTTTTTTGCAAGTGGTCTAAACTCCGTAGGTATAGCTAGACGTAAACCGGGTAAGTCTAAAAAGGAGGTATGATTGCTAGCATAAATATAAGATTGACCTTGAGTTATATTTTCCGTACCAGTAATTTCATATCGAATGAAGGTTAACATACTAAATACCCAACTCCAGAGCCACAGGCCAAAATAAGTTATACGTCCATAGCGCTGTCCAAGAACAATTGGGACCACAATTAGAGGTAAAAAAATGATCATAAAAACGGAGAATACAAGAAGTACCCAAACCATATATAACTTCAAAAAGATTGCTTCAAATAACCTCATGAGGCGCGTAAATTACAAAATATTACCAAATCCTGACCGATCACAATTTTACAAATTGGGTGACGATTCTATTATTCATTATCTTGAACATAAATTAGGTTGACCTATGAAAAAGATAGTATTATTCATTGTCTTAATTATTCAACTACAATTTTATGCAAATGCCCAGTTCGGTAAGCTCAAGAATTTAAAAAATACGGTAACCAATATTCCTGGACTGGAAAAAAAATCGAAGGATTTTTTTAGAAGTAAAATCGAAGAAGCTCGAAATAGGTTTGATTCTACAAGCTTCAATTATGCGATCTCACTGAATGATAACTCTGGGCTTTTTGATAATCAAGAAAAGGGTGAAAACTTCTTAAAAGTCATGTCTAATTTGCCTAATTCTGATGCGCCTAAAACGGGTAAAGAAAGGGCTCGAGGAAGCTTGGATGCCGGAGAGGTTTTGTATGCGTCTGGTAAATATGCCCTGGCAGAAAATAGGTTTTTGTATGCGAAACTTCTTTATGAATCTGATAGTCTTTCTGACGATGTTAACTATGTTAAAGTAATATCAAATTTAGGTCTGCTTTACAGCACTACCGGCCGGTATTCAAAGGCAGAAGAATTCATTAAGAAATCCATCGAATTACGGTCAACTACTTCGGGTAATAAGAGTTCTGGGTACGGTGCAGGTCTAAATAATCTTGCGGTTCTTTTTAAAGAAACAGGGAGGTATAATGAGGCTGAGAAAAAAATAAATAATGCGACTTCTATCATACGGGAGGCTGACGGTGATAAAAGTATGCCATACGCTATAGTTCTTAATAATGAGGCCATGTTATTTCAAACCATGGGCCGGTATGAACAGGCGGAATCTAAGATAAATCAAGCCATTGAAGTAAGTGCCGCTCTTCAAAAAGAAAAAAGCGGGAACCATCAAAAGTTTTTAATGAATAGAGCACTGCTGTACCAGGAAATGGGTGAACTTGAGAAAGCAGATGTGGAGTTTAAGGCACTTATACGTTTAAAACAACGTAGTTTAGGTCGATTTCATCCAGATTATGCTCACCTTTTGAGTAGTCAAGCTGCTCTATATATGGATATGGGTAAATATGGAGAAGTATACGACCTCTTAACCCGATCTATTGAAATTTATAAAAAGAAATTTGGAGATGCTCACCCAGTATATGCCGCTGCTATCAGTGACCTAGGAAACTTTCATCGATTCCAACAAAGCTACGATAAGGCCGAACCAATCCTCACTAAAGCCTTGAACATAAGAAGAACTTCGTTAGGTGAGAACCATTCTGCTTTTGTACAGTCTGAGGAGGATCTGGCATTATTGTACTGGAAGCGGGGAGATTTGACTAAAGCCAAAAGCTATTATAAAAGTTGCTTGGATAGATCTATGAATTTCATAAATAGCTTTTTCCCCCCAATGAGTGAAGCTGAAAAAACCAGATATTGGGACAAGCTAAGACCTCGCTTCGAGCGTTTTTATTCATTTGTAGTTGATTCTAGAAAAGGCGATCCAGGGCTAATTTCCGATATGTATGATTATCATATTGCCACAAAGGGATTACTATTAAGAGCCACAACAAAGATCAAGAATAAGATTTTAAGAAGTGATGATGAAGACCTTATAAGAAGCTATGGTATATGGCTCGACCAAAAAGAAACTTTGGCGCGTTATTACAGCTATTCAAAGGAAGAGTTACGGGATCAAAAAATCAATTTAGATTCTTTAGAAAGGGCCACCAATTCTACTGAAAAACTACTTTCGCAGAAGTCAGATATTTTTAGCCAAGGCTATGAATTTAAAAAAGTAGGTTTTCCAGAAGTGCAAAATAAACTTTCCGGTAATGAGGCCGTGGTTGATATGATCCGATTAAGATCGTTTGATCAACAATTTACTGATGACGTTAAATATGTGGCTATTGTGGCCAAATCTAATTCCGCGGTTCCAGAGTATGTCGTAGTTGATAACGGCACAGAAATAGAAAGCAGATATTACAAATATTACAATAACGCGATCAAAAATAAGATTAAAGACGATTACTCTTACCGCCAGTTTTGGCTTGAAATTGATGCTAAACTTGCAGGTGTTCAGAAAGTCTTTTTGTCTGCCGATGGTATATACAACCAGATAAACGTCAATACTTTGCAAATGCCAAGTGGGGAATATGTGTTAAAGAACTATGAGGTGACTTTGGTAAGCAATTCAAAAAATATTAAAAATACAAAAGCTTATAACCCTGGTAAATCAGCAGTATTAATTGGAAATCCACCCTTTAGCGGCACCGTCAAACCTTTACCGGGATCCGGAATAGAGCTTGAAAATGTTGCACAACAACTTACCGTGGGAGGTTATAAGCCTATTAAATTTACCGATGTGCAAGCTACTGAGACAAATCTTAAATCCATTGACGCTCCTAGAATATTGCATATTGCAACCCACGGATATTTTCTAAAAGATCAACAAATAAAGAACGATAAAGTGTTTGGTGTTAGCGCTGAAAGCGCCCGAAACAATCCGTTATTAAGATCTGGATTGTTGTTGAAAGATGCCGAAAAAACAATTAATAAAGCCAACCCCGGCTTGGAAAGTAATGATAATGGCATACTTACTGCGTATGAAGCTTTAAATCTGAACTTAGAAAATACCGAATTAGTTGTTCTGAGCGCATGTGAGACCGGTAGTGGAGATGTTAAGGCAGGAGAAGGGGTGTATGGATTGCAGAGATCGTTTCTGGCGGCTGGTGCAAGCGGTTTGATAATGAGCCTTTGGAAAGTGGATGACGAAGCAACGCAAGAGTTGATGTCACTTTTTTATAAGTATTGGTTAAAAAGCAATGATCGAAGCAATGCTTTTCGTCAGGCGCAGAACGACATAAAGAATAAGTATAAATCGCCATATTACTGGGGAGCCTTCGTCATGGTCGATAACTGAGCCGTTACACAACGGCTTTTATCCATTCGTAAGCCTCAATAGACCCTGCTCATAAAATTCATAGAGCCCATTATTAATCGATTAATCTGAACAGAGAAGAGAACTATTGAATGATCCTTTAACCATATTGAAAAAATACTGGGGTTTTGATGCTTTCAGACCGTTACAGCGAGATATAGTTGATGCTGTCCTTCGCGGGGAAGATGTCCTCGCACTACTTCCTACAGGTGGGGGTAAGTCTATTTGTTTTCAAGTGCCAGGTCTGATTATAGAGGGATTATGCTTGGTTGTAACCCCTTTAATTGCTCTTATGAGAGATCAAGTCTCTATTTTGAAGAAAAAAGGAATTAAAGCGGAGGCCATTTACTCAGGGATGCGCAGGCGTGAAATAGATATTCTTTTAGATAATTGTGCATATGGAGATGTAAAATTTTTATATGTCTCTCCTGAGAGGCTTGAGACGGACGTCTTTAAATCTAGAATTAACAAGTTAAGAATTGAGTTGATCGCAGTAGATGAAGCTCATTGTATCTCTCAATGGGGATATGATTTCAGGCCCTCATATTTACGTATTGCTGAATTGCGAAAAATGTTAAAGGGGATTCCTGTGATAGCTCTTACAGCAACTGCCACTCCAGAGGTTATTACGGACATTCAGGAAAAATTAGAGTTTCAGGGTCAAAATGTTTTACGGAAAAGCTTTTTTAGATCCAATCTGTCCTACTCTGTTAGGGAAGTAGAGGACCCACAGCGCAAGTTATTAGAAGTGCTAAACAGTGTTCAAGGATCTGCGATTGTTTATGTGAATACACGAAGGCAGTCTAAGGAAGTTGCAATGCTGCTCCATAGGAACGGAATTTCTACGGACTTTTATCATGCTGGTCTCGAGCAGGACAAACGTGATAGGATACAACGAAATTGGAAAAACAATAAATCCCGAGTAATGGTATCAACCAATGCTTTTGGAATGGGTATTGATAAACCTGATGTCAGAATAGTAGTCCATTTGGGATTGAATCAGGATTTGGAGTCTTATTTTCAAGAGGCAGGTCGCGCAGGAAGAGATGAAAAGAAGGCTTATTCGCTAATACTCTTTAATGATAATGATGTAGACGGCTTGAAACAACGTGTGCTATTCCAGCACCCTTCTATTGCAAGGCTCAAACAAGTTTACCAGGCACTGTCCAATTATTTTAGGTTAGCCGTAGGCAGCGGGTTGGGGCAGAGCTTTGATTTTGATATCCGAGAATTCTCTGAGAACTATTCCCTTAATCACCTCGAAGCCTTTTATTCCTTAAAGAGATTGGAGGAAGAAGGTTTAATAGGTTTTAATGAAAGTTATTTTAACCCATCTCATATACACATTGCTGTTGATCATAATGATTTGTACAAATTTCAAGTGGCTAATGCCAATTTTGATCCTCTAATCAAAGGCCTGTTAAGACTATATGGAGGGGAGATTTTTACTCATTTTGTCGTGATATCGGAGTCGCATCTGGCGAAGTTTATAGGTATGGATAAGACAGATGTTATTGATCAATTATCAAGACTCAATGAGTTAGATTTAATACACTACGAATTACAAAGGGACAAACCACAGATCACGTTTAGCAGACCCAGGGAAAGTGCTGAAAGTCTGAGCCTTAATAAAGTCAGAATAAAGCAAAGAGCTAATTTAGCGGCCGAAAAAAGTGCCGCAGTGATTAACTATGTGAAGCATAATAACTCCTGCAGAAGCAGACTTCTTCTACAGTATTTTGGTGAACAAAATACTTCGGATTGTGGTATCTGTGATCTTTGTTTGATGCGAAAAAAGGAAAATAGCGTGGAGCATTTGGCAAAGTACAAATATCAGCTTCTAAAAAAGCTTCAAGAAAGATCTTTAAATGTAGAGGAGGTGATGAATCAAATTAACCCTAGTGATCGAGATGCTTTTTTGGAAGTAATTAGAAACATGGTTGATAGTGGTGAGCTTGTTTACGATGATCAATGGAGGCTCATCGCTTCACCACATTGACTTCCATATTAAAAATTTAACCGTTAATAGCTTTAACTCCGGGAAGCTCCTTTCCTTCCATATATTCAAGAAGTGCACCACCCCCGGTAGACACATATGAGACCTTATCGCCAAAACCAAGATTGTTTACTGCAGCAGCTGAATCACCACCCCCGATTAACGAGAAACTTCCCTGTTTGGTAGCATTAACCACGGCTTTTGCAATATCTTCGGTTCCACCCGCAAAAGATCTCATTTCAAAAACTCCCATGGGTCCGTTCCAAAGTATTGTTTTTGATTCTTCTATTTTATTTGCGAAAACTTCTCTTGCTTGGGGACCAATATCAAGACCCATCCATCCATCTGGAATGCTGGTGTTAGCCACAACTTGCTTATTGGCATCATTATCAAACTTGTCGGCAGCAATTGAATCAAATGGTAGATGTAACTCTACCCCTTTTTCCTTGGCTTTTTGAATTAGGGACTTTGCGAGGTCCAGCTTGTCCTCCTCAAGTAGCGAGGAACCAATGTTGCCACCCAAAGCCTTAAAAAAAGTATATGACATACCCCCACCAATTATGAGGTTGTCGACTTTGTCTAATAGCTGCTCTATTATTAAAATTTTATCTGAGATCTTAGCCCCACCCATGATTGCCGTAAATGGTCGTTCTGAGTTTTCCAATACCTTTTGAGCATTGGCCAATTCTGCGGACATTACATAACCAAAGACTTTCCGATCGAAAAACTGTGCAACGATGCTGGTAGATGCATGGGCCCTGTGGGCTGTACCAAAAGCGTCATTAACATAGACATCTCCATGCTGGGCGAGCTGCTTGGCAAACTCAGAGTCACCTTTTGTCTCTTCAGGATGGAATCGTAAGTTCTCCAAAAGCAATATTTCACCACTTTGTAAGGCGGATGAAGCCTCTTTCGCTTCGTGACCGACACAGTCATCACTAAATTTCACCTCGGTGTCAAACCTCCCGCTTAGATCCTTTACCAGATGCTTTAAAGAGAACTTTTCTTCAGAACCTGTCTTAGGGCGACCTAAATGAGACATTAGTATGGCTGAACCTCCATCGTTTATGATTTTCTTTATGGTGGGTACAGCGGCTTTTATTCTTGTATCATCGGTAATCTCATAATCGGCATTTAACGGTACATTAAAATCTACGCGGACCAGAGCTTTTAGCCCTTCAAAATTCATGCTATCTACAGTTTTCATATGCTGGGTTTTGGTTGGCTAATATCATAAATTTAGCGCTATTGTGAAGCTGTATAAGTTGATTTTTTTAATGACAATAATCAGCCCATTTACCCTAATTTATTTTACTGCGGCCCTTCTTAACCTGTCATTTATTGCCTCACCTAATCCATAATCTGGGACTTCTTCTATTAGCAAGGTACTGATATTAATTGTATCCATATAGCGTAGTGCCGAGAACAGGTTTTTTGCAGCCGTTTTTAAAGAGCCATCAGGAGCAAGCACTACTTGATGATTAGGAGGTACTTTTTGAACGGGTTGCATAAATGAAATGATACCAACCTGATCTATTTCTTTGATCTTGTCGAGACCTGCGTAAATATTGCCTAGCTTTATTTTAACCTTAGGGCTATAATGACTCTTTAGCATTCCGGGAGCTTGAGGGTTTGAAGTAGAATGCGCGGTGATTTGTACATCTCCAATTTCATTTTTTATATCATCTACACTTAAACCACCCAAACGATAAACTGTAGCATTATCTTCCGAGTCGAAGCCAACTATGGTAGATTCTATCCCTATTTCACACTCCCCACCATCCAAAATGTAAGGTATTTTGTTACCTAATTGGTCTTCAACATGCTTTGGGTTGGTAGGGCTCACGTACCCAAACGGATTTGCGCTTGGTGCCACCAGCGGTGACTTAAGTAAGTTCAATAATTTTAATGTGAGTTCACTCTTTGGTATTCTTACAGCCACTTTCTCCATTCCGGACGTCACTAAATCAGGGATAGAATTGCTTTTAGGCAGTAATAAAGTTAATGGCCCCGGCCAAAACTTTTTAGCTAGCGCCCACGCCTTATTCGACCATCTTAGAGTATAACTATCGACCTGTCCAATCGAGCTAATATGAGTAATAAGTGGATCGAATGTTGGCCTATTCTTTGTCGAAAACACGGATGCAACGGCGTCGGGATTCAAGGCGTCAGCACCCAATCCATAAACTGTTTCGGTAGGTATGGCTACTAACCCACCGGACTGAATAATTGACTTCGCCTTATTGAGATTCGAGCCTATGTTCGCCATGTCCTGTAAAACTATACTTTTAGGCAAATAAATTACATGGCTTGTTTAAAAGCTAGATGTGTATTTGAATGAAGGCTGCTCTATCATATCTTTATTAAAAGTCATGAACAATGTAGTCGTGATTTTTGGTGTTATCACAGTTAATTTTAAGGTTGATATAGGTCTTGTCATTGGCAAGACCTTATCTTTTATAACACTTTTCCTTCATTCGTAAAATGGACTTATTGTGTTGGGTATATTTGGAAAGATCATTCATAGCTATCCATTTTAAGTTTTTTGATTCAGAACTTACATGAAGAGTCTCATGCTCATCAGCCTTAAATAAGAATCTAAGATCATAGTGTAAGTGCCTCGGCTCATTTTTCCTTTCGGGAATGCTATGAATATCAAGGTCAAATATTTCTCCTGATACTATACGAATCGAGTTAAGCCCTGATTCTTCTCTCGCTTCTTTTAGGGCTACTCCAATAACATCAGAATTTCCGTCTGCATGTCCTCCTAACTGTAGCCACCTATCCAATTTGCTGTGATGTGTGAGCAAGGCTTTTGTACAGTCTTTATTAATAATCCAGGCCGACCCTGTGATATGGCCTTTTAAGAGAGTACGTTCAAAACAACTGCTGTGATTTTGAACAAAAGAAATCAAGTCTTCCTTAAATAAAATTTCTTCCTGATCAGTTGGAGTATATTTTTCCAACAAAGTTAATAGTGGCTGTCTTGACACTATTCTATCACAATGTTGACTTTATTTAATTTTCCTTCTTCCAGTTTAGCAGTTTGAACGCCGGCACCAATATTATTTTTATCCCCCTTCTTTACATTGACAAAATACACTTTGGATTCAAGTTCTTTAAATTTGACTTGACCCTTTTTGTCAGTGACTGCTACATCGGTAACTGCATTGGTTTCATTTCTGTAATCCTCTTCGGTGCCAAACAGCTGCACAGAAGCTCCTTCAGCAATGTTACCAAGCTCATCGATAACCGTAATTTTTATTGAAGTCTTAAAGACTTGAAAGCTACTTGACATTACCAAGATGCCTAATAGAAATATGGGTATTAATAAGCTGTTCCTCATAATAATTTAATCTTGTTTTAATTGCTCGATAAGTTCTTCCGTAATTCCGGAACTAGAAAATCCCCCGTCATGCATTAAATTCTGCATGGTCACCATTCTTGTGTAATCTGAGAATAAGCTGATTATATAATTAGCGCAATCTTCGCCACTAGCATTACCAAGAGGTGACATTTTATCTGCATAGTCAAAAAATACATCAAAACCACTCACTCCGCTACCTGCGGTGGTCATTGTTGGAGATTGAGAAATTGTATTTACGCGAACTCTTTTAAGTTTAGCAAACCTATAGCCATAGCTCCTTGCAATTGATTCTAACACGGACTTGGCTTGTGCCATATCAGAATAATCCGGGAATGTGCGTTGTGCTGCAATATAGCTAAGGGCCAAAATAGAACCCCATTCATTCATGGCATCTGTTTTTTCAGCAACTTGTAAAACCTTGTGGAATGACAAACCTGATATATCAAGTGTTTTTAAAAACCAATCATAATTAAGATCACCATATGCCTTGCCTTTACGCACATTTGGACTCATCCCGATGGAGTGTAAAACAAAATCCAGTTTGCCTCCTAGTTTTTCTTGAGCGTGCTCAAATAGGCTTGTTAGATCCTCTAATGAAGTGGCATCTGCCGGAATGACCTCAGAATTACAACTCTGTGCCAGATCATTAATTTTACCCATTCTGAGTGCAATCGGAGCATTGGTAAGAACGAACTGAGCACCTTCTTCGTGTGCTTTTATGGCTGTTTTCCATGCTATAGAATTTTCGTCCAGTGCCCCAAAAATGATTCCTTTTTTACCGTCAAGTATTTTATGACTCATTGTCCTTCGTAATTTTCTTTATGCTGCAATAATACAAATTATTTCAGCTGAAGCTTTCACCGAATCTATTTTAGAGGTTTTTCGATAAAACCTGACAGAAACGTTCCAAACTCAGTTGCAAAATCTGAAATGGATGCATCAGATGTGGTTATAGATAGTAGTATTTTATCAACTCCGTTAATCACCGCACAAAATGAATAGCTGTATATGGTCGGGGTTTTTGGATCGGAACTCGCGAAATCGGCCATCTCGGATTTATTCACCCTTATACCTTCAATACTGGAAAAGTCCATTCTTGTATATGGGTTGAATGTTCCATGATCAATATTGACCTGCTTTATTCGTTTGGATATATATACTTTAAAACTTTTCTTGCTGTAAAAACTAATAAACGGTGTCGCGGTCAATATCAATCCGAGTAAGCAGCCACCAATTATCAAAGTATTGCCATCCTCGATTCCCGTTATCAGGCAAACAGTAACCAAGATTATCCCGATAAATGAGAAAAAAAGTCGCGATGGGAGGTTGTTGACAGGTGCCCCTGTTATGATCAATTCATTGTCTCCATTTAGCTTTAAGAGAAATTCGTGTTTTGAGAGTGTTATGTTAAACTTATCCGCAAGCTTCCTTATTTTCTTCATATACTCCTGATGGCCAGGGCTTTTAAATTTCAATATAATGATTATTTAATTAAGCCATAGTATTCCCCAAACTAAGATTCATTTCAATAGCTTTGAACACTTAATGGATTGACATGAATAATGATCCAATTGGTATTTTTGATAGCGGTATAGGGGGACTAACCGTTGCTCGTGCGATCAAGAATCTTATGCCTAATGAGTCTTTGATTTATTTTGGAGACACTGCTCACTTACCCTACGGAGACAAGTCAGAAGCGGCTATTCAGGCGTATTCAATTAAAATAACAGATGTTCTCAGAAGCAAGGGATGCAAGGCACTTGTTGTTGCCTGTAACTCTGCCAGCGCTTCTGCCTACGACTTGTTGAAGGAATATGCTGGTAAAAGGGTAGAGATTATTAATGTAATAGACCCAATGGTTGAGTTCGTAGGTCAAAAATTTGCCTCAAGTAATGTTGGGTTAATAGGGACGAAACGAACCGTAGAGTCCGGTATTTATGCAGCTAAGATTAAAAATCTAGACCTTGATATACAAGTGAAGTCTTTGGCAACACCATTACTGGTTCCCATGATCGAAGAAGGATTTTTCAATCAAAAAATAAGTCAAGATATAATTAGGAAGTATTTGTCCGAGACGACCTTCAAAGATATGAGCGCTTTAATACTTGGGTGTACACATTATCCATTGATAAAATCTGAGATAAAAAGTTTACTAAAAAATCAAGTAGAAGTTCTTGATTCCTCCGAAATAACTGCGGAACACTTAAAGCAGAGACTTGAAGCGAAACACATCTTAGCTAAAGTCAGGTCTTTTGACGATGAGTTTATAGTATCAGATTTCACCACATCATTTGAATCTTCAACCAAGCTGTTTTTCGGAGAAACGGTGCGATTAACACCCTATACTCTTTGGGAGTAGTTTGAAGAGATGAATAGTATTCCATTTTTCGTGCCTATCTTTAGCTTTTAGCTGAATGAGTACCTTACTTTTTTTTCTACCTCTTTTATTAATATTTACTATAGTAGCCGTCTACGCTGAACGCAAAATTTCAGCCTTTATTCAAAATAGGTACGGTCCGATGGAAACTGGCGTTTACGGAATATTTCAGACAATAGCGGATTTACTGAAGCTATTACAGAAAGAAGATATTGTCCCTAAAGCCGCATCAAGGAGACTTTTTTTAATCGCTCCTTTGATAATATTTATGGCGGTTTTTGTAGGATTCGCTGTTGTTCCCGTTACACCTTCCTGGCAGGGTTCAAGTTTACAGACGGGAGTTTTTTTTTTATTGGCGATTGTTTCTCTTGATGTCATAGGAATTATCGTGGCCGGTTGGGCTTCAAACAATAAGTATTCATTGCTAGGTGCGATTAGGTCGGCATCGCAAATTATTTCTTATGAGGTGCCTTTGACCTTGAGTATCATTTGTGTTTTGGTCATTACTCGAACATTGGATTTGCAAATTATTTCATTTCAGCAAGGTATATTAGCTTCAGTAGAACATGAGAAGAATTACTTATTTGGATTGTCTGATTTGGATATTGAAACCACTAAGATTGGTGGAGTTTTAACATGGAATATTTTTAGAGCTCCGATTCTAATCCCTGTTTGGGTTGTTTTTTTTATCGCAACACTTGCGGAAAGCAATAGGGCACCTTTTGATCTTCCAGAGGCCGAATCTGAGCTCGTATCTGGCTTTCATACCGAATACTCTGGTTTCAGATGGTCGATAATTCTGTTAGCCGAGTACGGGATGATGTTACTGACGGCACTTCTGGGGGTGATCTTGTTTTTTGGTAGCTGGAATACTCCTTTTCCGAACGTAGGATCGATTACCCTTGCGACCTGGACTACTGGACAAGACGGCACTTTTACTGGAACACTTTGGGCAATCTTCTGGCTAATGTCTAAGACAGCTGCCATTGTTTTTATTCAGATGTGGGTAAGATGGACTTACCCTCGGGTGCGTGTTGATCAGTTAATGAGTTTGGGATGGAAATATTTAACACCCGTAATTCTTATCCTATTATTTTTTAGTGCATTGTGGAGATTAATGATGGTTTAAGTTATATTCAGGCGAATTGAAAAAAATCCTCATCATATTGCTATTCTCGTCTACGATTCTGTCGGTAAAAGCCAATGACATAGACTATCCAGACAGTTTGAGAGTCCTTTTTCAGAATGAGAAAACCGATTCGATTCGTATAGTGTTGCTTACGCAAGCTTTCAAGCACTACTTCGTTGATAATATTGACACCTCATTTATATTATCTCGTGAGATTCTGGAGTTGAGCGTAAAAACGCAGGATACCGTTCAAATAGGTCAGTCAAATCTAAATATAGCGAGTTTATATAACGCTCAAGGAAATTATGCCGAGGCTTTGGTTTACGATCGAAGGGCGCTCGATTTTTCATCAGCAATTGATCACGGTACGGGAGTTGTAGCCGCACTCAATGGTCTTGGTGAAGACTATCTGGGCCTCGGGTTGTTCAATGATGCTTTTTCATACTATCAACAGGCTTTATCTAAAGCTGAAGAAGTTGGTGATGAACTCATGTCCGCGGTGGTTACCTATAATCTGGGAAGAGTGTTTAAAGAGACAGGTCAATTAGCTAAAAGCGCTGAATTCATACGTCAGTCGATGGTATTGAGTGAGCAGATAAATGACGAGGTCGGGAGGGCATATTCTTTAAATGACCTTGGGGAAATATTCTTGCTGCAGGGTGAAGTAGAAAGTGCATTAGAGTCCTTGCAAAGTGCACTAACGGTGGCCGAAGATCTTGACGAGGATGTTATCATACCGCAAATTCTAATCAATATGGCAAGGTGCTATGAGGAAGGTGGTCAAATGGATATTGCTGTTGGTTTCTATGATAAAGCTGGAGTTTTATTTGCGAAGCAATCCAATATCACAGAGGTAGCTAAAACTAATCTTAAGAAAGGACAGGTAGCTATGACTAATTTAGATATGGAAACGGCGAAGCTTTTGTTCGATAAGGCACTGATGGTGGGCGAAAACCAGAATAATGCTAAAATTATTATCGAAACGTTGACCGAACTTTCGAAATGGTACGAGTTATCGGATAAAACTGCGGAATCTCTTCAAGCTCTCCGTAGAAGTATGATACTGAGGGACAGCCTTAATGCAATAAACTTAGATCAGCAATTTTCACAGACATTGATGGAGTTTGAAATTGGAAGAAAAGATTTGGCTATAGCCGAGTTAAATGCACAACAGCAATTGAGACAGCAGCAAATAAAAAATCAAGAATTTATTCGCAATGTATTAGTGGTTATTCTGGCGTTTACGGCAATACTCTTATTTACATTGTACAGAAACAGTGTAAAAAGCAGGAAAGCCAATGCAAAACTTATTACGCATCAAGCTGAAATAGAGGCCAAAAGAAAAGAGTTAGAAAGCCTTCTGTTAATGAAAGATAAATTTTTTTCCATTGTGTCTCACGACTTGAGATCCCCGATAAATGGCCTTGTGGGCATTTTAGATTTATTAGATGAGGGACATATAAGCCAGGAAGAACTCATAAAGGTAACCAGTTCATTGAAACAGCGTTTAGACGGGACACGTAAAATGCTTGATAGTTTACTAGACTGGGCGCTAGTGGAAATGAACGAAATCACTTTACAGTGGGAGGAGGTACATATGCGAAAATCTGTTGAAGACAACCTTTCTTTTTTTAAGGAGATAAACGAAAAGAATATATCTTTCATCAATAGTATTAGCAAAGGATTAAAAGTAAGGGCAGACCGAAATATGTTGGATCTTATTTTGAGAAATTTGATAGCAAACTCGATTAAGTTTATGGATGAGATGGGGAAAGTCGAAATTTTGTCAGTAACCAATAACGATACGGTAACTATCAGTGTTAATGATAACGGAGTAGGGATGGCGGCCGATCAGATTAGTAAGATTTTTGACACCAACGTCTTATATACTACAAAAGGAACAGCAAATGAGAAAGGTACCGGTTTGGGACTTAAGTTATGTAAGGAGTTTGTGGAGAAAATGGGTGGAACTATTTGGGTAGAAAGTGAAGAGGGGAAAGGTAGCACATTTAACTTTACGCTGAAGAAGGCATAATAAGTAAAGGAGGTGGCATATTTTAAAAATATCAAAGATTCAATAAAGACTCTTTCCAGGGGGTTAGCTGTTACACTCAGACATGTTAAGGAGTCAAGAAAATCTTCCGAACAAGTAGGTATAAATGAGGCTTCATATTTTGATTCATTTGAAACAGGAATAAATACACTACAATATCCTCACGAGTCTATTCCGGTTCCTGATAATGGCAGATATAAGTTGCACAATGAGATTGATGATTGCATTGTCTGTGACAAGTGTGCAAAAGTCTGTCCGGTAGATTGCATTGATATAGAAGGAATTAGGGCGACTGAGGTCATTGGTAAAACGTCTGACGGTACGTCTAAAAGAATATATGCAGCAAAGTTTGACATTGATATGGCGAAGTGTTGCTTTTGTGGACTATGTACAACCGTGTGTCCTACGGAATGCCTTACCATGACCAAGTCCTATGATTTCAGCACTTATGATTTCGAAGATCATACTTATTCTTTTGCCAATATGACTCCTCTGGAGATTCTTGAGAAGAAAAAGATGCTTGAGGAACATGAAAGGAAAAAAGCCGGCCGGTATGAGGTAGATAAGGTCAAACCTACTTTAAAACCTAACATATCAACGAAGCCGGGAGTCAAACCTCTGGCTCCAAAGACTGTATTTAAGCCGAGGGCGATTATCAATAAGAAGGATGGGGATGAAGGGATTCAAGTTAAAAAAATTAAGCCGGTTGTCAAACCTGAGTCTACGGATAAAGATCAAGCCAAGCCTAAAGCATCCAAACCTGTATTTAAACCGCGCCCAATAATCAAGAAGAAGGATAAGGGTGAAGATGAAAACCCTCAAAATAGAAAAATTAAGCCAGTGATCAAGTTAAAGGGCGAGGACAAAAACCAAGAACAAACCGAACCAAAGGAATTTAAGCCGCGGCCCATAATTATTAAAAGGAAAAATAAGGATGACTGAAATAGTATTTTATTTCTTCGCTGTGCTTACGGTAGTTTCTGCTTTCTATATATTGTTTACGAAAAATATCCTTCATGCGGCGCTGGCGCTCATCATAACTTTGCTCGGTGTTGCTGCTCTTTATGTGTTTACTGCAGCTGAGTTTGTTGCCGTAACGCAAATCATGATCTATATTGGAGGGATCGTAGTTTTGATTGTTTTTGGCGTCATGCTTACTAATGATATGTCTGGGAAGTCGATTTCAGCCGCAAGTATAAATCGGCTTTCAGGAGCGCTCATTGCCTTGGCTGTACTGCTAACGCTGATTTATGGAAGTCAAGGGTTTACATCTGGCGGATATGGTAAATACACCATCACTTCCATGGAAAATTTAGGAAAGGAATTATTGACTACTTATTTGCTTCCATTCGAAGTTGCCGCCGTACTATTATTGGTAGCTCTTGTAGCGGCGTCCATAGTGGCTGGAAACGACCTTAAATCCAGGGCATCATGATCCCGGTTGAGCATTTTTACTATATCAGTGCCCTGCTATTTTCAATAGGCCTTGCCGTGGTGTTAACCCGGAAAAATGCCATTTTAATATTAATAGGTATTGAATTAATGTTAAACGCCGCAAACCTTAATTTTCTCGCATCCAATAAATCCGGAGACGTTGAAGGCCAGTTTTTTGCACTTTTTGTGATTGTAGTGGCTGCGGCTGAAGCGGCCGTCGGGCTTGCTATTATTCTTAAGGTGTATAAGCATTTTAAGACCATAGACCTGGATAAAATAGCGGAAATCAAGGATTGATTTCATTCTTGTGATTACAGTAGTATTCATATTAACTATCCCTTTAGCTGGTTTTATAACCAATATTTTAGTTTCCGAAAGGCAAGCTAAACTAGGTGCGTATTGCAGTGTATTATTCCTCCTTTTATCTACGCTGGGAGCAGCTGGTATACTCTTTTCTATTGAAGCTCAGATGATGATCAGTCAAATGGATTGGTTTAGTGTAGGGAATCAATCTTTTCAGGTGGGCCTGTTAGTAGACCTCCAGGGTGCGATGATGCTCGCCGTAGTGAGTTTAATATCGTTTTTGGTTCACCTTTATTCAATCGTATACATGGCTGAGGATAGGGGCTATCGAAGATATTTTGCCGTGTTGTCTCTTTTTACGTTTGCCATGAACGGCATTATCCTGTCCAATAATCTTTTGATGATTTTTCTTTTTTGGGAGCTGGTTGGGTTATCCTCCTACTTACTTATTGGGCACTGGTACACTAAAACGTTGGCGTCCAAGGCCGCCAAAAAAGCTTTTATTGTCAATCGAATTGGAGACGCTGGATTTATCGTGGCCTTATGCATTGTTTGGTTCCAGTTTGGATCGTTTAATCTTATTGACATCCAGGCGCAAATGGAAGCTTCTCAAATCCAAGATGGATATTGGAGCTCTGAGTTAAACATATTACCCAAAATTTGGCTCAGTGTTTTGGGCATTGGACTATTTTTAGCGGCTGTAGGTAAATCTGCCCAGTTTCCGCTTCAAGTGTGGCTTCCTGACGCCATGGAAGGGCCTACTCCGGTTTCGGCACTTATTCACGCAGCTACTATGGTGGCCGCAGGGGTATTTTTAATGAGCAGGGTGTTTGTACTACTAGACGGGTTGACCTTATTCATTATCGCCACAATTGGTGCTACAACGGCTTTTATGGGCGGTGTAGCAGCGCTTACCCAGTTTGATATTAAAAAAGTATTGGCCTATTCTACCATTTCCCAGCTGGGTTACATGCTTATGGGAATCGGAGTGGGTTCCTATGAAGCTGCGCTATTCCATCTTTTTACCCATGCCTTTTTCAAAGCGGCCTTGTTCCTCGCGGCCGGCTCAGTCATTCATTCATTGCATGAAATGGCGCATAAAAACCACCTCGAACTAGATGCTCAGGACATGCGCATTATGGGTGGGCTCAAATCAAAGTTCCCCGTCACCTTTTATGCCTATCTTATAGGATCTTTTGCGCTTATGGGGCTTCCGCTGTTTTCGGGCTTCTTGTCAAAAGATGCTCTGTTGGTAGCATCGGTTAACTGGTCATATCAAATGGGTGAAATGGCATATTTGGTTCCTTTATTAGCTTTTTTGACCGTATTGTTAACCTCATTTTATATGGTGAGGCAACTACTTTTCGTATTCTTCGGTAAGCCCAGGTTAGAAAACACTGATGTACACGAAGGTGGCTGGCATTTTAAACTTCCATTGATTATCCTCTCTATTTTGAGTTTAGGGATGATCTGGAGTTTAAACCCCTTTGATTACAGCACGAGTTGGTTTTTAACTGCCCTCCCCGATAAATTCAATTTAACTCCAGGGTTTGATACAATCATCGCCGACGTTACAAATCATACTGTAATTGGCCTAAGCTCAGTGATCCTTGTGAGTGTAGGAGCAGGTTTGGCATGGCTTAAATTCAGGCCAGGTAAGAAATTAATCTTCAGTGAAGCAAGTAAGTTTACTTTTTTGGAAAAAGTATCCTTTCATAATTGGTATTTAGATGTTCTTTATGAAAAAACGGTCTTGCGATTCATCCGGGTATCTACCTCATCACTGGAGGTCTTAGAGCATCGTATCATTGATCGAGTGGTAAACCTTTTAGGTTGGGTTGGGGTCATATTTTCTTTTTTACTACGATGGTTTGATAGAGCCATTGTGGACGGTCTTATTAACTTTTCGGCTTTCTTCTCAGGCCAGGTAGGGGGAATGACCAAATCATTTCAGTATGGCAAAGTACAGAGTTTTGTTATTTTCGCCTTGATAAGTTTACTACTGATAATTTTTCTGATCCTCTAAGTCGTTAATGCTACAGGCATATTCTTTATCTATCCTTATTTTTTTGCCGCTGTTGGCAGCATTTCTTCTGGTTTTTATGCCAAAACCGCTAAAAGGGTATTATAAATTCATTGCTCTTGGTGTAAGCATTATACAACTCATTATAGGCGTAAATCTGTACCTGGATTATGAATCTTTAAATGCGCCTTACTCCATTGACGCATTTCAGTTTGTTGAACGGGTACCTTGGATCAACTTAGACCTTCAGTCCCTGGGTAAATTATCAGCTGAGTATTTTCTAGGCATAGATGGTTTAAGTGTGGGCTTAGTCTTATTGTCGATCGTTGTTTTGTTAATTGGCGTTCTGGCTTCCTGGAATATTCAGGAGAAAGTAAAGGCCTATTTCAGTTTATATCTCGTTCTTAATGCCTCTATCATTGGCTGTTTCGTGGCCCTTGATTTTCTGCTTTTTTATCTCTTCTTCGAGTTTATGCTGCTACCTATGTATTTTCTCATAGGTCTTTGGGGCGGCCCCAGAAGGGAATATGCGTCCATAAAGTTTTTTCTATACACTTTGCTGGGCTCTATTTTCATACTTATCGTAATGATCGGGTTGTACACCTCCGTGATTGATCCGGGTGCCACAGCGACCGAATTGGGTTTAATAGCCGATGGCCAACCCTTAACTCCCTTCATTATTGATCAAGTGCAGGAGCGGCTTCAAAATGGGGAGATTATGCCCAATCAACTTGTGCGAACATTTAATATGGTATTTATGACGGATGCGGGAAACGTTATTCCTGATTCGTTCTTGAGCACTTTGAATCCGCAACTAGTGCTAGGTCATTCAGCGCGTTTCATAGGGTTCCTGCTACTATTTGTAGGTTTTGCCATTAAAGTACCGGTAGTGCCTTTCCATACCTGGCTTCCTGATGCACACGTAGAAGCGCCTACGCCAATCTCTGTAGTGCTAGCGGGAATATTATTAAAAATCGGGGGATACGGATTGTTCCGGACTGCTTACCTAATGTTTCCAGATGGTGCCGTTCACTATGCCTGGTGGGTCGGATTGTTAGGGGTTATTTCAATCATTTATGGTGCTTTTAATGCACTGGCCAGTGAAGACCTTAAAAGGCTGATTGCCTTTTCTTCTGTATCGCACATGGGTTTTGTACTACTTGGATTGGCGGCTTTGAGTGTTGAGGGAGTTAGTGGTGCAATTTATCAGATGGTAAGCCATGGATTTATATCTGCTGCTTTGTTCCTGATAGCCGGGGTGATCTACGATAGAACGCATGACCGCCTTATTGAGAACTATTCAGGGTTAGCTTCACAAATGCCAAAATACACCGTTATTGTAGTTATCTTCTTTTTTGCCAGCCTGGGTTTGCCGGGGTTCTCCGGATTTATCGCTGAAATACTTGTATTGTTGGGTTCATTCGGTTCGGCAACGGTGGAAGGTATCCCCCTGCTTCCCAGAGGGATGGCGGTAACGGCCGTATTCGGGCTGGTATTGAGTGCTGCTTACTACTTATGGACGATACAGAGAATGTTTTTTGGAAAATATCACGTGAAAAGGGTCAGTTCGGATAGTATTATTGATATCAATAAAAGAGAGTTTGCCCTTTTTCTCCCCTTGATCGTTTTTGCGCTCATGTTAGGTATATTCCCCTCTGTACTATTAGACCTGATTAATGATTCGGTCGTCAGCTTCGTAAATACAATCCTTAAATTTTAGTGTAGCGGTTGGATTCCCTGACAGATAAAATATCGAACAATCTAATTTCGCTATCCTATTTCACTCCTGAACTGATTCTAATCGCTGGGTTATTGCTCCTCATCATAGTTGATCTTCTTAAGAAGAAAAATTTATTATTTCCGTTATCCCTTGTTGTCCTGGGTTTAGCCACATGGCAACTATTAATCTCATGGCCACAGGAGGCACTGCTGCTATTTGAAGGGTTTATCAAACTTGATCAGGCCTCTACAGCTTGGCGCCTAATACTAGTAATAGGCGCTTTTATCTCAATTTTAATCTCCGCCAGGGGTACGCTTAGATCAATTGGGGAGTTTTACACGCTTACTTTCGGAATAGTGTTAGGCGGGCATCTTTTGGTACTATCGTCCCATTTGTTGATTGTCTATTTGGCCATTGAACTCATGTCCATTTCAGCGTATGCACTCACCTTATTCACCTTTGATAAACGGGGTAGTGAAGCTGCGGTTAAGTATCTGGTCTTTGGTGCTGTGTCCTCTGCCATAATGCTTTACGGTATTTCCTGGATTTACACCTTGACCGGTTCGCTTTTCTTTTTGGAACCGGAGTTTACCGGTGCTTTATTAAGCGCACCCATAGTACCGCTAAGTATTGGCCTCAGTCTGGTGTTGGTAGGGATACTATTTAAGTCGGGCGCTGTCCCCTTTCATGTTTGGTCTCCCGATGTATATACTGCGGCACCCACTCCTGTGGTTGCCTTATTTTCCGTTGTACCAAAGCTTGCTGCCGTAGCGTTTTTAGCGAAATGGTTTTTGGTTATTCACCTTTTTGGACTTGGGTCTATAGATTGGGTAACTATTCTATCCATTTTAGCCATCTTATCTATGCTTTTTGGGAATTTTTCCGCACTCAGACAGCAGAACGCAAAACGTATGATGGCCTACTCATCGATCGCTCATACCGGTTTTTTGATGGTTCCCATCGTCTCACTTTCTGAGCAAGCCACAAGGGGCTTACTGTTTTACGCCTTCGTCTTTTTAATCATGAACCTTGCTACGTTTTTGGTGATACATTTTTTTGAACAGAAACAGCGTATTAGGAATATAAAGGAATACGCGGGTATTGTTAAGAAGTACCCTTTGCTATCCATCCTTTTAGTTGTTTTGATGGTGTCATTAGTAGGTCTTCCGCCTACTGCAGGTTTTACGGCTAAGCTTCTGATCTTTACCTCATTGTGGGAGTCGTACGCGGTGTCTGGTAAACCCTGGGTGTTAGCGCTTTTTATTTTTGGATTATTGAATACCGTGGTGGCTCTATTTTTCTATTTGAAGATACCGTTTTACATTATTTTCAGATCGATGGAAAGTCAGCCAGTTGATAACGAGACGAATAGTTTCCCGTACGAGAATTATTTTGCAGGACTTTTGGTTCTGGCCTTGTTAGTATTATTCTTTAAACCCGATTGGTTGTTGGGTTTTATAAATAAAATTAATTTTGTCTTTTAGGTAAGGTTATGAGTGATGCGATTAAACACGAGTGTGGTATAGCACTCGTAAGACTCCGGAAACCCCTTTCATACTATATTGAGAAATATGGTTCACCCACCTATGCTGTAAATAAGATGTACATTCTTATGGAAAAACAGCGCAATCGGGGTCAAGATGGTGTTGGAGTAGCTAATATAAAAATTGATCAGAAACCCGGCCTAAGATATATCAGTCGTTACCGCTCCACAGATAGTGAGCCCATCAAAACCATTTTTGAGAAGATCGGTCGTAAATACCGGAAAGCGAAGAAAGAAGGGAAAGATAATTATTACGACGAACGCTGGTTGAAAGAGAATTGTGCTTTCACGGGTGAAGTTTGGATGGGGCATCTGCGTTATGGTACCCACGGCAAAAATAGCATTGAAAATTGTCATCCTTTTTTACGCCAAAATAATTGGAGGAGCAGAAATCTGGTGGTAGCCGGTAATTTCAACATGACTAATGTTGATGAACTTTTCGATATTCTGGTGAAATTGGGCCAACATCCCAAGGAAAAGGTGGATACCGTCACTGTAATGGAGAAGATAGGTCACTTCCTGGATGAGGAAAACAACGAGTTGTTTAAGAAATATAAAAATGAGTATTCGAATGAGGAGATCACAGGAGTAATCGAAAGTGAGCTGAATTTACAACGGGTTTTAAAACGGGCCTGTAAAGATTTTGACGGTGGTTATGCCATGGTGGGGATGGTAGGGCATGGAGATGCATTTGTAGCTCGTGATCCAGTGGGCATTAGGCCGGCCTATTACTATTATGATGATGAAGTTATTGTAGTAGCCTCCGAAAAACCAGCGATAAAAACAGCTTTCAATGTTGATTACGATCAAATTGACGAGGTTAAACCGGGTCATGCTTTGATCATCAAGAAAAACGGTGATTTTTCACAAGAGAAGTTTAGCAGGCCAAAAGAAAAAAAATCTTGCAGTTTTGAGCGGATCTATTTCTCTCGTGGTACGGATCCCAATATCTATAACGAACGTAAAACCCTCGGCCAGAAACTGATTCCACAGGTGCTAAAGTCGATTAATTTCGATTTAAAGAACACCGTATTTTCCTACATTCCAAACACGGCTGAGACGGCTTTTTTAGGATTACTTCAAGGTCTGGAAGATTACCTCAGTGCCAAACGAAAAGATATTCTTATTGACAATAAACCACATATAGGTGATATGGGAGAATTTCTTTCATTTCGTCCGCGCGTGGAAAAAATTGTATTGAAAGATGCTAAGCTGAGAACTTTTATCACGGATGACGAACATAGGGACGATTTAGTAGCCCATGTCTACGATACCACCTATGAGGTAATAAAAAAGGGTGTTGATACCCTGGTGGTGCTAGATGATAGCATAGTAAGGGGAACTACGCTTGAGAAAAGTATCCTGACCATGTTGAGCCGCCTGGAACCAAAAAAAGTGGTAATAGTTTCCTCGGCTCCTCAAATAAGATTTCCGGATTGCTACGGCATCGATATGTCGAAAATGAGTGAATTTGTGGCATTCAGGGCGATGATTGCGCTTATTAAAGAACAAGGAAAGGAACATTTGCTAGAGGAGGTGCTTGATAACTGTAAGTTGGCTCTTGACGAAAACATCAATGTTAACGAGGTGAATCGTCTTTACGATGAATTCAAATACGAAGAAATCTCAGCAAAAATAGGGGAGATTGTGAAGCCCAAAGAGATGGAGGCTGATCTTGAGATTATATATCAAACGGTGGATAACTTGCACAAAGCCTGTCCGGATCATCTTGGGGATTGGTATTTTACCGGAAATTTCCCAACCAAAGGAGGAATGAGAGTGACTAACCGTTCTTTCGTCAATTATATGGAAGGTAAACTTGTAAGAGCCTATTAGTTTTGATTGTTACTCTTTTAAGGGGTGCGATAATAGTAAAAGGTCTTGCTTAGCGTTTAACACGCGATCATCTGAATATTTACCCCAAGGGCTATTCGCGATGTATACGAATCGGTCATTTAGAATTACGCCCTGTGTAGGTTCATCAAACTCTTTCCGTGCCTGATCAAATATTTGAACATTCATTACTGCATCTTTTTTAGTGCTTAGGTTCAATTGCATGATCCTGTAAGGAGTCGTGCCATTTTGAATAGCCAGAAGTGAGTTAGCATGGAGGTATAACCCATCTATTCCTTTTGGTGAAACATTTTCCGGCAACACAAGTCGGGTTACCGAGTTGTCAGTCATATCTATTTTAAAAATACCGCTGATGTAGTCTGCCACAAAGAGGAATTCTTCGTTTTGGGATAGTGATAATCCTTGTAGGTTGAATGCTATTGATGAGAGGTCAATAAAAGTTGAAAGTTCAGTATCACCGGACTTTACTATACATATTTTGTTGCCTAACCCATCGGAGACAAACACTTGGCCATTTTTGCTTACTATAAGATCTCCAAAAGCTGAGGCACCCTCTTTTAGTATTTCCGTTACTACCTTTTTTTGATCCAAGCTGTATTCGATAATGGAAGAGAAGCCGCTTTGAGCGTCAGAATATCCCGACATTTGAGGCAAAGCATTTGTGCATAGCCATATCGAATTGGCTTTGGCATGATAGGCTACTCCAAGAATAGAAAAGACATTAGGTATATCCTGATGACTGACTATCTCCTCAAGACCAACATCTGAATAGCTGAAAAGAGTGCGCGTATTAACGGCACCTAAATAATACTCTTTTTTAGTCGGATTGTATGAAATACCCTCGATATGAATGGAATCCAATTTAATAAGATCATGAGTTCGGGATTTTGAGATTCGAGCAGACTTTTGTTGAGCATATTTTTCCAGTTCTTTAAAATCCTGTCGTTGTACCAGCGATTGAAAATCCTCATCCTTCTTAATTTCTTCAAGCAGGCTTGTATTCATATTGATGAGTTGCTTGATAACGATCAAGCTGGCCTTAATTTTTTGATTTAAAGCAAAAGCACTGGCTAGGTTGTACATAATCGTAGGGTGATTTGGACGGATTTCATTGGCTCTTTTGAAACTCTCCAGGTAGAGATGATATTCCTTCGCTTCATAGGCGTTTACACCCACTTGATAGTAGGCTTGCAAACTATCTCTTTGGGCAAACGATCCTATGTGAATGATAATGAAGATTGTGGGCAGAAGTATTTTCATTTGAGGAACAGTTGACATTGTAAGAATAATTGCAATCAATCTTAACCATTGGAAAGACTTAAAAAGTCTCATTGAATAGATGAGACTTTATTCTGACATTTAATGCCGTAATACCGGTTTTTAAAACCAAAGTTGTTATGTATACTTAATGGGTTGTATGGAAATTGTAGGGAGTTATTATTTTGAGGGGGCTGCTTATTTGGTGGTTGTTCAGCTGGTTCTTATTGCCGTGCTGAATTTAATATCAGGAAAACGACACAATATCCTTCTTGGTCTTTTACTTATCCTTTTTGCCGACGCGATTAGAAATTCCTTTTTGTATAGCTATTTAAGTCAGCCTGATATCAAAGTTATCATTGGAAACCTTCATTTAAATATCTTTTTTGGGCCGTTGATCTATATGTACATCCGGTCTGTTACGCAAAGGGTAAGGGCCAACTTTCTCCTAATACATTTTACCTTCCCTGGTGTCTATACATTCGGAGTGCTTTCAATCGCGTTACTCAACTATTATCAACTCGCTGAGATCAGACCCAATATCTATCTCTATGAAACTAAGTTTACTCTTTTTGTTTTTTATCTGGGTTTAACCATTCGATTCACGGAAACGATCGTATGGAAGAATACGAAACATAGATCGCGCTATCGCACATTTCTTATTTTGCTCGTTGCCTTTATTCTATTTAACCTATCTGATCTTATATTTTGGAAATACCAGTATGAGTTAAGATTGGGTTTAGCCTCGTTTTTCTTTTACCTGAATGTCACATTTTACATTCTTACTTCTGTATTTCTTGTCTATCACGGTATTACTGAATTGAACTGGTTAAAAAACTTTTTTGTGACCGCCCAAGGAAATCGGTATGATAATCACGCCAGTATCTTTGATGAAATCCAGAAGAAGCTGCACGAATTGTTTACTAAAGATAAAATACACACCATATTAGATCTCGACTTAAATATGCTATCAAATGCGGTAGGAGTAAAAAAGCAGCTGATATCCGATTATTTGAATATTCGTGAAAGAAAAAGCTTTCACGAGTTGATCAATGAAAGACGAGTGGCTGAGTTTAAGAAGAATCTAATACGCTCTGATTTAAAGCATTTGGATATTTTAGGAATAGCCTATGAGTCGGGATTCAGCTCTAAATCCACTTTTAACAGGGTCTTTAAAAAGGTGGAAGGCATTACACCCAGAGAATACAAAGCTCTAATGGAATCAAAAGGATCACGGCAAATAAAAATCAAAAATTGATTCATTCATGCATTTAAAATGTCCTTTAGGGCATTTATTGTACCCTATTTTAGAGCAAGGTCGGCAATCAAGCTTATTATTTTCAAAAATAGTGAACCTGGTTCTATAAGGATACATCCCAAATCCTGGCACAGTATTTCCCCAAATTGAGAAAATTTGTTTTTTGAAAGCGGCTGCTATGTGCATAAGACCAGTGTCATGGCTAAAAACATAGTTAGCTTTTTTAAGTATAGAAGCTGATTGGTTTAAATTGTATTTGCCACAAGCATTGTAAATAATCGTTTTCTTACCCAGCTTTAATAAACCTTCTTCTCTTGGTTCCGATTTGTCAGTTTTTCTGAAGAAAATTTCAACCCTATCGGCAATTTCGAAATCATCTTTACCACCTAGCAGAATTATGGGTTTATTGATTTTATCACAAAGTTCTATTAACCTTTTAAAAGGTAACTTTTTAGTGGAATGCTGAGCACCAATAGCCAGGGCAACATATTCTTTTTGATGCGTTGGAGGCAAATCTTCAGTGGACAAGTCATCAGACTCAGGGATAAAATAGTCTAGTCCAAGGGCGTCCATTTTAATTCCTAATGGGACAAGTGTTTTCATGTACCGATCTACGATATGCACGTTAGGTAGCTTATTGATTTTCAAATTCACCAGAAGCCATTTTTCCCAATTAAGCTTGTTGAACGTATAACTTTTGACACCTAATCTCAACTTTATAATTCTAGTTCTGAGATTCCCATGGAGGTCAATAATAAGATCGAATTTTTCTTTCTTTAGTCTTAAGATTAATTCATTGAGCGAACCGTCCAACAGATGTATTTTATCTAAATATGGATTCGTAACCAAAATAGAATTGTAAATACTTTTTGTACAATAGTGAACTTGGATATCAGCTAGTTGAGTTTTGAGATTGCGAATGACTGGAGTTGTAAGTACAATATCACCAATAGAAGAAAAGCGGATTACAAGTACTTTACGAATAGTCATTTATTGATAAATAACCCCGCTAATTGGGGGAATGTTTTCAACCTTTAGCTCCGATAAATTGACAAAATCATTATTTGCGTAAATTTATCAAAACGAAAGTATTTACTATTTAAAAGAGTCAAAATGAACTATTGGCTAATGAAATCTGAACCAGGCGCATATTCATGGGATGACCTGGTGGGAGACAAAGGAACTTATTGGGACGGTGTAAGAAATTACCAGGCCCGAAATAACATGAAAGCTATGAAAGTCGGGGATTTAGCCCTCTACTACCACAGCGTGAATGAGAAATGTGCGGTGGGAATAGCAAAAATAGTGAAAGAGTGCTACCCGGATCATACTACGGATGACGATCGTTGGATCATGGTGGATATTGAGCCGGTAGAAAAATTTAAACGACCTGTAACACTAGCCAATGTAAAGGCCGATGAGCGGCTGAGTCAGATGGTGTTGGTAAATAACTCAAGATTATCCGTTCAACCGGTTAAGAAGGAAGAGTTTGACATAATTATTGGTATGGGTAACGGATGAAGTTTCTTCTTTCCATATTATTCATCAACCTCTGTTTCGCAAGTTTTGCGCAGCTTCGGCAACCTGCCAGGTATGAAATGGAAAAGGAGAATACCGATGATTATTTCACGGTACTCTCTGCAGGACAAGACGGTGCGATGGTGGTTAGAGATACTGAAGACTACAGTAAGGATGAAGGAGATGTATGGAAGGTAGTCTCACTGAATACTGAATTGGAGGTACGATGGGAAAAAGAGCTTTCAATTGACGAGAAGTACTTGATTCGAGGCTATGACCTGATAGAGGGGCATCTATATCTTTTATACCGCGAGGGGCAACTCGCTAAGTCTGATTATCATTTACTACGGGTGGGGGTGCTTGATGGAGTCATTGAGAGGTATGACATAGAAAATGAAGTAGAGCTTGACCTTACACACCTTACCGTACTCGGGGATAAAGTGATCCTTGGTGGGTACGTTCGTTCAAGCCCAACACTGCTTTCCTATACTTTAGGTGAAGACCATTGGAAGGTTGTGCCGGGTTTTTTTAAGGACAAAAGCGATGTGGTCGACTTGAGAAGTAATGAGAACAGTACGTTTAATGCAGTGACCCTTGAAAAGGATTATACGGGTTATTTCTTGAGGCTCAGAACGTATAGTGAAGGGCTGGAAATGCTCTTTGAGCGGGAGGTTCGGTTTAAAAATGAGTATCGCATATTAAGTGCAAAATCGACTGATTTTGTCAATGGTAATATTGCTATTACAGGTTCTTACGGGGCTCCAAATTCCGCATATGCCCAAGGGATTTATTTTGTAATTGTTAAACCCACTGGTCAGAAGAACAATTTTAGTTATCACCCATTAGCTGACCTTACGCACTTTTTTGATTACATGAACCCTTCACGTGCCAGAAGGCTGAAAGAAAAAGTGAAACGCAAGGAAAAGGATGGAAAATCTTATAAACACAATACGCGAATAAGGATGAATGATATAAGGTGGGACGGTAGTTACTATTTGATCACAGCGGAACTATATCACCCAAAGTTCGACTATGTTTCGAGAACGCTACCCATGGATCACTATGGCTACCCCTATTTTGGTGGTACAACTACAAGGGCTAATTCGCGGTTTATTTCGCAACCAGACCGACTTTCGGGTGTTGATGACGCTAGTAGCTTTAACTATTACGAGTCGATAGCCTTAAGTCTGGATAGTAAAGGGCAGTTAATATGGGATAACAGCTTACCGATTGACGATATAGAAACACTTTCATTAGAACAGGTGGTCGATGTTTCAGGTAGCAAGGGTCGTTATCAGATGGCTTATTTATCTGAAGATAAAATTAGGTATCAAACCATACTAAGAGATAGTGTGTTATCACAAGGTGAGGAGGACATTCAACTACTTCATGAGTCAGATGAGATCAGACATACCTACGAAGGTGTAGGCAAGGTTACGAGTTGGTACGATAATTCTTTTCTTGTTTGGGGCTTTCACAGAGTGCATAATAAGAATGTCCCGGATTTGGATCCGAAAAGACACGTTCTTTTCATAAATAAATTCATATTTGAGTAGACTATCACCTATACTGTTCTTTTTATTTTTAACTAGAGTTCTTTGTGCTCAAATAATACAAAACGAGAGGTTCGAGGTTCCGCTTGAAAATGAAGGACCCTTTGAGGTTGTATCTTCTGGAAAAGATGGTCTGTTTCTTTACCAAAGAATAGTATCTCAAAGTAACGAGGCCACAGGCGTTTGGAAAGTGGCGCACTTAGATACTTCGTTTGACGTAAAGTGGGTCAAATTGTACTCCTTAGGTGCTGATTATGAACTAGTAGATCATTATTATAACGACGGCAGGGTTTTTTTACTGTTCAACAACTTCGCTTCAAAGAATAGGAATTTAGAGTTAATGAGCTGGGATATGGAAGGCGAACTCTTAAGAGTGCCTATTCGAAACTATATACCATTTAGTTATTTCGATTTTACTGCAACTCAAGAGGCTGTTGTGATAGCGGGTTATTTTAATTACAGACCAATAGTTGTACTTTATAGTTACATTGATAGAGTCCCGCGTGTGTTACCAGGAATATTTAATGAGAAGTCGATTATCTCAGATATCAAGATTAATGATAACCAAACCTTCGATGTGACTGTAGCGGGTCGTACCATAGACAAGAAGAATACCCTCTTTGTAAATACTTTTGATTTTGAAGGCAACATAGTCAAGAAGGTCGCACTCGATACTGATCGTACTAAGAGCCTGTTATTTGGTCGTACTCAGCAAATGGAGAATAGTGCCCAATTGGTAGCTGGGGTTTACGGTCGATACAACTCAGAATATTCTAGGGGTTTATTTGTATATAGCTTGAATCGTTTTGGGGAGCAAAAACAGAAGTTTTATAACTACGCAGAACTCAAGAACTTTTTTAATTACATGAGAGCAGGTCGTGAGAGAAGAGTAAAGAACCGCATAGAAAGACGGAAGATTAAGGGGAAAAAGATAAAATTCAATTATCGGTTTCTTGTACATGATCTCATAGAATATGACAGCCAGTATGTTCTTCTTGGAGAAGCATTTTACCCAAAGTATAGAAATGTAAGTGGAGGAAGTGGAGGTAATTTTTTTAATCCTATAGGTACCAATATCAATCGAGGGCTTTACAACTCCTCGCTTGTCTTTGAAGGGTATAGATACACGCACGCCGTGGTAATGGGCTTTGATAAATCAGGAGATCTGCTTTGGGATAATAGTTTCGAGATAAATGATGTTATCTCACCGGAGTTGGAACAATTTGTACATGCAGCTAAGAGTGGTGATAATATTGCCCTACTATATGTTTATGATAACCAAATAAGGTCTAAGGTCATTATGGAGAATGATGTAGTTGAAGGCAAAGAACTAATAGATGTTGAACTAAAGTATAAAGGTGATAGAACTGCTGAGGGCCAAACCAATTTGTTGGGTATTGATAAATGGTATGATAACACTTTCTTTGTCTATGGAACTCAAAGGGTTATAAATACTACGAATGAAGGGGTAGAACCCAGTCGTGAAGTATTTTTTATAAACAAGGTGGAATACAAATAGTCTTTCTGCTTTTTCTATCTTTGCCTCGCTTTGGGCACGAAACATAAACTAATCCTTGATTCCAGCTTGCTTGAAATAACTGTCAGCAGGTTATGTCATCAACTTCTTGAAGTCCACGAAAATTTTGAAAACACAGTCATTCTAGGATTACAACCTCGTGGTATTTTTTTAGCTCAAATGATTCACGCGCGACTCGAAAGTGAAGTAGGAAAAAAAATTAATCTCGGGTATCTCGATACTACATTTTACAGGGATGATTTCAGAAGAAGGGAAACACCTGCAAAGGCAAATACGACCAATGTAGACTTCATCATTGAAAAGAAAAACGTTGTTTTAATTGATGATGTTTTATTTACTGGTAGGTCAGTCAGAGCAGCTTTGGACGCTATGATGGCGTTCGGGCGTCCGGATAAAGTAGAATTATTAGTATTAATGGATCGAAAGTACACCCGGGACCTGCCAATTGCCGCCGACTATGTTGGGCAGGAAGTTAATACAATCGAGTCTCAACGTGTTCTGGTAGAGCTAGAGGCACAAGGTTTTAAGAAGAATAAGATCTGGTTGATAAACACTGAGAATTAATATGTCGCAACTAAGTCAGAAACATCTCCTTGGCATTAAAGACATTACCCGAAAGGACATTGAACTGATTTTTGAAACAGCTGCAAATTTTAAGGAGGTTATTAACAGACCCATAAAAAAGGTTCCCTCTCTTCGAGATATTACAATAGCCAATATATTTTTTGAGAATTCGACCAGAACTCGACTTTCTTTTGAGTTAGCTGAAAAACGTTTATCTGCAGATGTCATTAACTTTTCGTCATCCACAAGTTCCGTTAAAAAAGGAGAGACTTTGTTAGATACGGTTAATAACATATTGGCGATGAAGGTGGATATGGTTGTAATGCGGCATAGCAGTCCGGGAGCTCCTCATTTTCTATCTAATCATATCAGCGCGAATATCATCAATGCTGGTGATGGCACACATGAACACCCTACACAAGCTCTTCTGGATACCTTTTCAATTTATGAGAAATATGGATCTTTAGAAGGACTTAAGGTTGTAATAGTAGGAGATATATTACATTCTAGGGTAGCGATAAGTAATATACTGGCTTTAAAGAAACTAGGTGCCAAAGTAATGGTCTGTGGTCCGATTACATTATTGCCCAAGCACATTACGTCATTGGGGTTGAAGGTAGAACTTGATATTGAAAAAGCGTTAGACTGGTGTGATGTTGCGAATATTCTTCGAATTCAATTGGAGCGGCAGCAAATAAAATACTTCCCGACTTTAAGAGAGTATTCGTTATACTACGGTGTGAATAAGAAATTACTTGATACTTTGAACAAAGAGATTACTATCATGCACCCCGGACCTATAAATCGAGGTGTGGAATTGACAAGTGACGTAGCGGATTCCGAACACTCTATAATTTTAGATCAGGTTGAAAATGGAGTAGCGGTTAGAATGGCCGTACTATATCTGCTAGCTGGGTTAAACTAAAAGTCGCTGTTAAGCATAAACATTCGAAATAGATCCTGTTTCTTGTAGAGCTCTTCATACGAATTATATTCCTCGGGCAGCGGGATAATGCGTTTTCCGTTAAAATCAAAAAACTGTTCTTGTAGAGACGTATCTATTTCCAAATCTTCCTGAATTTTTGGTATTATTTCAGCCGCATTTTTCTCCCAAAAGTTCTTGTCATACATTATGAGCGGGTTGATCATTTCATTATATAGCACCATTCTTTGGTCATAATTAAATTTCGTGACTTGGTTCTTTTTAAATTCTCCGCCTCTAATAACCAATTCTTCCGTTAACTGCTTTATTTCATTAAAGGTTCTTAAAGAAATGCTATTAACAAAATACTCACCGTCAAGCAGCAAAAAAGACATCGTAAAATCTCCGAAAGCCAAATTATTACATTTTGTACCCACTTTTTCATTTATGCTTTCATCATGAACTTTAAAGAATAGTAGCCTGTTTGTTGCTTCATCAACCCAGAACTCACCTGTATATTCGTCGTTACGTGAGGAGAATTTTATGACAAGAATTTCTGAACCTTGATTGGAGAAGCCACTGTCTATGGCAAATTCAAAATCATCAAGATTATTTAGTGGCCCATCGAATAGATATTCACTCTTAGCTTTTAATAAATTGTCTATGGCCAATGTACGTTTAGTTGTGTCGCAATCCGCTTTAGTTGAATAATTGCTTCGCCGGATATTTTTCCATTGTGCAAGATCGTAAGAAAATAGCTCATTTTTCCTATTAAAAGCAGGTTGGTATCCTGAGATATGAAACACTCCATAAGCCTCTGTATACCCGATATATTGCTCTCTGAATTGAATAGTTTCTTTGTAAAACGCATATAGAAAGTATGGATCTTTACCCAGATTCTCTTTAAGAAACCGGTCTATCTCTCTAACCATTGATTTCGTATTTTCTTTTTTTGCTGATATAATTACCTCATCCAGCACCCTTAAATCAGCTTTAAGCTCTACCCAACCACGTTTATTAATATCGCCGACTACAGTCTTAACAGGTAGATATCCAATACTCGAAACCACAAGACTATCATTAGCGCCTACAACACTTGATCTCAGAACAAAATACCCCTCTGAGTTTGAACTGTATCCTGCTTGCAGTGATGGAAAATACACAGTGGCAAATGGTATTCCTAGACCGTTATCTTGGTCAACTATTTTAAATGAAATCTCTTGGGCGTTTGTAAATGAACTTATAGAGATAAGTAGTCCTAGGGCTATATATGCAGATCGGTACATTTATCAAGCAATTTAGTTATTAATGAATAATTGGTTTTGATAGTACATCAAATACTTACAATCATGTCAAAAAATGACTTAAGGTATTCCTAATTTTGTATCCGAAAGAAAAAGCAAAGGATATGTATTATAATTCTGTAATCGAAGCGATTGGAAATACTCCATTAGTGAAGCTCAACAATCTTACTTCCGGCATTAAAGGGACAGTTTTAGCAAAAGTGGAATACTTTAATCCTGGCAATTCTATGAAAGACAGAATGGCTCTGAAGATGATCGAAGATGCCGAAAAAGCAGGGATTTTAAAACCTGGTGGTACCATTATTGAAGGCACTTCAGGGAATACGGGGATGGGACTTGCTTTAGTGGCTATTGCGAAAGGCTATAAATGCATATTCACATTGGCTGACAAACAGTCGCAAGAAAAGATCGACATTCTAAGAGCGGTGGGCGCTGAGGTAATTGTGTGTCCTACTAATGTTTCACCTGATGATCCTAGGAGCTACTACTCCGTAGCTAAGAAACTCAATGCTGAAACCGAAAATTCCTTTTATCCAAATCAGTACGACAACTTATCCAATGCAGCAGCCCATTATGAAACAACTGGTCCTGAGATTTGGAAACAGACCGATGGGGAAATAACTCACTATGCTGCCGGTGTTGGAACAGGTGGCTCTATGTGTGGCACGTCAAAATATTTAAAGGAGCAGAATAACGATATTATTACAGTAGGTATCGATACTTATGGTTCGGTGTTTAAGAAATTCAAGGAGACAGGGCAGTTTGACGAAAATGAAGTTTACCCATACCTTACAGAAGGTATTGGTGAAGATATTTTGCCAAAAAATGTTGATTTTTCTTTAATTGACCATTTTGTAAAAGTCACGGATAAGGACGGTGCCATTATGACTCGCAGATTAGCAAGAGAAGAAGGTCTCTTCTGCGGGTGGTCATGTGGTTCGGCGGTTCATGGAGCTTTGGAGTACGCAAGGGAGCATTTGAAAGAGGAAGACTTAATGGTCGTTATTTTACCGGATCATGGTACACGATATTTAGGTAAAGTTTATAATGATAACTGGATGAAAGATCATGGGTTCATTGAAACCAGGGAATATGCTACTGCAAAAGATATTATATCAAATAAAAATGGGTCAGGAAAGCTTTTCACTGTAGATAAATCAAATAGAGTTGATTCTGTTGTGAAAATGCTAAATATTGAAGGTATAGACCAGATTCCTGTAGTTGATGGAGACCATTTCATTGGTAGTGTAAGTGCAGCGAAGCTACTCGAAAAGTTGATTGAGGCACCCGAAATCAAAAATCAAAATGTTGGAGAAGTTATGGATGGGCCCATTCCTTTTGTAGGTCTTGACAATACATTGGATGTTCTTTCTTCCATGATAAACAAAGATAACAAAGCTATATTGGTCCGTGATGAGTCTCACAAGGTACATATAATAACTCAGCATGATATTTTATTGGCAATGACAAACTAATTGGCATTATCCTTGTTATATAATCATAGGTTGATAACATGTTAATGTAAGTAAGTTTTGGGATAAGCCCTGGCCGCAGTGTCAGGGCTTTTTTTGCAAGCTAGAAATTATTTGATCAGATGGTGAAAGATATATGAATTCGTACTCTTACTCAGTGTTTTATTCGTCATGATTGAATTAAGTCATAGCTCTTCATAATTTCTTTTTGCATATCCTGCAGCCCTTGCCTCTATTCTTTGTATTCATTTAATTGATTGTGGGCATATGAGTAAGCTATCAAGCTGTACCCACAGTTCCATACAATAGGCTCGTAAAGGAAGCTTTCGAAGTGTTGATTTTATGTACGTAATTACCGCTAGAAAGACAATTTTCAAGCCGAACCTTCATTATCGGATCTAATTCAATCTTTCTTTTTGGTTTTATTTTTTGTGGTTGGCACATATTTAAGACCCTGGGAAGGTGGGATCCGAAAATCGTTTTCAGAAATAGGTTCTTCTTTATTATCATGTTTAATCAATTTTGAAGCAATTATTTCTGAAAGTAAAAATGGTTCATTGGTTCTTAAATCTATTCCTGAAATTAGGTTTTGTCGCTCATTTTCACTCAGATAATAATTGCCATCCGCACTTTTTTCATAAAGGCACGTTTCCGTGGTATTGTCATAATCAAGATTGAAGAAAAATGTCGATTTTCCTTTCTTCATATAATATTTCTCGGCAAAGCGTGAGAGCTTTTCCGCATCACTAATCCAGATCATTTCCGTTTTG
>JBCCOE010000007.1:0-98110 GCA_039025475.1 Bacteroidota bacterium | reverse complement strand
GGCCTGATTGCCACTATTATCTTCGCGATTTGGGGAATTAAAATTCTTTTCTTCATTGGTATCGGTGCCTATTTCCTTTTTGGATTTATCATATTTATGGATAGTTGGGTTATGAATAAAAACTTTAAAGTTGCCATCATTAGTATTATTACTTCTTTCATACAGCTCATAGCTTATGGACATGGCTTCCTAGTAGAAGGGCTAAAAAAGTTATCTAGAGACTAGCTGACACCTTTTTGCATAAGAATATTACTTCATCCTTAACCAAAGAATATCTCTTTATTTCCTCTGAAGAGAAGCTTTCGATAAAATTATCTTCATTCACTTCAAAACCTGCCTTACGTATTCTGTCAGGGTAATCTTTACCATAAAGTCTAACGTGGTCGTCTTGACCATAGGCCTTTTCACGTTCCAGTGGATCTACTATGCTATCGTCTTGAAAGGTTACCTCAGGGATGGGTGGAAAAAATGGAACTTGCATAATGGCCCAACCCCCTGGTCTCAAAACCCGATAAATTTCTTCCATCGCCTTTATATCGTGATTCACATGCTCCATTACATGGTTGCACATCACTACGTCAAAATGATCGGATTCAAATGGAATATTATGAACATCCATCTTCACCTGTGCTAAGGGAGATTCTAAATCTGCAGTTATATAACCACTTTCATGCTGTTTCTGAAAAGGTTCCATGAAACACTGCTCTGGGGCAATATGAAGAAACTTTAGTTGATTTTTAAAAAAATTAGTTTTAGCCTTTAAGTATAACCACAATAATCTATGCCTTTCCAGAGACAGCGATCCTGGGCATAGTGCATTAGGTCTGGGATTAATTCTTCCATAGGGCAGAAACTTACGATAGCTTTTATTGATTATAGGGCAGGTATATTTATTACCCCTCAAAAAGAAACCTATAACCCCTAAGACAGGCTTATTGATCAGTTGAATATACTTTCTCGGTACTTTTCTAAGAATTAAACTTATAACGTATTTCATTCAGACCTCAAAGTTATACAGAGTAGGTAAATTACATAGTTGTGAGTCCTTCGATAAAAAAATGAGGAGAGCTTAAAACTTTTTTTTGTCGAGATGCATCTAAGATACAAACAAGAGCAGCATGTATGCCGAAACTATACTGGACATTGCTATGAATCATTCAGACTCGCTGATCACTCAGGCTAAAGCCGGTGATAGCAGGGCTCAGGGTAAATTAGTAAATCTTTGGTACAAGAGGATTTACAACTATGCCTTAAGGTACTTCTCAGATCATGATGAAGCTATGGATGTGGCTCAGAGGACATTCATCACTTTTCATGAGAAAATATGGCAGCTAAAAGACTCCGAAGGCTTTAAGGCCTGGTTATACAGAATAGCCTCCAATCACTGTCATGAGGCTGTCCGAAAAATGAATAGCGCAAGTCAGCATTTTTCTGTGGATCAAAAAGCAAGTGATGTTAAAGCAGAAGCAACAGCTGTTTTTTTTAATCCGGACAAACAGTTTCAAAGATCAGAGTTAAATGATATTCTACAGTTAGCCTTAAAAACGCTTAATGAAGAACAACGAGAAGTAGTGATTATGAAAGAATATGAAGGATTAAAATTTAAGGAAATAGCGGATGTGCTTTCTGTGAGTGAAAATACGGTCAAGTCAAGGCTTTATTATGGCTTAAGTCATTTGAGGAAAGTGCTAGTCGCAAAAAATATTACAACTGAAATATTACAGTCATGAGTTATAAACCGGATGAAGTTATGTTGATCAACTATCTGTATGGAGAGTTGACAGATGAGGAGAAAAAGGCAGTTGAGGATTATTTAAAGAAAAATCCTGAGGCCGCAAAGGAAGTACATGGGCTCAATGATACACGAAGTATTATTTCTGCTTATGAGGATAAAGAGGTTATACCCCCTGCTGCTCTAACTCAAGGCGATCTTGAGTCTCGTGTTACAAGTAATGGTAGGGGCTGGAAAACGATTATGGCCATAGCGGCATCGTTGAGCCTCATATTATTGGTTGGATTTTTAACAGGTTTCAATGCGACTTACAACAAGAAGGGGTTAACCATAGGATTTAACCAAGACCAAAAGAAGGATGACTCAAGTATAACTCTGGATCAGATTGAAAAGCTTCTGGATGAGAATATGAAACGGAATCTTGCCGAACAGCGAAATGAGCTAACCTCTTTTCAACGAGCATTCCAAAATAACTATTCAGTGATGATGGAGCAGCAAAAAAATCAGTTAGCCGCTTCAATCAATAAACAATTCGAAGTTGATAAGGGAAAGTTGGGAGAATATGCCAGAAGTCTCGAATTGAAGAACGCAGAGTTGGTGAACCAATACTTTGAAAACTCCGGACTTGAACAACAAGCTTATGTTAAAAACCTGTTAGTTGACTTTACATCTTACCTTGAAGAGCAGCGTGTCCAGGACAGGGATTTTTATTTGAACAGGCTAATTGATTTAAAACTTTCGTCAGATTTAAAACAACAAGAGACGGAGCAAATGCTTGCTTCCATTATAAAGTCTGTGAACAACATACCGCAGGAAGAAACAACTCAAAATTTTTAGGATTATGAAAACTATAACAAGTGTGATTTTAACGGTTTTGGCCACATACTGTGGGGCTCAACCCATTAACGAAGAAAGAATGGATCGCGATTTAGAGGTGGCAGAGAACATTTTGTCCACTTTAATGAAAACGTCTGATCGGAATGTGATTTTCTATACGAGGCCGCCCTACAAAGGGACTTTTGTAGAGGGATATGGGGTTATATTTAATGCTACCCGTAGAATTGGAAGTCGTATTGTATCGAGTACCAGTAAAGGAGATGTTGTATACGACGTACCCGGCCAGGCTTCCGGTACCACGGTTATATCGGGTTATACAAGCTCTAAAAGTGGAACTGAGGATAACGAGAATAATCGGACAGAGTGGATTGAAAATATGAAGACTTTTCTTATCGACTACGCTGATCTTATCGGCCAGTTGAAGCCAGAGCATAAAATTATGATCAGTCCCGAAGGTGGAGGGAGTACCTATGGAGGATGGGATTCTTTTGAGATAAGAACGAATGGAAGTGCTCAGGAGTTTCAAGATCCTACACTTGAAGTTACAAAGAAGGATCTGACTGATTTTAAACTAGGTAAAATTAGTCGAGACGAGCTTTCCAAACGTATTAAAATCATTGAGCCACCTACAAAAGAAAATGTAGCTCAAGATGTGGAGTTATTAGCGAGTATCCTCCAGCGACTTTATAAGTCAGATCTATCGGACACTTATTATGTCTCCGGAAGAGTGAACTACGGCATGATCCCGGAGTTTGGTGTTGTTTTTAACATGCGTGTTTATTCTTCATCACGAGAACAGGGACTACATAGGATTGTAACTCAAAAAAGGGGAGGTCTTACTCAGGAGGAACGGGATAAATTGGTAAAAGAAATGTATCCGAATTTTATCAATGAATTAAAAAAGAATGTCGTCCAATACGGACGCACAGTTAAGTCTTTAGCTTCTAATGAAATGATGCTATTGAAAGTGCGATTGACAGAATGTAAAGGTTGCGGAATCCCAGAAAAATTGGAATTATCCATAAAGGCGTCGGATTTGAAGGCATATGATTCTGGTAAGATCATCGAGCCGACCGCTATTGGAAAAATAACCGTTAAAGAGATAGGTAAGCAGTAGCACTTGTAACCTTTTCAATACAGGTAAGTACTAACGTCAATGTATATAATATATAAGGGGTCTAATCGTTCTTCTTCGCAACACCTTCCAAGGGATGAAAACTCAAACAACCGGCGATTATTCTCCTTATTTATATACACGGGTATTTAACTTGATGTCTGGCTCTACTTGCATTAACTATTTATTTAGTTTTGAACTTAACAAAGGTCAAAAAAATGAGAAATAAATTAATTATCGGCGTTGGCGTAATCGTCGTCATTATTCTGGGCGCATGGTTTTTCACTCAAGGAGGTTCCGACGAATTAGGTGAAATTATTGTTGAAGCGAAAAAAGGGACTTTCAAAGTTGAAGTTACCACCACCGGAGAGCTTGAGGCAGAGAACTCTGTTAAAATACTAGGTCCTTCAGGTTTGAGGGCTGCCCAGATCTGGCAGGTTAAGATTGATCACATTATCGATGAAGGTACTGTAGTTAATAAAGGCGATTACATCGCACGGTTAGATCAGTCAGAGCTAGCAGATAAAATACAAAACAGGCAAAATGAACTTCAGCAAAGTTTATCAAAATATACTCAGACGAAACTAGATACAGCTTTAGAGTTAAGAGCGGCTCGAGATGAATTAGTTAATCTGGAATATGCCGTCGAGGAAAAAGAAATTATTTTATCTCAGTCACAATTTGAACCTCCTGCCACCATTAAACAAGCAGAGATTGATTTGGCTAAGGCAAAACGTGAGTTTAGTCAAGCAAGGGACAACTACAAATTAAAATCGCAAAAGGCTGTAGCACAAATGCAGGAGGCTGCGGCTGAATTAGCAGAAGACCAGGGTAAGTTTGATTTTCTTGAGGATATTCGAAAGCGTTTTACCATAATAGCCCCTGAGCCAGGAATGTTAGTTTATCAGCGTGAATGGAACGGTTCGAAAAAAGGAATTGGCTCAACCATTGGTTCCTGGGATCCTGTGGTGGCTACGCTTCCTGATCTTTCTACGATGATATCAAAGACCTATGTGAATGAAGTAGATATTCGTTCCATTGCGAAAGGTCAACCTGTGAACGTAGGTTTGGATGCATTTCCGGAGAAAAAGCTAACCGGAAGGGTGACTAACGTAGCTAATATTGGAGAACAAAAACCAAACTCAGATTCTAAAGTATTTCAGGTAAGCATATTGATCAATGAATCAGATACCACGTTGCGTCCGGCTATGACCACTTCTAATTCAATAATTGCAGAAACGGTCCCGGATGTGGTTTTCGTACCATTGGAGTGTCTCCATAGCCAGGGCGATTCCATTACCTACGTAGTGAAGCGTGACGGATTGGGGTATACCAAGCAAGAGGTAATTGTTGGTAAAACGAACGCAAATGAGGCTATATTAGAAGAGGGGGTATCTGAAGGAGATAAACTTTATCTATCCATACCTGAGGACTTAGAGAATCGTCCAATTGCTTTGCTAAATAAGGGCACATCCGAGCCGGTAGCAAGCAAAGAATAGAGCGTCTAATGATATCAAATCTATATTCAAGCTTTTATATTGCTTTAGACGCAGTATTGGCAAATAAGGTACGATCTATTTTGACGGCGCTGGGGATAATTTTTGGTGTGGCAGCCGTCATTGCTATGTTGGCCATAGGAAATGGTGCTCAGCAGGAAATATTAGAACAGATCAAATTGGTGGGGGTAAATAACATTGTAATTACTCCTATAGTTGAACAGACCGAAGAGGAAGTTGAAGCTTCGCCCACCAATAAGGAAGACAAAAATTTTTCACCTGGCCTTACACTTCAAGATGCTGTTAGCATAAAGAATATCATTCCAGGTGTAGGAAAGGTTAGTCCTGAAATAATGCTGGATACTTATATCATTAAGAACGGTACAAGAAGGTCGGCGAAGTTGGTTGGTGTGGAGAACAACTATTTTGATATTTCTAATTTCACTTTAGATCAGGGTCGGTTATTTAATGAACGTCAGCTTGAGGCCGGTGAGTCTGTATGCATTATTGGTCAGGGTATCAAGGCAAAATTTTTTAGTACCGAAGACCCCATCGGTAAAATGATTAAGGTGGGTAGGCACTGGCTGAAAATTGTTGGAGTGCTGGAAGATCGTTTTATAAGTGAAAAAAGCATTTCCAACCTTGGCATTAGAGACTATAATATGGATGTGTATTCACCTTTGAAAACTGTGCTAATTAGGTACAAGAACCGGGCGTTGATTACCGAGACCTTGATCAAGCGTGCATCCAGAAATGACGATGACGATGATGATGGTGAAGCAAAACAGGCTATCAATTATCATCAGTTGGATCGTCTGGTTATTCAGGTCGATGAAACAGACAAAATGTTGAGTATATCTGAGATAGTGTCTCGACTTCTCAAACGTCGACATTTTGATACTATCGATTATGAAATAACCATACCTGAACTATTATTAAAGCAGCAACAGCGTACCAAAAATATATTCAACTTCGTTTTAGGGGCGATTGCCGGGATTTCCTTGTTAGTAGGGGGCATAGGTATAATGAATATCATGCTGGCCTCTGTTTTAGAAAGAATCAAGGAGATTGGGCTACGCTTGGCCATTGGAGCCAAGAAAATGGATATTATCTACCAATTTGTCTTCGAAGCGGTTATGATTAGTGTTTCAGGTGGTATCATCGGCATTATATTGGGTATAATATTAGCCTATGGAGTTGCTGAGATTGCGGAAATACCAACCATTATATCCTTTACCTCTATCATTTTGTCTTTTGGAGTTGCCGCTACGGTGGGCCTAATTTTTGGCATTACCCCAGCTAAGCGCGCGGCTGAACAAGATCCCATTTCATCCTTACGATATGAATAAAAAATTAACCCTGTTTTTGTTAGCTACATTGCTATCGACTACAAATATCCTTTCACAAAGAAAAATTACACTTGATGACATCATAGGTTTAGCTAGAAATCAGTCTCCTTTTGCAAAACAAGCAGAAACTCAAAGAGAAAACAGATACTGGGGCTACCGATTTTTTAGATCGAATTATAATCCTCAGTTGACTCTTAGCGGATCGATGCCCGGATATGTTAATGCTATTTTGCCAATTGAGCAAAATGATGGTTCTGTTCAATTCGGTTCGGTTAATCAAATCAATACAAGATTGAATATGGGTTTGATTCAACCTATTACTCTTACTGGGGGTGAGCTTAGTATCAATTCAAATATATCTTTTTTTGATAGGCTAGGCGATAATATTTCTAATTCAAGTTGGAGGGGGTCACCATTTACAATTGATCTGGAACAACCTTTATTTGCATTTAATCAGTTGAAATGGGATAAAAAGACGGAACCATTGCGTTATGAAGAATCAAAACGGGAGTATGTTGAAGAGCTAGAATCAATCTCAAGGGAATCTGTGGCTCGTTTTTTTAACTACTTAGATGCTCAAGTGAATCTCCAAATTGCCCAATTCAATTTGGCTAACAATGATACTATTTACAGGATTGAACAGGGTAGATATAACATTGGTACTACTTCAAAAGATAAGTTACTCCAAGTTGAACTTCAACTCTTGCGCTCCGAGCAGGCTGTGGCTCAGGCTCAACTGGACTTGGAAACTTCTAGTCTAAGATTAAGATCTTACATTAGTTTAAACGATATCGATCAGTTTGAGCTTGTTTTACCCGAGGAAATTCCTCAATTCGAAATTAACTACGGAGAAGCCCTTAATTATGCGCAGAGTTATAGAGCCGATTATTTGGCTTTTCAGAGAAGGAAGCTAGAGGCTCAACGTGATGTAGCTAACGCCAGGGCAAGCCGTTTTTCATCTGTTTTAACCGCTACATTTGGCTTGAATGACACAGGAGATGGTTTGACTGACGTTTATATGAATCCTGATGACGAGCAACGTGTGGATATCGGTTTCACCATTCCATTAGTTACATGGGGTAGGAACGAAGCCACTATGAAAAGAGCTCTCGCAAATCAAAGATTGCAGGACTATGTAATCGCACAAGATGAGCTCAATTTTGAGCAAGAAATCCTTACGCAAGTACGGCAGTTCGAAGTACTCAGAACGCAATTAGAGATATCTAAAAAATCTGATGAAGTGGCACAAGAACGCTACAACGTAGCTCAGAATCGCTATTTAATTGGAAAAATAGATATTACTAATCTGAATATAGCCTTGGAGGAAAAAGATGAGGCTAAGCGAAGCTATATCTTGGCGCTTAGGGATTTTTGGACAGCCTATTATAATCTGCGTGAGCTTACTTTATATGATTTTGCTGAAGGCAAACTGCTCTACAGTGAGGATGCCTCCAACTAGAGCGGCTTACGCAATAAGCTTTGATAATCAACCCTAAATTTTTCGCCAATTCCTTTTTGGACGAGATAATGCGCGTAGTTGAAACCACCTAAAAAAGGGATGCCGTGAGCTGTGTAATTTAACTCCTCGGAAGCTTCGTCGCCATACAAGAAGTTAAATATTAAGCCATAATCTTCAGAATGTTTATGTTCATCAAAGAATTGATCAATAGATGTATTTTTTAGAGAGAACTCCATTTGACTTTTCCTTTTTAATGATATGCTAGATTCTTGGTGGATGTGATCCTCTAGGGTTTTTGGTTTGCCATGTTCCAGCCAATATAAAGTCCGGAGAATTGACTTCGTAACCCGCTCTCTAATAGTGTTATGGGTATAATCTTCGCTGGTCCAGAAATATGGTGTGCAAAAACCTCTTTTCAGAATAGGACCAAAGTCAAATTTGCTGGTATAATCTGTAGTGTAGCGGCTCGACCATGAACCTCCCATGTCATCCGCTAAGTTGATTACTACTGATATTCTATGTTCAGATTTTTGAGATAGTTTCTGGTTGATCTCAGATATGACATTTGAGGCAATAGCCTCAGCTTCAAGATTTTTTAACTTCTGTAACTTTAGGAGAGCGTCTTCTTTAGCCATTGGGTTGTAGGCTGAAATAGGTAACACCATATCTTTTCCCTCCTTACCTTGAAGCAAAGAAAGGTAGATACTAAAGCGTTCGCGGTTTCGAGGAAGCTGGTAGAGAGCTTCTATCTTTTCCAGGATCGGAACTAACCTGAAAGCCATTGATTTCTGTTAATTCGATAAAAAAGGGTGGGTTTGCCATTTTCTATGCGTTTGTCAACTAACTGCATATTCAGCCTTTTTGCCACTTTTTGAGATTCAATATGTGGTTCATCAGTTGCTGCGATCAAGTAATTGAAATCGTTGAAAGCATAAGTTTATAATTGCAGAAGCGTCTTCTTTAGCATATCCCGATCTTGTATGTTCTTTGAGCAATGTATAGATTAACTGCGGTTGAGCCTCATTAAAAAAGTACCAGAGACCTGCATAACCTATCACTTGTACTTACACCCGAAACATCGGACAATTCCTTAACCGTGTAGTGCCGCATTACTGGTATTACTGATTAACTATGTCCGAAGTTAAACTATGACGTGATGTAAGGGTCAAATTTTTTCAAGGTATTTTTTAATTGTCCTTATTGCGATAACCACTTGATAACATTTTTGTGCCCGTTATTTTACCAATAAAAGATTGAAGGTTAATCCAGCGATACGGGAAGCCCTTCATTAGTAGATAGTTCCCATCGCTGACCATAAATCGATTTGTAAGTAACGGTCATTTCCAGCTCAAGAGCTTGAAGTATTTGAATTAGGGCAATGGATTCACTTTTATTATTATCTACCTGTAGAATATTTATCTTTTTTTCTGCTGGGATTAGCATACCCGGATAGAAATTAGAATGTAAGACGTCATTTAAAGTGTCCATACTATCGACATTTTCATATAAAAAAGAGGGTAAATCCATATAATACAGACTATCTAAATAAGCTATTTCAACCGATTCTATTATTGCCGGGCCAATACCATTATTGGTTAGGACAAATTTAAAATCTGACATACCGTAACCTTCATTCCCAATCATAAGATATGGGAAAACGGAGTTTTGCTGTTGCTCCCTGATCATAGTGGTTTGGAGTACGAGTATCACCAAGGTCATTAAACTTATTACTATGGCACTTATGCTAACTATACGGTCTGCAGAGAACTTGAGCATACCTTACTTAATTTATCCATTTTTTAGTTTTTAAACTTAGTCTTTCAAGCGTCCAAGTCTACTTCGCTTCTTTTCCTAAAACTTCAAGATACAGTTTTTCTTTCAGTTCATGTTCTTTAGTCATTCTCTTTGCCAGACTGGTGGCTTTTCTTTTGTAGCGCTCATTGCTGAACATATCCAGAACTTTAGGCTCCAAGTCCCTTAGTATAGACTACATTGTTCCATACGAATTGGTCGATAATATGAGGTAGATTAATGAAACGCAACCTAAAAAGTCTCGAAATTAAGGTAGCTAAATCCTAATTGATTTTTGAGCTTTTAACTAAGGCTTTTTGTGTGGAATATAGTACCTTGTCACCTTACCAGAGGTTTTATTTCAATGCGTGTCTTAACCATTCTCCTACTTCTATCACCACTATTAACTACTGCCCAGGTTACAAGGGAATGGTGGGGTTATAGTTCGGACCGTTCAAAGCAGAAGATGCTAATTACAAAAGATTTTATGATTATGTATAGCTATGGTTATACAGATGATCCCAATAAGTCAAGTTGGAGACCCTATGATAGTATACCTATTCATTCTATTGATAATTATTTTATCATTATTAAAAATAAAAGAGGAGAAAAGGGATACGCTGTATGCAAATATAGCTATCGAGAAGATGCAGAGGTCTTAAAGCTGGCTCAGTTATATAAGAAATTTGATTCGGCAGAGGAGGCCAGAAAGGCTGCTGAGAATTATAAGTATGCTAATATTATTATCAAAGAATACTATACCAAGGCCGAATTTAACAGGCTTCAAAACAAGAAGTCATTAGACGAGCTCACTAAAAAGGACTTTATGCTTGTGATGAATAGGTTGCAGTCTTACGACAAGGAAATGGAGGGTTTTTTAGCCTCGGAAGATCCCAGGATGAAACGTATGACATACCGTTTTACGGAAGGGATCATTAACCGTACGTTCGTGGAATTAGGCTATAACCCTTATAAAATGACGGACCAGTGGTTTTTTGAAAGATTCAGAGACGACCCAGATGTTAAGAGACGCATGCAGTTTCAAGTGCATTTGCGACTAGAATAGTATTTGTAACATTATCCTCCACGGTTCGTCACGTTTATGATGTTTAAATTTTTTTCTTTTTGCTTAAGCCTCTTTCTAGTTCACAATATATCAGCTCAGCGAACTTATAAGGGACTTGTGGTCGATTCAGAAACAGGTTTAGGGATTCCTTTTGTGAATATTGGTGTACCATCCTTGGGAGTGGGTACGGTGAGCAATTCGTATGGCGAGTACACTTTAACGTTAAAAAATGGGGGCCATACCATCCTATTTTCGTCAATCGGATTTCAGAAAAAAGAATTGAACTCTGCGGAATTAGCAAAAAAAACATTGGTTAGATTGTATCCGAAAATAGAGGTGCTTGAAGAGGTGGTGATAAATGCTGATCACTACGGTAAGGAGGTGATTTTAGGGTATAAGCTCGATAACAAAGGACATAGCATTGGTTTTGGTAGTCGCCAGTTAGGGACTGAAATTGGTGCGCACGTTCAAGTTAAGGCACAAGCCGTTCTTAGAAGTGCTCATTTCACGGTAAATTTTACCGGGGCAGATAGCTTACTTTTCCGGGTAAACCTTTATGATTTTTCTAACGGTCGAATTGGAGAAAAATTAACACCTAAGAATATTATCATTCGTGCACCTCAGCAAAAAGGTACGTTTGATGTAGATCTTGAGCCATATGAAATTACGGTGAACAACGATGTTATGCTTAGTTTGGAATGGATTCAGGACGATAATGGACAGGGTAACGAAGGTCTAATGTTCAGGTCCAAAAAGGGAGGCCGTACTAACCTCTATACCAAGCGAACGAGTTTTACCGAATTTAAAAAACTTTCAGATCGGGTTTCTATGGCTCCCAGGTTAAAAATCGGATTTTATCTAATTGCTCTTCAAAAGTAAATCCATGAGTCTAATCATTGGTTTCTGGCGCGGCTCTTTTAGACTGAGGTAGGCGAGCCATACAGTGTTATTTTAGCTCAAACCTAAATGGATAAAGTCCACTAACTTTCCTCTGTCCACCTTTTCAATTGGATGTTTAAAATCTGGCAGGTTTTGTAGAGCACCATTAGGTAGCCACTTGGATACTCTTTCTGATTCCTCCCAAGTTACCATATTATCAAGACTACCAACCCCAATTGTTACTTCATGCCTGATCATTGAAAAGTCCTCTCTGGTGAGTTTAGAGCCCTCTGATAATCCAATCATCATTTCTGCTGTTTTTCTAAGTACTTCTTTCCAGTCCTGACTATGTTCGTCTCTTAACTTTATTGCGTAACTGGGTACTTTTTCCTCAATTTTAGCGGCGTCTAGCATTTTGACTTCCTTTTCAGCGGTTTCTATATTCCAATTAAACTTGGTTCCTAAGGTTACGATCTTACCAATTTGATCAGAAGCCATTAACGCCGTATTCAAAGCTACGTAACCTCCCATGCTGTAGCCAAAAATGTTAATATGGTCTAAGTTACTTTGGTCTAAAAAGGTCAAAACATTTTCTGTAAATCGGTTGATGCTGAAGTCGCTGTCCGAATTAAAAGCACCATGGCCTTCAAAATCCAAAGTGTGTACCCTAAAGCGATCTTGCAGTAAGGGCAGTATGGATCCAAATTGCCTACGACTCCCGAGAGCGCCGTGTAGAAGTAACAAATCTTCTTTCATTCTCTTGGCTTAATAAACTAAAGGTACGATCCACATACCAATGATCGTTAGAATGATGATACTTACAATATTTAGCAATATCCCGGCCCTCATCATATCCTTAATTTTGATATGCCCGCTGGCAAACACTATGGCATTAGGTGGCGTAGAGATAGGCATCATAAACGCGCAACTCGACGCGATGGTGGCTGGTATCACTAGATATAACGAATTAATTCCTAAACCGCTGGCTACGCCAATAATCACAGGAATGAATATGGTGACCAGCGCTACGTTACTCATAAGTTCGGTCATGAATAATACGATAGTAGTTACAATAGCAATAAGGCTAAGCATTCCTAAGTCACTATTCTGGGCAACATACTCACCGATTACTTGAATTATGCCGGATTTTTCCATTCCCTTAGCCAGAGTCATACCACCACCGAATAGTATTAAAATGCCCCACGGCAGGCGTTGAGTGTCATTCCATTCCATTAGGAATTTACTACTTCTCAGGGCCACAGGCATTGTAAACATTAGTATGCCACCTGCCATTGCAGTGGTGGTGTCCGACAGGAAAGGATAGCCAATCAGTTCATTGATGTTAGTTTTAAATACCCAGCAAATGGCGGTTAGCACAAAGACCAATAACACCAACTTTTCTTCTCTGGAAAACTTCCCTAGTGACTTCAACTTGTTTCGAATTAGCTCTTCTGAACCATCAATTTGTTCAACCCCGTTTGCAAAGAGTACCCGAGTTATAAGAAAGTATGTAGCCGTAAGGATGGTTAACCCGGCCGGTAAACCAATTAAGAGCCATTGGCCGAATGCCATTTCAAAACCTGCCAAGTCAGTTAAATAACCTGTCATAACGACGTTTGGTGGTGTCCCAATGAGAGTCATTGTACCTCCTACATTGGCAGCATAAGCAATACTTAACATAAGACCTAAGGCGAAACGTTTGTTACCTTTACTCATTTCCTCTTCGTGTAATAGTAGTTGAACTACGGATGTGGCAATTGGTAACATCATTACGGCCGTGGCTGTATTACTGATCCACATACTCAGAAGTGCAGTGGCTATCATAAAACCAAGAATAACGCCATTACCCGAGGTTCCTGTAACTTTTATCAAATTCAGGGCTATTCGCTGATGCAAGTTGTGCTTTTCAAGACCTAGTGCAATCATGAAACCACCCATAAATAAAAAGATGATCGGGCTTGCGTAAGGAGCGGTAGATTCTTTTACTGTGAATATCCCAAGATAGGGGAGCAGCACTAGAGGTAATAAGGCGGTGACTGGTATTGGAATTGCATCCGAGATCCACCAGATAATCATCCAACTGGCTAAAGCCAGTACTTTCCCAATATCAGTTCCATCAGAAAGTAGTAGTACAACTGCAAATAGCAATGGGCCAAGGATAAAACCGATGATTTTAGTAAAGGGGATTGGTTTATTCATGTAGGCCATTAAGAGGGTAAAGCAAGGAAAAACCCGACTAGTGAAACATACCCTATTACCAAAACAGCATAATGCAGCTTCTTTGCGTTATTAAGATATGCTGCCATTGTGGCCAGTACGACTCCTATAAATCGTATTAAATTTTGAACAAGGACATTTCCAATGTCTGGATATACAAATGAGCTTATTATAGTAAGCGCAAAGTAAATGGCTAACAAAGTAAAGAACCATCTTGAATTTTCATAAAATTGATCTTCCATATCCAGTATACCCTTAGACTTAAAGTCGGGGAACAACACCACACTTATTAAATAAAAGATGAAAATGGGAAGTAAGGCATAAAGGAAATAATAAATATTGTTAGTAAGTAACTGTGTTCTAGGCCAAATCCCCCACCAATTTTGTATAAATACCAGAAAAGCGAAAATCGTCCAGAGTAGATGTTGCCAGTAAATCTTAATCATAGTACGATTCCTGATCATGGCACCCCAACCCATAAAATACTCTGCACCTACATACCCAAATATGATGGCAATGAATACAGTGAGGTACTCGGTATGAGTAAACCCATTGATCACTTCAGGCATCTCCATGCTCAAAAAAACACTATTTACCTGTGATTTTATAGCGAATCAATAAATCTCTTGCACGTTCTATTATGCGTTCATAAGTTCTTTTGCATTATCAAAAGCGACTTGGGATGGAGAATTTCCTCCTATCATCTTTGCGATATGCTCCACACGCTCTTCTAGATTGAGCTCTTTTATTTTACTGATAGATCGATCTTCTGAACTGTCTTTAAAAACGAAATAGTGCTGGTCACCTTTGGCGGCGACTTGCGGTAGGTGGCTTATCGTTATGACTTGATGTTTTTTAGCCATTTGCTTCATCATATCTCCAAGCTTTAAAGCTATCTCTCCTGATATCCCCGTGTCAATTTCGTCAAAAATTACGGTAGGAAGTGAGACTTTTTTGGCCAAAATATACTTAACGCAGAACATCAACCTGGAGAATTCGCCACCAGAGGCTACTTTAGCCATTTCCTGTGGTTCCACACCCTTGTTAGCACTAAACAGAATGTTTACTTTATCTATACCATGCTGACCCAGCTCTTCCTCTTGACTTTGAATCTTTATAATGGCCTCTGGGATACCAACTTTAACCAGCAGTTCAGTTAGTTCAGCTTCCAGTAGTTCGAATGACGATCCTCTCTTTTGACTCAAAGCGCGAGCTTGCTTGAGGGCCTGAGCCCGTATAGTTTCCACCTTTGCTTGAGCCTTTTCAATCTCAGCATCCATGCTGTGGAAACGTATCACTTTTTCACTTAATTCTTCCTGAATCCTCAATAACTCGGAGATAGTTGGTACCTGGTGTTTCTGCTGTAAATTGTATATAAGAGCCAGTCTATCTTGCGTCTGTTGGGCACGTTCTGGGTCAAAATCAACAATTTCTTCTTCCTTTTCGATTTCAGATATAATATCCTCAAGTTCTATGTAACTGCTGTTAAGCCTATCGTACAGCACTTTGTAATTTTCCGAATAGCTTGACAATTGACGAAGTAACGCTACGCATTCCTGAAGGCTCACAATAGCCGAAAGGTCATTTGTTGACATTGCTTCTAAAACACCATTTAGTTTTAACTTAATGTCTTCAGCATTTTCCATTACTTTGACTTGCTCTTCTAACTCTTTCTGCTCGTCTGAGTTCAAATTTGCGGATGTCAACTCTTCTAGTAGAAAATGCTCATAATCTGCTTCCTTATTAATATTCGAGGATTCCGCTAAGAGACTTTCCAGGTTTCTCTCAGCAGACTTCAACCGCATATATGTTTTGTTGTAAGCCCTTCTGTCAGAGCTGCTTTCAGCGAAAGCATCAATAAAACTTATCTGATATCCACTTTTTCCGAGGTTCAAAGTTTCATGTTGGGAGTGAACATCCATTAGCTTAAGACCAACTTTTTTTAATAAGTCTAATGTGACTGGGGTATCGTTAATAAAGGCTCTGGACTTCCCGGCGGGGCTTATTTCTCTTCTGATAATAGAAATATCTTCATAATCCAGGTCTTCTTGCTCAAACAACTTCTGTAATTTATGGAATACTAGATCAAAATGCCCTTCTACGACGCACTTAGTACTCTGATCAAATAAAGCTTTAGTATCAGCTCTATTTCCTAGCAGCAAGCCAACGGCACCCAACATGATAGATTTTCCAGCACCAGTTTCACCAGTAATCATATTCAGGCTTTCTGATGGAGAAATTTCCAATGCCTTAATCAGTGCATAGTTTTTAATAATAAGATGTTTGAGCATCTACGCCGGAACGTCTAAAATAATTTCTGATACTTTTGCAATTTGAAGTTTATTCTTTGTCAAACGCATATCTGAATATTCGATCATTGTGGAGTCAGAGGTCTCAATTTTGACAAAAAATACTTCTCCGGATTGCATTACAATATTAGCGTATTTACCGTAAATCTCAGGGAGCTTTTTCTTGATAATGGTTACACTATTCAGTCTGATCTGCCTTGATGCCAAGTCTTAACTTCCTTTGATGATTTTCTCGTAATTATTGCTATTTGTAGGATCAATTGCTACTAAGATATCGTAGGCCTCTCTTCTTACTTGCAGGTTTCCTTCAGAAAAAATATTGATAAGCTCATCTGACTTCGCATCTAAAAAGGAAATGACTAAAATAGAGTTGGGGTAAACGTTCCTGACCTTTCTAAATTCTCTTAATACTTCTACAATGAGCTTTCTACTATTTTCAGGATCATCATTGAATGTATCCAGCGCGAGGCGATGATATTTGTACAGACCTCTTCGTAGTTCTACCATTTGAGTATTGGTTAAATTCTCAGATAGCCAATACCGATTTCTCGTACTTCCAAGTGCGTTCCATCCCGGCCGGTTTGATTGTTGAGCGTTATTAACAACATCGAGTGCCTTTTCGAAGTAAAGCGACCCACCTAGTTCACTAAACGAATCGTAATCTAAACCAAGCATTACATATGTATAGAAAGCCAAAATAGAAGTAAGATTGGATTGAAAGGTATTGTCATTGTACTGCAAGGGTTGAGCTTCAATGTATTCAAATTGCCAGTCACGATCTGCAAAGTTCAATAGAATAGATTCGTAGTTAGAACCGTAGATAGGTCTTGCGGATTGAATTTGGACATTGGCCTGAAAGTTACCAATGCTTGTCTGTGTGTTTTCAAGAGTAATAATCATATTACACTTGATTTTCTCAAAATTTTGATAGGTATCTTCAGTCCATTCCTGATCATTGATAAACTGGGTAAATGCGTTTTCCATATCGTTAAAAACGCTACGCTCAGACGTTTGTACTTGATCTGAGTTTACAGTTACCCTACAGTTAAATTCCTGAGCTTTTAGTAGTCTTCCAAATATTAAGAAGACACTTAGGCTAAGAATGTACTTTATTGATAATGGCATCTACGATGTCTTTAGCTACTTCGTTCTTGCTTTTTAACTGAAAATCTTGCTGATTATTTTCTTTATCAATGATAGAAATTTTATTGGTATCATACCCAAATCCTGCTCCGCTGTCATTTAATGAATTAAGTACAATGAGGTCAAAATTTTTCGTCTTGATTTTTTTTCTTGCGTTTTCAATTTCGTTTTCGGTTTCAAGAGCAAAGCCTACTATTAACTGACCGTTGGTTTTTTTTGTACCTAGCTCGGCTGCAATATCCCTTGTCCTTATTAGATCTATATTTAATGAGTCCGATTGTTTCTTAATTTTTTGTGGAGCTATTGTAGAAGGCTTATAGTCGGCTACCGCCGCGGCTAATACACTGACATCAGCGCTCTCAAACTGATTTAAACATGCATTAAACATCTCTTCTGCTGAATTTACTTTTTCAACTGTAATTCCTGGATGGTTAGCTATTTCGGCAGAAGGCCCGCTTACTAAATGGACTTTCCCTCCAAGTTTGGCAGCTTGCCTGGCGATAGCATATCCCATTTTCCCGGAGCTGTTATTTCCTATGAATCTTACGGGATCGATGGCCTCATAAGTAGGTCCAGCGGTTATTAGAATCTTCTTTCCGGACAACGGAGCAGTTTGTGCAAAATTTTCGTTCAGCTCAGCTACGATGTGTTCAGGTTCAGCAAGTCTACCTTCTCCAATAAGGCCGCTAGCGAGCTCTCCGTGTTCGGCGCGTATGAAATGATGGCCAAATGACTCAAGAGTAGCGATATTATTTCGCGTTGCGGGGTGCATGTACATATCCAGATCCATCGCCGGTGCCACCCAAATGGGACATTTGGCCGAAAGATAAGTAGCCAGAAGTAAGTTATCGCATTGCCCAAGAGCCATTTTGGCAATAGTGTTGGCGCTTGCGGGTGCAACCAAAAATAAGTCAGCCCACAAACCTAGATCTACATGATTATTCCAGGTGCCCGTATTGTCATTGATGAACTCTGTTAATACCGGATTTTTGGAAAGTGTGGCTAACGTGAGAGGAGTTATAAATTCAGAAGCAGAGGCTGTCATTAAAACTTTAACCTCTGCTCCTTCTTTTATTAATAACCTTATCAAGTGGGCCGCCTTGTACGCGGCAATACTACCGCACACTCCTAATAATATTCTCTTATTCTGGAGCATGCTTTATCGCTTTAAAGCTCTAACTTATCTTGCTCGTCTTCTTCACGTTCTCGGTACATTACCTTACCTTCCTGAAATTCTTCTATCGCAATGCTGGTAGACTTGGGAAGTCTTTCATAAAATTTAGAAATCTCAATTTGCTCCCTGTTCTCAAAGATTTCTTCTAAGTTGTCAACTGTAGAGGCAAACTCTGCTAGTTTCGAGTTCAACTCTTCCTTTACGTTCACTGCTACCTGTCTTGCTCTTTTAGATATGATAGCCACCGATTCATATACGTTACCGGTGTCTTTGGACAGCTCGTCCATATCTCTTGTTTCTATTGATGCCTGAGCCATAATGTTATTTTTTTGCTAATTCATTAATTCTAGTCAAGCTGGTACCATATTTTTTCTCAGCTTGTGGTAAAAATTCACTATTCGGGTATTTATCCAAAAATTCAATATAAAATTCCTTTGCCGTTTTAAATCTCTCCAGTTGCTTGGATCGTATACTCTTTTCCGCCCAACTGTACTGTGCCATAAATTTTAAAAAGTTGATTTCCTCGTTAAACTCTGAGTCAGGATAATCTCGATTGAAACTGTTAAAGGCAATCACTGCGGCATCATAGCGCTCAAGTTTATAATACTGTTTTGCATTTTCATAGCCCTTTCTTTCTAATTTTTGCTGTATATCATCAATTACACGAGTTGCGTCGTCTCGGAATTCGCTCTGTGGAAATCTGTTGATGAAGGTTTGCATCGCAATAACGGCTTCAATACTACTGGTTTGATCAAGATTATAAGCCGGAGAATTTGCATAGAGCGAATACGCGTACATGTACTGTGCTTCCTGCGCAAACTCACTTCTGGCATAAGTTTCATAAAATACCTTAAATTGATGGGAAGCTAGCAAATAGAATTTCTGATAATACTGAGAATATGCTGAGTAGAACTGAACCTTCTCACCTTCGGGCAATCCTCTGACGATAGGTAAAATTTGTTCAAACAAAACCGTGGCCCTGTAATAGTCTTCGTTTTCGTAATAGCGTAACGCTGCCTCATACTTTACTCTCCAATCCGTACTTTTTTCTATTTTTCTGAATTTACTACAAGAAAAAACTAGAGATATAATGAATAGGGAGCAAAAAACTCTAAAAAACGCCTCTTTCCGCATAGGGGTGCAAATATAAGTTAGTACATGCTAATAAGCAATGTGCTTAATGTATACGATAAACACGCGAAAAGAGATATTATTTCCTTATAATCAATTTTTTGGTGAGCACCCCGTCATTGTCCAAATGCAGCGTGTAAAAGTAGACACCTGGGTTGAACTCCTCAGTATTGATTTTAAGCTTGGTTTCGAAATAGGACAGATCAAACTCGCCCACAACACTACCCAAAACGTTATGAAGAATTATTTTAGCTTTTACATCTTCCTTGTGGAGATTGTAATCTATAATGGCAAACTCTCGTACAGGGTTAGGATATACCTCATTAATAATGATCTCAGGAGAGCTGAAGATGGTATTAGACCCTAAATCTTCTTCCACAGTATAGTTGACCTCGTATTCGATTGCATTTGCGGGATCGTCGCGATCATATATAAGATACTTTACAGAGCTTATGCCTGCCACTAAACCCGCTTCTAAGATACTTTCAAATTTATCCGAAGTTTCTCCCGGATTAATACGCTTAGATAGTGGTATTTCATCCGTAGTGGTTTCATAACATTCCTTATCCCAGCAAAAATAATTCTTTTGGCTCGAGCCAATCACTTTTTCTATCCTTCTAAAAATAATCTGGATGGGTCTATCGGAAGTATTTTTAATCGAGATCGGTGCTTTTATTTTTTCTCCAATGGTGCCCTCAAAATTTGTATTGCCACTGATCACCTCGAAATTTTGTGCTAAGCTAATGGCGCACAAAAAACAAAAGGTAAAAGTGAGGGCAACTTTTTTCATTGTTAGATACTAATCACTTATGGTTTACGTTATGCTTGGATTAGTCACTTAATATACGAAATTAAATTGTAATTGATGCAAACAGAATATTAAAATTCAACCTTCAATTCATCCTATGAATCTAACTTCTTTTTTATCTGTTTGTTCCTTTTAAGGCCTCGTTTTTCGAGTGATTCTTTTTGTAAACTCGGCAGTTCTGATTGTCTTGTTTTTGATTCAACATTATTATCTATCAGCTTTGTATCTTCGTTTTCTACATAAGGTGATATGTTAGCGTGTCGCTTATTTTCGAGCATTGTGGAAAGAACAGGCTTGTATTCTTCTAACCATTGAAAGTTTTTGAGCCTTTTTACGTCATCAGTTAATTCGTGAGGGGGAATGAACGAAGCATCTGGTTTAATGTAAAATGAAATGTTGTCGGCGAGATTTTCTTTAAAGTTTATGGTAATGTTACTGCATATGATTTTGTTCATACCTACCAGGTAGCTGTCTGTTTCGTCCAATGCAAAAAATAAGCTTTCTCCATTGCCATCCACATCAACCTTGTTAATTGCTCCACTATTAAAGAAGGCAACCATATTCCTTCCTTTTATTTGATTGAAATTCTTGATACTGTCCTGCGAGACGACAAATGAGTTGACTCGCATGTTTAACTTATCAATGGTGTTATTTACAATCTCTACGTTTATAGAGTCAGCCGTCATTTGATTGCCTCCGGTCCATAAAACCGGGTCATTGTAGAAATATAAGATAGAATCAATATTGACATATACCAACGAGTCAGCAATGCCCTGGAGGTCGCTCTTGAAAATATTTACATTATGGTAGGCCAATAATCTCTTTTGAGAGGGGTCTTCATTCTCAATAGCGACCAACGTATCAGCGGTCAGGTATAATGTATCTAACTGCATGACCTTTTTCATAAGTGTATTTCCATACACTTTAGCCCGTCCTTTTACTTTATCATAATAACTGAAGTCTCCGGTAATGATTATATCTTGTTCTTTAGATATCATCTCTACATTGCCGGTAGCCGTGTAGTATTTCTTAATGTCATCTAAAAAGAGTTTATCACCTGTAAGATCATAGGATGTGGTTTCAATGGTACCCGACGAAAGATTGGATCTTTTTATACGGGTGTCGTAAGATCCTTCCTCATAGTTGAAAACATTCCCATCAACATCTGTTAGCTTAGTTTGATCTCTAAAGTATACGATATTGGTTTCTGTGTTATACTGAAGAGTATCTGATTCCAAGGTATAGTCGGGATTAGTACCGACAACATTCTTCTTAAATGAGGCCATATTTGTGTTAACCAAGTAGTATCCTTTTTCACTCGTCAAGACATTAGTACTGTCAACCAATTTTCCTCCATTAAAATATTGTGCTTCTTGCCGAATACGGTAATAGTCCAGAAAATCTGTGTACAGCGTGAGTTGTTTAAGCTTTGTAAAGACTACTTCTTCCCTAAGCTCGGCCTTTTTGGATTCCCCGTCGTAGAATAGTCTTCTTGAGGTGATTGTAACAGAATCCCCGTCGGTGATTTTAACATTTCCAAAGGCTCTGATTGCGTTTGTATTTTCGTAAAAGATTGCAGAATCACAGTATATTATGGTTTCATTTTGTTTGAAAACAACATCCCCCACAGGGCTATTGTACCTTTCGCCGTTTTCGTCTACTCCACCATATAAATTCTCCGCACGCTCCAGTTTTACGTTTTTTTGCGCGTTAAGCTTACCAAAGGCCAGCAAGCCCAAGAGAATTATTAATACTGGTTTAACTTTGGTAACGCCCATGTTTAATTTAAGTACAAAGCTAAATAAAAATGTCAGCTGAAATATGTTAGATAAGTTTTTGCAGGAAGTAGAGACTAAAAGTCTATTTACAACCGAAAGTCGCTTATTAGTGGCGGTAAGTGGCGGAATTGATTCCATGACACTTTGCCACTTGCTACTTCTTGGTGGTTTCAAATTTTCAGTAGCACATTGTAATTTCAAGCTTCGAGGCGACGAGTCTGAGCAGGATGAGCAGTTTGTCATGGAGTGGTGTAATATTGAAAATGTTCCCTTTTATTCAAGAGCGTTTACAACCAAAAGTTATGCCATAGATCATGGCTTATCTATCCAAATGGCGGCCAGGGAGCTGCGGTACCTATGGTTCGATGAAATTGTGTTGAGTCATAGCTACGAATACGTACTAACTGCCCATAACCTAGATGATTCTTTAGAAACCTCCCTGTTTAATTTCACCAAGGGTACAGGACTTAGAGGATTGACGGGAATTCCGACAACCAAGAGCAATATAATCCGGCCCTTGATTAACTTTTCCAGAAAAGAAATCAATGAATTTGCTAAGAAAATAGGCCTAATTTGGCGTGATGATTCCAGTAACGCCGATTCTAAGTACCATAGGAATCGACTACGCCATAATATCATTCCAGAATTAAGAAGGATTAATCCTTCTATTTTATCAACTTATGCAAGTTCAAAGGCGCGACTGACTGAAACTTATAGCTACTTAAGAGGTATTTTATCCAAGAAATTCAGTCCTGTTGTAACACGAGCTGGACAGGATATATACATAAGAACAAAAAAGATTAAAAGTGTTGTAGAACTGGATTACTTGCTGCACCCTTACAATTTTCGTTATAGCCAACTAAATGATATTCTAAACGCTTGCTTGGCCAGTGTATCAGGTAAACTATTTTATAGTACTTCGCATCAGCTTAATATTGACAGGGGGCAGATCTTAATTAGCCCATTGATATCGGATTTTTCTGAGAAAATAATATGCCTTGAGGACAAAAATTTGGATAATGAGTTTTACAACCTCGAAATGTCTGTTCTCCCGGTTGCTGCAGGGATTCTGTTCGAATCGAATAGTGCATCATTAGACTTTGACAAACTTAACTTTCCCTTGAAATTAAGAAAATGGCGTTCGGGTGATTCTTTTTATCCTCTTGGAATGAAGGGAAAAAAAAAGGTGAGCGATTATATGATTGATAGCAAAATTCCCCTAAACTTGAAAGAACGGGTGGGTGTATTAGAGAGTGACGGACAAATTATCTGGTTGGCTGGGCATAGAATAGATGACAGATTTAAAGTGACAGATCAAACCAAACGGATATACCAGATTGTGTTAAAATGATCAATCCTTTTAAGAAGACGTACACGGCAGCAGAGCAAAATATGTTTGTGTTTTTGGCGAATATCAAATTGTTCGCAAATCTCAACCATAAACACATGTATCTATTTTTACCCTACATGCATCTTCGAAAATATAATAAAGAGGAGGTAGTGTTCTTTAGAGGTGACCCCAGTCAGGCTTTATATTTACTCAAAAAAGGACGGGTGTCACTGGATATTGATATGTCTGACAGTTTTGAAAACCTTACCACGGTTGGTCCCGGTACTGCTTTAGGAGAGAGCTGTCTCATTAAAGATTCCCAACGGTTACTTAATGCGTTTGTAACGTCCGAAGAAGCCGAATTTTACGTGATCCCCCAGGATAATATTTTCGATATTTTTGACAGTAATCCAAAAATAAAAACGCTAATGCTTGAGGCACTGGCAGAAATGTACAACTCTTATAACTCAAGCCTATTTAACGCCTACAAGGCCTCAGGGGGCTTTTTTAACTTGAGTAGGGTGTATGCGAAGGAGGACTAATTCTTGTTTTCTAAGGCCATTATCTGACGTTTTGTAGTTAATTTAGCAGTTGAAATTTTCTCAACTCTAAACATTATCCTAATATGAAAATCACAGTGGTAGGTGCAGGTGCTGTTGGCGCTACTTGTGCTGAAAATATTGCCAGAAAGCAACTTGTTGAAGAGGTAGTTCTCTTAGATATTAAGGAAGGACTTGCTGAGGGTAAAGCCATGGATATGAATCAATGTGCTACGCTAAACGGTTATGATACACGCGTTATTGGATCTTCTAACGACTACGCTGCGACGGCCGACTCTAGTGTCGTAATTATTACCTCGGGAATTCCTAGAAAACCTGGAATGACGCGTGAAGAACTTATAGGAACCAATGCGGGTATTGTAAAATCAGTCACTGAGAATATATTAAAACACTCTCCTGAAACTATCATTGTAGTTATCTCCAATCCTATGGATACGATGACCTACCTTTCTGTGAAGTCGAGTGGACTTCCCAAAGAAAAAGTCATAGGTATGGGTGGTATCCTTGACAGTAGCCGATTCAAGTATCGCCTGGCAGAAGCCATTCCATGCTCACCAAATGACCTTCAAGGTGTGGTGATTGGTGGACATGGTGATACAACCATGATACCTTTAATTAATCATGCCACTTATAACAGTAGCCCGGTAACAAATTATCTTTCTTCTGAACAACAAGAATCTGTAGTACAAGCGACTATGGTTGGTGGTGCGACTCTAACTAAACTTATTGGAACTTCAGCATGGTATGCTCCAGGTGCTGCAGGTGCTTATTTAGCGGAAAGTATCGTAAGGGATCAGAAGAAACTATTCCCGTGCTGTGTTTACCTCGATGGCGAATACAGTCAATCCGATATCTGTATTGGAGTGCCTGTCATCGTTGGCAAGAATGGCTGGGAGAAGATCATTGATTATAAACTATCTGATGAAGAACAAGCCAAATTTAATGCTAGCGCTGACGCTGTTCGTAAAATGAATAGCGTTTTAGGTGAGATGAATTTGGTATAATTTTTAATTCATTTTATTAGGCTGAATGACAGGTCTCTGGCCTTGATTTCAGCCTTCTTTATTTAAGACATGAGCCAATTCACTATTAATAGAATACTCACCTATTTTTTTCGTGGGCTCCTTTTTGTAGTACCGTTAGGACTAACTGTTTATATTATCTATCAAACGCTGGATTGGTTAGATGGCCTAATACCTATTGAAATACCCGGTCTGGGCTTGCTGGTGATTCTCTCTGCCATTACCCTTTTAGGCTATCTAGCTTCATTCTTCATTACCAGACCTATTTTTGTCCAGTTTGAGAAGTACTTTACTAAGATTCCATTAGTAAGTATATTATATAGTTCTATTAAGGATCTCATTGGAGCTTTTGTAGGTGATCAGAAAAAATTCAATATTCCCGTAACTGTTGCTCTTGATAGTGATGGAGATATTCTAAAGGTAGGGTTTATTACGCGTGAAGATCTTTCTGTTTTGGATTTGCCCGGATTTGTGTCTGTCTATTTACCTCACTCCTACAACTTTAGTGGAAATCATTTTCTGGTCGAAAAGAGTAAAGTCAAGCGCTTGGATATGAATGCTACCTCTGCCATGAAATTTGTAGTTAGCGGAGGGGTGAGTGGTCTCGAAGAGGATTCTCAATCGTGATCAATATTAGTTGACTGGGTGATTACCCACATGCCAGAAAATATCAATAGAAGACGCCTGAAGGGTTCTCGAGTTTATGCGTAAAAATGATTTGACGAAGGTTGGTATTAAAGATGGGTTCGCTAAATAAGGTGAGGGGTCAACAAATACTATTAAAGAACAGTGGTCTAATAGATTACAGACCCCGGTCAAAACTCATACAAACAGATGATGCTTAGCGCACGCTGAGTGAGTGTGATACTGCCACTGGGCGGGTCTACCACATGGTAGAAGTTATAAGATCCCCGCAGGGCAGGTTCAAAGTGTTGGCGATAGCGCAGGCCGACCAAAAGCCGGTGTATTACGTAGGTTTGAATGGACAACTCTATAAACCCTTTAACCGAACTGCTTCCTCTTGCCATTTCATATTCGAAAACGGTTTGACATGGTGTAACTTCACATCCTCTTGATCTCGAATCGACCTGTGATTCAAAGTAATATGTTAATCCTCCTCCCAGCATAATTTCGAAGGTCGGTAAGCGATTAGGAAGGTTCACTGATCGACCAAAAACCAAATGCCCGGAAGAATATATTGTGTTGTAGTTAGGGTACCAACTGTAGAAATCAGGATCATTTCCTATTGATAGTGTATCAAATTCCGCCTGAGATCTTATCCAGTAGCCCAGTGTACCTAATGAACCTCCGTATTGTAGTGACCAGTGCTTATCAATCTGTTCCTTCATTAAGAACATAATACTCCCTGACGGAGCCACCGGGTTTTTTAACAATGCGCCTGCCCCTGGTGAATACTCAACGTAGTTTCCCAGGTCGGCTGTAATGCCTATATGTAGTTGTGCATGGCAAACGTTCACCAAGCATAATAGAATTGCGGATAATGATTTTACATAATAGATCATTAACCACTACTTTTGAAACTATCAAAACTCATATAAACAAAGAAGACTAAACGCACGCTGAATGAGTGTGATATTGCCACTGGGCGGGTCTACCATATAGTAAAAATTGTAAGTACCTTCTAGTGCCGGTTCAAAGTGATGGCGGTAACGTAACCCAATTAACAGCCTGGGTAGAACGTAGCTTTGAATTGAGAGATCAATGAACCCTTTTAAGTTTTCGCTAGCACGGTTCATTTCATATTCAAAAACAGTTTGGCAGGTCGATGGAGAACATGTTATCATGCTTTGACTAACTTGCGACTCAAAGTAGTACGTAAAAACCCGCTCCGAGAAATAGTTCTAACTTCGGTAATCGACTTGAGTTAATAATGCTTCTGCCAAAAACTAAATGTCCAGATGCGTAAATAGTACTGTAATCTGAATACCAATCTAAGAAGTCAGGATCGTTTAATGTAGATAGGGTATCAGCGTCCCCACTAGATTGAATCCAGTAGCCTAATGTACCCAAAGAACCTCCATATTGTAGTGACCATTGCTTATCAATCTGCTCCTTCATAAAAAAAATAATACTTCCGGAGGGAGCTGCTGGTTTTTTTAACAATGAGCCTACTCCCGAATATTCAACGGCATTACCAAAATCAGCCGATATACCAATGTGCATTTGCCCTTTAGTATCTAAACTGAGCAAGATTATTGTAAAAGGTAAAAATGCGAATAGTTTGGTCATATGGTAAATAGGATAATAGTAATTAATAAAAATATAAAATACTACACTGTAATTAGATCGATCGGATGATTAATCAGATAAGCAAATGATAATCACATCGCAATATGCTTTCGCTCTCAATTGTTCATCCGATGGATCAAACTAAGCTTACCATGTCAAAGTGTTGGTAACAGATGTTGGATGAATGCCTCACCCACATGCCGCACCAGAAAATATCAAAAGAAGGTGCCCGGGGGATTCTCGAGTTTATGCGTAAAAATGATCTAAATACAGTCGGAGGAAAAGCTAAAGCAGCCGGTTAATAGCGACCAAGGCACTGCATTTAGTGCCTTTCCATAATTACATCCTAAGCCACGCGTTCACGTCCAGCTTCCATAACGGCATATTTTTTGATTTCCTCGAAAATTGACGATTCCAGGGTGTCCTCTGCTTTTCCCACATTATCAGGAACAAAGGCGCCTTCCTGCTCCCACCATTTGTGGGCATGTGCCCTGGCTTCTTTTTTATCAACATCGAAAAGATTGATGTACGAATCAGACACTATCCACGCTTTCTCTACTGTACTGTACTTTTCAAAGATCATGAATCGCATTTTCGTTGCCATTTCATCATTTCCTTTGAAGTGAGAGACGGTATACGACATAGTTTCGGGCTCCGTCATTATGTTATCCCAAAACTTCTTGGAGGAAACGACCTGAGATGTGGTTAGAAGATAACCGTAACCTTTTTCAACGGGCTCCTTACTTATATCGCATGAAGCTTTGAATTGCTTTTTCTTTTTACCAAATAAATTGTTAATAAATGACATGTTGTTTGTTTTGAGTTCTGACTATTTGACCAAAAGTCAACCTAATATCAGACGTTGTGTAAGGATCAAAGTTACATTAATTTTAATTTTTTGTAGCCTTCTTCACTTTTTCGTATTGACCAATAAATTCCTCTAATCTAGCTGCAGGAATTTTTTTTGCTATGATCTGCTTGTCTCTATTCAGTACATATATGGTTGGTGTGGTCACCGCATCATAAAGTTTTTGGTAATTAATTGTATAGGTGCGAGGGCCATTTACATTAACCCATTTGTCCATATTCATAGAAGAAATGTAGTCAGTCATCTTGACAATAGAAGTATCGGCAGAAATCGTAAAAACACCTACGTCAAACTGGGTGGAATCAAAAAAGCTTTTGAGTTTCGGAGTCTCTTTTTTGCAATGACCACAGTCAGGATCGTAGAAGTAAATTACTGTATAGTCATTATCCAAATCATATAGTTCTCTTTTCTGAAAGCTCTGATCTTGCATAATAAGGTTTGGCGCTGGCATACCTATTAGACTTGAACGGAGCTGATCAGCCCTTTCTTTAAGGTTTTTCTTCAGCTGAGCATTAGCCCAAAAATCCATTTCTCCGGTAGCGAAGTAAGTATCATAAATGTGAACAAACACCTTATCCAATCCCATTATCTCTGGATTCTGGTACTTGATTGTGACCGTCCACACAAAATATTTGTAGGTATCTTGATTCTTTTTAGCTACAATGGCCATCTCAGAGATAGCTTGAACAACGGAATCCGGATTAGGAATGATTAACCGATCCAGATACTCCTCTACCTTCTTGGCATAGATAGGTTGAGAAAGTCTTAGTAGCGTGGGGTCTCCCAGATCGAAGTTATCCCAATAGTGATTTCTGTAGTAGTGATATTGCCAGTTGCTATCGACTGTACCCTCAGGTGATTTTGGTGCATCAGGTATGGTTAACTTTTTGTTCGCTTTCATCATTGTGGCCAAAACACTTCGTGGATGACTTCCAATGATCCGTTTAACATGATTATTAACCTTTTCCGAGATTTGATCAAGTCTTGCTCTGGCCTCGGTTTTGTCGTTATCCGAGGTCAAGCTATCTTGAACAATCCGCACGAAAGGTTGAGCCTCTTCGTTTCTCGCTGCGTTGAAAAGCATATCCTCTAAAAACAACGAGTTATCAATATCTCCAATAACCTTCATGTTGGGAACATAGTCGGGATGTTTTGTAGATACCTCAAATTGTTGATCGTCGCCTATTATAAAATCGAATAAACGTACTTTATTAAGTACCAGAAAATACATTCCCTTCTCGAGTGGCTCATTACCACTAAAGATAAATTCTCCGAGAGAATTGGCAACAGCAGTATCTTTTACATAAGTACTTTCTCCAAAAAAGTTCCCAAGAAGGAATGTGGTATCAGGTAGGCCTTCAATTCTGAATTTTAACTCATAGCCTTGGGCGAATACTCCAAAATTAACAGAGCAGAAAACGAAAAGTAGTAGAAATTTTGTCATAAATAATGTCAAACCGGTTCAAAAACGAGCCTGAATGATTTTCAGTTCAATGTTAGCTCCAAACAATCTTTTTGCCAACTTTAGTACATATCAAAATTAGTTTCATTTAGCCACGAATGAAGGCCGTTTAACAATAAAGATTGTCATCCTAACGTCATTGTAATAGCTTTGCGCACTTATTCAACAATATGTCAATACTTGTCAAAGATCTTACTAAAACCTACGGTACCCAAAACGCAGTTGAGCGCATATCCTTTGAAGTCAACGATGGTGAGATTGTAGGCTTTTTAGGACCTAATGGGGCAGGTAAGTCAACTACTATGAAAATTGCAACATGCTATTTACCACCTACCTCTGGAGTAGTAGAAGTAGGTGGGTTCGATGTAGTTAAAAACCCTAACGAGGTTAAAAAGATGATCGGGTATTTACCTGAGCATAATCCCTTATACCTTGACATGTTCGTGCGGGAATACTTGAATTTCATTGGAAAGATTCACGGGATACGAGGTGCCAAGCTTGGTGCAAGGATAGCGGAAATCATTTCACTTTGTGGTTTGACTAAAGAGCAAAATAAAAAAATAGGAAATCTGTCGAAAGGTTACAGACAACGTGTGGGTTTGGCTCAGGCCCTTCTACATGACCCGAAAGTACTTATTCTTGATGAGCCTACCACCGGTCTTGACCCCAATCAAATAATCGAAATTAGAAACCTTATCAAGTCTACAGGAAAGGATAAGACCGTGCTTTTTAGCTCTCATATTATGCAGGAGGTCCAGGCACTGTGCGACAGAGTGGTTGTCATCAATAATGGTAAACTGGTGGCTAATGATGAAATAGATGCTTTAAAATTTGATGACAGCAAGCGTTTGATTATAAAAGCCGAGTTTTCAGAGCAACCTTCGGAACCCGGGCTTTTGGAAATTGATGGGATTATTAAGGTTAAAGATCTGGGTGAATGTGTCTTTAGGCTGGAGGTTGAGAACTCTGTTGATGTAAGGCCTGCTATATTTAAATATGCGACTGATCATGGGCTGATGTTACTTGGCCTCCAACAGGAAGAAGCTTCTATGGAAACCGTATTTCAGGAGCTAACTAAACCTGATAAAAAATCATGATCCAGGTGTTTATTAAGGAACTCAACAGTTTTCTTAATTCACTCATCGCTTATATAGTGATCAGTGTTTTTTTGGCGGGCATTGGACTTCTGATGTGGGTTTTTCCAGATACCTCTGTTCTTGATTACGGGTATGCAGATATGGAAACCTTGTTTGCATTGGGTCCTTATGTTTTCATGTTCCTTATCCCGGCGATCACTATGAGAATGTTTGCAGAAGAAAATAGGGCAGGTACTATTGAGCTATTGTTGACAAAACCAATAACCGATTGGCAAATCATCCTGGGGAAGTATTTGTCTGGATGGGCGCTTGTCATATTTGCCGTATTACCAACAGTATTTTACTACTGGTCCCTTCGTCAACTTGGTGACCCAATCGGAAACATAGATACCGCCGCTGTCATCGGCTCTTACATCGGTTTGATACTTTTAGGAGGTGTATTTACTTCAATAGGAGTGCTAAGTTCTTTACTCACAACTAACCAGATTGTATCTTTTATTGTAGCTGTTTTTCTCTGCTTCATCTTTTATTCGGGCTTTAGCTCGTTAGCAGCCATTAATGATTGGGGGAGCGGCACGTTGTTGTTTGAGCAATTCGGGATACTCTATCATTATAATGCATTGAGTAAGGGACTAATAGACACCCGGGATATACTTTACTTTGCCAGCATTATCACACTGATGCTGCTATTTACAAAACTGATATTAGGTAGTAGAAAATGGTAGCCTTGGATAGTAAAAAACTCGGAGACATTCTTCAATTATTGATTGGGGTTACGGCGGTTTTGCTCGTTAATATCCTGGCATCCAACAAGTTTTATAGGTTTGACTTAACCGAAGAGAAGCGGTTTTCCATTAAACCGGCCACGAAGGAGCTGTTAAAGAACCTAGATGATGTCGTCTACGTAGAGGTATTTCTTGAAGGGGAGCTGAATTCAGGATTCAAAAGGTTGCGGAATTCTACCCGGGAAACTCTAGAGGAGTTTAGGATCTACTCCGGCAATAACATTCAATATACTTTTAATGATCCAAGTGCGGCATTAAGCCAAAGTGCCAAGGTGCAGTTTGTACAGGGGTTGATGGCCAAAGGTATACAACCGACCAATGTGATTGATCAAGAGAATGGACAACGCATAGAGAAACTTGTAGTTCCGGGAGCTATTGTTTCCTATGGTGGTGTGGAAGTAGGTGTTATGTTATTAAAGGGGAATCAGGCGGCTACCTCAGAACAAAAGCTCAATCAGTCCATTGAAGGGATAGAGTATCAGCTCGCTTCAGCTATACGTAAACTCACAAGCCTGGACAGAAAGAAAATTGGCCTATTAAGAGGGCACGGAGAAATGGACTCTTTACAGGTTGAAAGCTTCAACATTGCACTGACAGAATATTATCAAGTGGACGAAGTTCGATTAGGTTCTTCTGACCTGAATACGTTCGATGCTTTGATTATCGCGAATCCGGTTGAGCGGTTTTCTGAAAGGGATAAGTACCGGCTTGATCAGTATTTGCTCAACAAGGGGAACGTGGTCCTTCTGGTAGACAAGTTAAATGCAAACATGGATAGCGCTTCACTTGAAAATAACTTTGCTTTTCCAATTGATATTAACTTAGACGATCAATTATTTAATTACGGTATCCGTATTAACAATGACCTGATTCAGGATAATTCAGCAGCTCTATACCCGGTTAATGTGGGCAATATGGGTGATCAACCTCAGATTAAAGGATTGAAATGGTGGTTCTATCCTATCCTCAATCGCTTTTCAGACCATCCCATAGTCAATAATATGAATGCCGTTTTAGGGCGGTTTGTGAGCACAATTGATACGGTCAAGGCGGAAGGTGTGAGTAAAACTCCGTTGCTCTTCACCTCGGATTATTCAAGGGCAGTTAATGCTCCCGTTAAAGTATCTATTCCGGACTTAAGGCAAAGCCTTACCCCAGAAATGCTTAATCAGAAAAACTTATCTGTAGCCTATTTACTAGAAGGTAAATTTGAATCCCTGTTTAAGAATAGGTTTAAACCGGAAGGTGTAAATGAAGCCGGGTTTAAGGAAACGGGAAAAGGTAAGCTATTAGTAGTAAGCGACGGTGATTTTATTCGCAATGAAATCAGTCCAAGATCCGGACGGCCTCAACCCCTCGGATTTTATCCATTCGCGCAAAACCTGTCATTTGCTAACCAGGATTTTATGCTCAATTCACTCTCCTATATGTTAGATGAAGAGGGCATTATCACAGCGAGGAACAAGGAAATTAAAATCAGGCCATTAAATAAATTCAAAATAGATCAGGAGAAACTTAAGTGGCAGCTAATTAACCTGGTTTTACCTATTGCGCTAGTCATTCTCTATGGAGTTTTCAGGTTTTATTTGAGAAAAAGAAAATATACCGGGTACCCAACAAAATGAGTCAGCGTAGTAAGAATATTAAGTTAGGTATCGTCTGGCTAGTACTGGTTATAATAACCGTGTGCGTTATCACATTTCAAGCCGATAATGATCGGATAAATGTAGCTAAAGGCCTTTTTGCTGTCGGAGATGTAACTTTAATTGATGAAGTCATCCTAGCGGGTAAGGAGGTCAATTTACTCGAATTTACTAACGGTACTTGGATTCTTAATAAATCATACAAGGCTGATCCCCAGCGTGTAACGGTTCTTTTTGCTATTCTAAAACAAAATAGGATTAGAAGGAAGGTAGCGAACCGATTAGTGGCAGTTGTAGACAATGCCTTTAGTGAAAAGGGTGTTGATGTTCAGTTTTTGGCTGGGGAGCAATTAATTAAGGAATTCAAAGTAGTAGGACTTGATGGACTGACTTACTTCAATGATGGGACGGAGAGCTATGTTGTAGAGATACCAGGATACCGGGTTGACCTGGCCGGAATTTTTGAGCTGGATAATGGAGGATGGCGTAACCCGCTTGTGTTTGATATAAACTGGGCCAACCTAAAAGAGGTTAATATGATTTTCCCTTCCAGACCGGATGAGCAATTCGACGTTATCTACAAAAGGCGTTATTACACTATTAGGGATTCTCAGTCTGTTGATTCCACCAAGCTTACAGATTTCCTTGATAATGTATCTCTCATGTATGTTAAGGATTACTTAAGCAATGAAGAAGCCCTGGATAATGGGTTAGACTCAAGTAGTCCACAAGCATCTATTGTTGTTTCGGATGTAGGTGCTAATCAATATACCCTCACGATTTACAATTCAATCAACGAAGAAGATGAGGTCATTGGGTTAATAGATTCTACAAATTACGCGATTTTCGATTTCAATATGATTCGAAAGGTGTTGCGTCCCAAAAAGTACTTTCTGAAAAAATAAAAGCAGATTATTATGGGCTTTGGTATGGAGCCCCATTTCCAAAGAATGATTTTATTTTTAACTTTACCGACCTTCACAAGGACTGTGAAGAATGTCAAAAAACCACTAATTCACTTAACATAAATCAATGAAGTTTATAGTTTCATCATCGGCGTTACTGAAGCAACTTTCGAGTATCAACGGGGTAATCACGACCAACCCGGTTGTCCCTATTCTTGAGAATTTTTTGTTCGAGATAAGTGAAGGTCTTCTAACGGTGACTGCTTCGGACCTTCAGACCTCAATGATTACAGAAATTGACGTGGAATCCAAAGAAAGTGGAAATATCGCTGTTCCAGCAAGGATTCTCTTGGAAACACTTAAAAACCTACCCGAGCAACCCGTTACTTTTTCAATTGATGAAGACAGCTACAGCGTTGAGATAAGCTCCGATAATGGAAGATATAAGCTAGCTGGTGAGAATGCGACGGATTTTCCTAAAGTACCTACGGTGACTGATGATTTTTCGGTAGATCTGTCAACCGATGTTTTAGCAAGCGCTATTAACAACACGATTTTCGCCACAAGTAATGATGAATTGCGTCCTGCTATGACTGGGGTTTATATGAACCTCACCGATACCAACACCACTTTTGTTTCAACGGACGGACATAGATTAATAAGGTACCGACGCGTGGATGTTGCTTCTGATAATGGCAACGCCATTATAATCCCAAGAAAGGCGCTCAATCTTCTTAAAACAACATTACCAGCGGAAAATACCAGTGTATCAGTAGAGTTTAATGTATCGAACGCGTTCTTCAAATTCAATAATATTAAGATGATCTGTCGGTTGATCGATGAGCGATATCCGGACTATGAGAATGTGATTCCATTAGATAACAATAACAAAATGGTTATCGACCGTTCAGAATTCTTGAGTTCTTTGAAACGTATTGCGATTTACGCAAATAAAACCACTCATCAGGTAAGATTGAAAATAACGGGTAGTGAACTTCAGATCTCGGCTGAAGATCTTGATTTTTCAAATGAAGCAAATGAGAGGTTATCGTGTGAACATGACGGCGGAGATATAGAAATAGGCTTTAATGCACGTTTTCTGATAGAAATGCTTAACAATTTAACCAGTGATAAAGTAGAATTAAACCTGTCTGAACCGAATAAGGCTGGATTGATTATGCCCATGGATAAGGACGATAACGAAGATATTCTTATGCTTGTTATGCCTGTAATGCTCAATAACTACGTTTAAAAGCAAAATTAAAGTCAATTTACTAAGACCTTAAAGGAGATAGTACTATCTTGTAAAATTCTCTGTAATGTCTTTCTTGAGTACGAAATAATTTTTTATGAAGTTAAAATTTAATGGAAGGAACCAATCGGGGTTCTATGTGGAGGTTAAGAAAGAGGTTGACCATTATTTTAAATCCAATAATATCTCAAAAAATGCAAATGGAGCAATGGTTTTTAAAACCACTTTGTTCCTGGGCTTACTTGTTGGATTATACGTATTAATAGTTTTTGGAGGATTCAATATCTGGATAACGTTTGCCATGGCTGTCTTAATAGGTATGGTACAGGCCTTTATTGGGTTTAATGTTTGTCATGATGCTATCCATGGAAGCTATTCAGCCAATGGACGTGTAAATAAGCTCCTGAGCTATACTTTTAATTTGATTGGTGCAAATGCCTACGTTTGGAAGATAACACATAACACGGTACATCATACATATACCAATATTCCAGGTCATGATGAAGATCTTGATGTGGCTCCCGGATTGGTGCGATTATCAAGATTGGAAGACAAGAAATGGATTATGAAATACCAACATTTCTATGCTTTTTTTCTTTACGGTCTTGCTTCTCTTTCTTGGGTTTTTAGGAAGGACTTTGTAAAGTTCTTTCAGCCTAAAATAGGACAGACTGATAATACCAATCATCCTACACGAGAGTATTTCGATCTATTCTTCTTCAAGGCTATTTATTATACGTTGTTTATCGTTATTCCCCTGGTGGTGATGGATATTACTTGGTGGCAATTCTTGATCGGTTTCTTATGTATGCATTTGGCAGAAGGATTAGTTCTTGGTCTTGTTTTTCAATTAGCGCATACTGTTGAAGGCATTGATTTTCCAGAACCAGATGAACACGGCTCAATGGAGGAATCCTGGGCCGTGCATCAAATGCATACTACTGCAAACTTCTCAAGAAAAAGTGCCCTGGCAGCTTTTTTATGTGGAGGTCTGAATTTTCAGGTTGAGCATCATCTATTTGCGAACATCTGTCATATCCATTACCCTGCGATCTCTCAAATTGTAGAGAAAGTAGCTAAGAAGCATAATGTGCCTTATCACGAAAATATAACCTTTTTCGGTGCTTTGGCTTCTCACTACAAAACCCTAAAAAGATTTGGTAAGGAAGACATTGAGCTTTCTCCTTCTATAGCATAGGAGCTAATCAGCCAAAGATAAGGGGGTGTCTCAAAAGGCAAGTCATCCTGAGTTTGCGAAGGATCTCACTAAGTTGAGTGTGACTATTTGACGAGCTTAGTAAGATTCTTCCTCCGTCAGAATGACTTGAATTATTGGTTTTCTGTCTTTTGACACACCCTCTTTTTAGTAACGCTATTTATTTTACCTGTATTCCTAATTCGTCTAGTTGATCCCGGTTGATAGAACTGGGGCTGTCAATCATAATGTCCCTACCTGAGTTATTCTTCGGGAAAGCGATAAAATCCCTAATGGATTCCGAGCCTCCGAATAAAGAACAAAGACGATCGAAACCAAAGGCGATACCGCCATGAGGGGGAGCACCATATTCGAATGCTTCCATAAGGAAACCGAATTGAGCTTTTGCTTCGTCGTCAGAAAAGCCCAGTTGAGTAAACATTCTTGACTGAATTTCTTTATCATGTATTCTTATAGAGCCGCCGCCAGCTTCAACGCCGTTAATAACCATATCGTAGGCGTTTGCTTTTACTGATCCGGGATCTGACTCAAGCTTGGCAAGATCCTCGGGTACAGGTGATGTAAATGGGTGGTGCATGGCATGGTACCTTTGAGCCTCTTTGTCCCATTCGAGCAAAGGAAAGTCTAGTACCCAAAGTACTTTATACTCTTCAGGATTTCTTAAACCCAACTCTCCCCCAAGATACAGACGTAACTCGCTCAATGCTTTACGGGTATGGTCTGTTTCACCACTTAGTATCAGTAGTAGGTCGCCAGGCTCGGCATTGAATTCTATCGCCCATTTTGCCAAGTCCTCCTGGCCGTAAAATTTATCTACAGATGATTTATAAGACCCGTCTGCATTGCACTTCACATATACGAGGCCTTTAGCCCCAATTTGGGGTCTTTTGACATAGTCAGTTAATGCGTCCAACTGTTTTCTACTATATTCGGCACATCCTTTGGCACAAATACCTACTACTAGTTCTGCTGAATCAAAGACATTGAATCCCTTTCCCTGGGTCAAATGATTGAGCTCCTTGAATTTCATCTCAAATCTGGTATCAGGTTTGTCAGAACCATATAGCCGCATGGCATCGTCGTAATTCATACGATCAATAGCTCCAATATCAACTCCCTTTATTTTTTTAAAGAGGTGCCTTATCATTCCTTCAAATGTGACAAGAACATCTTCACGTTCAATGAAAGTCATTTCGCAATCGATCTGGGTGAACTCGGGTTGCCTGTCGGCACGCAGGTCCTCATCTCTAAAGCACTTCACGATTTGAAAGTAGCGATCAAAACCTGAAACCATCAGTAACTGTTTGAAGGTCTGGGGGGACTGCGGAAGTGCATAGAATTCACCTTCATTCATTCTTGAGGGCACAATAAAGTCTCTTGCTCCCTCCGGCGTAGATTTGATCAAAACAGGTGTCTCTACCTCAATAAACTGTTGACCATCCAGGTACGCCCTGGTCTCTTGCATCATTTTATGACGCAACTGCAGGTTTTTACGCACCGGAGTACGCCTCAAGTCCAAATAACGATATTTCATTCGCAGGTCATCGCCACCGTCTGTATCGTCCTCTATTGTAAAAGGAGGAACTCTAGATTCGTTCAGTACTTCCAGATTTTGTACTCTTATCTCTATATCTCCTGTGCTGATCTTGTCATTTTTACTAATACGTTCAACCACTACGCCTGAAGCCTTTACTACAAACTCCCTCCCTAGTTTTGCGGCTTTTTGCATCAGATCACGACTACTCACACCCTCCTCCAAAATAAGTTGTGTAATTCCATAACGATCCCTTAAATCTATCCAAAGCACACTGCCCTTGTCTCGCACTCGCTGCACCCAACCACAAAGCACTATTTCCTTATTGACATCGTTTATTCTTAATTCACCGCATGTGTGTGTCCGTAGCATTCTTTCTTTTTAATTTTGCAGCCGCAAAGTTAGCTCTATTAAGCTCTTGTAAGAAAGATAAGATTCAAAATAAGTCTGCTTATGTTTAAATTCATTTCTGTTCTAACGGTCTTACTAGTAATCGTACCCTCTCAACCTAAAATGGTTAAAACCAAGATAGGGGAGTCTATCACCATGATGCTACCTGATAATCTATACGCGATGTCTGCGGATGACATAGCAAGGAGGTATCCTTCTGTGAGGCAGCCTATTGGCGCGTTTACCAACGAATCCAGACTGGCCGATTTCAGTGTTAATGTTTCTGCAACGCGGTGGAGGTCGGAAGATACAGATATGGCCAAGAGTTTTTTTAAATCAAGCTTTTACAACCTTTTTGATAGGGTTGAAATGATCAAAGAGGAAGTTCTTGAAATAAACGACAGAAAATATGTTGTTTACGAATTCGACTCACGCCTAAATGGTGATCCGTCTTCACTTGAAGCCAAAGATCCCATTTTAAGGTATAATTATATGCAGTACTTGATTGTAAAGGGAAAGACCATTGTTTTTAGCTTTAACTGCCATCCACGAATGAAAGACGAATGGAAGCCTATTGTCCAAGAAATGATGTCATCTATTAAAATAAAGGGCAATATCTAATGAGCTTGTCGGTACATAGTGATAAACATTTCATGAATGAAGCATACAAGCAGGCTTTAATCGCTTTTGAAGAAAAAGAAGTACCTGTAGGGGCGGTTGTAGTTGCTAATAACCAAATAATTGCCAGGGCTTATAACCAAACTGAACGATTGAATGATGCTACGGCCCATGCGGAAATGCTTGCCATTACTGCTGCTTCAAACCACCTGGGAACAAAATATTTAAGAGAGTGTTCATTGTATGTAACACTTGAGCCTTGTGGTATGTGTGCCGGAGCACTATACTGGTCTCAGCTTAAGAAGTTGGTATATGCTGCAAATGATGAGAAAAGAGGTTTTACAACGATAAATCCAGAATTAATTCATCCGAAAACAGCCGTAATGAGAGGAACTATGGCCGATGAATGTTCCAGCTTAGTTTCTGAGTTTTTTAGCCGAATGCGTGATAACTCAGGCAAATGAAGGCATTGAAATAATCTAATTCAATTCCTTTTACTCTACTGTGAGCTAACTTAAATTTGATTAATCTATTAGCAAACTAAATCTATAAAATTATGTCTTTTGAATTACCTAACCTGCCATATTCCCATGATGCGCTTGAGCCCCATGTTGATGCCCGTACAATGGAAATACACCATGGAAAACATCATGCTGCCTACACATCAAAATTAAATGATGCTGTTTCTGGTACAGAAATGGAAGGAAAATCTATCGAAGAGTTGCTCGCAAATCACTCAGACAACGGAGCTGTCAGAAATAACGGTGGTGGTTTTTATAACCACAATCTGTTTTGGACGGTGATGTCTCCAAACGGCGGAGGTACACCTACAGGCGAAATCGCTGATGCTATCAATTCGGCTTATGGCTCTTTTGAGAATTTTAAAACTGAATTTTCAAACGCAGCTGCTACAAGATTTGGTTCAGGTTGGGCTTGGTTGTGTGTTCATTCCGGTGGCAGTGTAGAGGTCTGCTCAAGTGCTAATCAAGATAATACTTTAATGCCAGGAGTTGGGTGTGGAGGTACTCCTATCCTTGGTTTGGACGTATGGGAGCATGCATACTACTTGAATTACCAAAATCGTCGACCGGATTATATTAATGCCTTTTTTAATGTAATTAACTGGGATGAAGTCAACAAGCGATATGCAGCTGGTAAATAACTGAGCATCTAAATAACAAAAAAAAAGGGCATATGCCCTTTTTTTTGTTAACCTAAACTTGAAAAAACTATATAATCCTAAGAAGTATACGTCTCAATAGATTTATAGTTGCTATTTATTTTGAGTTTTTCTCATTTTAAATGAGAATACTATCGACCTAACGACAGCACTGACCTGTACCTCAGTTCCCAATTGCGATGCCATTATCGTAATCATTTGATTATCAGGTAATTAATTATCATTAGTACTTTATCAATGTACGATTTTGAACACTAAGTGTACAGGAAAGCACGTCTTTTAATGTCTTTCTTAATACGTCCTTTTCCAAGCCCTTAACTATGAGTTCTCATCTTTGGGAATGAGGCATATTCTTTTATTTTTGTGGCGAATTTTAACCATCCAAAAATGAGTGTTTTAATCAACAAGGATTCTAAAGTAGTGGTTCAGGGCTTCACTGGAAGTGAGGGAACATTCCATGCAAGTCAAATGATCGAATATGGAACCCATGTTGTTGGTGGAGTTACACCGGGGAAGGGTGGCCAAACTCATCTTGAAAAACCTGTATTTAACACCGTTAAAGAGTCTGTTGAAAAAGCCGGTGCGAATGTCTCAATTATTTTTGTGCCACCTGCCTTTGCCGCGGATGCCATTATGGAGTCGGCTGATGCCGGTATTAAGGTTATTATCGCCATTACTGAGGGTATTCCGGTGAAAGACATGATGAAGGCGAAGCATTACATTAAAGATAAGGAGGTTATTCTTGTGGGGCCTAATTGTCCAGGTGTAATTACTCCCGGAGAGGCTAAAGTGGGTATTATGCCTGGGTTTGTTTTCCAATCAGGACGAATTGGAGTAGTGTCAAAATCAGGAACCTTAACTTATGAGGCAGCAGACCAGGTGGTAAAGGCTGGATTGGGTATATCTACGGCAATAGGCATTGGAGGAGATCCAATTATTGGAACATCTACAAAGCAGGCTGTGGAGTTACTCATGAATGATCCTGAAACCGACGCAATTGTTATGATAGGTGAGATAGGTGGGAATTATGAAGCTGAAGCAGCACGATGGATTAAGGAACAAGGTAATCCTAAACCAGTTGTTGGTTTTATCGCAGGACAAACCGCTCCTAAAGGGAAACGCATGGGACATGCGGGGGCCATTATTGGAGGCGCAGATGATACCGCTGCGGCCAAAATGAAGATCATGCGTGAATGTGGTCTACACGTAGTTGAATCCCCGGCTGATATTGGGGAGACCATCGCAAGCGCCCTTTAATAACTATCTGCCTTAATCTTAAAGCAGTTCGTTCGCTAGATTCGCTAATTCTGACCGTTCTCCTTTCTCTAAAGTTACGTGGGCATAAAGGTCATGATCTTTGACTCTATCGATTAAATAGGAAAGCCCATTACTTTGAGAATCAAGGTAAGGTGTATCTATTTGGTAAATGTCACCTGTAAAAATAATTTTGGTGTTTTCTCCGGCACGGGTTATGATGGTTTTGACCTCATGCGGAGTCAGATTCTGAGCTTCGTCAACGATGAAACAAATATTCGAAAGACTTCGTCCTCGTATGTAAGCCAAAGGGGTTATTACCAGCTTCTCCTGGTTTACCATTTCAGTAAGTTTAGAGTACTCCTTATCGGTCTCATGCCATTGGTTTTGAATGAATTTGAGGTTGTCCCAAAGTGGCTCCATGTAAGGGTTAAGCTTTGACTTAATATCTCCCGGAAGGTAGCCGATGTCCTTATTACTCAATGGAACGATAGGTCTGGCCAGATAAATCTGTTTAAATTCTCTTTTCTGCTCTAACGCCGCCGCTAACGCAATTAAAGTTTTACCTGTCCCAGCAACCCCTTGCATAGTAACCAGCTTTATTTCAGGGTTCATAATGGCGTGAATAGCGAAAGTCTGCTCTGCGTTACGAGGTTTAATTCCGTACACCGCCTTTTTTTCAACGTGCTGTATTTGATCTTTGAACGGATTGTAATAAGATAGGATAGATTTCTTTCCGTTTTTGAAAATATAATAGCTGTTTTTAACCGGTTTTTTCTCGCCTAAAATTTCCTTGGCCTCCGCGGCACCATTTTCGTATAAAAAGTTTATTTTTTCGGGTGAGGTTTTGTCTTGTATCGCTTTGCCGGAATAAAGTGAATTGACGTTTTTTACTTTTCCTGTATTGTAATCCTCTGCAGGTAATCCTAAAGACTTTGCCTTCAATCTAAGGTTGATATCCTTAGAAACCAAAATCACCTTCTTGGATTTTTCTGCTTGCTGCAGTTGCAATGCCGAATTTAGTATTCTATGATCCGCTTTATCTTCATCAAACACTTCATTGGCATCTATTTTACTTTTAAAGTCCATCAATACTTTAAAGTTACCCCTGGTTTTACCATTCAAGGGATTCCAATTCTTAAGCATGTGCCCCTTTGCAAGTTTATCAAGCAGGCGGGTGAATTCTCGCGCCTCAAAATTTTTAGTATCGTTGCCTTTTTTGAAATTATCAAGCTCTTCTAGCACGGTTATAGGGATACCGACATCATGTTCATCGAAATTCATGATGGAGTTATGTTCGTAAATTATAACCGAAGTATCGAGTACGAATATCTTCTTCTCTTTGCTCTGCGCCTTAGCCATTGAGGATTCTAATAATTAGATATGAATAGGTCAAAATTAACTAACACTTGAGTAAGCCGAAAGAACAAACGTCGGTTTTTGGCAACTTATTTTAGCTGAAAATATCGATCTCCCTTATCACTTGGAACGACGCCTAAAACGTTAGCTAATACAAGTAATATCAGAGTTTTTGAGGCGCTATAATAGTTGAGGTTAGCGCACTGTCTAAATTCATTAAGTGTTATTGTTTTTTGACGATCTAAGTACTCCAGGAGTATCTTTTCTTTCTCTCCAAAATGGAATGAGACATCTTTATTTTGAATGCGTCTTTTAAAAATTTCCCTTACCTCGCGACTTGCTTTAATACTCTTGTCCATATAACGCACGTAAGTAAATGGGTTTTTCTCGGCAGGTAACTTTACCTTAAATAATGCTCCCTGATTAGATGGCATAAAGTAGTGCACGATTGATCGGTTTTCATTGAGCGGTATAACCTCAACTTTGTAGGAAGGAGAGGGCCTGCAAAAGTTCTTAATGGCCTCGTTCAGCGCAAATATTTCATCCCGAGGAAACTTAACTCCTGGAATTGAGCCATCATCGTTAACCCCAATAAAAAGATGACCACCTGAGGTATTGGCAAACGCCACCAATTCCTTTACAATTTTGTCAGGGTGAGCTACCTTTCTTTTAAATTCTATGGTATCGCTTTCACCCTGCGCGATAAGTTTCTGCGCATGTGACAACTCCATGACTAAATCTGATCATCATTCTCTAATTCGTCGTCAGGCCCAGGCATAGAAAACATGCTACTTAATAAATCCTTAAACTGCAAACCACTTACCAATTCATGCTTGCTGAGCATGCTATATTCAGCTAAGCCGTGCAGAGCAAACTCCATGAGAAATAGCTTTTGATTCATCTCTGTTTTTGGATGATACTGTTCAATTAATTCGAATAAACCAGGAATTTCCCCCAATGCGTCATCATACTCTTTGTTCGTAAAATTATTGAGTATATCAATGGAATTACCCTCCCCGAACCAATCTGTTATGGTCTTATAGGGGTTTGGATCTTTTTGCTTTCTTATTTTTTCAGGGTCTGGGAAATAATTGACAAACTGGGTACGTATCGCTTTCCCCACTAAATTAAAGGCGACAATACCTGGCCCCTCTTGTTCACCTTCATATACAAGTTCTACTTTACCGGTTATTGATGGAACTATTCCGTATAAATCTGAAACTCTTACGGATGTTTCTTCACTATTTAGTAAAGCGCGCCGTTCGGCGCCACTCATCAAATTTTCATAGGCGGATATGGTAAGTCTGGCAGAAACCCCACTTTTTGCATCTACATATTCGCTATCCCTTGCTTCAAAAGCTACTTGTTCAATCATATCTTTAGCAAGATCATTGATCCCAATACCTAACTGACCCTTCTTTATGTAGGCCTCTTGCTCAGTTATTTTACGAGAAGTTGGGATGTCTTTAGGATAGTGTGTGATGATTTGGCTATCAATGCGATCTTTTAGAGGGGTCACAATACTCCCACGATTAGTGTAGTCTTCGGGGTTTGCGGTGAATACGAACTGAATTTCCAACGGCATTCTGATTTTGAAACCACGTATTTGTATATCTCCCTCTTGCAGAATATTAAACAAAGCTACCTGTATTCTCGCTTGTAAGTCAGGCAACTCGTTGATTACAAAAATCCCACGATGAGATCTCGGAATGAGTCCGAAATGAATTACTCGTTCATCGGAGTATGGCAGTTTAAGTGTCGCAGCTTTAATTGGGTCAACATCACCAATGAGATCGGCTATGCTGACATCCGGTGTAGCTAGCTTTTCAGTATATCGATCTTCTCGATGAATCCAGGTGATGGGTGTGTTATCTCCGTGCTTTTCGATGAGATCTTTGCCTGTTCTTGTAATTGGGTGCAATGGATCGTCGTGTAATTCCGAACCTTCTACAGCCGGAATAAATTCGTCCAAAAGCTCCACCATCATTCTAGCTATTCTTGTCTTAGCCTGACCACGAAGCCCCAATAAGTTAATATCATGCATGGACAAAATAGCCCGTTCAAGATCCGGAATTACGGTTTCCTCGTAGCCCCAGATACCCTCAAAAACATTGATCTGCTTTTTAAGATTGGAAATTAAATTCTCTCTTAATTCCTGCTTTACCGAACGGCTTTGGTATCCCGATTTTTTCAAATCGCCCAATGTGACAATTGATTTTATATTCATTTGTCTATTAAATTTTCTTTCGTCTGTTTCTTCTATAATCCTCGAATATAAGATGGCCTAGCCCTTTCAAGCTGCTGTAGTAGGCATTGCCATTATTCACTTGAGTAAATTCCTGAACGAATTGTTTTAGATAGGGATCAGAGGCTATCATAAACGTTGTGACCGGGACACCTATTTTTCGACATTGCTTAGCGAGGTTCAGGGTTCGGGTCAGAATCTTTTTGTCTAGGCCAAAACTATTTTTGTAGTACTTAATCCCTTGCTTAAGGCAGGTTGGTTTGCCGTCAGTAATCATAAAGATCTGTTTATTTGGGTTTTTCCGACGGCGCAGCAAGTCCAAAGCAAGTTCCAACCCGGCCACAGTATTTGTATGATACGGTCCGACTTGTAGATATGGTAAATCTTTAATTTCTATTTGCCATGCATCATTACCGAAAACAATTATATCCAAGGTATCCTTTGGGTATTTCTTTAGAATAAGCTCTGAAAGGGCCATGGCAACCTTCTTAGCGGGAGTGATACGGTCTTCACCGTAAAGGATCATGCTATGGGAAATATCAATCATCAACACCGTTGAAGTTTGAGTTTTATACTCATTTTCCACAATTTCCAAATCTTGTTCAGTCATCATGAAGCTTTCCAAGCCATGGTTTATCTGAGCATTTCTGAGGGAGTCCGTAACCGATATTTGTTCGAGTGTATCTCCAAACTGATAATCTCGCTTATCGGTACTTGCTTCATCTCCTAAGCCGCCAAAGAACGTTTTATGGTCACCCTTTTTTGATTTTTTTAACTTACCAAAGATCTCCTCCAGGGCACTTGAACGTATCTTTTGCTCGCTTTTAGCTGTCACCTCAAAAGAACCGTCCGGGGTTTCATCTGAGATATAACCCTTATCCTTAAGTTCTTCTATAAAATCGCCCATGCCGTAGTCGCCTGTGGTGATGTTATACTGCCTGTCAACGTTATTCAGCCAGTTCAGAGCCTCTGAAACATCTCCCGCGGTTATTACTAGCAGTTGCAGAAAAATATCAAGTAACTTATCAAAATCACTTTTATTTTTTTCAATAGTAGGAATATAATCAGTGAAGCGATGCCCAAGCATAAAATACCTTTATTCGAATCTTTAAATAAAACTTATTTTACCGAATTTCTGTTCAGGATAATCGCAAATAATTGTTTGTTACCAAGAATCGACGAACGGTAATTAAGGTAATATTTTTTTTGCTTATATTTATCGCAACAATTTCTGATAAATTCAGTTTATTTGTAACAAATGTTAATGTATTGGTTATGAAGAAGTCTATTTTGGTTTTATTGTTTGGAGTATTTTTCCTCTCTTCATGTGCACAATACACCTGTCCAACATATTCTAAAGCTCCCGTAGAGGAAACGGAAAAAGACAAGACTGAAGACAAAATTTAAGTCGACAAAATCATCTAAAAATAACAAAGGCGTGCCATCAGGTACGCCTTTTTTTATCCTTTTTAGAGTTTGATAGCCCTTAAACTACGGCATCGTGCGGAAAATATAATCCCAAAGTGGAGATGAAACTCCAAATGCCCTTTCATGATTTTTATAATGATGAATGCCGTGATGCACCCAAAGGGTTTTAAAAATATTTTTTGGCGGTTGATAGGCATGCACTATATAATGAACGAAAAGATAGCCAGCGTACCCGGTTAGGAATCCTGGAAGAAACGCGAATACAAAGTCATGCATGACCAATTCTAATAAGAAAAGTAAAATAGTTGCTATAGTTATACTTACTACTGGTGGCATAGCCAACCTATCCTTGTCTTTAGGGTAATCATGATGAACACCGTGGAAAGCGTACTGAATTTTACGTCTAAACTCTGTGTACGTAGCCATATGGAATATGTACCTATGCATAACGTACTCTGTAAGAGTAAATATCAGGAGGCCAGTGAAAAATAATCCTATCGTTGTCCCAACAGCCAATGTTGTATTAATGGCGCTCCAATATAGTAGTCCAGCTGAATATACTAGGAATATAGCAATGGGTATGGATATGTGGGTTCTTGAAAATTTTTCGATCCACCTGTTCTTAAATAATACCTTGGTTCCTTTATTATTAGGCATAATACTACTGCTCTATCATTCAAGTAAACAAAATTAGACGAAGTGACTTTTAGATGAGCAAATTTTTTAAAAAAAATTTCGTCAGGACATCTGTAGCTTCCCGGTGGTTACAAGAACCTTTTCATAGTATTCTTCATATTGAGGCATTATCTTGCTGACTTCGAATTCTTTAGCGCGTGCCAAGGCTGCTGCTTTAAATCGTGGAAGGTTTTCTTCTTTAAGAATAAATAATGATTTTTCGGTCATTTCCTGAATATTCCCCACCTCACACAGATAACCACACTCTCCATCAATAACTAATTCTGGTAAGCCTCCGGCACGAGAAGAAATGACTGGAACCTCACAGGCCATTGCTTCCAGTGCCGCTAAACCGAAACTCTCTTTTTCCGAAGGCATAAGGAAGAGGTCAGCCACTGAAAGTACTTCTTCTACAGCTTCAAGTTTTCCAAGAAAACGCACATCATCACATGCTCCGAGTTCTCTACATAGGGCTTCAGTATGATTTCGCTCTGGGCCGTCGCCTACAAGTAAAAGTTTTGCTGGTATCTCTTTCCTTAGATTGTAAAATGTTTTGACTACGTCACCGACGCGTTTAACTTTTCTGAAGTTAGAAGTATGCACTAATAATTTCTCGCCGTCAGGACAGATGGCCTTTTTGAAGTGTTCCTTCTTCTGTTTTTTGAATCTACTGAGGTCAATAAAATTAGGTATTACTTCAATGTCTTTTAAAATATTGAAGTGCTCATAAGTATCTTTTTTAAGGTCTTTTGATACTGCCGTTATGCCGTCAGAGGCATTTATACTAAAGGTTACTACAGGTTCATATGAAGCATCTTTCCCTACTAATGTGATATCTGTGCCGTGTAAGGTAGTTACCACGGGGATATCAATACCCTCTGTTTTAAGTATTTGCTTTGCCATGTAGGCAGCTGAGGCATGAGGTATGGCGTAATGTACATGCAGAAGGTCAAGCTTCTCATATTTGGCTACATCTACCATTTTGCTTGCTAATGCCAACTCGTAAGGAGGATATTCGAAAAGTGGATAAGTACGTATGTCAACCTCGTGATAATATAGGTTCTCATTGAAGAAATCCAAACGTGTAGGTTGAGAATACGTGATAAAATGTATTTGGTGCCCTGATTTGGCAAGCGCCTTGCCTAACTCTGTAGCCACTACGCCGCTACCACCAAATGTGGGATAACAAACTATACCTATTTTCATACGATCATACCTTTAATCAATGCAATTATACTGCTCATATTCCCAAATAGATTCATAAATCACTTCCTGGATTCTTGAACGGATATTTTTTCGAATGAGTTTTCTGTTGGAGGCGTCAGGGTGTATTCTATTTGAAAGAAAAATGTAAACTAAATCAAACTTCGGATCTACCCAAGCGGCGGTTCCTGTGAACCCGGTATGACCAAATGTTTTTCCTGAGGCAAATCTACTTGAAGGGCCATACCATTGAGCTTTTGAAGGTTTGTCCCATCCGATACCCCGTCGGTTGAATGCATACTGCTGTTTTGTAAAAAGGCCAATGGTACCGGGTTGTAAAAACCTGTATCCGCCGTAGGTACCTCCTTGTAAATGCATTTGCATGAGTTTAGCCAAATCAATGGCATTACTAAATAGACCTGCATGACCCGCTACACCGCCAATTAAGGCAGCACCCTGGTCATGTACCATTCCATAAACAAGGGTATTTCTAAAATAGTTATCTTGCTCGGTAGGCGCAATTCTGGATAATGGAAAGTTGCATAAGGGCAAATAACCGGTAGATGTCATACCTAGAGGGTTATAAATATTTTGATGAAGAAACTGCTCCATGTTCTGATTAATAGTTTTCTCCACAAGGCGTTGCAATAAGTAATAACCCATATCACTATATCGGTAGGGATAAGGTTCTCTATCCTTTTTTGAGATTACTTTAGATCCTTTCACCCACATCCAGACACTATCTTTGATATTATTGTTGGCGTAAAGTCCCGGGGCCACCTGATATTGAAATTTGTTTTCGAGGCCTTTGCTGTAAAAATCATTGATGAACGTAGAATCCTCCAAAGTTTGCTTCCAAAATGGCAAATATGGCCATAGACCAGCCTGATGCGTAAGAATATCAATGATAAGCATGTGTTCTTTGTTGGTTCCTTTTAGGTCAGTGAGGTAAAAAGAAAGCTTCTTCTCAAGATCTATATCTGCCCTTTCGTAAAGAAACATTAAGGCCTGAAGTGTTGCAGCTACTTTGGTAATAGAGGCTATGTCGTAAATGGTCCTTGAAGAAACGGGTTTGAGACTATCATAGGTGTAGTGACCAAAATTCTTTTCGTAGATGATTCTACCTTTTCTGGCTACCAGAACTTGACCCCCCGGTGTAGCGGCATCCTGTATTGCTTCTTCTAGTATTTCATCTATTTGTTCCAGCGTTTGGCTGTCCATACCCACATTTTCAGGAAGGTCTCTGGATAATCGTAGTGTAGATGTAGTTGAAATCCCACTACCTTGAGGTAATTCTTCGGAAACGGAAACTGGCAATCGACCTGTTGTTTCAATTGCGCCAAACACTGCCTCTGCCAGGAGTATCTGCGTAATGATGTTGTTCTCCTCAACGTGAATAATAGTACTGACATTGTCAAGTGTTTTTACGTTGTAGCTAGTACCTGCATAACACACTATTACTGTCGTGTAGCGCGCTATCTTGTTGAGGAACGCCTGTAGTCTTGCGTCTATCTTACCAAACGCACCAACCACAACGGCATCAAAACTATTTAACTGTTTCAAGAGAGTTGCCTCGTTGAATTCATTGTAGTCATAATGGGCGAAGAAGGTGTAATCATCAAGTGTTTTGAGAAAAGTGTCTGATTCTCCAATCGACAGGCTGGCAAAGAACTTTGAATCTAGCTCTTTTATAGGGACTGCATTAGCCGTATTTTTTACCGTAACTACAGCGTTTTTATACAAGTTATATTTTAGCGCTTTGGCGTCTGCATTATTCAGGGATGAAATGAGGTTATCAGTATTGATGTGTTCTTTCCAACTTCGATTCAATTCATATTTATACATAAGAATTTTTCGAACCGAGCTGTTCAACTGCTGATGTAATTCTGTATTTTTTCGCACTGCCTTCTTTATTTTTTTTATAGTGGCAGGAACCTGAGTAGAAAATAATAAAATATCGTTACCTGCCTTAAACGCTTCAAGTTCAGCGCTTCCATTCTGAAAAGAGTTAGATATTGCTTTCATATTTAAGGCATCAGTAAATATGAGCCCCTTGAAATTCATTTCATGCCTCAATAGCTCTTTAACCACTTTCTGCGATAAACTGGCGGGCGTTCCTTTATTTTCTTCAATGGCCGGAACGTACAAGTGACTAGTCATAATCCCGTCCAGGCCACTTCCTATCAGTTTAATGTAAGGCTTTAATTCTCTTTCTAAGAGGATGTTTTTTGATACCGAAATGGTAGGCAGCGACTTATGAGAGTCAATTTCGGTATCTCCATGACCAGGAAAATGTTTGGCCACGGCGATGACTCCTGCATCCTTTAGCCCATTCATATAAGCTATTGTTCTTTTGGAAACTTCTTGTACATTTTCTCCAAAAGACCGGATACCTATGACAGGATTTTTTGGATTACTGTTAATATCAACTACAGGAGCAAAACCCACGTTCACACCTAGCCGTTGCATCTGCCTGCCAATTTCTAAACCCATTTCATAAATAAGATGTTCGTTTTGCACGGCGCCCAACGTCATTTGTTTAGGAAACGAAATAGTACTATCAAGTCGCATTCCGAGACCCCACTCCATATCCATTCCTATCAGCAAAGGTAGCCTTGATAGTGATTGAAAACGGTTGGTCAGATATGCCTGGCGCAATGGGCCTCCTTGCATAAAAATTAAACCGCCGATATTGTAGTTTTCAATGAGTTGTTCTAGGGCATTATAGTGTTGCTCGTTTCCGCTTGAATAAGCGGCAACCATAAATAGTTGCCCAATCTTTTCCTCTAAATTCAACGTATTTAAAACGCTGTCCACCCAATGTTGGGCTTTAGGTTCTGCACTATACTTTTGTGAAAATGTTGGAGTGCTTAAAACTACAAAAAGTAAAAAGGCGCAAAAAAAATGTTTCACCACGCAGCCAAAGAAGGAATTATTAATACCGTTTGAATATCGTAAATTTACCTCAAACGAAGTTAATTAAAATAGGTATAATGATGTGTCGTTTCGGCGCTTATTGAGTTATAAGAATTAAAACAGTACTATGAAGTTACCTTCACTATTTCGTACCCCTCGCTATCAACGTTTTCATGTCGAGCCGCGATATTATGACCCGGTTAAGGAGGAGATGGATAAGCGAACGGACGCTATTCGTAGGGAGCTCAATGCGGGAAAGGAAGAAATTGATCGGCCATCCTACGGGTCGCGTATCTCAGGCTCATTCAAAATGAAGAAATCCGCCAGTAGTGGTTCTGCAACCATCATGCAACTGGTAATCATGGTACTTCTTATCTCAGTAATTTTCGGCTATCTATATGTTGGAAATGTGGCGTTGTATATCTTCGCATTGCTAGCGACAGTGCTGGTTTATCTAAAGATGAAAAGTATTATATAGTTCCTCTTACTTTCCTATGCCCGACGTTATTCGCTTACTTCCCGATGCCCTGGCCAATCAAATTGCAGCCGGGGAGGTGGTTCAGCGTCCAGCTTCTGTGATCAAAGAACTTCTGGAAAACGCCATTGATGCAGCAGCTACAAAAATTTCGGTGATCGTTAAAGATGCCGGTAAGGAACTTATTCAAGTCATTGATAATGGCAAGGGTATGTCTGAGACCGATGCCAGAATGTGCCTGGAACGCCATGCCACTTCTAAGATATCGTGCTCTGAAGATTTATTTAATATCCGCACCATGGGTTTTCGGGGGGAAGCGGTAGCTTCAATTGCGGCGGTTTCTCAATTAGAACTAAAGACGAGACAGTCTACGGAAGAGCTAGGAACTAAAATCATTGTAGAAGGGTCAGCTATCAAACTTCAGGAGCCTGAAGCTTGTGAGGCAGGAACCAGTTTTTACATCAAAAACCTTTTTTATAACGTACCTGCAAGACGGAATTTTCTGAAGTCGAATGGCGTGGAGATGAAACATATCGTGGAAGAGTTTCAGCGCGTATCCCTGGCTCATCCAGGTATCGCCTTTAGCCTTTACCAAAACGATTTGGAGACTTATAATCTAAGTGTTGGGAAGCTAAGTCAACGTATTGTTGGTCTCTTTTCTAAAAATTATAAAGAACAGCTGGCAAGTTGTACGGAAGAAACGGATTTAGTGAAGATACACGGTTACATCGGTAAACCGGAGTTTGCAAAAAAAACAAGAGGAGAGCAGTTTTTTTTTGTTAATAGTCGTTTTATAAAAAACAACTACTTGAACCATGCTGTGGTCAATGCCTATCAAGGTTTAATACCTGAAGGTACTTTTCCGTTTTATGTACTGTTTATCGAGATTGATCCGAGACATGTAGATGTTAATGTTCATCCCACGAAAACCGAAATCAAGTTTGATGATGAGCGAACCATTTATTCCGTGGTTCGAGCCGCAGCCCGGCAGGCACTTGCAAGTCATAATTTTAGCCCAGGCCTCGATTTTGAAGCTGATATTAATCTAACTCAGAAAATAAATATATCGAGAGAAACTATAAAGGATAAGAACTATAGTCAGTTTAGAACTACACCACTTCAAAAGTCGAACGCGGATAATTGGGAAAAGATATTTGACGAAAATGATGGGAAAATAGATCTTGAGAGCCTAAAAAATAAGGACAACGATAATTTAAGAATAACTTTTGATAGTAAGCTAGATGAGAACACCACGTCAGAGGAACCAAAGAAATCTCAAACGGTTTTTCAGCTCCACAATCGCTACATAATCTCCCAGGTTAGATCTGGTATGATGATGATCGATCAGCAGGCCGCTCACGAAAGAATACTTTATGAACGATATCTTGTAAACCTAGAGAACTATAGTGGTGCGTCACAGCAGTCCTTATTTCCCCAGACCGTTACTCTAAACCAACAGGACTTCTCACTCGTTATGGACATGGATAAAGAAATAAAAGCACTGGGTTTTATTATTGAGCCGTTTGGAAAGTGCGATTTATTAGTAAAAGGAATGCCTACAGATCTGGCACAGATGAACGAGCAGTCCGTTTTTGAGGGTTTGTTAGAGCAGTTCAAGAAGAATAAATCAGAACTTTCTATTCCAACTAGGGAAAACCTGGCTAGGTCCCTTGCAAAAAGAACAAGTTTAGCCAAATCAGAGCAACTGATGGATGAAGAAATGCGTTTGTTAATCGACCAGCTTTTTGGTTGCAAAAATCCCAATTATACCCCGGATGGTCGCAAAACCTTCCAAATGATTGATTTGAATACGATTGAAAATTATTTCAACTAACTTATGTTAAGACTTACACCGGTAGTTAAAAATCTACTGATCATTAATATTGTTGTTTATCTATTACAAAGTGTGTTAGCACAGGTTAATGTCACCCATATATTATCACTTTGGAAATTTGGATCTCAGAATTTCGCTCCATACCAGTTCGTTACTTACATGTTTGCACACGGTGGTTTTACCCATATCTTGTTTAATATGTTTGGATTAATATTTCTAGGCCCACTATTGGAACAATTTTGGGGGCCAAAGAAATTCTTAATATTTTATATGGTTACGGGAATTGGAGCAGGTTTTCTTTACAATGGAATAGAATATGTTCAAGTTTCGCGCATTCAAAATCAGGTAGAAGTGTATTTATCAAATCCAAACCCCGAAGCTTTCAACGAACTGATAGCAAATAACGATAGTGGAATACGACCCGAGATTTACGATTTTATAGATCAATACGCTAAAAACCCTGACGACCAGAGATTAAGAAGTATGAGTATCGATTATGCTAATCAGCTTTTGGATATAAAGTGGAATTACGGATCCATGTTGGGTGCTTCGGGAGCTGTGTATGGAATCCTTATGGCTTTTGGATTGTTATTTCCCAATACTGAGCTCATGTTGCTAATACCACCTATTCCAATCAAGGCGAAATACCTGGTACTTATTCTGGGAGGTATAGCTTTGTACTCGGGATTGAACGCTGGAGCAGAAGACAATACGGCTCATTTTGCGCACTTAGGGGGGATGGTATTTGCATTTATTATGATTCAGATTTGGAAGAAGGATAGAAATCAGTTTTATTAATTGATTATGTACGGAAGTATAAAAGACGACTTTAAGAATGCCTTTAACAGGCCTAACAGTGCTCATACGCAGTTAATAATCATTAACGTAGTTGTATTTTTATTCCTCGGACTGCTGAATGTATTCTCAACTCTTTTTAGATTTGAAGGGGTATTTGGTATTATCTATGATCAATTCAGTATACCTCCTGTTCTTTCAGAATTTTTAACAAGGCCTTGGACCTTACTGACTTATGCTTTCGCCCATGACTTAGGTAGTATTTTCCACATATTGTTCAATATGCTGGTCTTTTATTGGTTTGCCCGACTTATCATTGAGTATCTCGGCAGCGATAGAGTAATAATCTTATATGTTTTGGGGGCTTTGGCCGGGAGTATCGCCTATCTTCTGGTGTACAATCTCATTCCTTTTTACATTGAGCGATCGGGTTTTTCAGGAATGGTAGGTGCTTCGGCAGCGGTTTATGCGGTAGTAGTGGCAGCGGCTACCTTACTGCCTAATTACACTTTTCATCTGCTATTTTTTGGCCCTGTTAGAATCAAGTACATCGCAGCCTTCTATATTGTACTCTCATTTCTAGGTTCTGTAGGAAGTAATGCCGGAGGGAATATTGCCCATTTAGGAGGAGCATTTATAGGCTATCTGCATGTTGTTAATCTTCAGAAAGGGAGCGATTGGGGTAAGTGGATAATCAGTGTAATGAATTTCTTCAAGAGCTTCTTTGTGAAATCCTCTAATATTAAAGTCAGCTACAAACGAGAGAAAGCCAGGCAAACGTCTAGTCGTGGGTCTACACCTCGTGCAAGAGGAAGCTCTAGTAGCACCGCATCACAGGATGAAATAGATGCCATTCTGGATAAAATATCTGAAAGAGGGTATGAGAGCTTGTCGAAAGACGAAAAGCAAAAGCTCTTTAATGCTAGTAAAAAGTAGTTATACTTCATTTCCAGGCTCTTTTAAAGGTTTTTTCAACGAATACAGGTGCCTCACTCAACGGATTATCGAAGAATTTGGTTTTTGACCCATTCGTTGTTTTTCGTTTACCTGAAAGGAGTTGAGCCAGTTCATCAATGCTTATTCCAGCGTCTTGTGCGGCCTGATTTAGGATTTGATGATCTTTTCTGCTCAATCCTGTACGCTCCATCTCGTTGATTAACTTTTGCAACTTCGCTTTGCGCATAGCGAATAACATAGATTCTTTTAGGTGGGAATAGGGTAACTTGTCGATCATCATTTTGCACAAGTCATATTCGCTTTGACAGAATCTTCCATCGGCGAGACCTAAATTGATCATATCTAAAAGGTGCTTTTCCCGTTCGGCCTCATTCTGTGGAATTTCCAGTACTATCTCGTATGCGTTGTTCAACCATCGTTCGAGTTCGTTTAGGGAGATTCCTGAATCCTGCGCTTTCTCAGTAATAACATTTAATTCTGAGTCTAGAATTTTTCCATCAGCACAGGCGAGTACAATGAGGTTTTTGATGTGGGTTCGGCTTTTATCCATGATCTTCGTTTTAGTATGAAAATCAATAGACCAAAGTGATGCCAGTTGGAAAATGTCCTTTGAAATTGTTCTATGAACGTTTCACCTTAATCCTCCATCCCAAATTGGGATTATAAACCTATTTTGAAATAATTTCTTAGACTTTATTGGCGAGTTGACCGCAGGCCGCATCTATATCTTTTCCACGGCTGCGTCTCACATTTACCACAATATCATTTTGTTCTAGTAGCGTTACGTATTGATCAATCGCCTTATCACCGGCTTGCTGAAATATTTCGTCATCAATGGGATTGTACTCTATTAGGTTTACTTTAGCTGGGATTATCTTACAAAATTTAACCAGTGCTTCAGCATCCTCTTTACCATCATTGATGCCTTCCCAGACCACATATTCATAGGTCACTTTCTTTTTAGTTTTGTAATACCAGTAGCGCAAAGCATCGGATAATTCTTTGAGCGGGCTTTTCATATTGATAGGCATCACTCTAGACCGCGTTTCATCGATGGCGCTGTGTAGGGAAAGTGCCAGATTAAATTTTACATCATCATCTGCCATTTTTTTTATCATTTTCGGAATGCCTACTGTGGATAGCGTAATACGTTTGGGTGACATTCCTAAACCCTTGGGATTAGTGATTTTATCTATGGAATCAATGACATTTTCATAATTCAACAAAGGCTCGCCCATGCCCATAAACACAATGTTCGTAAGAGGACGGCCAAAGAAGGTTTCGCTTTGCTCCTTGATAGCTACTACCTGATCATATATCTCATCAGGGTTGAGGTTACGCATTCTTTTCAGCCTGGCGGTAGCGCAAAAATGACAATTCAAGCTACATCCTACCTGAGAGGAAATACAGGCCGTAATCCGCGTATCGGTAGGAATAAGTACCGATTCCACCGTGGTACCATCGAACAGCTTCACGGCATTTTTTATAGTGCCGTCGTTGCTGCGTTGCATTTGGTCGACAGCAATGTGATTGATCACAAATTCCTCTTTCAGCCTGGATCTCGTAGCCAGAGAAATATTGGTCATTTGGTCAAAATCTTTGACGGATTTACGCCATAGCCACTCGTATACCTGTTTCGCCCGGAATGCTTTATCACCTACCGAAATAAAGTATTCGGTGAGTTGGGCAAGGCCCAGTTGACGGATATCCCTTTTAGTTTTGACATCGACCATTCTGCAAAGGTACAAAACCCCTTGAAATCGCTTCTATTTGGGTTACCCTTCACAATATCAATAATAAAAATTATTATTGTTGCTAGAACAAACAAGTTATGGAATACCCTGTAGTACTAAATAAAGACGATGAGCGCATTGAATGTGGTGAGGCCTGTGATAAAATAGAATCATTTCTGGCCGAGCAGGGTGAGAATTTGACTTCCGAGGCCTTCATCAGCTTTATGAAAAGCGTTAACTACAGCTCTAAAGAAATCGAATGTGCGACACTACAAGAGGTATACAAGGAATTGGCGCGAATAGGCTTTTGCTTGAACATCAACTTGGAAGGCGAAAACCGCTATGAAATTTCCAGGCAGATGATGTCGAATATGTGGATTATTATGCACGTAAAGCTTATGACGGAGTATATCCGTTTTCGTGGGGAAAGCGACTTGTTGGATTATGTGGCTTCCTGGCTTAAAATCATCAGTGAAGGTCAATCGATTAGCTTTAGTGATGTAGAGAAGTATATTTAGTTACTTACCCATTGAATTAACTATTAGGTCTTCAAATAAGACTTAATCTTTTCCCTCAAAATGTCGGGAATATTAACGACTTTTTTCAACCTATAATCCACACAAACTACTCCTGTTTTTCCCGTAGCTGCTTCCTTATTCGTCGACAGATTATCGAGCTGATAGAGTATATCGAAGCCATACTCATTAAAATCATCGACGGCCAGCCTAACTTCTAATTCGTCACCATAAAAACTTTCTGACTTATATTGTATAGCGACATCACTAACGATGATCCCAATATTTTCGGAAATATCAATTTCACTTTTAAATCCGAGATGTTGTAAAAATTGAAGCCGGCATTCATGCATGATACTCAATACGTTGTCATTGCCTACATGGCCGCCGTAATTAATGTCAGTCACTCTGATTTTGACATAGGTTTTGAAAATGTAGTGCTGCGGAAATTCAATTTTAATTCTTCCCATACGAAAGCGCTGCTACGATTATTTGATTTCAAGCATTAAATCTTGTAAATTATTTTGAATTTCAGAACTATCATGCTAAATGTTAAATCATGCGAAGCCACTATACCAGTTTTATTTTGTTGTCGGCGTGCCTATTCAGCTGTACCAGTGAGAAAGAATCACAACCTCTAAGCGATGAGGCGTTACTCGGATCTTGGAAGTTGGTTAAATACATTGATCATGAGAATGGAGGCACAGAATGGGTGACTTACTCCGATGATTATGTATACCAAAAGCATTTAACGCCTACCCATTTTACTTGGATGAAGTATAAAAAATCGACAGATGAACTTGAAGGTATTGGGGGCGGAAGGTATACTTTTGAAAATAGTACTTATACCGAAGATATCAATTTCTTTTTACCGGCGGGATCATCAGAATTGGGACAAGCCATACCTTTTGATGTGAAAATTGATGAGAATGGACTTTGGCATCACGACGGCTATGCTAAACAGTTTGAATTTGATGTGGATGCCGGTGAGATGGCTGTGGTAGACTCCGTGAGAATTGAAGAGATCTGGGAAAAAGTTAGTCCGGGCGCCAATGAAAGCCCCCTAATGGGTACCTGGAATTTGGAGTCTTACAGGGCACAGGAAACAGATTCACTTCGAAGCGAATATCCATCCTTCGTAGGATATATGAAATTAGTTACGTCCTCTCACTTCGTATGGATAAAATATAATACTGAAGGTGATGAAGTGATGGCCGCCGCGAGTGGGACGTACTCATATAAGTCAGATATGTACGTTGAGAATATTGAAACATGTTACCCTAAAGGAGAGGGAATTGTAGGAACCAGCCCTGAATTTGACGCCGAACTGGATCCTAACAGCTGGAAGCATACCGGACAGGTTTACCAGCTAGACAGCGCAGGCGCAGAGCCCTCAACACTTCTTATCGATGAATTATGGTCTAAAACTTTGGAATAAAAGCCTATTCCGGACGTCTTCGTAATGTGGTGGTCACGTTTATCCAGCAACCTACGGTAATAGATCCTCCCTCTTTGAGGTCCAGTTCAAACATTTCGCTTATTGAAGGGAACTGAGCTTCGGCTGCCTTCATGCCTTTGGCGTTCCCCGCCTTTTGATACATATCGTATGCGGCGAGATATATGGCCCGGTCGTCAACCTTACTCTTCAACTGCTTGCAATCATCAAAACTACCCATGTACAGGTTACCAATAACGGTATATGCTTTTGACATGGATGGATCTGCACCAACTGCCTGCAGTGCATATTTACGTGAATTGGACTTTTGACCTTTTTTACTGAATTGAATGGCCATTTCATAATAAACATCGGCTTTTTTGGCGTTATCCGGCGCCAGGTCAACCGCTTGATTAAAGTATTCAATCGCTGTTTCAAAATCGCCGTTAGCAGCGCTACGGATTCCAATTACCTTGGCAATACCGAAATCCGGTGTTTCCTTTTGAACAATTTTGGCAGCTTCCAGAAATATGGGTAGCTGACTGCAGTTTCCTGCCAGCGATAAACCCATTATTTTTTTGGCCATACCCAGGTCGTCTGGTTTTTCTATTAGCTTGGGGCCTAATTTATTTTCAATAAAATCGCAATCCACTTTCACCATGCTGGTCAATAACTTGTCAACCATCTCCTTTTGTTTTTGCACCTTGGCTTCATCTTTACCAGCTTTCAACTTTTCATCAATAATATTGGAAACCGCATCGTACTCTTCAAGGACCTGCTCATCGGTTAATGATTTCGTGGCCGCGTTGTACCTACGAACCACATCCATGTAGGCAACTAATAAATTAGTATTCAATTGAGCACCGCTTTTCTCAACTGTGCTTTTAAAAAGGTCGTATAGCTCCTGATATTTTGATTTATCTTTCTTATAAAACTTGTAGGCGGCAAAAGCTTTTCGATTTAGTACATTTATCTCATCGTTGAAATACTTGATTCGATCATCATAAAGTTTTAAAGCTTTTACTTGGTATTCAGCTTTTTTAGATGGGTCGGTCTCTGCTTTTTCAAGCGCTTCATAAATCTTTATCCCATTGATGTAGATCGAAGCATTAAGATCAGGAGCGTTGTCAAGCAACCACTGTAGGGGTTCTACAGCGTCACTGTATTGTTTTCCTTTTAATGCATCTGTATAAAGCGCTACCTTTTCCTTTGCGGTCGCTTCATCCTCAGGCCATTTAAACCCATTTTGCGCTAAAACGATCTCTGAGCCTAACACCAATAATGCACACGTAATAAAGAATAATCTCATGATCTGCTATTTACAGTTTTGAAAGAACAATAAAGGTAAAAAAAAATTAAGGTAAAAGATAAATCCATTCTACACCCAGATGACAATATGTCTTGTAGACGATTTTTTGATCATAAATACACTGCCATAATTGCCGATTTGTTTCACTTTTTTGGTATGGATTATAATTTGATAAAGAAGGAGTCGGAGGAGTGGAAATATGAACTTTGATAAATACACGATTAAATCACAACAGACGCTGCAAAAAGCGGCTGATATAGCGGGTTCACTTGGTCAGCAGGCCATTGAACCCGGGCATTTGCTAAAGGCGCTCTTGATGACTGATGAGAATGTCATTTCGTTTTTAGTGAAGAAGTTAGGCTTAAATAAAAATCTACTTTCTAATAAACTAGAGGAGATCTTGGCCCAATATCCCAAAGTAAGTGGTCAGCAGCCTTATCTTTCTAATGAGGCTGCGGCGGCATTGCAGGATGCTGAAAAGCAATTAAGTCAGTTCAATGATGAGTATATAGCGGTTGAGCATATCATAATGGGTCTGTTGGCAGGTAAAGAAAATGTAGCCTCGCTGATGAAAGATGCTGGGTTTGCGAAAAAACCTCTTATTGAGGCCATCAAAGAGCTTCGCGGAGGTGATTCTGTTAAAGATCAAAGTGCAGAGTCGAAGTACCGGTCGTTGGAACGGTATTCTAAAAATCTTAACGAAATGGCGAAGTCGGGAAAGATTGACCCTGTTATTGGCCGAGATGACGAGATTCGAAGAGTCCTTCAAATACTGTCAAGAAGAACAAAAAACAATCCTATACTGCTAGGTGAACCAGGTGTGGGTAAGACCGCTATTGTTGAAGGCATGGCACAGCGTATTGTGGACGGCGATGTACCGGAAAATCTAAAGGATAAGATCTTGATCTCGCTAGATATGGGTTTATTAGTTGCAGGTGCCAAATATAAAGGGGAGTTTGAGGAAAGGTTGAAGGCGGTTATCAAAGAGGTAATCGATTCGGATGGCCAGATCATTTTATTCATAGATGAGATCCATACCCTAATAGGTGCAGGTAGCGGTGGCGAAGGGGCCATGGATGCGGCTAACTTATTAAAACCGGCATTGGCTCGAGGAGAACTGCATGCGATTGGGGCAACTACACTTAAGGAGTATCAAAAGTATGTCGAGAAGGACAAGGCGCTGGAGCGCAGGTTTCAGGTTGTTATGATAGATGAACCGAATACCCAAGATGCGATTTCAATTCTTCGGGGGATTAAGGATAAATATGAGCTGCATCATGGGGTAAGAATCAAGGATGATGCGGTTATATCAGCTGTAGAACTTTCAAATCGCTATATCTCTGATCGCTTTTTACCGGATAAGGCTATAGATCTTATGGATGAGGCTGCGGCCAAATTGCGGCTTGAAATGGATTCTCTGCCTGAAGCTCTGGACGAATATAATCGCAAGATTATGCAGCTGGAAATTGAGCGTGAGGCCATCCGAAGAGAAAAGGATAAGGAAAAGGAACGCGTCTTGAGCAAGGAGATAGCCGAGCTTTCGGAAAAACGCAATGATCTAAAAGCTCGATGGGAAAATGAAAAATCCGTAGTTCTGGGCATTCGGAATGAAAAGGAAAATATAGATGGGTTAAAATCTGAAGCGGAGCAAGCTGAGAAGTCGGGAGACTTTGGTCTGGTGGCAGAGATAAGATATGGCAAGTTGGTAGAGGCAGAAAATCGACTGGAAGAGCTTCAACAAAAAGTAAAAGAAGTCCACGGTGACAATGCCCTGCTCAAGGAAGAAGTGGGAAATGAGGACATAGCAGAAGTAGTAGCAAAGTGGACGGGTATACCAGTATCTAAAATGCTACAAAGTGATCGCGAGAAATTGCTACATCTTGAGCATGAGCTTGGCAAGCGTATTGCCGGTCAAGAGGAAGCCATAGCTGCTTTGTCGGATGCCGTTCGTAGAAGTAGGGCAGGCCTACAGGATCCAAAAAGACCCATAGGTTCGTTCATATTTCTCGGGACTACTGGAGTTGGTAAAACTGAACTTTCCAAAGCCCTGGCCGAGTATCTTTTTAATGATGAGAATGCCATGGTACGTATAGATATGTCTGAGTATCAGGAGCGACATGCGGTAAGTCGTTTGGTTGGAGCGCCCCCGGGCTATGTGGGATATGATGAAGGAGGGCAATTGACAGAAGCTGTTCGAAGGAAACCGTATTCTGTAGTGTTATTAGATGAGATCGAAAAAGCTCATCCCGATGCGTTCAATATTTTACTTCAAGTACTTGATGAAGGACGACTAACCGATAATAAAGGCCGCACCGCAAACTTTAAGAATGCAATCATTATAATGACCACTAATATTGGTTCTCCATTGATACAGGAGCGTTTTGAGACCCTGACTGACAACAACATTGATGAAGTCATGGAGTCTGCTAAACTTGAGGTTTACAATCTGCTTAAAAAGTCGGTAAGGCCTGAATTCTTGAACCGGGTGGATGAAACGATTATGTTCAGACCCTTATCAAGAAAGGATATCCGAAGGATAGTGGATATTCAATTCAATTTAATCAGGAAGAGACTCGAAGAATCCGGAATCAGACTAGAGGTATCAGATGCTGTTTTGGAGCACCTGGCTAAAGTTGGCTTTGATCCCCAATTTGGTGCTAGGCCGCTCAAAAGAGTGATTCAGCGGGAGATCTTAAATGAACTTTCCAAGCAGATCCTTGCGGGTGAGATCGATAAAGAATCACTTATTGCAATTGATTTATCATCGGAGGGTTTAATTGAATTCATAAACCTCGATAAGGTGGAGATATAAGCATAGTTAGCCTGGTAGGCGGCGTTACGCCTGCCAAAGCTCTAGCTATTTAAATAGCAGTCTCAAATAAAACCCGGGTTTGGTTAAAACCTGTTTTACATCAATTTCGGCCAGGGCCTGTGTGAGGAGTTCAGTCAAATATTTACTTTGATTGGCTTTATTTACTATAAAGTTAAACAGTCCCGGATATTTGCATAAGTTCTGTAATCCGCGACTGATCTTAAACTCCCTCCACATTCTGGAGTAAATTTCTTTATCATAGGCTTTATTAAAGCCTTCAGAGAAGTTATTCGTGGCAAAGCAAGAGATAGCATGTTCGGCTGCTACTCTACCGCTTCTAATGGCATTGGCAATACCCTCTCCACTAAATGGATCAATTAGTCCGGCGGCATCTCCTGTAAGTAAAAATCTTTCACCTGAAATAGAGCGTTTCTTTGAACCTAGAGGAAGACCGAACCCCTTAACCGTTTCCAATGGGATTGATTTTTTGAATCGATCTTTTAGAAGTGGATGACTACGAAGTAGTTTATTAAGGACTACTTTAAGATTAACTCTTTTTTTTGATACGGTAGACGAGAGCATACCAATGCCTACATTGGCTTTATTATTTGGTAAAGGAAATATCCATAGATAGCCTGGAAGAATGTCCTTAAAAAAGTAAAGCTCAATGTAGTTACCGTCGTTGAAGCCATGAACGTTTTTATAATAAACCCTTAGCCCGGCACTATAGTGATCCTTATCCACCCTAATATTACCTAGGTGCTTATTTACTACAGAATGGGCACCATCCGCTCCAATAATCAAAGGACAGGAAATGGAAAAGTTTTCTCCGAGCACTTTAACTCCGTTCTGCGTTTTCTTTATTTCAGAGATTTTTTGATTTTCGAAGTTCTCAACATTGGGAAATTTGTTAAGCTGCCTGAATAATAGGTTATCAAATTTTATTCTTGGAATGACATATCCGCATTTATTAACACCCTTGTTCACGAATGGTATATTAACTTGCTTTCCATTTGGAGCAAATATGGATACACCCTGAGAAGGTATTTTTTCAGATAGTCTTTCAAATTCTGAGGCCAGTTCGGGAGAAAGCATACCCAGTTGATTTACAACATCGACACTTAGGGCATCTCCACAGATTTTATCTCGCGGAAAACTAGCTTGATCTATGACAGCAATCTTTAAGCCTGACTTTGCAAGTTTTATGGCTGCTGAGCTGCCGGCTGGCCCGGCCCCTACAATGGCTATATCGAATTTCAAAAGGTCTGTTTCTTCCGAAGATAGTTTACATCTGCGAGTTTATCGAAAGGTAATCCTCTAAGTTTGTCAATTAGCGTGATAAATTCCTAATGCCAGTTAAATCAGAGGTCAAGAAATATTTGGATGAACTATTCCGGAAATACAATAAGCCAGGGTTTATTGAGAATGATCCGATTTCCATACCTCATCAATATTCAAAAAAGCAAGATATTGAAATAACGGCTTTTTGGACTGCAATGCTGGCCTGGGGTCAGCGAATTACGATAATTAATAAGTGTAAGGAGTTATTTAGTCTAATGGATAACTCTCCATATGATTTTATTTTAAACCATACAGATAACGATCTAAAACGATTTCTATCTTTTAAGCATAGAACCTTTAACGCTACCGACACTTTATACTTTATCTCATTTTTATCATGGTTTTATCATCAATATGATTCATTGGAGGAGGCTTTTTTGCTTGGTATGAGTAGTGATGACGAGTCAGTTGAAACGGGTCTGATTCAGTTCCATCGTCTTTTTTTCTCCTTAGATGATTACCCCCCCCGCACCAGGAAACATATCGCTACCCCTGAGCGCAAGGCAGCTTGTAAGCGTATTAATATGTTTTTAAGATGGATGGTGCGTTCGGATCAAAAGGGTGTTGATTTTGGTATTTGGAAGAAAATAAAAACTTCTCAACTAGTGTGTCCTTGTGATCTTCATGTTGATCGTGTCGCACGCAGTCTCGGATTGATACAAAGAAAACAAACAGACTGGCTCACAGCAGTTGAATTGACCGAGAACTTGAAACAGCTTGACCCTTTTGATCCTGTAAAATATGATTTTGCATTGTTTGGACTCGGCATTGAGGAGCGATGGGGTAAACAGTTTTAATTAATGTCCCCATGAGGAAGGATTTTTTCGCCAAGCTCTAAGCGTTTCTTGTTGGTCTTCTCGGATAGCAGATCTTTCCAGAGCTGCATTTATGAGATACTCATAATTACTTAAACAAACCGTAGGAACCTTAGCTTCTTCAAAGTTTTGAGAGGCTAGGTCAAATCCGTAAGTAAAGATGGCCGCCATACCTAATACTTCCGCTTCCGCTTCCCTTAACGCGGCAGCGGCCTTCAGCGAACTGCCCCCTGTAGAAATTAGGTCTTCTATGACAACGACTTTCTGCCCTAAGTCTATTTTACCTTCTATCAAGTTCTCCATGCCGTGTCCTTTAGGTTTAGATCTGACGTATAAAAACGGAAGTTCCATTTCATCCGCTACCAACGCTCCCTGAGGTATTCCTGCGGTGGCAACACCTGCTATGGCCTCGGCTTCGGGAAATTCTTTTTTAATAGCTTGAGATAATGCAGTTTTAATTAAAGTTCTTAACTCAGGGTAAGAGAGGGATAGTCGGTTATCACAATAAATAGGAGATTTCCATCCAGAGCTCCAGGTGAAAGGGGTGTCGATGTTTAATTTGATAGCGCCAATATCCAGCAGTTTTCCGGCTATGGTCATTCCCAGACCACTTTCTTTAGAACTTATCATGGCAGCGAAGATATTCATTAAAAAAACCAATATCTATTTGCGTGGTAACAATAATTTTATTCATTTGCGTGATTAACTTATCAACCATTACGGATGAATCTCTTCATCAATGATATTCAGGTTAAAATAATTCGCCCTGAAAAAAATCCTGATAAACGCGAGTTTAATACGATTATAGATGCTAATAACGAGCCAATAACATTGGCGAAACTACTGCATCGTACTTGGATCAAGCATGTTCGTGTAACTGATGTTAATAAACTTTTAGATGTACTGGATACCACCATACCCCACGGCTTGATTTCTTTGACCTTGTCAGTAGATAATTACCCAGAAGTCAAGAAGTTCCTTAAGAAGAAATTCAAAGTAATAGAAGCAGCCGGAGGCCTAGTGAAGAAAAGAGATAAATTCCTTATGATCTATCGAATGAAGAAATGGGACTTACCAAAAGGTAAGCTTGACCCCGGGGAGAATAATCGAGCTGCGGCTCAAAGAGAGGTTGAGGAGGAATGCAATATCCAGATTAAGGTCAAGAAAAAGCTTTGCACTACTTGGCACACCTATACTATGAAGAAGAATAGAATACTCAAAAAGACGGTTTGGTATACGATGTCCCTAGTAGATGCCAGAGACATGAAGCCTCAGGTAGAAGAGGATATAGAAGAACTGCGCTTCATGACGCCAAAGGAAGTTTTTCATGCTCTTCAACATTCTTACAAGTCCATTGCTTTCGTGCTGGACAGTTATTTCCGAAAAGAGAAAGAGTTAGCGAAAAGTGACTGATGTTGATAGTTTCATAGAACGTTATGACGGAGAACAGCGTAAAATACTAAGTCATCTCCATAGTATTCTAGCCAATGAACTAGAATTACTTCCCAAAATCAGGTTTAAGGTTCCATTTTATTATCGACGTTCATGGATATGCTATTTGAATCCTATCAAGAGGCACTCTATCGAATTTTGCTTTCTTCGTGGCAATGAATTGTCTAATGAGCAGGGATTATTAAAAAGCAATGGCCGTAAACAGGTTTATGGTTTAGAGATAGACGAATTATCTGGTTTACCGGAAGCTCAATTGAAAGAGGTTATACATGAAGCGCTGATCTTAGATGACTCGGTGCCTTATTCCGTAAAAAGAAAAAAGGATAGCTAGAGTTTATAAGGTAGAAAGTCCGTCACGTCGCCGTCGTATTTGTGAACTTCCCTTATAATGGAAGAGCTTATAGCCGCATATTCAGGTGAGGTAATAAGAAAAACAGATTCAAGGTCATCATTTAAGTAATTATTTACTTGTGCGATACTGTTTTCATATTCAAAATCGGTGGTATTGCGGAGGCCACGCAGTAAATATCGAGCCTTAAATTTTTTTGCTAGTTCAGCCGTTAGTTCATTATAGATTATCACTTTTATACGGTCATTACTCTTAAAGGCTTCTTCAATGTAGGAGACCATTTCATTGACTTCGAAATATCGCTTGTGCTTCTGACTATTGTATCCGATAGCTATAATAACTTCATCAAAAAGCTTAAGACCTCTTAAAACAATATTTTCATGACCCTTAGTAAAAGGATCAAATGAACCGGGGAATATGGCAATTTTCTTGTCCAAATCTTGACACTAGTCACACAAATGCATGCTATACAAATCGAAGAAGTGGTGATCTTGAGCTTCATCAAACATATAGCCGTATTTAAGGTAATCTGGTCTGTCCCCGAAGGATATATTTTTTATATACTTATAGAATTCATTGTAGTGCGGAGACTGTTTCCCGATATATCCCCAAAGTACAACATCACTGGTTTTTTGACTTCTGTTCAACCCTTTCATTACAAGCATTATATAACGGATGTAGTCATTAAATTGCTTTATGCTGAACTGGTTGTAATATTCTAGCTTGTTATTTTTTAATGTTGTAACATGCAGTTTAAATCGATCAATGTAGAGATACATACTTTCTCTTCGGTGAATTTGAGCATTGTTTATCACACCTTCAATAATCGCGCTTGATTGATGCATGAATACCAATTCAGTATTTTGGTATAGCTCTGTCAGCCAATTGTACATACCTGTATTTATAGAAAAAACGCAGGTAGCTGTAGTTTTAATATGCTTATAATAAAGAATGGTTTCAGCCTTTTCGTTAACTTTTGCATTAAGCTTTAGATAGTCTAACAAAGCGTCTTTTACGAATAAAGAAGACGGTACCAGCGAAAACTTGCTGTTTTTAATACTAACTCTCACTCTTTTCCAGAAGCCTGCCATTAACAGGTGGTGATCTGAAAAAATAGCCTTAATAATAGTGAGTAGTTCGCTATAGGTTTTAGCTGGATCTAATATAAAATCTTCAAGTATCAGGCATTTGTTATTGGTAGAATCTATAACCGCAATTTGAAGATCGCGGATCCCTATCTGTAGGTGCAGATTGTAGTCGTGCAGGCTGTCAACATCAAATTTATCATCTTTGATTTTCTTGATTAACCTGTAACCCGCTGTAGTAGTATCCAAGATTTTATTCCCAGTTACCCGAAGTTGTTACGTCGGTCTTAGAACCAAACCGAAGAGGTTGCTTATTTTTCGCCTCGTTGTCTTCATCCCTTGTAGGATCAAATGGACGAGGATTTTTAACTTCTATTACATCAACGAGAGATCCGCTTTTATCTACTTCTGCAGCGTAAATTAGAAACTTCACATTATCATAGCCAGGTACATAGGCCAACTGCGATATGTCAGTATTGGGATCAAATTTATTGGCAACAATAGTCATAAGAAGGTCGCCTTTGGTGACCTGGCTACCTTCGTAAACATCTTGAATATTCGTTACGACTCCGCTGTTTTTGAACTTGTGCGTTACGTTTTTACCGTTTTGGTTCAGACTGTAAGCACCACTACCTTGAGTAGCATAATCTCCTACTTCTAATTTGAAATTTTGGAAGATACCACTGTTTGCAGCGTTTACGTTATACGATTCCTTAAAAATACGCTCCTTTGCGGCAATAATTTCCAATGTATCAATCGTTATGATAGAGCTATCTGCACCGTAGCTTAGGGTTACTACACGCTCTTTTTTTTGTATGATCGGATATTCACCATTCTCTACAAAATCGATTAATTTATCCCAATCACTCGTATAGTTTCCATTTACCTCTTGGTAAACGATCTGGGCTTCTCTGATCAACATTAACTTTTCGATAACCGCTCCCTCTCTTTCAGCGATTAGAGCTCTTTCATCGATAGTTGACTTAACACTACTTACGAGGTAATATCCTAAACCAATACTGCCAATTAGAAGTGCTATAGACACGATTTTAGTTACGTTCATGAGTGGGATTTTTTTGGTGCAATTATAATTATATGAACCAGTAATACATAATTATTCAAGATGCTAATTAATGCAATTATTCGCAGAATTTAAAATAGCCTGAGATATTTAGTAAGTCATTTATTTCTGTTAATTCTCTGAGCATATTGTGTTTCTCTTCGGTGCTTATAACCTTTAATTCTGAAATGGTCACAAATTTTAAATCCGAAATTATTTGCTTGTCTATATCCATCTCCGGATCAGTGCCTTTAGTTAAAAAGCCCCCTGTTCGTTCAACTTTAAAAAAAAGTTCTACCGCATGTAATTCCTTATCCTGATATTCATGTACAAAAAGTAAATTTTGTACGTTTATTTCGAGTCCGGTTTCCTCAAAAAATTCACGTTTTAGACATTCATCGACTGATTCGTCAAACTCCAGACCTCCCCCCGGAGGTGACCATAAGGTTCCGGCAGGTCCCAGCCCTTTATGATTGATAAGCAAAAGAGCACGTTTCTCGATAAGGATCCCACAGACGCGAACTCTGACTTTATTTGAATATAATTCTGACAAATTTGAAATCAAATTATTTGGTTTTGGTACTTTGGATACAATATACAGCAGTAACCATTAAGTATGAAGGTATATAACCCAGATTATCAAAATAGAATACTAGAACATCTTGACAGACAATACTTTATGAAGCATATAGGTTTTGAACTGGATGTTATTAAGCCTGGTCGAACCGAAGGTTGGTTAAGATTTGAACAAATTCATCAACAACAGAAAGGTTTTGCGCATGGAGGTCTGGTAGCTACACTTGCGGATATTACGGCTGGATTTGCCGCCGTTACTTTGGTTTCTGCAGATTGCAATGTAGTTACCGGCGAGATAAAAGTATCCTACCTCAACCCTGGAGTTGGAGACAGACTCATAGCCAAGGGATGGGTTTTAAAACAGGGCAGAAAGATGAATTTCTGTGAAGCAGAAGTTTTTACAGAGTACCAGGGAAAGCAAAAAATAATTGCTAAGGCGAGTGCTACTATGATTACTATCTTTCCAGAAGACCTGCCAAGGTAGTGACTTTGCCGTCTGATATACTCGTTAATAAGTTGGCGTTTAAACCCACAAATGGTCAGAAGTCAGCATTCAAAGCTGTTGATTGGCTGCTGAACGATGGATCATTGCCTAAGGCGCTGCTTATAAAAGGATATGCAGGAACGGGTAAAACCACGTTAACAAGTGTATTAGTTTCAGTTTTACCATCATTTAATTTCAAGTTTGTTTTACTAGCCCCAACCGGGCGTGCCGCAAAGGTTCTGTCAGCTTATTCAGGTCGAATGGCCTTTACCATACACAAGCGCATTTACAAGCAAGTAAATACAAAGGGTGGAGGGCTCTTCTTCAAACCTCAAAAGAATTATTCTCAGAATACTGTCTTCATCGTTGATGAAGCTTCAATGATCAATGATGACGCAGGTTTTGGGCAAAATGGATTGCTTAAGGATCTCATGGATTACGTTTTTTCAGAAAGCAGCAACCGACTTCTTCTAATTGGTGATAACGCTCAGCTACCTCCGGTAGGACAAAACATAAGTCCTGCACTTGATTTGAATAAGCTTCAAAATGATTTTGGCATTGAAGCCCATGAGGTGTCCTTGACCGAAGTTAAGCGGCAAAGTATTGAGTCGGGAATTTTGAGTAACGCTACCGCACTACGGGATAACTTAAACAGAAGTAAGATTACCATCGAATTTAACACTTCAAATTTCAAGGATATTTTTAGAATGACTGGTAATCGGATGGAAGAGGGGATAAGGTATGCCTACGATAATTATGGTGTATCTGATACTGTGATAATAACCAGATCAAACAAGGCTGCCAATCAATATAATCAGTACATCCGTCACCAAATTCATTTCTACGAATCAGAGTTGGAAGCGGGTGAGTTATTGATGGTAGTTAAGAACAACTATTTATTCACACCTGATGAAAAGTCTGGTAGTTTCTTGGCAAATGGTGATTTTGTAGAAGTGCTCAAAGTATCTAACCTTGAAGAGATACATGGGCTCAGGTTCGCTACACTACAACTTAAGATGTCAGACTATCCGCACCTCGACAGTTTTGATGCAAAAGTAATCCTAGATACGCTTCATTCAGAGGGTTCTGCATTATCCAATGAGGTACAAGAAGCACTCTACGAAAGTGTAAGATCGGATTATTCTGATCTGTCGAATGCGAAAGAACTTAAAGAAGCCTTGAAAAAGGATCCTTATTTGAATGCTTTACAAATAAAATTTGCTTACGCCATCACCTGTCACAAATCGCAGGGAGGTCAGTGGCCTGTCGTATTTTTAGATCAGGGTTATTTACCTGATGATAAGATAGATAGAGATTATATTCGTTGGTTGTACACTGCGGTGACTAGGGCCACAGAACAATTATTTCTCGTAAACTTTGAAGCGAAATTTTTTGTTTAGTTAGATCTCGGCAAGATTAATGTGCCGGCAATAAGGTATATTTGACCAGTTAAAATAACGAATATGAAAACTTTTGTAACTCTTATTTTTGGCATTTTCATGATTTACGGAGCTATTGCTCAAGAGAGTGCAGCCAGTGAAATAGCTTTGAATGGTGCGGTGATCACTTTTGAAGAAGATAAGTTCGATTTCGGTGATATCTATCAAGGAGATAAGGTAGAGCATATTTTTAAGTTTGAAAATACGGGTAATGAGGCTCTTATTATAACCAACGTTCAAACGACTTGTGGATGTACGGCACCTAATTGGCCGAGAGATCCGGTTCCTCCTGGTCAGGAGTCGGAATTGAAGGTAGTTTTTAACAGTGCTGGAAAAATGGGACGCCAAAATAAGATCATTACAATCGTTTCTAATGCTACAAATCCTATGGCTAGGGTCTCTATAGTAACGAATGTACTTCCTAAGAAAACAGATTCGAAATAGTCGAACTGGACACGATCGAAATAATAAGCCGGTTTATCCGGCTTTTTTTATGTCTGGAGTTAAATTTTTTAAGCGCTATATTTATAGTATTCCATTGGTATAGATATAATGTCAAGGGTTATACTCTTCATGGCTTTCGTTGCGATTTTACTGACTTGTTCTCGGGTTAGAAAAAGTGAAGAAATAGGGCCTAATTTTATTATAATTTTTACTGATGATCTAGGGTATGGTGATCTTAGCTGTTTCGGTCATGCTACGCTAAAAACACCAAATCTCGATCTTTTAGCAGCAGAAGGTCAAAAATGGACTCAGTTTTATGTGGCTGCGCCGGTTTGTACTCCCAGTCGCGCTGCTTTACTCACCGGCCGTTATCCAATAAGAAATGGCATGACTTCATCAAAAAGTGCTGTATTATTTCCAAATTCGGAAGGCGGCTTGCCATCAAGCGAGATCACCATTGGAGAGATGTTAAAACAAAAGGACTATGCTACTGCTGCTATTGGTAAATGGCATCTAGGCCACCATCCAGGGTTTTTACCTACGTCACAAGGTTTCGATTACTTTTATGGGATACCCTATTCCAATGATATGAATGCTATCGATTGGTCTCAATACAACAAAAATACTGATGATCCGAACTATCAAACAGAAACGGAGAATTACAATGTCCCATTAATGGAAAATCAGGAGATCATAGAACGACCTGCTGATCAAAACACAATAACCAAAAGATATACAGAGAAAGCCGTAGAATTTATCACGGCTCAAAAGGACAAGCCATTTTTTCTTTACTTGGCGCATAGTATGCCACATATACCTCTGTTTGCTAATGAAGATTTTCGTGGAAGTAGTACCCAAGGGTTGTATGGAGATGTGATTCAAGAGATTGATTGGAGCGTAGGTGAGATAATTAAAACTTTAAAGCAACTTCATTTAGAACATAATACCGTCATCGTTTTTTCTTCGGATAATGGCCCATGGTTAGCCTTTAAAACACATGGGGGTTCAGCAGGGCCATTACGAGCTGGAAAGGGGACTACCTTTGAAGGTGGACAACGAGTGCCAACCATATTTTGGGGACCAGGAACGGTCAAGCCTGGTACAATTCATGAAATGGGGTCTACGCTTGATATTATCAATACGTTTGCAGCACTTTCTGGAACCAGGCTCCCTGAGGATAGAAAAATGGATGGATATGACTTATCAGGTGTATTGAAGAGTGCTGAGTCCAATAGCCCAAGGAACAACTTTTTTTATTGGACTGATGCAAAACTTTACGCCGTAAGAGTAGATGAGTGGAAGCTTCATATTCAGCAAACCGAACCTATCTTTTACTGGAGAAAAACTCAGCCGTTAGATACGCCTCAGTTATATAATTTAGAAGCTGATATAGCAGAGAAATATGACCGATTCGATGCTCATCCTAAAATTGTATCTAGACTGAAAAAAGTAATTGCCGATCACTTGGAAGATACAAAGGACCGAATGCCGGATAATCTTGCAGCACGCACTAAGGATGCCTTCTAAAATAGACCTGAATTAATCAAGTTTGAATATATTCCAAAACAGAAGTAGCCATCCTCCAATGAGTAAGACCCCGCCAATAGGTGTAATGGCTCCCCAAAAGCCAACATTCGTTAAGCATAGTATATAAAGCGAACCACTGAATACTAAAATACCACTGAGATAAAATAAGAAGATAGCATTGCTATTTTTTAGATGAAAGCGATCATGGATTAATGCCAAAGCCATTAAGGCAAATGAGTGATAGAAGTGATACTTAACCGCAGTTTCGAATGTATCAAGCTTACCATTTTCTAGGAGTAACGATTTTAACCCATGGGCGCCAAAAGCGCCAATGATAACACCTAAAGCTCCCAGAATTGAGGCGCTCAGCAGTATTTTTTTTGTCATTGGATTAATTTCTTGTTCCAAATATAGAACTACCCACTCTTATCAAGGTACTGCCTTCCTCAATGGCGATATCATAGTCCCCACTCATTCCCATGCTCAATTCACTCATTTGCACGTTTGAAGGAAGATCAGAAGCCGCTACCTTGTCAAAAGTCGACTTGAGTTTTTTAAACTCGCTTCGAACCTTTTCATGGTTGTCGGTGAAAGTTGCCATTCCCATTAAACCAACTATCTTGACGTACTCCATCTCGGATAAAACCGGGTCGTGGATCAATTGCAAGACTTCGGATTCGTCCAAACCGAATTTCGTTTCTTCGTCGGCAATAAAAACTTGCAATAGACAACGAATTGTCCGATCATTTTTTCTTCCTTGTTTTTCTACTTCGTTCAATAATCTTAAACTATCAATTGAATGTATGAGATCGACAAATGGAGCTATATACTTGACCTTATTGCGCTGAAGATGTCCAATCATATGCCATTGAATATCTTTTGGTAGTTGTTCGCTTTTAACAGTTAATTCCTGTACCTTATTTTCCCCGAATATCCGCTGTCCTGCTTCATAGGCTTTTAAAATATCAGAGTTGGGTTTTGTTTTACTTACAGCTACCAAACGACAGTTATACGACTGTAAATGATTTTGGAATTGCTTAATATTGTTCTGTATGTCCATGAATAAACCGTGTATCGGGCAAAATAAGATATTTTAGCTGAGAGGCTATGCCTATTTTATCTACTTTGTTAAGGAAGGGAATTCGGATTCGTGAAAGTCTGGAACAAGAGTATTCAAATCCCTATGATTTGCAGAAGCAGGAGCTTAAACGGCTACTTATAACGGCTAATCAAACTCTTTTTGGGAGACATTACAATTTCAATGAGATTCTTAATGGTTACAAAGATTTAGGCAGCCAATTCTTCGAACGGTTCAAGCAAAATGTACCTATTCATGATTACAATACAATCTACAATGAATGGTGGTCAAAGGCGAAACGTGGGAGAATGAATGTATGTTGGCCAGGAAAGCTTAAGTACTTTGCATTAAGTTCCGGTACCTCAGAGGCCTCTTCAAAGTATATTCCAATCACACGGGACATGCGAAAAGCGATTCAAAAAACCAGTATCCGCCAAATACTGACCTTAAACAAATATGATCTTCCTGACGAATTCTTTTCTGGCGGAATATTAATGCTTGGTGGTAGTACGCAACTTAATAACCGGGGTAGTTTTTTTGAAGGTGATTTAAGTGGTATACAAGCTGCCCAATTACCATTTTGGTTTCAGCATTTTTATAAACCAGGTCGGAAAATTGCGAAAACCCGAGATTGGGATGAGAAGTTGGATGAGATTACCCGAAATGCAATCCATTGGAACATCAATATCATTGTGGGTGTTCCGGCGTGGATACAAATTCTCATGGAGAAGATTGTGAATTATTACCAGGTGGATAATATTCATGATATTTGGCCAAACCTACTTGTCTACGTGCATGGGGGAGTATCATTTGATCCCTATCGGAAGGGATTTAAGAAATTGCTGGGTAAGGAGATTTATTACATAGAAACTTATCTTGCTTCTGAGGGATTTATAGCTTTTCAGTATAAGCCAAACCATCGGGCTATGCGACTGGTCTTAAATAATGGTATTTTTTATGAGTTTGTTCCTTTTGAGTCGAGATACTTTGATGAAAATGGGGCAGTCATATCAGAAGCTCCTACTATGATGATCGATGAGGTTGAAGACGGAAAGGAATACGCTTTACTCATGTCTACATGTGCCGGAGCTTGGAGGTATATGATCGGTGATGTAGTAAAAATTGTCAATAAACAAGAAGCTGAGATAGTGATTACAGGAAGAACTAGGCACTTTTTAAGCCTTTGTGGGGAGCATCTAAGTATTGACAATATGAACAAAGCGATTGAGTTGGTAGCTGATGATCTCAATATTAATATCCCTGAGTTTACTGTAGCTGGTATACCTCACGGATCTTTATTTGCTCACCACTGGTACATTGGTACTGATGATTTAGTGAATGAAACGGAGTTAAAGATCAAATTAGACAACTTTTTAAAAGATCTCAATGACGATTATACGGTAGAGAGAAGTGCTGCGCTTAAAGAAGTTTTTGTTAGTGTTTTACCTCTTCAAACCTTCTATAAGTACATGGAAAAGAAGGGTAAAGTCGGCGGACAGAATAAATTCCCAAGAGTGATCAAGGATACCCAACTTGACGACTGGCGCAGTTTCTTAACTGTGGTAGAATAACATGTATGTTATCAACGGGGTTATTTTTGGCTTACTCTTATCTGTTTTAGTCGGCCCGGTTTTTTTTACCCTTCTGCAAACCAGCATTCAGTACGGATTCAAAAGGGCGTTATTGGTGGCCGTTGGTGTCAGTCTGGGTGACATCTTGTATATCGGCCTGGCTTACTTTGGTCTCGCCAAATTCCTACAGAATTCGGGAATACAGGAATATTTAGGTTACGGTGGAGGGTCGATATTGATACTTTTCGGCATCTTCAATATCCTTAAGAAAGCTAAAGTCTATTCTTCTACTTTAAATGGAAGTCATGATAAAGGAATATACCGTTTTGTTATTCGTGGGATGTTAATCAATGGACTGAGTCCTTTTGTATTAATATTTTGGTTAGGAACCATGAGTTTAGCTACAATAGAATATGCTTATACGGGTTATAAGCTTCTACTCTTTTTTTTAGCAATTCTCGTGGTTGTATTTAGCACCGATTGTCTGAAAGCCTTTTTGGCAAACCGACTACGAACACTAATTACAATGCGACTGATGAAGCTGATAAATGTTCTGGTTGGGCTGGTTTTAATAGGGTTCGGCCTGAGAATGGTTTTCTATTCCTGGTAGTGGTCAATCCTGAAGTACGTTAGTAATAAACGTAGATTTAAGGAGCATCCAAAGCACAAAGAATACCAGTGCCCACATTAAGTAATTCCTGTAATAGTCCTGGGTGTCCTTATACCTTGTTTCTTGAATTTCCGCTTTTTCGTAGGTGTCAATCAACTTAAATACTTTTTCTAATGCTTCATTATCTCCCACCCGAAAAAATTCACCTTCACCAATCCGTGCAATTTCTCGTAAGGTGGTTTCATCCATAGTGTTATCCACCATTCTTGGTCTGCCGAAAAAGTCTTTTCCGAAAGGCACCTTTCCTTCCTTACCAATAGCTATGGAGTACATTTTAATGTTATAGGCCGTTGCTAGATTCGCGGCAGTTATCGGGTCAATGTTACCCGCAGTGTTGTCCCCATCACTTAATAAAATGAGTACTTTGGATTTAGACTCAGACTCTCTCATGCGATTAGTTGCTACTGCTAACGCACTGCCAATTGCCGTGCCTCTGTTCTCAATCATTTCGAACTCGATATCTTCAATGTATGACTTTAACAAGTCATAATCAGTAGTTAGCGGGGAAAGAGAATACGCATCACCTGAAAATATAACTATGCCTATTCTATCCTGAAATCTCCCATCTATGAAGTCATTAGCTACTTCTTTCGCGGCTTCAAGCCGATTGGGCTTAAAATCTTCAATTTGCATGGATTGAGAAATGTCCATCACCAACATAATATCTATACCCTCTGTCCACTGCTCTACTTTTTCGTTTGTCTTTTGAGGTCGGGCTATGGCTATGACCATTAAGGTAAAAACCAACGTTAAAAGCAGATCTGGCACCATTCTTACAAGATTCGTAGGATTTCGGCTTAATTGGCTTTTTGTTAGGGCAATAGGTAGCTTCTGATTCATGAAATAGCGTAATGCCCAACGAACGATTAGAAATAAAGGGATAAATATAAGTGCAAACAGGGCAATTCGATTTTCCCAAGTGAAGTTTTTCAATGTCGACAGAAAAAACCAGTCGATTGAATACCAAGGCAGGTCAGAAAACACATTATCATCCATTTTTCACCTCCTCGATTTTGTGTTCAAATTGCTTTTGAGAAAAATCCTTAAGCTGTTTGAAGCTCTGAGATAACTCTGCTTTGCGCTTAGGAGCGTAAAGTGCCCTGTCAATACCTTGCAGTGCGTCTGCAATGTGACTAAAATTATAATTTGAAATTATTTCTTTGGTTGTTGATTTAGTGTATGGCCTGTTTTCTAGTTTTTCTAAATACTTTTTCCAGGAAAGTATAATTTTCTCAGCTTTCTCTTTTTCGTCATTTTCGCTACTTAAAATAGAGTCAAAATATTGTATAAATTGCTTGTGTCCCTTATTTAATCTGCGAAGCAAGAACGATTTTTTGATGGACTTGCCAAAGACAAGAAAAACTACCACTGCTAAGAAAATTACAATGACCGCTCCTATAATAAAATACGGATAGTTAAAGGCAAAACTCACTCGTTTATAAGTTGTGTTTTCTATTAGAGGTATGGATTCTGCCGTAACAGAATCCGGTATTTCCGTAACAATGTGCTGAAAGAAAATGGAATCGTCTAGCGTGGAATATGTCAGACTATCCCCGTTTTTCAATTGAAAAACTGGCATTTTATGATACTGAACGCTGTCAATTTCAAAACTAGTAAGGTAATAAATCGCACTATCGTAGCTAATCCCTTCGGTGGTAATCGTAGGGGCGTACCATTTCTCATCCAGCTCATAAGGATCGAAATTGAATAGTGAGTCTGGAAAAACTAAGTCTACTTCTAAAGGGTAGGAGGCGGTTAAAATAAAAGGAGTGGGTATTCCTAATTTAATGCTGTCCTCCAAAAAATAACCGTTAACCTTTACTTCCTGGGCGGTAGAAAAGAAATACGTAAGCGAAAATAATAAGCTAGCAGAAACTCTTTTAAACACTTTTTAACGACTTATTTCTGACTTTGAACAGTTTAAGTAATTTGGGTACGTAATCCTCTTCTGTATCAACGGAAATGAAATTTATTTGATGTTTTTTGGCAAAGTCTATTAACGTCGCCTCGTTTTCAACATAATTCTGTTTCAGCTTTGTACGGAAATTTCCAAAGGAAGTATTTACCCATATGGTTTTTCTGCTTTCCTTATCAAATACCGGTACTATTCCTAGTTTTGGCAATTTGGTTTCGCGTCTGTCCGTAACCCTAATCATTACAAGATCGTGCTTTTTGGCCAATCCTTTCAGGTTATGAAAATAACCCTCGTCAATAAAGTCCGATATAAAAATTACAACACTACGTCTCTTGACCGTATTTAAGGTGAAAAGAATAGCTTTTGATAGGTCGGTTTTATGTGATTGAGGTTTGAGTTCTATCAGGTTGTTTATAATCTCGTAAGCTTGTTTAGCCCCTTTAGCTGGTTTGACGTATTTCTCTTTTTGATCTGAAAAGCTTATCATACCAACTTGACTAGCTTCTTTCACCGCAGATAAAGCAAGCACTCCGCAGATCTCTTTACCAATATCAAGTTTCTGGGATCCTGGACTGCCAATTTCCTGTGATCCGCTAACATCCAAAATAAATAGTACAGTTTGCTCTTTTTCCTCTTTGAAAGTTTTCACGAAGGTGCCGTGACCTTTGGCGCTTACATTCCAGTCGATAGTACGAATATCATCACCATATTGATAGGCTCGTACATCGTCAAATTCTAATCCGGAGCCCTTGAAAATAGAATGAAAGTCACCTTGCATTTGGCTATTGATGGCCTTTCTAATCTGTATTTCGTACTTTCGCAGCTTCTTAACTAAGTCCTTCATTGGCTCAATTTTCGCTTGCAAAACTATTATAAAATAGATGAATGCAAATAGCTCTTATTTGTAAGGAACTATTCATCGGTAAATGGATAATTGATTTAGTAAAATGAGTGATAGTGGTTTTATCAAAAACATCAAGGCGATAATAATATTTTTAGCCTTATTCGGTGTTTCTAGCTGTGGAGGCGAGGAAGTTCCGGAAGGCATACTCAGTGAAGATGAAATGGTGCCTATTTTTCTTGATGTCTATTTGGCTGAAGGGAAAGTAAATGAGTTGCGAGTAAAAAGGGATTCGGCGTTAATAATATTTGAAGAATACGAAACCAGAATTTTAGATAAATACGAACTTACAGATTCGGTATACACGAATTCATTGAGGTATTACTACGCGCATCCATTGAAATTGGAAAGCATTTATGAAACGGTGCTGGATAGCTTGAACTTAATGGAAAAAAGATTAGATGAGCCAAAAAATGATAGTAAGAAAGAGGTAGATGAGGATACTGCCAATGTAAAACTGGAAAAAGTCGTAGGGGCCTGAACGTGTTGTATCCGAATGACATATTGAAGAAATTAGGATTTGATCAAATTCTTGATCTTTTACGCTCCAAATGCAGGAGTAGCCTGGGTCTGGAATTGGTTGATAAAATTCGTTTTTCTAACCGTGTTGATCACTTAACTAAACTTTTGAATCAGACTGCTGAGTTCAAACACATTCTGTCATCAGGCGATCCATTTCCTGACAGCTATTATATCGACGTAAGGGCTTATCTGGAACATGCAAAAGTTGAGGGTACATTTCTACAGGAATCACAGTTCAAGGAAATTAGCAAATCCCTATTAACCATACGGAGTGTTTTCAGGTTCTTGAGCAGCCGAAAAGATGAATACCCCTATTTAAATCAACTTCTTTATCCAGAAGAGATCTCATTTGAACTCATCGATAAAATTGATTCTAAAGTCGATGAAGATAATCGGTTAAAGGACTCGGCGTCAGTCGAGCTGGCTCGAATTCGAAAAAGTATTGGGCAAAAACACCGTCAGGTGCGTAAGGTGCTGCAGAAGGAGTTTGATACAGCTCTAAGATCAGGTTTTATTCCCGAGGGAACCTCAATTACAGTAAGGGATGGACGAATGGTCATTCCATTGGCCGCGGAATACAAAAAAAGAGTTAAGGGCTTTGTGCATGATGAATCTTCAACGGGTCAAACTGTTTTTTTGGAACCCACTTCCGTCCTCGAGGGTAACAACGAGTTGAGAGAACTTGAATATGCAGAAAAACGAGAATCCATTAGAATCTTAACTTCTTTAACAGATGATTTGAGAAGGTTGCTTGATCCAATACATATGGCTTACGGATTTTTAGCGTTTGTGGACTTTATTCAGGCAAAAGCCAGATTGGCGGTTGATTTAGATGCTCAACTCCCACTGTTAAAACCTAAACCTTATCTGAAATGGGTACAAGCAAAGCATCCATTGTTGTATATGGCTCATTTCGAGAGTAAAAAAGAAATTGTACCTCTAAATATCAGTTTAGATGCTGATCGGCGAATTCTTGTTATTTCCGGTCCCAATGCCGGCGGCAAATCGGTTTGTTTGAAAACGGTGGGCTTACTTCAGCTAATGGTTCAAAGCGGGCTCATGGTACCGGTTGAGGAATCTTCCGAATTTGGTCTTTTTGAGGATATATTCATTGATATTGGGGACGAACAGTCTATTGAAAATGACTTAAGTACGTACAGTTCGCACTTGTTTAATATGAAGTACTTTATGAAGAACGGGCGTGCCAATACGTTAGTGTTAATAGACGAGTTTGGAACGGGTACCGACCCGCAATTTGGCGGTGCTATTGCTCAGTCCATACTTGAAGAACTAGATAAGAGAGAGATTTTTGGTGTAATTACAACTCACTATGGAAATATAAAGAGCTACGCTGAAGAAGCCGAGGGGCTAGCTAATGGTGCTATGAAATATGACATGGCAAATTTACAGCCGCTATACCAACTCGAAATGGGAAAGCCAGGCAGCTCATTTTCTTTGGAGATTGCACAGAAAATCGGAATATCTCATCATGTTGTTAATAACGCTAAAGCCTTGATCGGAGACCAGGCTATTGATCTTGACAAGCTATTAACGCGCTTAGAACGACAAAAGCAAAAGGCAATTGAGCGTGAGAAAGCAATAAAGGTGCAGAAAAAAAGAGTCGAGCAACTCGAATCCAAATACTCTAGGTTACTGGAAGAGCTGGAGTCTAACAAGAAGCAGATCATAAACAAAGCCAAATCAGAGGCAGAGTTATTATTGAAAGACACCAACCGCGAAATTGAGAAAACTATTCGTCACATCAAGGAGAACAAGGCGCAGAAAGCGGAAACATTGAAGGCGCGACGGCGACTAGATGGCTTGAAGGAGAAAGTCAAAGTGAATAATGATCCGGAACCCAAAGTACTCAATGAATCTATTGAAGTGGGTGATTCGGTTCGTGTTGTTGGTCAAGAGGTTGTTGGCGAGGTGCTTTCAATACGCGGAAAGGGAGCTGAGATTCAATTCGGAGACCTGAAATCAACGGTTAAAATGAACCGGCTTGAAAAAGTATCAAAGAAGGTATCCAGAACTATAAAAAAGCAGATTTCAAAAGGGATTAATTTGAATCAGAGGTTGGCTGAATTTAGTTCGACTTTAGATGTGAGAGGGAAACGTGCCGAAGAAGTATTCCCTTTAGTTGACAACTTTTTAGACAATGCTGTCTTATTCGGCAGAAATGAAATAAAGATCCTTCACGGTAAGGGAGACGGAATCCTAAGAAAAATTATTCGAGAACACTTAAAAGGTGCTCCTTACATCGAGTCAATTCGAGATGAACATGTAGAGCAGGGTGGAGCAGGTATTAGTGTGATTCAATTAAAATAACGAAGCTGGCTTTTAATAAGCTTCGTTATTTTAATCCTCTTATTGTTTGGTCAAATCAAAAGACCAATTTCCCTGTACGCTGCTAGTTCGGGCACCCAGGGAACCACCATCTTCGAGAGTAAAGCTTAGAATTATGTTCGTTTCGCTATTGACCTGAACGGTCGCGGCATCTGCGCCAAACGTAAGACCAATATTGGTCACACTTTCATTACTAAATGTAAAGCTGTTAATTGCGAACATACCTATTACCTCGTCCGGAACATTTGATACAGACGCTGTCTGGCTATTAGTGAAGGTTATCGAAAAATTGGACCAGTCACCAGGGGCATCGTTTCCGCTGCCACCTAGGGTCACGCTTGCATCCCCATTGGTCGGTGCCCAAGTACCAACAAGTGCGCTTAGTTGTTGTTCTGTTATTGTAGGCCCACTTGAATCGTCATCTCCACAACCTGTCATGGCCAATACTCCTGCTAAAATTACAACACTTAATAAATAAGATATTTTTTTCATTTTGAACCTGTTTATCCTTTTGCGAATCGGAAAGATAGCAATTAACTCGCTAAACTGCCATATTCCCTCGTAGAATTGATTTTCTTTAATACTATATTATCTACGAACAAACAGGGTAACCACTCCTTTCATTTAAAATCGTTCAACTGAAGTATATCGCTACTTAATTGATATTCATCAGGTTGATTTGAAGCAATAAAAACTAAGCGATGTAAAATATCTTTTAACTGCTTTTGATACCATTCATATCCTCTTTGATCCAAATTGGTAGTGGGCTCATCCAGAAAAGTGACTGATGCTTCTGAAAAAAAAGCCAGTCCTAATTTTAATCTCTGACTCATGCCTGATGAAAAGTTTTTTACCATTTTATCACGAGCATGGACTAAATCCATTTTTTCAATAACTTCCTGAACGCTTAGCCCATCCCTGAAGGCTTTGAACTTTGAGTGATACGATAGCAACTCATTCAATGTAAGGTTCCGTATTAGTTCCATATAAGGAGAAGCGATGGAGATGTATTTATAGATATTTTCGGTTTCAATAACTTTTTTATTTAACAAGTAAATGAGAGAACCTTTTGATGGGAGTGTAAATCCTGATATGATCTTCAGCAAGGTCGATTTACCACTACCGTTTGATCCGGTTATCGCATAACACCGACCGGAGTTAAAGGAATAGTTGACATCCTTAAAAATAATTTCATGATTGAATCTCTTACTCAGGTCTTCGAGTCGTATTTCAATCATAAAAGGGTTTGAGATTTAATAAGAATAGCCTTTCATGACTCCTCGGTCAGAGCTTCTAATAAAGTTAATGATTTCATCACGTTCCTTGGACGGTGATAATTCCAACTCCACCAGATCAACAGCCTTGGAGTTATTTAAACCCTTTAAAAAAAGATAGCGGTAAACTTCTTGGATCTCGTTGATTTTTTCCGATGAAAAACCACGTCTACGGAGTCCTATCGAATTTATTCCACAGTAGGTTAAGGGTTCACGAGCTGCCTTAGTGTAAGGGGGTACATCTTTTCTAACCAACGAACCTCCGGATACCATCACATGTGCGCCTACCTTTACAAATTGATGGATTGCACTCGAACCTCCGATGATTGCATGATCATCGATGCTTACGTGACCAGCTAATTGTACCGCATTTACCAAAATACAGTTATCGCCAATTTCGCAGTCGTGAGCAACATGTACATAAGCCATCAAAAGGCAATTCTTACCAATTTTAGTTCTAAACTTATCATCTGTTCCGCGGCTGATAGTGACATACTCACGAATTACCGTATTATCACCTATAAAAGTTTCGGTCTCTTCGCCCTTATACTTGAGATCTTGCGGTACTGAAGAAATAGAAGCTCCTGGATAGATCTTAACATTCTTTCCTATTCGAGCACCTTCAAATATGGTTACGTTAGGTCCAACCCAAGTTCCTTCATCTATGGTAACATTAGCGTGAATGACTGCAAAGGGTTCGATTACCACGTTGCGGGCAATTTTTGCCTGCGGGTGAATATATGCTAGCGGTTGATTCATGAGTCTTTCCTTACAATACTTGCCATCATCGTACCCTCACACACCAATGTATTTCCAACATAAGCCCTTCCCGCCATCTTTGCAATCCCCCTTTTTATAGGGGCAAGGAGATCACATTTAATCACCATGGTGTCACCAGGAAGCACCATTTTTCGAAATCTAAAATTTTCTATACCTAAAAAGTAGGTCCAGTAATTCTCAGGGTCGGGTACTGTATTTAATACTAAAATACCACCTATTTGAGTCATAGCTTCAACTTGTAATACCCCGGGCATTACAGGGTTACCGGGAAAATGACCCTGAAAGAAGTTCTCATTTAGTGTCACATTCTTGATTCCTGATACACTCTCTTCATCTAAATGGATGATCTTATCAATTAATAGAAATGGATACCTGTGGGGAAGAATGTTTATTATTTGATTGATATCAAGTACTGGTGGTAAGTTGGGATTGTATTTAGGGACATTATTCCTCGATTCAGCCTGCATAGCTCTTTTTAGTTTTTTCGCAAAAGCTACGTTAGCGGCGTGCCCTGGCCTTGCGGCTAGAACCTGGGCCTTCAATGGTCTGCCTGCTAGAGCCAGGTCTCCCATTACATCGAGAAGCTTGTGTCTTGCAGGCTCATTCTTATATCTCAACTCAACGTTGTTTAGAATACCCTCCTTTTTGACTTCCACCTTAGGTTTATTGAATAATGCAGCAATACTATCAAGTTCGTGCTCTTCAACTACCCTGTCTACAACGACAATTGCATTATTCAGATCACCTCCTTTTATGAGGTTATTTTTATGAAGCATTTCCAACTCATGCAGAAAGCAGAAGGTTCTACAAGATGCTATTTCTTTTTCGAATTGATTGATGTTTGTTAAAGAGGCGTGTTGACTTCCTAAAACCGGTGAATTGTAGTCCACCATCACGGTTATTCGATAATCATCAAGTGGAAGTGCAGCAATTTCTACATCACGAGCCGGCTCTCGGTAAAAAATGCCATCAGGAACTTCAAAAAAATCCCGTAAAGCATTTTGCTCTTCGGTTCCAGCCTCCTTAAGAATATTGACAAACTGGATAGAGCTACCATCCATTATAGGGGGCTCAGGTCCATCTAATTGAATGAGTACATTATCAATCTCGAGACCTACAAGTGCGGCTAACGTGTGTTCCACCGTGTTAACTCTAGCCTCACCCTGTTCGATTGTAGTACCACGGGATAAATCCACCACATTATCTGCGTCGGCATCCACAGTAGGCTTTCCATCTAAATCAACTCGCTGGAATTTTATGCCATGGCCGGGCTTTGCCGGCAGGAAAGTCATATTAGCTTGAACTCCGGTATGTAACCCTACTCCTGATAAGGTAACAGACTTTCTAATCGTGTGCTGTTTGATTTTCATTCTAAACTGCCTCTGGTCCTGTTATCAACCAGCGTCTTTATCATTTACTTTCTTGAAATGTCGGCAAATTTAGAACTTTTTCCTCAAGTTGCTTTAGACGAGTACTCAAATCAGGGAGATTCTTGAAAATAGCATATGACTTATGATAAGCCATTAACTCAAAGGCCGGGCTACCCATGAGCTTTACGTTTCCTTGCGGTTTTGATTTACCCACCCCGGCTTGAGCTCCTATACCTACGTTATCACCAAATTTTAAATGCCCGGCGATACCCACCTGCCCTCCTATAATAGCGTTTTTCCCGATGCTGGTTGAACCACTTATACCTGTTTGTGCCGCTATAACCGTATTATCCCCTATACTGACATTGTGCGCTATCTGGATGAGATTGTCAAGTTTCACACCATTTCCAATTTTGGTAGAATCACCATGAAACGTGGCACAATCAATTACTGTGTTTGAACCGATATCTACATGGTTTCCGACAATAACATTCCCCATTTGGGGTATGGTCTTGTAAGACCCATCATCCTGTGGTGCAAAGCCGAAACCGGCACTTCCTAAGACAACACCGGAATGGATCACGCAAAAATCGCCAACTATGGTTCCTGCGTAAAGTCGTGCTCCTGAGTGAACTATTGTATTGTCTCCAAGCGTGCAGTTGTCTCCAATATAGGTATGTGGATAAATTTTAACATTATTGCCAATGGTTACATCATTACCAACGTAAGAGAATGCGCCACGATAGACATCATCACCAAGCTCTGAATCTTTACCAATAAAAGAAGGTTCTTCAATACCAGTTTTTTGATAGCTAATAAATTTATAGTACTCTTCTAAAAGTACTGTAAAACTTGAATAGGCATCTTCCACAAAAATCAGAGTAGGTTTAACCTCTTTTTTAGGCACGAAATCCTTGTTTACAATGACAGCACTTGCTTGTGTTTCGTATACAAAACCCTCGTATTTAGGATTTGAGAGGAATGAAATTTGACCCGTTGTTGCTTCCTGGATTTTGCCGAGCATATTAATGGCTACGTCGCCATCTCCTTTTATTTCTCCATTTAAGAGAGAAGCAATTTGGCTAGCGGTAAATTCCATTAAAAAGAGTTGAATTAATCTTCAGATTCGCGCAAATATACATTTTTGGGGTAGCATAGGTAGTGTTTTCGAACAATTTTGCTCATGGCTTTAATATTGGGAAGATCGGCCGCTTCAGCAATATCTATTACTTCTCCACTTTTCCTTAAGATGTTGATAGATTGACCCTCACCGATATAGGCTTTATTCGTTACTTCACCATAAGAAAACAAGAATCTGCTATCTGATTTTAGGATACCGAATTCCTTTGAAACTGACTTCCGAATACTTTCAATTTTTTGCTTTTCAAGAGGCTTATTAGAAAGTTGTACTTTAAAGAGCCTTCTTGAAAGTAAAGCTTCGCTTAGCTCACTTAATATGAGATCATCGCTTTTTTGCCAATACTTTATTCCTCCCCAGATATCATAGTCGTCAAGTGCTGAGAATGCCTTTAATAAACCGGGTTGCGTTTGAAATGATTCGAGGTCAACCGTTCGGTTCAAGAATAGATCCAATTGTGGGGTTGACGTTAATTCTTTGCCTGTCGTTCTAAGTTCTTTTGCCCTCAATATGGTATTTATGAGCATTTTTTCAGCACTTACAGATGTTTTATGAAGGTAAACCTGCCAGTACATGAGCCTCCTGGCGTTAAGGAAATTTTCAATGCTGTATAACCCCTTTTCTTCAACTACGATCTGATCGTCAACTACATTCAACATGCTTATTATTCTTTCCAGGCCAATCGCTCCTTCGGACACCCCTGTAAAAAAACTATCCCGTTTTAAATAATCCAACCTATCCATATCCAGTTGACTTGATACCAGTTGATGAAAGAACTTACGCTCATGCGTATTTTGAAATATTCTCAGCGACTGGTCTAAAACACCGTTGTACTTTTCGTTTAAAGCCTTCATTAATAAAAAAGATAAGCTTTCATGGCTGACACCTTGTAGAAGACTAAATTCCAAAGCATGTGAAAACGGCCCATGACCAACATCATGAAGTAATATGGCTAACTGTAAGGCCTCAGAATCTGAGTCTGAAATTTCGATTCCCTTGGACCTGAGGGATTCTACAGCTTTAGACATGAGGTGCATGGCACCAATCGCGTGGTGAAATCGCGTGTGCAATGCACCGGGATATATTAAGTCCGTAAGGCCAAGTTGTTTTATTCTCCTTAATCGTTGGAAGACTGGGTCCTCGATAATATCAAAAACAATCTCACTCTGAATATTGATGAACCCATAGACCGGATCATTAAAAATTTTCTTTTTATTCAATCTAAAGGAATGATTATTGCGTTAGCGATTGAGGAATTGATATTTTTTTATTCATATTAGACTCTATGCAAAGATATAATATTTTATGGGCGGACGATGAAATCGATTTGTTGAAGCCTCACATACTTTTCCTTGAAAATAAAGGGTACGACGTAACTCCTGTAAATAGTGGAACAGATGCCATAGAAATGTGTGAGGAACAACACTTTGACGTTGTTTTTCTAGATGAGAATATGCCAGGAATGTCTGGCCTTGAGGCATTAACCCAAATTAAAGCTTCACGGCCTAACTTACCTGTGGTCATGATCACAAAAAATGAAGAAGAACACATTATGGAAGAGGCCATCGGGGCCAAAATAGCGGACTATCTTATCAAACCGCTAAATCCCAGCCAGATATTACTTTCTGTTAAGAAGATTCTCGATAACAAGAGATTGATCTCGGAGAAAACCAACCAAAGTTATCAGCAGAATTTTATGAACATCAGCATGGCTTTTCAGGATGATCTTGATCACGAGGAGTGGGCGGATGTTTATAAGAAACTGGTTTACTGGGAGTTGGAGATCGACGAAACGGACAATAGAAGCATGGGGGAAGTTTTTGATATGCAAAAGGAGGAGGCCAATAAGCAATTCACACGATTTATTAGAGAAAATTATGAAGGGTGGTTGAATGATCCCGATGTAGAGAAACCTTTGTTGAGCCATCAATTGATGAGGAATAAGGTGTTTACTGAAATTGAGAATGGCGGCAGATCAGTTTTTTTCCTGGTAATAGACAACTTGCGGTATGACCAGTGGAAAGTTATAGAGCCCGCTATTCAAGAACATTTTAATGTTGAAGCAGAAGAAAGCTATTATTCTATTCTTCCCACTACTACCGCCTACGCAAGAAATGCAATCTTTTCCGGATTGCTTCCAGATGAAATGGCTAAGAAATATCCGGACATATGGGTGGGCGAAGATTCGGATGAAGGTAAAAACAATTTTGAGCAGGAGTTTATCCAAAAACAGTTAACACGGTTGAATATTGATATTCGATTTACTTACAATAAAATCAAACGAACATCAGAAGGCAAACAACTAGTGGGTAAAATCCGAAATATGTCTAGTAATGAGCTCAACGTGATTGTTTACAATTTTGTAGATATGTTATCTCACGCAAGAACCGACACTGCTATGATACGAGAATTAGCTCCCGATGAGGCGGCATATCGTTCGATCACTAAATCTTGGATAGAGCATTCACCACTTATAGACGCTATACAGGCAATTGCCCAAACCGGCTCGAAACTTATCATCACCACTGATCACGGTACTATAAGGGTTCAGAAACCATTTAAAATAGTTGGAGATAGAAATACAAATACCAACTTACGATACAAGCAGGGAAAAAATCTGGGCTATGATCCTTCGGATAAGGTATTGGAAGCTTTGCGCCCTGAGAAGATGCATTTACCTAAGCTAAATGTTTCAACTACGTATGCTTTTGCCACTGAGGATCAGTTCTTTGCGTATCCGAATAACTACAATTATTACGTAAATTATTACAAGGATACTTTTCAACATGGGGGTGTATCCATGGAGGAAATGATTATTCCGATAATTTCATTAAATTCGAAATATGGCCAATAGTGCACTGCACTCCAAAAATCTGATATGTGAAAGTTTGGATGAGTTGCATGCCATAGCTAAGGAGATTATCTCGTGTGCCGGGGATTATCGCACTTGGATTTTTAATGGTGAAATGGGTGCAGGAAAAACAACATTGATCAGCGCAATTTGCAGCCAACTTGGAGTCAAAGATAATGTACAAAGTCCTACATTTTCAATTGTAAATGAGTATCGTACCTATAACTCAAAGACCATTAATCATTTTGACTTTTATAGAATTAAAGATGAAGAAGAGGCTTTGGACATCGGAGTAGACGATTATTTCTATTCAGAAGATTTCAATTTTGTTGAGTGGCCTTCAAAAGTAGCTTCGTTGATTCCGCAGAGCCACTTTGAGGTAAAAATTCAGGCGGATTATTCTGGTCGAAGGCTTATAGAATTAATAAAACATGGCTAAAAAACAGTCGGGTTTTGCCAAGCTAGCCCAAGAATCAGGGTTATATACCCAGGAAAAACTCATGCCTGTAAATCAAGATAAGTATTCATTTTTCATTGGACTCCCCAATGAAATATCTATGCAAGAGAGGAGAATAACACTTACTCCCGAAGCCGTGCGTCTCCTGGTTAACAACGGACACGATATTTGGGTCGAGACGCAGGCAGGCGATGGCTCCAAGTTTTCGGATAAAGATTACAGCGATGCAGGGGCTAAAATTGTCTATAGCCCGGAAGAGGTATATAAAGCTGACGTCATTCTAAAGATTGAGCCACCTACAATGGAAGAGATTGATTTAATGAAGCCGGGTCAGTCTTTGATTTCTGCGCTACAGATTGGCAATCAGGCTCCGGATTATATAAAAGCGCTTAATAAGAAAAGTATTATCGCCTTGGCTTATGAGTTTATTGAAGATAAAGTGGGAGGTATGCCAATCATTCGAGCGATGAGTGAGATCGCCGGCAGTACAGTGATGTCCATTGCTTCTGAATGTCTTAGCGCTGTGAATGGAGGTAAGGGGGTAATACTTGGTGGAATAACAGGTGTCCCGCCGACTAAGGTAGTTATAATTGGGGCCGGTACCGTGGCTGAATATGCGGCAAGAGTAGGGATTGGCCTGGGCGCGGATATTCAAATATTCGACAATCATATTTATAAGTTAAGACGGATTAAACAAGCACTAGGAACCCAGATTTACACCTCTACTATTGATACGCTTACGCTGGCAGAGTCATTGAAGCAGGCAGATGTGGTTATTGGAGCTCTGAGAGCTGAAAAAGGTAGAAACAGGCACGTGGTAAGTGAGGATATGGTTGCCGAAATGAAGGTGGACTCTGTAATTATTGATCTTAGTATAGATCAAGGGGGATGTATTGAAACTTCCGAGCTTACCTCACTGAATAAACCTACTTTCAGTAAATATGGTGTTATTCATTACGGAGTGCCAAACGTCGCTTCCCGCGTTGCCTTGACTGCAACCACTGCTTTGAGTAATATTTTCACACCAACTATTCTTAGGGCTGCTGAAGAAGGTGGTATAGAAGAAATGATATTCTCCCACAACTGGTTTATGAAAGGTGTTTACACTTACAAAGGGAGTCTGACCAATCAGCATATTGCACGTAAGTTTGGAATGAAATGGAAGGAACTCGGACTGTTAATGGCGGCCCGGTTCTGACATTATGTTATTCTCGCTAAGCTTTCCTCTAGAACTTTGATCTTAGCTTTGGCATCTTCCATTTTTTTCTTTTCCATGGCTACGACTTTTTCAGGAGCGTTCTTGATAAATCGCTCGTTGCCTAGTTTTTTCTCAACACCTGTCAGGAATCCTTTGGTATAAGCAAGTTCTTTTTCCATGGCTTCACGCTCTTTATCCAGATCAACCGCTCCGGCTAACGGAATGAAAAATTCATCTCCCTTTAGCACAAAGCTTGAGCTATTTTCTAGCTTATCCCTGGTTTCTTCAAAAGATGAAAGGTTGCCTAATTTTTCAATCACGTTAGCGAAATCATTGAATTGATCAAAATACTGGGTCTTGACCTTTAATTCAATAGTATCTTTTTGAGCGATTTGCTTTGCATTTCTAATATTCCGGATGTTGCTGATGATTTCAAAGGCGATTTCTGCTTCCTTTAAAATGTCCTTAGAATACTCTTCTGACCTTGGCCACTCTGCTACGATGATACAGTCTCCTGCCTTTCGCTTGCTTATTGCCTGGTATAACTCCTCAGTAATAAAAGGCATAAACGGATGTAACAATTTCAATACTTTTTCAAAAAAGCCTATGGTGGCTTCTTTGGTTTCGGCATCAATGGGTTTTTGATATTCAGGCTTGACCATTTCCAAATACCATGAACAAAAATCCCCCCAGATCAATTTATACGTGGCCATCAGCGCATCACTTATGCGAAACTTGTTGAAGTGACCCTCCACTTCTGTCAGGGTTTGATTGTATTTGGCTTCAAACCAGCTTACGGAAACTTGATTAGTACGACCGGAAAGGGAAGAATCTACTTCCCAGCCCTGTACTAAGCGGAACGCATTCCAGATCTTATTCCCAAAGTTTCTGCCTTGTTCAATTAGCTTTTCATCATAAAGTAGATCATTGCCTGCCGGAGAACTAAACAGCATGCCAGTACGAACTGCATCTGCGCCGTATTGGGCGATCAGATCTAATGGGTCCGGGGAGTTGCCTAAGGATTTAGACATTTTTCGCCTTTGTTTGTCGCGCACGATACCTGTCAGGTATACGTCATTGAAGGGCTTTTTCCCTGTATACTCATACCCCGCTATAATCATCCTTGCTACCCAGAAAAATAGAATCTCAGGTGCCGTTACTAGTGTAGAGGTGGGATAGTAGTAGTCAAGCTCTTTATTTTTACCGGGCGTAATTTTCCCATTTTCAAACGAACGCTCATCAAAGCCTTTGAAAACTTCAAGCGGAAAAAGCCAGGAAGATGCCCAGGTATCGAGCACATCTTCATCCTGTTTCAAATTGTCATTGGTTAAATCTGAATTCCCACTTTTTTTCCTGGCTTTGGCCAAGGCCTCTTCTTTACTTTCAGCAACTACATAATCATTCTCACCTTCTCCAAAATAATACGCAGGGATACGCTGACCCCACCACAGCTGCCTGGAGATACACCAATCCCTAACGTTTTCCATCCAGTGGTTGTAGGTATTCTTAAATTTAGCGGGGTGTAGAATAACTTCGTCATCCATTACAGCCTGATGAGCTGTTTTGGAGATTTCTTTCATTTTTATGAACCATTGTAGTGAAAGTTTAGGTTCTATCACACTATCGGTTCGTTCTGAACGCCCAATTCTGGTGTTGAAATCCTCTTCACCCACCAATAAATCTGCTTCTCTTAAATCTTTAATGATCTGTTTCCGTATTTCAAAGCGATCTCTACCCACATATGCAGGAATTTTACACTTTTCATTAAGTGTACCATCTAAATTTATAGTGTCTATTACCTCCAGGTTATGCCTTAAACCTATTTCATAATCGTTGGGATCGTGCGCGGGAGTAACCTTAAGACAACCTGTTCCGAAATCGAGTTCTACATATTCGTCCCCAATGATTGGAATCTCACGATTTATAAAAGGAACCAAAGCAGTTTTACCTATTAGGTGCTTGAACCGATCATCATTAGGGTTAACTGCAATAGCTGTGTCTCCCAAAATGGTTTCCGGACGTTGTGTAGCAATGATTACATGATCATTAGCATCTTTAATCTTGTATCTTACAGAATAAAGCTTGGACACTTCACCACCTTCACGATAAAGTACTTCTTCATTCGAAACCGTAGTTTGGGCTTCAACATCCCAATTGACCATCCTCAAGCCACGATATAGGTAGCCCTTATTATACAGGTCCACAAATACTTTGATTACCGCCTTATAGTAATGATCATCCATGGTAAAAGACGTTCTTTCCCAGTCGCAGGAAGCACCTAATTTTTTTAGCTGCTCCAGAATGATACCTCCATACTTTTCTTTCCATTCCCATGCGTACTCCAAAAACTCTTCTCTGGACAGGTCACTCTTTTTTATGCCTTTTTCACGAAGCATTTTTACCACCTTGGCCTCAGTGGCGATGGAAGCATGATCTGTACCTGGCACCCAGCAAGATTCTTTTCCTTCCATCCGTGCTTTTCTGATAAGTACGTCCTGGATCGTGTTATTGAGCATATGACCCATGTGAAGCACGCCAGTAACATTTGGAGGAGGAATAATGATAGAGTAAGGATCCTTCTCAGGGTTAGGCTTTGAATGAAAATATCCATTATCCATCCAGTGCTTATACCACTTATCTTCGACTGAACTAGGATCGTATTTGGTGGAAAGTGACATGTGTTATTCTAAGGCTCAAAAATCAAGGCGCAAAGTTAGTAAATGTTGCAGGGTCAAACATTTAATAGAATGGAATTTTAAAAGGAATATCCACTGTCTTAAAGCAAACACAGATGTTCAAAGCTTTAAAATTTGTAACATTGAATGCCAGAAAATGTAAATTGTTTGATCATGATAAATGCTAACGATCCTTCGCTCAAGTCTTGGGTTGAAATACCGAAAGGCTCCGACTTCCCTATTCAAAATTTACCTTTTGGCGTTTTTAAAACGGACTACCTGGAGGCTGCAGCTGGAGTGGCCATAGGTGAATATGTGCTCGACCTCACTTATTTACATGAGAATGGTTTTTTAGATGGCCTTCAATTGCCCCCGGGAATATTCAATCAACCATGTTTAACATCTTTTGTGGGTTTAGGAAGAGAAATGGCCAGAGAGGTTAGAAATAGAGTGTCAGAGCTCTTAAGACATGATAATGAAGAGTTAAGAGATAACATAGCAGCAAAAGAATTAGCCTTAATTCCTTTGGAAGAGATTCAAATGCTTATGCCCATTCAGGTGGCTAATTACACGGATTTCTATTCGAGTATTGAACACGCAACTAATGTGGGTAAAATGTTTCGTGATCCAGAAAATGCCCTTTTGCCGAATTGGAAACATATTCCAGTCGGTTACCACGGTCGAGCTTCTTCAATTGTTCCTTCTGGTGTTAAGATCAAAAGGCCGAAAGGTCAAACCAAAGCCCCTGACGCAATTGAGCCTAGTTTTGGGCCTACAAAAAGACTTGATTTCGAATTGGAGATGGCGTTCATAACGTGCAAAGAGAATGGTTTTGGGAATGTAATATCTACTGCTGATGCGGAGGATTATATTTTTGGATTCGTATTGTTTAACGACTGGTCCGCTCGTGATGTTCAGGTTTGGGAATACGTGCCTTTGGGTCCGTTTTTAGCCAAGAATTTTGCTTCTTCTATTTCTCCCTGGATTGTAACTATGGATGCACTGGAACCTTTTAGGGTGCAAGGTCCCGTTCAGGATCCCCCCGTTTTACCCTACCTTGAATACTCGGGCAACAAGAATTTTGATATCAACCTTGAAGTTTATTTGAAACCGGAAGGAGGGGTCGATAGTTTAATTTCAAAAAGTAATTTTAAGTATATGTATTGGAACGTAAACCAGCAATTGGCTCACCATGCGGTAAATGGTTGTAACATTCAAGTGGCAGATATGTATGCTTCTGGTACTATAAGCGGTCAAACGGAGGATTCTTATGGATCTATGCTGGAATTAGCATGGAAAGGTACTAAACCCATTAAGTTAAGTGATGGGAGGGAGCGCAAATTTATCGAAGACGGTGATACGGTAACGATGAAAGGATTCGCTCAAAAGGATGGCCGACGTGTTGGTTTTGGAGAGGTAACCTCGCAAATCTTACCATCAGATTAACATGGAAATCGATCCTCAGCAGATTTCGGTTGGCGAGCTCCATTCCTATTTACTTGGATCAGTTGTGCCAAGGCCCATCGCCTTTGCCAGCACCATAGATTCTAAAGGTAATATAAATTTAAGCCCATTTAGCTATTTCAATGTTTTCAGTGCTAACCCACCCATCCTAATTTTTTCCCCAGCGAATAGAGCGCGCAACAATACACCAAAACACAGTCTGGAGAATGTATTGGAAGTTCCTGAGGTGACCGTAAATATGGTTAACCATGCCATGGTCGAGCAGATGTCGCTAGCCAGCACGGAATATGAAAAAGGAGTAAATGAATTTGTAAAATCCGGACTTACGGAAGCACCTTCATCAGTGGTTAGACCTCCTTATGTGAAAGAATCGCCAATTTCATTTGAGTGTAGAGTAGTAGAGGTAAAACAATTAGGCGATAAGGGAGGCGCAGGAAATTTGGTGTTTTGTGAGGTGATTTTAATCCATATAAATGACGATGTATTGGATACTGGTGGTAAGATCGATCCCTATAAACTAGATGCCGTGGCTCGAATGGGTGGTAATTATTATGCCAGGGTTCAGAAGGAAGGTATTTTTGAGATCCCTAAGCCGATCACCACTAAAGGAATCGGAATAGATCAATTACCTGATTCAATTCGAGAGAGTAGTGTACTTACCGGTAACAATTTGGCTCGGCTAGCGAATATCGAAAAAGTGCCAGGTGCCGATGAAGTCTCTGGTTACTCAAACGCATCAGAGCTAAGAGGATTTAGTCGGAGAGAGTTGCACTACAAGGCGCAGGCCTTGCTCAGTGAAGGATCTGTACATGAAGCCTGGTTAGTATTACTTCAAGACATTTGAAGGTGTCAAGAGTTTTCATGATCTTTTTAATGATAAGTTTCTTCAGGCTGCCTGCCCAAGACTCTACTGAAGAAAAAAAGGTCAGTATACTACCACTACCGGTGGTTTTTAGTACTCCTGAGACTGGCCTGGGTTTTGGTGCGTTAACATCGGGAGTTTTTAATTTAGGTAGCCCAGATGATACACGATCATCTAATATTCAGGTGTTGGGTGCTTATACGGTTAATAATCAGATCATCGCCCAGGTCAATAATAATGTATTTACCAGCAGCGAGAGATACAACGTTTTTGGAGAGGTAAGCTACTTTAACTTTCCTATACTTTATTACGGCATAGGAAATGACACTCAAGAGGAAAGTGAAACTGAGTTGGGCTCACAGGTGATTGTATTTCAGCAGCGACTGCTTCGGCAGGTTAAAAAAGGGCACTTCATCGGTGGTCAATACCGTTTTATTAACCTTTTCGATGTTGAGTTCAGCCCGTCAGCTGGGTTGATAGAGGAAGACACGACGAAAATTAGAAGTGATGAGGGGATTTATTCGGGGTTAGGATTCTCCTATGTTCAGGACACGCGGGATAACGTGCTCAATGCAAGTAAGGGTAAGTACCTGGAGCTATCAGGTACGTTTCACAGGGATGCCCTGGGTAGTGATGCTACTTTTACTCGATATCGTGTTGATTATAGAAGGTTTTGGACGCTAGATGAAACTTCTGTTTTTGCGGCTCAACTTTTAGGTGAGTTTAACAACGGCGAAGTACCGTTTCGCGAATTGGCTCTAATGGGCGGAGATCAGATCATGCGTGGTTACTACCAAGGTCGATATAGAGATAAGAATCAGGTGGCAATTCAAGGGGAGTATCGAAAACAGGTAAAACCGTGGTTAGGTTTTACACTTTTTGCCGCCACAGGTGAAGTAGGAAGTTCATTAGATGACATTGACATTGCTAGTTTCAAGTGGTCCGCCGGGGGTGGCTTGCGGCTTATGGTAAATAGAAAGGAACGCACTAATATTCGCATAGACTATGGTTTTGGGAATGGAACTACCGGTCTTTACTTCGCTTTTGCTGAGGCTTTTTGAAGTATCCTTAATTCTTTTATGTCGGGCAACACATTTCGAGGACAGCGACTAAATGTTATTTAGTC
>JBCCOE010000006.1:0-101569 GCA_039025475.1 Bacteroidota bacterium | reverse complement strand
TACTGAAGAGGAAATCGCACAGGTAACAAATATACTTTTTGAAGCGAAAAACGCCCAATGGTCTGTATTAGATCTAGTAAATCAAACGGTTACACCGATAACAGGGATACCTTCTCAGTCACCGGTTTCGTTTAATATAGCCGTTGAAGTGGATGGCGTTTTTTACCTGACCGTACAGACTGAAGAAGAGAATGCCTACTACAGACTAGATGGGACTACAGCTACAAAAGCATTTGACATAGTAGGTGGCACTATCGGTAGGTTCTACGATTTATCAAAAAATAATTAAACAGATTCAAAAATGGCGCTAGCCGCACTTACCATAGCTTGTTTGTTGTTTTATATGACCTCAAAATATTTTCCAATTGAAAATAATGAGGTGATCACTAAGCAAAAATGGTTAATTTTTAGTGTAGCTAGTGCTACTGCTTTTTTATCCCTTTACATTTTTACCTCCTCATATGGTTTTGCCACAGCGTTCGTGATTTGGTTGATAGCCTTTATGACTTTTCTCTCAGCTATCGTGCTATCCGTAAAAATGAATATCAAGTGGCTATGGGTCTGGACAGGTTTGGCCTTAACTTTACTAGTTATTGATTTAAGTTAAGTGCCGGCACGCTCTAAATATTTATCTTCCGGATGGACCAGGTTGAGCAAAATACTGGCTATGTTTTTTGGCGCCTACGCGGCTACAGCTACTCTACATGTTGCCTTAGCTAAAAACGTCACTAACGATGTACCTGTATTATTGACATCAACCTACACCTCATTTCTATGCTGGGTGGGTCTTATGGTTATGGTGTTTATGATCAGAAAGGCCTGGATTTCATGGGTTATCCTTTTAGGATTAATAGGTTTAAGTTCATTGCTTATATTTATGGTATGAAGAAGCTCAAGGGGTTAGGCACACGCACATATAACGCATTATTTCATACGCATACTGTAGCAGGTATTGTGATCAGCTTTGCGTTATTCGTAATATTTTATGCGGGAGCCTATTCACTTTTTCGACACGATGTACAACAGTGGGAAAACACCGATTTGCGTCAACCGGTGCCTGAAAGTTTTGATTACGATCTGGCACTGCAGCGCGTGGATAGCGTCTATGGTGGATTAAACTACTATCAAAATACGAACATCCGGGTGCCCAACAGTGAGTCTTCGGTCATGTATGTGTATGGAGCCATTGATAAAACCGACTCTACCACAGAGCGAATGGCGGCTTATATTAACCCGATCGATATGAGCGTTCAAGACGTTCAGGCTCCGCTGACCACGGTAAATAACACTATTTACTTTCTTCATTATTTTAGACAAATACCGGTAATTGGGCTCTACTTGTCGGGGTTTGTTGCCCTGTTTTTCTTGTTTGCCATAATTACAGGTGTTTTGATCCACTGGCAGAATTTACTGACAAAATTCTACGCTTTTATTAAAGAAGGGCAATGGAAAACCATTTGGACTAATGCGCATACGGTGTTAGGGGTTATTGGACTTCCGTTTCAACTGATCTACGCCATTACCGGGGCATTTTTTGGGCTTCTCATATTAATACTGTTACCGGCGGCTACCTTGTTGTACGAGGGGGATCAAGAGAAATTAGTGAATAAGGTTAACCCGGCCGCAGCTTTGAAAGTAGACGAAAACGCTGCCGATTATGACCACTATAAATTGACCCATTTGGCAGCCCAAATTCGACAAGAATATCCCGGGTTCGAGATCGGAAATATTCGAGTTCAGAATTACGGTAAGGAAGATGCTCTTGCCTTTTGGAATATCACGGATCACCAGGGGATTCTATCGGATGGTAGCTTAGCTATGAGATTAAAAGAAGGGAAAGTGCTAGAAGAGTATAGTCTCCTACCGAATAAAAGAGATTATAGTTACTCTGTGATCAATTTCATTACAAAATTACATTTTGCCAATTTCGGTGGTTATACTATGAGGGTTATTTATTTCATCCTCGCTATGATCACCTGTTTTATGATTATCAGTGGAGTCCTCATCTGGCGCACCGCAAGAGACCATAGCAAGTACACCTATAGGCAGCGGCTTTTTCATCATAAGGTTACGAAAATCTATTTAGCTATTTGCTTAAGTATGTTTCCTGCCTTTGCGATCCTGTTTTTAGCCAATAAGTTAGTGCCTATTGGTTTGGAGGGTCGTATTGACTTAGTAAATCAAATCTTCTTTTTAGGTTGGTTGGGACTCACCGTACTTGGTTCTTTTTGGAACAATTACAGTGAACAAAATAGAAATTATCTGCTTATCGGGGGGTTACTCGCTTTAGCGGTTCCAGTTGCGAATGGCGCGGTCACCGGAGATTGGTTTTGGCAGGTATTACTAACCTTCCCAAAGGTAGCCGGAGTGGATCTTTTCTGGTTATTCGCCGGAGCTACCTCTATCTTTCTGGTCATAAGCGTTCTCAAAGTTTCTGAAGGGTCAAATAAACCTCAAAAAAACGTGGAGAAAGAGGCTGACGTTGAAGAAACAACAGAGAAAGTTATCACTAAGCAAAAGCTGACTCTTCCGGAGCCCGAGCCGCAGCTGGCTTTTACAAAGAAAAGTTAATAGACTGTCACCGGAGTCATTATATTTTTTACCCCGATGTAACTTAGTATCTTCGGGGTAAGAAGACGGATGATTTTCGGTTACTTTCTTCTTAGAAACGATCTGCAACATGAAAAAAATTTTACTTTACCTCATTCAGTTTTCGATAATCGTCTTAGCTCTATTCAATCTAGCCGCTTGTGGTGATGATGACGATGGGCCCTCCGGACTGACTTTGGAAGGTACTCTCTGGACTCAAACCAGTTTTGAATTTGCTGGCTGTGACGACCCTGATGACAATGAGAGCGCAACCTTAGTTTGTACTGATCAGGACTGTATTACGGTGCTTTTTGAAAACGGTAGTGTAACATACACTGAAATTGAAGATGGTGTGACTTTTGAGCTCACCATTCCTGTAATTATAACTGGCAATACATTTACGGCTTTCGGCGAAACGGCCACTTATCAAATTTCCGGAAATATGCTCACTATTGTTACCGATGACTCGTTTGACGGATGTACAATTACTGAGGTATATGTTGGTTCTAATTAGCCCTAAGAACTTTATACCGAAGAAGCTCGTTGAGAGAAGTGAAAATCAGCACTCACATTAATTTTTTTGCTTAATGCGTCGAGTATCGGGAGTTATCCCTCTTTTTATCTTACTGTTTTCCACGTTTTCAGTGGTTGGGCAGATACTCGAACCTTCTTCCTGGGAACATGAAGCCAGTAAAACCGATGTGGTCATTGGAGAGGAGACCACACTCGTATTTACCGCTACCGTTGACAAAGACTGGTATCTTTACTCTTCAGATTTTGATCCGGATTGTGGTCCGATGGTCACTACATTTAAGTTTATAGAAAACGACTCCTATGAATTAGTGGGCGAGTTAAAGGCCATCAATCCGGTAGAGAAGTTCGATGATATTTTCGAATGTAACGTCAAAATTTTCAAAAAGACAGGTCGCTTTGAACAGAAAATCAAGATCCTTTCTAATAGTCCTGTAATTGCTGGTAACTATGAGTTTCAGGTGTGTTCCGATATCGACGGAAAGTGTATTCCTTTTGATTACGATTTTGAATTTACATCATTTACCGTTGCAAGTTCTCAATCTCCGAAATCGGAAGCAGTTCCAAAAATCGATGATCAGGAACCACAAAATGATGGAAATGAAATAAAGCCCCAGATCTTAGAAGTACCCAAAGAGAATGAGGTTAAATCAGATTCGGGTGCCTCTTTTTTTTTACCTGAAAAGGAGATAATTGGTTTCGCCCAGGCCGAAAACCAGGGTCCAATTTTAGATCCTTCACTTATTCAAGAAGATCCAAAGGAGAAGTCTTTAGCCTGGTTCATGATCTTTGCTTTTGTGGCTGGCCTGGCGGCTCTTCTTACACCCTGCGTTTTTCCTATGATCCCTATGACGGTCACTTACTTCACCGGTAAAATTGGGGGGAAGGGCAAGGCTCTGATCTATGGGCTCTCGATCATATTCATTTACACCGTGATCGGGTCTGCTTTAGCACCTTTAATGGGTCCTGAAACCGCTAACCACCTTTCAACGGAATGGATCCCAAACCTGATTTTCTTTGCCGCCTTTGTCATATTCGCTCTCTCCTTCTTCGGTCTTTTTGAACTTACCCTACCGAGTGGTTTTGTAAACAGGGTGGATCAAAAAGCTGATCGGGGAGGACTGATTGGAGTGTTCTTTATGGCGTTTACTTTGGTGCTGGTTTCCTTTTCCTGTACGGGTCCTATAGTTGGTAGTATACTAGTGGCTTCAGCTGGTGGTGAGGTACTAAAACCTATTTTAGGCATGTTCGCTTTTTCTTTAGCTTTCGCCATTCCGTTTACGTTGTTTGCTATTTTTCCAGGATGGTTAAATACACTACCCAAGTCAGGAGGATGGTTGAATTCAGTGAAAGTAGTTCTGGGCTTTTTGGAGCTGGCCCTGGCTTTCAAGTTTTTAAGCATTGCCGACCAGGCCTTTCACTGGGGTATCCTGGACCGGGATATCAACATTGCCATTTGGGTGGTCATATTTACACTCATGGGCTTCTACCTCTTAGGGAAGATCAAACTTCCGCACGACAGCCCCAGCGACTCCATTGGTGTAGGAAAACTGATGCTGGCTATTGCTACCTTCACTTTTGTAATCTACCTGATCCCCGGGTTGTGGGGTGCACCGCTGAAAGCTTTGGCGGGGTATCTTCCACCTTTATACACGCACGACTTTGATCTTTTATCTGCCAATCGTGATGCGGACGAGGGTTATGAAATATGCGATGTACCCAAGTTCGATGATTTTCTACACCTTCCTCATGGGCTCAAAGGCTACTTTGACTATGATCAGGCTTTGGCGTGTGCAAGGGCACAGAATAAACCTTTGTTTATTGACTTTACGGGCCATGGCTGTACCAACTGCCGGGAGATGGAGGCGGTGGTTTGGTCACATCCTGAGGTATTGAGGAGGCTCAAAGAAGACTATGTCATTGTGGCACTCTATGTGGATGACAAAACCGAGCTGCCGGAATCAGAATGGTATACTTCGGAGTACGATAATAAAGTGAAGAAAACCATTGGAAAGCAGAATGCAGACCTCCAGATCCGCAGGTTAAATAATAATGCCCAGCCCTACTACACCCTAGTAGGTAAAGATGAGCGTGTATTGGTAAGCCCGGTGGCTTATGACCGTGATGTGGACAACTTTATCCAATTTTTAGATGAAGGTGTGAGGGAGTTTGAAGAGTCTGAATAAAACGTCAATTCAAACAGTTGGTAGAATCGTATGAATTTATTTCAGCTGTTCATCGATAAATAGAAAGATTTTAAGATTGAAGCTGATCTTCTCTTAAAGCCATTAATTGAATTCGTTCCCTTAAGGCATGCTTAATTTCTTTTGACCACGCCTTGCCCTTAGCTGATTTTATGTTAATAGGATCAGTTTCTCCTTCCTTATGGCAGTTTATATCAAAGTGGCAAATATTCACTCTATTAGCAGAGTGATTTACCACTATTTTATACACTCTTTGTTCTGTTTGATTTCCCTGGCTAAATGGATATTCACCTTCATACCCGTTAAAGTCTCCAATTCTTAAAAAATATAGTCCTCTTTGAACTACTTCATCACATTCTATTGCATCAATATTTGGTTCATTGGTACCATCCCAAAGTTCATGTGTGAAAGGTCTATGATGTACTTGTATCTTTATGTCATTTGGATTTGCACAACATTCAATAACTCCGGTGGGATCAAATAGATTACATGAATTTCCAGATATATCGATGTTAATAGCAGAGTCTAATAATTCATATTCACCATCGATTTCCCTCCAAGTTGAATTTTCATCTTCTGTAAATCTGCAAAGGTATCTGTCAGTCCAATCATTACTTTCAACAAGTGAATCTTTGGTAGCAGAAGGTATTAATCTTTCAGGATACATTAAGAACAGTTAAGACTAGAAGGACAATACTTCTAACTCGCTGTGTGTGTTGGGCTCAAGTTGATCGCTAACAATTTTAGTCATGCGGCTGAGTGTGGGTAATCCAAAAAATGATTTTACCTCTTCAATCATATCGTAGTGATTGCCAGCATTCCTTAGTTTAAGCTGTTTGGACTGGTAAATTGAATAGGCAACATATAACTCATTATCTTCTGTAAATACCTCATATCTAAGCCTAAAATCGCTTTTATAGTTTCTTACAGTGAAAATTATGCTAGGTGAGTCCGTGAGGCTAGTGGTAATCTGTGTCTCCTGAATGAAATTAGCGTCTAAGGCACTTATAAAATCATATGCAACTATACTAAATGCCCTGTCTTGGTTATCATTAACTAAATGCTTATACGAAGCCTTATCTGAATTAAAGTCGTTCAATAATTTGTTAACCAATCTAAATCGTTTGACTTCAGTATTAGAGATTATATCCTCCCTAACAATTAAGTGAACGCCAGTATCAGGCTCTGTTTGAGCGTAAAATGCAGGGCTATGGATAGTACCATAATAGTTCATAGTAGCAGAAATACCATAAAGTTGTGGTCTTATCTTATGCTGTTTGCTCATGATGATATTATATAAATACTTCCTTTAAGATGGAATCTGCCTCAGTTCGATTTTTTTTACCTTCTTCAATGAAATTGACCCCTAAGCCATCCAATGTCACTAGTTCCTTATATCCATAGTGAAAATTGAATTGCGCTTTACAACTCGCATCAGTGATTTTGGTAATGGTAATTATACATTTTTTTCTATCAAACCTTTTTACTAATCGTACTTGGTCAGCTTTTATATCCCTAAAATTGAATTTGTTGAACCACTTTTGAACATCATACTGATCAATGGTTAAATCGAAATTTAAGCCCAAAGCAGACGCTCTGATAAAGGTTAGTGTATTACAATAACTGGACGCAATTCTAAAAGGTTCATCATTATTTTGACCGACAATAACGAGTCTTTCGGCATCAAGTTGAATATTAACTCCTGACAGCAATTGAATGTTTGACATTGCGGGAGTAATTATCCTATTGTTTTTATTGATCTCCTCAGCATCCTTTATAATACCTGATTTTACTAAAAAGTCGTCAGAAATAAGTGTAGGATTATGTGACTTAGCTACGACAACAACAGAATTAGAGTCAATCGTGTATTTCAAATGAGAGGATTTAATCAGCAGTATGCTCAATTATACGAAATATTTGTGAAAAGGATAATGTAGCTTGAAACACGCAGACCAATCAACTCAAACCTTGACCAGGTAATCCCTTCCATGAATTGATATTAATCAGTTCTAAAGACCTCGAATTCTCATAAAATACCGCTATCCAGTTATAAATCCTTCATAGCATCAGGGTGAATAAACTTGTAACCGATTATGGATTTTAGTTTGTCGGAATTAACAACTTTATAACTGGTAGGCTGGTTAGAAAAGCCGGGTGCTCCAAGCCCTAGGGATTCAGCAGCCCTTGTGTAGAACTCTTTTCGGGTTGGGTGTTCGTCCGAACAGGCATTAAAGGTTTCTCCCCAAACTCCTTGTCCAATGATGTTTTCAATTATAGCTATACAGTCGTCTTGATGAATTAAATTAATAGGATTTTCGGCGCCTTTTAAACCCGACCTAGCTGCCAGAAACCTTCCTGGTTCACGCCCCGGCCCGTACAAGCCGGCAAAGCGGATTATTGTGGTTTGAAACTCGGCCGACTCTCTAAAAAGATCTTCTATAGCTAGCATGGAGATTCCACTGTGCGGTGATTTGAGATAGTCGGCATCTTCTTCAAGAACTTCTTGGTTGAGGCTCGGATATAATGAGGTAGTGCTGATAAACACCACTTTTTCAATTTTGTATACTGGTAGCAGATGAACGAGGTTACTCATATTTTTCTCAAAGCCTTCAGTCGATGGCGGAATGGTAATTATCAAAATATCTGATTCAAAAAAAGCATCAGGACAATGGTCCCCAAGATCCACCCGGAAGGCTTGCATCCCTGCCGTTTTTATAGTTTCCAGTTTGATGGTGCCGGTAGTTGAACCCTTTACTTCATATTCAGTATTTTGTGCCAGCTTTCGGCCCAGTGCCATGCCCAGCCAACCGCATCCTAGTATACTTATCTTCATCACGTAAATCTATTGATCGACAGCGTATTAAGTCTACCTATTCAAAGTAATCAATGAAAATAAAGTCGTTTTTAGCATTTTTCTTACGTTATTGCTATCATTAGGGAAGAATTGATATACTTTGCGGCACTCGAAAACAGCCCAAAGCATTTTTTAAACTGCTAAAACCAACATGTCTAAAAGAAATTTGAGCATCGCTTTGGTGCTCGCCCTAGCATTAACCACCTACTTCGTACTGCCTTCATTAGATCATGACCCTACTAGTGTAGTTATACCCGAGGCTATGACACAGGCTGATGCCGACACCATTCCTGCAAAGGAACCCAGTGTCTTATACGGAATGGTCGTAGATTCTATGCTGGTCATTGAAGATAAAATCAAAAGAAATCAGAACATTTCCGATATTTTGGTCGCCCATAATGTATCACATCAGGATATTTTTAAGCTGGCTAATATTTCGAAATCTGTGTTTGATGTTCGCAAAATAGGCGCGAATAAGAAGTACACCTTAATTTGCGAACCAGATTCAGTGCCTAAGGTAAATGCATTTGTTTACGAACATAGCCCGATTGATTATGTGGTTTTCAATCTGGCAGATTCTATTACGGTGGAGAAAAAGCAGAAAGAGGTTGAAGTGGTCGAGCGTGAAATATCAGGTACTATTGAGTCCAGTCTGGCCATCACCATGGATGAAATTGGGCTGTCTCCACAGCTTACCAACGATTTTGTTGATGTATTTGCGTGGCAAATAGATTTCTTTAGACTTCAAAAGGGGGATCGGTTTAAGTTGATTTACGAAGACAATTTAGTAGAAGGAAAGTCTATTGGTACAGGTAAGATCAGATCTATTCTCTTTGAGCATGTAGGTAATGATTTTTATGCTTTCCACTATGATCAAGGAGATGGGCTTGATTATTTCGATGAAAAAGGTAATAGCTTAAGAAAAGCTTTATTGAAATATCCACTAGATTTTACAAGGATTAGTTCAAGGTATTCGGGGCGCAGATTTCATCCGGTACAAAAGAGATGGAAAGCCCATCGGGGGACTGATTTTGCTGCGAAAAAAGGCACCCCTATTCGTGCGGTTGGCGATGCGATAGTAACTGAGGCGCGATACGGTAAGTACAATGGAAATTACGTTAAGCTAAGGCATAACGCTACTTACACTACACAATACTTGCATATGTCGAAAATCAAAAGCGGAATAAAACCTGGAATTAAGGTGCGTCAGGGAGATGTTATAGGCTATGTTGGTAGTACGGGATTGGCTAAAGGTAATCACCTATGCTACCGGTTTTGGAAAAATGGAGTTCAGATAGATGCCTTGAAAGTGAAATTACCACCTTCAGCTCCAATTGCCGAAGAAAATCGGGATGAATTTAATAACACCAGGGATCAAATGATGGCCCAGCTCAGAAGTATACCGTTCCCGGCAGAGGAAGAGCTGATATTTGCTAGTATTAAGTAAAGTCGCAACGTTTTGATAATTCAAGGCAATATTTCTATTGCCTTTTTTGTTAGCTTTAACATACATTCAAGGGTCAAAAATGTTAAGGCTGGTTTCCCTTATTTTAGGATTTTTTTTGTGCTTTCAAGCTTATGCACAAAAAGTAGGCTTGGTGCTAAGCGGTGGCGGAGCAAAGGGCCTTGCTCATGTGGGTGTTATCAAGGCGCTTGAGGAGAATAATATTCCTATTGACTATCTGGCAGGCACCTCTATGGGCGGGATCATTGCCGGTTGCTATGCGGCTGGATATTCAGCGGCTGAAATTGAAGAGATAGTATTGTCTGAGGATTTCAACCGCTGGGTAAATGGTAAATTTGAAAAAGGGTTCAATTATTACTACAGTCAGGAAGAGCCGTCGTCATCGATTTTATCCATTCATCTTTCCTTAGACTCCGTTTTCAATGCAGCGGTTACTTCATCCATTGCAAGTGATCTATCTCTTAATTTTGCTTTGGCCGAAAAATTTGCGGTGCCGAGCGCGCAAGCGGGATACAATTTTGATAGTCTTTTGGTGCCCACCAGAATTATAGCTGCCGAAATATTTACGCAGCATGAGGAAATAATTAAAGAAGGCTCTTTAGGGAACGCCCTGCGTGCGACGCTTTCCGTACCCTTTTTTTACAAACCTATCCGTTTCAATGGTAAATACCTGTTTGACGGCGGCATATACAATAATTTCCCCGTTGACATAGTCGCAGAAGAGTTCAGCCCTGATGTGATCATTGGCTCTAATGTCTCAAGTAAGATATACCATGAGTATCCCCGAGATGAGGATGACCAACTATTGAACAGTTCACTATTATTTATGATACTCGATAAGTCCGATCCTGAGCAGATACCCGAATCCGGGGTATACTTGGAACCGAGCCTGGAAGGCTACACGGCTTTTGATTTTAACGAGGCCCAGGCCATGATCGATAGTGGCTACTCCGCCACCATATCCCAAATACAAGAAATAAGATCAAAGATAAAAAGACGGTCTAATCCGGATGAGCTACAAATAAAACGTGAAAATCTTTCTGCTGGCCTGAAACCCGATCGTTTCTCAGGTATCGACTTTCACGGTTTTAACTCGAAACAACGGAAGTATATAAGGCATATATTCAGACAGAAGAACGAATCCGAACTCTCCTTCGACCAGATCAAAAAAGGATATTTCAGGCTCATGTCTGAGGGCTACTTTGAGCCTATTTATCCTGACATCATTACCGATCCGAATGGCGATGCATACCGTCTCCAAATCTACGGTCGACCTGAGAATAACTTTAATATTGGAGTTGGTGGAGCTATAGCATCGCGTAACATTAGCCAGATATTCCTTGGTCTGGAGCATTACTATTTTGATAATTATCTGCTTAAGAACAGCATGAGCTTCTATTCTGGCAGCTTCTATAAATCAGCACAACTGAGGACCCGACTTAATTTACCAGCTCTGGGTCAGTTCTTCTTGGAAACAGATCTTACCTACAACAGATGGGATTACGTAAGCTCCGATGACATTTTAAAACTGGAAAACTCACCTACCATCCTGGATCGAACAGATCGTAAATATGGATTGAATATAGGCTTCCCACTAGGGTCTAAATTCAGAGCTGTTCTTAATGGGGCCTGGGTGGATAACTTTGATGAATTCGCCGATAACGGGAATATTAATCCATCTGACACGTTAAACCGGCTTGAATTAGATGGATTTAGATTTGGATTTACATTTGACCGGAATAACTTGAATAGAAAGCAATATGCCAATGAAGGGAAATCTTTTAGATTAAGCGCAGACTATTTTAACCTACGCGAGGTATATGAACCAGGATCCGTGACTGGAGGGCCAGGAGTTAGCCAAGATCGAAGCTGGCTTCGCATACGAGCCGATATTGAACAATATTTCCGTTACGGTAGATTTAGCACTGGCTATTACTTGAGCGGAGTACTATCTAACCAACCCAGCTTTTCTAATGATCGTGCCACCTTGATTTCTTCACCAACAATAGCTCCTCTACAGGATAGTAAGACTCTTTTTCTGGATAACTTTAGAGGCCATAATTTTGTCTCGTTAGGATTAAGAAATGTGGTTTCCATCAGGCGGAATTTAGAGTTCAGATTAGAGGGTTATGGCTTTAAACGATTTGATACTTTAGATAGCGACAGCGAGACACCAAATACCTTCGGAAAAGAGGATGAGATTTATATTGCGGCAACTGCTGGGTTGGTCTTACAAAGCCCCGTAGGGCCCGTAAGTTTAAGTCTCAATTATTATGATGATGACGAGACCGAACTGGGTATCTTATTACATGCGGGCTTTTTGCTTTTCAACCGTAAATCACTCGATTAGACAACTTTTTAAAGATAGCGCACTTAATACGGTGTATTTCAATTGGTAACTTGGAATCAATATGAAAATTTGATTATGTTTACCTTTTAAAGCAGCCTTTGATAATACCAAATAATATGAAGAAATTATTACTCTCAGCAGTACTCGCTATTTTCGCGTTCAATGTTAACGGACAAACCGTTCAATGGGCTTCAAAAGTGATAGATTTCTCTTCTGAATTAACCCCGGTTCAATACTCAGCGAACCAGCTGATAGGAAAACCAAATGTCCTACCATCTGGGGGTGAGAACCCAAATGCCTGGACACCGGAAAGATCAAACAAGAAGGAGTTTGTGAAAGTCGGTTTTGACAATCCCATCCAGATTCGCCAGATAGCCATAGCTGAGTCATACAATCCTAGTGCCATCTTCAAAGTATTTGCCTATGACGAAAATGATACTGAGTACCTGATCAATACGTTTAGCCCAAAAACTATCCCGCTGAAGGGACGAATGCTTAACGTATTTGTTGAAGAAACCACCTACAAAGTAGCTGCGGTGAAAATTGAGTTCGACGGAGCGGCCGTGCCTGAATACTACAGTGTGGATGCCATAGCGATCTCGGATTCTGATATTCCCATTATTGCACAGATTGATCTCCCTGAGTTTCTAAATCCAGATATGACTAAAGAACGATTGAGCGAAAACGTAAATAGCAAGTATCGTGAAATGAAACCTTTACTATCCCCTGATGGGCAAACACTTTATTTCTCAAGGAGAAATCACCCCGGTAATGTTGGTGGAGTAAAAGATAATGAGGATATCTGGTATTCTGAAAAAGATGAGAATGGTGAATGGAAACTAGCTCAAAATATTGGAGAGACATTAAATAATGCAGGGCCAAACTTCGTAAGCTCAGTAACACCTGATGGTAAGTCCGTTCTTATGGTGTTGGGTAATCAGTATCTCAAAAATGGAAAAATGGCGGCTGGGGTAAGTCTCAGTTCTAACGCTAGCGGAAGTTGGTCGAAGCCAGTAGCACTTCAAATCGAAAATGACTACAATTATTCTGAAAAAGCAAATTTTTTCTTGGCCAACAATAGAAAGGTACTTTTAATGTCAGTCATGAGGGAAGATTCCAATGGTGGTAGAGACATTTATGCTAGTTTTCTCCAGGAAGATAGTACCTGGACAGAGCCATTGAACCTTTCTGATAAGGTCAATACCGCAGGAGAAGAGTCCTCACCGTTCTTGGCGGCTGATGATAAAACGCTCTATTTTTCTTCAGACGGTTACAGCGGTTTTGGGGGAAGCGATATATATATTACAAAACGTTTGGATGATACCTGGACCAATTGGTCGGAGCCTGAAAACCTTGGCCCTACCATCAATTCTCAGTACGAAGATCTATTCTTTAATATTCCTGGGAATAGTGATTTTGCCTATTATTCTCAGGGAGTTAACGAGGATGATATGGATATTTTCAGGGTGGCGATGCCTGTCTTCAAACGTCCTGATCCTGTAATTCTTGTAAAAGGAAAACTCTTGGATAGCAAAACGGGAAAACCTCTCGAGGCGAAAATCATTTACGAACGCCTTTCAGATGGAAAAGAGATTGGACAAACTTCGACTAATGCTGAAACTGGTGAATACGAGTTGCTACTTCCAGCAGGTGAGAAGTACGGTATTCGGGCAGAAGCTGACGGCTATATTGCTCAAAGTGAAAATATAGACCTCACAGATGTCACGGAAGATGGGGAGAGAACAATTTCTCAGAAAGACCTACTTTTAGTTCCAATCGAGAAAGAAGCTACCGTAGTCCTTAACAATGTTTTCTTTGACTTTGATAAGGCAACATTGAAATCCGAGTCTTTCGCTGAACTTAACAGAATTGTCGAGCTTATGAACGATAGAGGTTCGCTGAAAATTGAAGTAGCAGGTCATACAGATAGTATTGGACCTGATGCTTATAACGTTGGATTATCTGAAAGAAGGGCCCGATCAGTAGTGAATTACATAATGGGCAAGGGAATTGATGAGTCAAGATTTGAGATCAAATATTTTGGTAAGGCTCAGCCAATTGCTGACAACACATCACGAGAAGGAAGAAGAAAGAATAGAAGAGTGGAATTCAAAATACTTGAAGACTAAACCTCTGTAATATGCGACTTTTGAGAAGTATCTTTCTATATTTTCTTACCATAGCAGCGTTCGGTTCGCTTTATGGTCAGGGAGAAGTTGAAATACCTATCTCCGTAAATGGCAAGATTGTCGACAAAGTTTCCAAAGAGCCTGTCGAAGGTCGGATTTATTATGAAAGCTTACCTTATGGAAGTAAGATAGGTGTTTTCAAAGGAAGGGACTTTAGCTTTAAACTTGAAGGTAGCACGGAGTACTCGATAAAGGTAGAAGCCGAAGGCTATGCAACTTATTTTGGAAAAGTGAAAGCTGAAGAAGCCGAGAACGGCTCAATCGAAGCGCTTATAGAACTAACGCTTGAGGGTGCAAACCAGCTGATCCGGCTAGATCGCTTAATCTTCGCTTTAGGAAAAGATGAGATTACTGAAGTATCCCACGATGAACTTGATGAGTTGGCAGCCATGCTCGAAGAGAGCCCTGAGATGGTAATACAGCTGGAAGGCCACACTGATTTCAGAGGTAATGCAAAACAAAATATGCAGCTATCTGAAAGAAGGGTACTGGCGGTTAGGGATTACCTGGTTAAAAAAGGTATTAAAAAGAAAAGGATCCGAACTAAGGCCTTTGGAGGTACTAAACCCCTCTCTCGAAGTAATGATGAGGATTCTCGAAGTAAAAACCGCAGGGTAGAAGTTCGAATACTATCTAGTTAGTTTTAGCGACTAACCACGGCAATGTTATCATGTAAGAGTCGCTGGAGTCGGGTAATATGGGTTAGTTTTGAATTCTGATCCAAACGATCATCTTTCATGATACCTTGAGCAAGCACTAAACCAAATTCAATAGTGCGAGGGTTATTTCTAAAAATTAATCCTTTCAAAAGAAAATCAATAGATTCCGAATAACGCTGTTCATTGAAAGCGCTAACTGCTTGGTTATAATACTGCAGACCTATCAATTCTGTTGGTGAAATTATTTCGTTCACAGTTGAGGTGAACCTATATGCATTATCAGGTTGAGATTCTTCTTTATCCATTTGCTTTAATCTTGTCTTTATCTCATCTGACCGTTCAACAAATCCATATATAGCGTCTGTGCTTTCAATCAGTAGATCGCCCTCTGATGTAGATACTTTTATATATATATGATAATTAGTTTCAATAATGGAGTGATGAACGCCGAGTTTGGTGAAAAGGTACGAGTACAAGGATGTGGCAGAGAGACAATCATACTTTCCCGTTTTCGCCAAAACACCAAGTGTTGTAAAAGGTACATAACGCTTTAAATACTTTCTGTGGGTCTTGTAAAAAACGTGGGATACAAAATCCTTTTCCTTTTTAAATCGCGTCTGCTTGGATTGAAGTCCATTTATGTACACACTTAGTTCTTCCCTGAAATTAAAATAATCTATACTCTTAACTGTAGCATCCGCCATTAACAGTTTTGCTAATGGTTGACTATTGTTTTGAAAGTGGACATTCTCAAATTCTGAATGGAAACTAACCTCTTGAAAATCTTGAGCGTGAACACTGAAAATCAAACCCAGAAACAGACAAACCAATGAACTTTTTAACATCTCTAACCTCCTTCTCGATATAAACGTAACATTAAGGTAACATTAAATTAATAAATAGGCAATATTTGTTAACATTAAGTTAACATTGGAGTCGTACCTTCCCTTTCTAATTTGGGGGTTCTATGGGTGTTGTACCAGATAATGGGGTTAAAGAGCGCTTAAACGTAGTTTTTGAGCGCCAGAGGATTAGAGCAATCGATCAGCGCTCAAAACCTTTAACCAGCCGCATAAAGCGCTTAAGGGATCTAAAACACTGGATTGAGGATAATGGGCAACTAATTCAAAAAGCTATTTATAATGACTTCGGTAAGCCTCCGGATTCAGTGGATCTATCGGAGATCTATCCCTTGCTGACCGAGCTTAAAGATGCTATTAATAACCTTAGGTCCTGGGCAAGAGATACCAAAGTAGATTCATCTATAGCCTATCTCAGTACGACTTCTAGTGTGAAGTATGAGCCAAAGGGTGTATGCTTGATCATAGCGCCTTGGAATTTTCCTTTCCTGCTTACATTGGGTCCGTTAGTCTCTGCATTAGCCGCGGGTAATACAGTTATACTCAAACCTTCAGAGATGACGCCTAATACTACGGAGTTAATTGATAGAATGATAGGGGACCTCTATAAGGAGGATCTTGTAGCTGTTTTTAAAGGCGATTCCATGATGTCACAAGAACTCCTGAAACTTCCTTTTGATCATATCTTTTTTACGGGAAGCCCACAAGTGGGCAAAATAGTGATGACTGCCGCGGCCAAAAACCTTACCTCTGTTACGCTTGAATTAGGTGGTAAGTCACCCACTGTAGTCGACGAAACGGCGTCGTTGAATGACGCTGCTCAGAAGATAGCCTGGGGTAAATTTATGAACAACGGGCAAACCTGCGTAGCACCTGACTATGTACTGGTTCAAGAAAAAGTACATGATAAGTTTGTTGAGGCTCTTCAATGTAAAACTCGTGACCTTTTCGATTCAGAAAAGAAGGGATTTAATAAATCTTCGGATTATGCCAGAATAATAAATAAACGACATTGGAAGCGGTTAATAGAGCTTAAAGACGAGGTAATTCAAAAAGGGGGTCAACTCGAAATGGGAGGTGAAGTGAACGAAACGGAATGCTATTTAGCTCCAACCATACTTTCGAATATACCCAAAGGCTCTGGGATTATGCAGGAAGAGGTATTTGGCCCCATCTTACCGGTAACCAAGTATAATTCTATCGACGAGGTGATAGAAAAGGTGAACCATGAGCCAAAACCCTTAGCGTTTTATTATTTTGGAAAATCATCAAAAAATAGAGAGAGGCTGCTCAGGGAAACTTCGTCCGGAACATTCTGTGTTAACGATTGTGTCCTTCAGTTTGGACATCCTCATTTGCCTTTTGGCGGGGTAAATAATAGTGGTATCGGAAAATCACATGGGAAGTACGGCTTTCTGGCCTTTTCTAACGAGAAGGCTGTACTTAGACAGCGAGTAGGTTTTACTACTACGAAACTAGTATATCCTCCCTATGGGAAGCGGACTCGGCTAATTCTGAAACTTCTAAAAAAGTTTTTTTAGTTAGCTACAATGTTAGTGCAGAATGCGGCGTTAAAACCCGTATGAACAGAGCTTGGTGTTTGATATTCCTGATTGGACTGTCTTGTACGACGGATGAAATTATAACCCCATCCATGGTAGGAGAATGGGAGATAGCCTGGAATTTTGATTTGATGACTACAATGGGTCAAATCGAATTTAGCGAAAATGGGAATGCGGAGGTAACTACGATTTCATCGCAGAATGATTTGCTTACCCCTGGATCGCACCAAGCATTTTTTAACTGGCAATTGACGCCGGATGAATTGATTCTGGAGCGCCTGGATAACGGCCTCCAATTGTCATATGAAATTGTGAGTGCTAGCGACAGAATACTGGAGTTAACTTACGCTGATGAGATACAGATTATGCTGGTCAGGATGCAATAAGGCTTAGGTGAATCCCTCTAATTTCTTTACTACCTTTGGTAAAGGAAATATTACAAAAAAAGTCATGAAAAAAGTACTGATTATCTTCGGCGTCATTGTCATCCTGTTGGTTGCTGCTTTGGCTATAGTTCCTGTGGTTTTTAAGGATGATATTAAGGCAGCTGTAGACGATGTACTGGCCGAATCAGTTAATGCCGACGTAGTCTGGGATGCAGAAGATTTCAGTCTTTCCCTTTTTAGTAACTTCCCTAATATAACAGCGGGATTGAACAATTTTGGAGTATTAAATCGAGCTCCGTTTGATGGTGAAATTTTGTTCGCCGTCCAGGAACTCGAAGTAGAAGTTGATCTATTTAGTCTTCTTGGAGATCAGATAAAGATAAATGGGATCTTACTGAATAACCCGGAGGTCAATATCAAGGTATTGGAAGATGGAACTGCCAATTATGATATTGCCATTCCGGTAGAAGAAGAACCTAAGTCGGTAGCAGGTGCTGGAACTGAAGAGACTACTACATACAACATCGGCATAGATCACTGGGAAATAGTTAGTGGGCATATCGTTTATGATGACGCAAGCTTACCATTTAAGTTAGAACTTAAAGAACTTCAACATATAGGAAGTGGAGATCTGAACCAGGACGAGTTTGACCTTCGGACCAGTACCTTGGTTGACTCCGTCACGGTCATTTTTGACGGTATTGAATACGTTTCTGACAAATCACTCAACGCAGATGCTGTGATAAATATCAGCGAAGGGTTTGGGAAGTATAGGTTTAAAGAAAATACGGTAAAGGTTAACGATTTTACTTTAAGTTTCGATGGTTTTTTAGCGCTATTATCAGACGGCAGCATGGACATGGATATCAAATACTCTGCTCCTGAGAGCTCGTTTAAAAGTCTTCTTTCCCTAGTTCCGGGCGTATACACTCAGGACTTTGGCAGTATAGAAACTGATGGGTCTTTGTCATTTGCAGGTGGAGTAACGGGAAAGTATGATAGCCTGACCCTACCAGCCTTTAATGTCGCGTTACAGGTGGATAATGCCATGTTCAAGTACCCGGATCTACCTACTGCCATTTCTAATATTAATATGGATATGAAAGTTGATAATAAGGACGGTAACATTGATAATACCGTAGTAGACCTCCGGTCTTTTCATATGGATTTTGGACAAAATCCGATTGATGCGACTTTATTGGTTAAGAATCTCGTGAATTACGATATGGATGTTAGGGTTAAAGGTAAGCTCAATCTGGCTGAGCTTAGTTCTATGTTTCCCATAGAGGGGAATACACTTAAGGGTAATTACACTATTGATTTTACCGCTAGTGGAGTTTATGACAGTACCAGGAACCGAATACCTACTTTGTCAGCGAATATGAGCCTTGCTAATGGGTACGTGAAAAGCTCTGAATTTCCCTATGCGCTGGAAGATCTGCATTTTAATGCTATGGTAAAAAATGAAAGTGGCGACATGAACGACCTTTATGCTAAGGTAGATGATTTTATTATGGTGATGGATGGAGAACCGTTTGAAGCCGATTTGACCTTTCAGAATTTAGCTAATTATACCTGGGATCTTACAGCAAGTGGGGGAATTGATCTTGAGAAGATGACTAAAGTATTTCCTTTGGAAGGCATGGAGCTAAAAGGTCAGGTGAAAGCCGACTTGAAGACTAAGGGAAATATGGCATCATTGGAAGCCGAAAAATACGATCTGCTACCCACTAGTGGTCAGGTGTCCATTACCGGCTTTGAGTATATTGATGCTGAGTTGCCGTATAATATCACCATTTCACAAGCTGATGCTTCTTTTGATCCCAAGGAAATCTCTATTAACTCTTATGAGGGTACAGTAGGTAAAAGTGATATGAATATCACGGGTTCGGTATCCAATTACATCGCTTACCTCTTTGGAGATAATGAAGTACTTACCGGCACCATGAATTTCGAAGCCAAATTACTTGACCTTAATGAATTTATGGAAGAAGAAGTGGAAGAGACAACGGAACCTGTGGAGGGTACGGAAACAGAGGAAGCCTATGGAGTAATACCGGTGCCCCATAACCTGGATTTTTTGATGAAATCTTCTATCACTAAGGTAGAGGTGATGGATATGACACTTACAAACGCCGAAGGTGATATTGTTGTAAAAGACGGTGTGGCACGTTTTAAAAATGTGAAATTTAACCTGTTGGAAGGAGCGTTTGCCATGAATGGATCTTACGATACCCGAGAAGTGGAGAAACCGAAGTATGATTTCGATTTGGATGTGAAAAACCTGTCTATTCAGAAGTCATTCAGTACTTTCAGTATGGTACAGTCTTATGTGCCTATCGCTAAGCTGGTAAATGGTAGTGTATCGACCGATTTTAAAGTTTCAGGATTGCTGAATGAAGACATGATGCCCGATCTGGCTTCCGTAAATGCGGATGGACTCCTGAAAATTGCTCAAGCCACGTTGGGCAGCTCAAAAATTATGAATAGCATTAATTCACTCACCAGTTTTACGAGCAGCGCCGATGGACAAACCACTTTAAAAGACGTGCTAATGTCTGCAACTATAGAAGATGGCAAACTAAGAGTTAAGCCGTTTGATGTGAAATTAGGTGACTACAAGACGACCATTTCAGGTGTCACTTCATTGGATGGTGGACTGGACTATACGTTAAAGACCAATGTACCTGCCGGTAAATTGGGCTCTCAATTTACGGGTTTAGTCTCATCATTAACCGGGGGTAATGTCTCGGATGATACCATGATACCTGTGCAAATAGGATTAGGAGGAACCTATGATAATCCTAAGCCAAAGCTTCTTATGGACGATCAGAAGCAACAGGCAACTGCTGCGGTTAAAGAGAAAGCAAAGGAAGAGGTCAAAGATGTCGCTAGTGATCTGTTGGATAATGTGAAAGATGATAAAGCCAAAGACTTAATAGGAAATTTATTAGGGGGTGAAGAACAAGCTGATTCGGTAAGTGCTGACTCTGCCCAGGCTGCAGATCCCAAAAAGGCATTAGAACAAGCTGCCAAAGATAAAATCAAAAACCTGTTTAAGAAGAAAAAGAAGAATTAGTACTGCGAATGCTAGATTCTCAGAACGAAGACTTAGGCAATAGGCTGGGACTGATTAGAATTATGGGGGCTATGATCAGAAAGCACTGGTTGAAAACGCACGATTCGATGAGTTAACCATGACATAGTTAATTGCAGATGTTATCAACGTCAGGAAAGCATCTTTTAGTTTATTGAGACACTGTCTGAAAAACAACTGGGATTACGGGAACAGCATTATATTAATATTATTAAAGAAAAGTATTTGAGTGATCACTAGTGAATCGTTCCATTAAGGTCATAGAGAAGTTCTACCGAGCTAATGCTAGAATGTGTATGCTTTTAAAACTATTTAATGGCGGCAAGAAAGTTTTAAATTTGATCTTGCAAAAAATGAAAGAATGAGTATTAACACCATCCACTCAACAAAGAAGGTACCGGTTGTCATTCTTAACGGATTCCTGGGCTCGGGTAAAACAACGTTATTAAAAAGCTTACTTGCCCAGTCAAGCCGGAAAAACGTATCGGTTTGCGTGGTAGTAAATGATATGAGTGAATTGGATGTAGACGGTGAATTGATTGCCAATACGGAAGTAGTTGGGAAAAAAGATCACAACTTTGAATCCATTTATTCTTGCGTTTTGAGCAGTAAAAAGGGGATAGAAAAACTCAGTCATGCGCTCACACACATGTTATCTAATCACGAGCCGGATTTAATAATTATTGAGACCTCTGGAAGCTGCCACCCCATGCCTCTGGTAGAATTTTTTAATTCACAACCCAATCTGAACCTCACTGGTGTGCTTACCTTGGCCGACAGTGTAATGCTCGCTCAAGACTACAAAGATGGTCAACAACTCATTCCTATATTGCAACATAATTTACAACATAAAAAACGGGATACCACGAATTTGTTGGCTGAACAGATTATGTTTTGCAGTCACTTGGTTTTGACTAAAGCTGATCGCATTGAAAAAGGAAAACTTCAAAGTATAGCCAAATCCATTCATCCGCTTAATCCTTTCGTATCTATTATCTCTGTGCAGAGGGGCAACCTGTCGATTGATAAGGTAATGGCTATGCCTGAATATGACTATTATCGAGTTGCTCAATTAATTCAAGAATTGAAGCCAGTTCTTGAATCAGAATCACGTGATGAACGTCCATATAATTTAGCGACTAGGGTGATTAAAGACGATCGCCCGTTTCACCCTCAACGCCTTTGGGAAACATGTCATAAGTATCTTGATCAGCGAATTTATCGTAGTAAAGGTTTTTTCTGGCTTGCGAGCCGCGACAAAATATCCCTGCTTTGGAATCAGGCTGCGGGAAGTATCAGTTTGGAATTGGTGGGGTATTGGCGCTCTGGAGCTATTGAAGAACCAGATAACGGCCTTCTTGAAATAGAAGTACAACTCTTAAAGGAGAGGCTGGCTAAGGAATCAGGACGATTCGGTGATCGTCACTGTCATTTAACGGTTATTGGAGATAAAACCCAAGTGGATTCTTTTACCGAATCTCTTAAATCATGCTTTCTAACCGAAGAGGAAATAGAATATTGGCAATCCGGTGTTGAGTTCTCTGACCCATGGCCCAAGAATCTTGTTAAAATAAAGAATTGAACTTTTCGATCAATAAGTAATCAACACAATCTCACTAAGTAGAATTCACTCGGGCTTGCTGCAAGGCGCTGATTTGCGCGATAAATCGTAATTTATATACTTACTTATTAGTAAGTAAATATATTTGTCCTATGACCCTTTCAACCAAGGAAAGTATAATAGCCCTGGCCGAGAATCATATTCAGCAGAATGGCTATAACGCTTTCAGTTATCATGACATCGCTCGGCAGCTTGGTGTGAGGAATGCGGCGGTGCACTATCACTTTCCGAAGAAAGAAGATTTACTGATGGCTGTGGTCGAGAAATCAGAGAGGCATTTTCAAAATATGGTGGAAACCTCCAGGAGTAACGATAACACTTACCTAGAAAAGTTAAATCGGTTCTTAAAGATCTATGATGATAACCTAGATCGACAGAATAGAGTTTGTCTCGTGGGTGCATTAGCCACAGACCTGTTTACACTTCCCACACATCTACGACCCGCATTGTATCGATTGGTCGAGTCCATGAAAGACTGGTTGGCGGAAGTTCTCAATGAGGCCAGAAATAAGGGCGAGTTTATGTTTGACGGATCAGCTTTCGATCGGGCGGCACTAATTTGTTCATCAATGGCTGGCGCGTTACAGCTGGCTAGGGTATTGGGGAATAAGGAATATGAAGCGATTAAATCTCAATTGATAAAAGATCTGACAAAATGAAAAGAGTAGTCATAACCGGTATGGGAGCCCTGACTCCTATTGGTAATAACGTCACAGATTTCTGGGCAGGTTTAAAGTCCGGAAGAAGCGGTGCGGGCCCCATTACAAAGTTTGATCCAGGTGAATTCAAGACCAAATTTGCTTGTGAATTAAAAGACTTCAATTTAGAAGATTATTTTGATCGTAAGACTATTCGTAAGAATGACCTTTTTACGCTGTACTCCTTAGTTGCTTCAGAAGAGGCTATGAGTAATTCTGGTTTGGATTTAGAAAACGTAGATACTAATAAATTCGGGGTGATCTGGGCTTCTGGTAATGGCGGAATCAGTACGTTCGAAAGTGAGTTAATCGAATATGTCAAGGCTGATCAAGGACCACGATTCAGCCCCTTTTTTATTCCCAAAATTCTTTCAGATACACCTTCGGGAGCAATAGCTCTGAAGTACGGCCTGCGAGGTATTAATTACTGCACTGTTTCTGCCTGTGCTTCGGCTACCTCGGCGATTATGGATGCTTTTAATTATATCCGCTGGGATAAGGCGAAGTTGATGGTTGCAGGAGGTTCAGAGGCTCCCATAACCCAAGCGGGGATTGGAGGTTTCAACGCTATGAAGGCCCTTTCGACTCGAAATAGTGATCCTATGACTGCCTCCAGACCATTTGATAAAAGTAGGGATGGTTTTGTAATGGGTGAGGGAGCGGGAGCCCTGATTTTGGAAGAGTTGGAACATGCCAAGGCTCGTGGTGCTACTATTTATGGTGAGGTGGTGGGATGTGGGATGTCTAATGATGCCTATCACACCACGGCAACTCACCCAGAAGGTCTTGGAGCCAGACTCGCGATTCAAATGGCTTTAGAAGATGCTCAAATCAGTCCGAAGGAAATTGACTATATTAATCTTCATGCCACAAGCACGCCGGTAGGTGATCAATCGGAGCTAAATGCTATTACCAGGCTCTACGCAGGCCACAGCAAAAGAATCCGTGTAAGTGCATCCAAATCAATGACCGGTCACCTTCTCGGAGCTGCTGGCGCCATAGAAGCCGTCGCTACTATTATGGCCATGAAAAACAATACTATTCCACCTACCATAAACACAAGAGAGCCGGATGATGACTTGCCTCCAGGAATTGACCTAACACTCGGTGAAGCAGCATCTCATGAAATCAACTATGCCATGAGCAATACTTTTGGTTTTGGTGGCCATAATGCTATTGCTTTATTTAAGAAGTGGATGGTATAATGATCCTTGTACAGCCTACGTTTAAAATCGGAACGAATACTTAAGGCTAATTAAAAACCCAAATCTTTCCCAAGGTAGCCAGGATCATTACCACAGTGATCCAAATAGACCACACTTTAGCTTTGCTATTTACACTCATGAACACCGCGGCCAGAGCTGCGCCAATTACCTGCCCAACGGCCACAATGAGCGCAGGCTTCCACAATATGGCGTCTATCGAAGCAAAGTAAATAGTGGTAGGAACGGTGTAGAACAGTATGATCACGAGCTTATAGGCATTGGCCTCTGCAAAACTCATAGCCAGCTGTTTTAGGACTAGTGTTAGTATTAATATCCCAATCCCGATCTGGATAAAACCTCCGTAAAATCCGGCTAAGAAAAAAAGTGCTGGGTTAGGAAGGGCTATTTTCTGGAAGATTGAGTTATTCAATGCTTTTAATGACCTTGGGAACGTATACTGTATCAATAGGAATATCATAACGAGGGAAGCTACAATATTGAATGACCGCCCTGAAATGAGACCTGCGCAAATGGCACCCAGCATTGCTCCTATACCCGTGCTGATGACCGGTAACCAGCTCATTTTTTTGATGGAGAACTGACGGTAGCGATTCAGTACCAGAATTCCAGAGATATTTTGAAAAAAGACCCCTGGTCGTGTAGCAATATTAGCTACGGAAAGCGGTATTCCGGTCAGGCTCATCACGCCCATACTAAATAGAGTACCACTACCGGAGATTGTATTCACTATCCCGGCGAGTACACCACCCGAGATCAGTAAAATCTCATTTGACCAGTCCATTAATTTCTAAGTCAACCAGGACTGGAAAGTGATCCGAAGGGTAGGCCATATTCTGACTATCGGAAAGTGTGGCGTACTTTTTCACGTGTATGTCGCTTTTTATGAAAATGTAGTCGATTCTCCGCATGGGTTTCTTTTGAAACTGAAAGCCATTAAAGGTGGCTTCCGGGCCATAAGGGTGTGAATTAAACGCAGTACGAGTGTCCTGCATAAATCCCGTTATTAGCTCATATGGTATTTTATCGGGAGTGAAGTTAAGATCCCCCATAAATATGACCGGCCGGTCATTACTTAATGATTTAATTCTTTTAATTATCAATTTAATGCTCTCCTCACGGGCGATTCTACCTACATGATCAAAGTGAGTATTGAAAACAAAAAATGTCTTTTCCGAATTTATCAACGCCATTTCTGCCCAGGTGCAAATACGAGGTAAAGCAGCATCCCAGCTTTTGGATGGGACCTCAGCCGATTGTGAGAGCCAAAATGTACCGGATTGTACAATCTCAAACTTTTGAGCATTGTAAAACAGCGCTGAGTATTCACCTTTTTTCTTACCGTCGTCACGTCCCACCCCGATATATTCAAAACCTGATAAACCCGATTTTATATCATCCAATTGATGTCGCAATCCTTCCTGGGTACCGACTATATCCGGGGCGTGGTAATTTAAAAGACCTATAACCTGGTCTTTTCTACGGATCCAATTGTTAACGGAATCACGAGTGTCATCGAACTTTATATTATAGGTCATCATTCGAAGGGTCATTTCCGTTTGGGCTTCAGCTCTTTGAAGTACAAAAAAAATGATAATAATACACCACAGTTTAGTGTCGTTCATTATTTACATATTTTAGGGGCCTCCACTAAAGCGCAATTCTTGTTTAAAGGGAGTATTTCATGAATTTGCCTGAACTTGCCCTCTATTACATCTTGCTTCACAAAATCAGCTATTTCAGAGCGATACTTTTTAAATGGCCGACCGGCCCAAACGTGATTGTCATTACACCCGGTCAGTACATAGAAGCCCTTATTGAGGTTTTTTAGTTTTTGAGCAATGGTCTGTGGGCCGTGCAATATCAAATAACCCACCTGATCTTCATGGCAATAGTGATGTGGAGCGGTTCCATAAGGTACCAGGTTATCACAGGTGCCATGAAAAAGTTGCGTCGGAATGGCGGTTTCTTCGTTGATCAGGTTGATATCATATATAGCGCCTGCCATACTCACAACACCCGCGTAGGTAAAGTCTTGAGGGAGCTTTGCCCGAGCCTCATTTTGATAGGCTACATGAAGTACAGCTTCTGCACCGGCGCTGCTTCCGGCCAGCACAATAACGTTAGGATTTATCTTTAAATCCCCCTTATGCTCGATGAGGTATTCTGTAGCTTCAACAATCTCATCACTTACCGATTGGAAAGTCGTAAGCTTGTTAGCCGCGGCCTGGTCACAACTAAAAGATTTTCCCTTCATAACCAGTGTATATGACATGCTTACTGCCACAATACCGCGCCTGGCCATATTTTTGCAAAAGTCCATGATTTCAGGTTCGTCTCGTGCTCCGCCGGCGAAGCCACCCCCATGTACAAAAAGCAGGACCGGTCTATCGAGTTGTGTGTCCCCAACGGGCTGATAAATATCCATTTGGAGCTGTTTATCTTCCAGATAGGTAACCGTAGTTCTGGCCACTTCATTAAAAATTTGATCTTGATAACGTTGGCCCTGTAATGTGAAAACAATCATGGCGTTTAAAGTAAGTACTAGTAGGAGGCGTTTCATAAATTATAGATTAATGTCTTGATTTAGTTTTAGCATATGTGGCTTAATCCTATTTCGTAAATAATATTTTACTCTTTTCAGAAATTCCATTTTCATTAAAGGCTTCAACTTGATAATAGTATCCCTGATCAACATTCAGCGCTCGTAGTTCATACTTGGCTTGATCATACATAAGTGCAGAAAGGTTGAGCTTATTTTCATAGATACCCCAATAAATGACATATCCAGTCGCATTATCAACTTTGGTCCAGCTTAACGTAGCATTTCTACGATCATTCTGGCGCTCAACCTTAAAATTTGCAGGTGTTTTGGGTTCAGCGCCATGTCCGTTTCCAAAAATTCGCAATTCTGAAATACTGAGATAAGTATTGGTACAATAGACATGATCGTATCGTATATATCGAGCGGCAGCCGTGCTAGTAAGCTCGATATAACCATGTGGCATATCTCGTTCATTTTCAGCGTAATCCGCTACGGTTACCCATTGTTGACCATCGGTTGACCCCATGATTTTGAACTGTTGTTTAAGACTATCGGGCCTACCGAATATTTTACTGTTGAAATCCTGGAAGTTGATTTGAATAGCCTTGACGTCCATAACCTCTCCAAGATCAACATCAACGTAGATCGAATCATGATTTGCCGATGATACCCAATAAGAGCGGATTTCTTCGTCATTGACTTTATTGACATCAAATTCTCGGATTTGTTCCAGCATATAACCCGAGCCGCTTTCATCTACTACATTGATGTCTTCTTTAACTAGTGAAGAATTTGTTTTCACTGGCTTTCTGTAAGAGAGTAACATCCAACCTGTAAAGCGGTTTTTATGATTTTCTACCTCAGTGCCGGGAAGATAGTGCGGGTAGTCTCCATAGGCCGTGTTAACAAACATTTGACCATTTTCTTCAAACCCTGCAGGGTACATCCCTATTCTTCGTTCAAATTTATAATTGACCGAAATTGCCATAGTAGCATAATGCCAGTAGTTTCCATGATTGTCCTTTACCGTACTTCCGTGCCCTGAGCCTTTTAGAAATCCACTAGGTTTGTAGGAAATAGGATTGTACGGTGCATATTCAAATGGTCCCAAAGGGTGATCGCTGGTATAGACGCCATCTGCATACACATTCCACTGGGTGCCGGGTGCACCATATTCCAAATAGTACTTACCGCTGTGTTTCATCATCCAGGGGCCTTCTATATAGGGCGCAAGGTTGGATTCATGATCTTGCCCAAAGCGTTCCCAGCCATGCTCCTCAGGCTTCAGGTTGAAAAGATCTACCTGCTCGTCGATAGGAACGTAAAAATTATTTGGATCCAGTTCGATACCTCGAATGGGCCATTTGTTAGATGATTCTTCGTACAGATATACCCGGTTATCATCATCCACAAATATATTCGGGTCTTGGATCCCTCCTGGCATGTTTAGCACGGCATAATTGGTTTGCCAGTCGCCTAATTCCGGATTGCCCGTTTCTATGACGGGGCCTCTGCCAGATGGATCTCCATAGGCAATGATCTTGTCACCTCTAACCGCTGCTGCTGGCGCATTACTACCTTTAAAATACCAATTTTGAGGTTTAATAAAATGCCAATTACTCATATCATCAGATACCCAATAACCGTGTGAACGTGTTACAAATAGATAGTATTTCTTTTGGTAATTGACCACGGCCGGATCGGCGCCTGACCGATAAGACACATTATTTTTCGCCCTATAATGAGACATGTAGGAGTAATCGATGTCTATCGGATTGCAATAGGTGGTATAGTTCTTTTGTTCGTCTCCCGCTTTAGACGCTCGGTCTGGTGCTGTTTGAGTGCATCCCAAAGTGAGAATGAGTAAAAAGTATACGGCTTTTCTCATGTTATCTATTCCTATTCCGATCCGTGGGAACACGGACCTTGAACCTGTCCAGACTTCCGAAGTTTTTAAAACTTCGGAAGTCTTTTTCGATCAATATGTATCCTTATATACATGGTTGAACCGTGTTCTATCATCTTTTTAGATGAAGGCTTGAACTGCATTCATGTTTTTTGTAAATACAAATAATCAATTACGTGAGCAGAACACTCAAAAATTTCATAACTCTTGATTAGGTAATGAGTTTAACATCGTATGCTTTAAATTGATTATCGCTCGATATTATGGGGATACCCTCAAAAATAGACTGGCTTAGGATCAATCTATCGAACGGGTCACGATGATGTAATGGCATATCAACTATACCCAAAATATGATTGGCTCTAACTTCAATTACCTTAATATCGTTATCCATTGTTTCTTGCATGAATTCTTCCAAATTTACTGGAAGTGCCAATTTGCCAATATTGATTTTGACAGCCATTTCCCAAAAACTTACCAGACTAACGTAAAGATCGTTTTTCGGATTTTTGATAATTGAAATCATATCAGTCGTAAGTTTCTCAGGTTCGCCGAAAATCCAGATCAATACTTGAGTATCGAGTAGATAAGCCATTACATGTAATCTTTAAAATCGTTCAACGGCTCGTTGAAATCCGCAGACATACGTATTTTTCCTTTATACCTACCTAGTTTCCTCTCCTTTTCCTTTTTTGGAGCATCAGGCATCATTTTCTCAAGTTCTGCTATTAACTTTTTTTTATCGGCCATAGGTAGTTGCTTTGCCAGATTGAAGAGTTGTTCTAACCCAATCTCAAATTTTAATTCCATGCATAGTTATTTGTTGTTATATTAAATTTACAAATAATTGGTCTTAACCCTTATAATCGTCTTGCGAACCAAAGACTTCCGAAGTTTTAAAACCTCAGAAGTCTTTTTTCGATCAATATGTACCTTTATACCCATGGTCAAACCGGACTCCACGATCTCTCTTTAAAGGGATTTGCATTCCACCTGTTTCTTCCAACCAATCGAAAATATCGTTTCTAAGTGTTTTGGCAATCTCTTGATGTTGTGGACTTCTTATGAGATTTTGGGTTTCATAAGGGTCATTTTCCAGATCGTAGAGTTCATTCAAATCCCATAACCCATAATATCGGATAAACTTGTATTTATCGGTTCGCACCGCATGTACTGTTGGTGTTTGTGGAAAAGGCCGTTCCCAAAAATATTCGTAATAAATACGTTCCCTCCACCCCGCTGGAGTTTCACCTTTTAAGATCTGGAGGAAAGACTCTCCATCCATACTAGGTGGTTTTTGCAGACCAGCCATAGCTAAAACGGTCGGTCCGATATCAATATTTTGAATCAATTGTTCTACGCTGTCTTTCGCTAAAAGTTTTCCTCCGCCAAATGCAAGCATGGGCACCCTTATGGATTCTTCATAAGCCTGTCTTTTGTCTATGAGACCGTGCTCACCAAACGAAAAGCCGTTATCTCCCATGTAAAATACGAGGGTATTTTCAAGAACACCCTCTCTTTCCAAAGCAGAAATAACCTCCCCAATGCTCTCGTCCACTGAAAGTAACGTTTCGGTGTACTTCCTGTAGAACGTATCAAAGTCCATTTGGCCATGGTACATGTAATCCACGCCATGCCAGCTGTATCGTTGCTTTTTTACCCATTCGGGGACATTTTCGAAATCATAGGTGTCTTTTGTGACGTTATCAGGAAACATGGTAATTGGATAACTAGGAGCCTCATTTTTATAATTATCATCATGGCGTTGAGCAGGTTCAAATTCTGAATGGACACCTTTATGGGATAAATACATAAAAAAAGGTTTCTCCTTATCCCGGCCTTTTATCCAATCAACAGCATGTTCGGTGAGCAAATCTGTAATGTAGGTTGAATCACCAAATGATTTTTCTTCACCATTAATGTTAAGGGTTGGGTTGTAATAAACACCTTGCCCTTTGAAGCTTTCCCAATGCGTAAATCCTTTTCTAGGCCTTGCATGATGCTCACCCATATGCCATTTGCCAAAAAAGGCCGTTTCATAGCCCGCATTTTCTAAGTACTGTGGAAAGAAAGTTGAGCTGTCGGCAATAGCGGATTGATTGTCTATGACCTGGTGTCGATGAGAAAATTGTCCGGTCAAAATTGATGCTCGACTTGGAGAACAAAGTGAGGTAGTGACAAAAGCATTTTGAATATGCGTTCCTTCTCTTGCCATCCTGTCCATATTTGGCGTTTTCAGAAAAGGCACTTTACCGGTAAAGCCCATAAAATCATACCTGTGGTCATCACTTAGAATGAATACCACGTTCATCGGTTTTACGCCTTCTATTTTTTCAAGTGCTAACGGGTCTGCTATGTTAACAGAGGCTTCTTCAGAAATTTGGCAAGAATCTAAAGCGCCAATCAAGAAGATACATATAAAAAATTTATATTTTGACGAGTTCTTTTTCATAGCGCATTGTGCATAATACATTCTAGCGAGACAGGTGCCCCATTAACAAGAGGGGTCGAAGACGTTCCAGATATGAGGTACTTCTACCGACTGCCATTGCTGGTAGCTACCTGGAACTTCTTCGAGATTGATATCCCCCTTTAAAAAACACCCAATTTTCATTGAATGAGATGACCTGCTTACTTAAACTTAAACCTTTATGAAGACCTATTACCGAAGTAATAAGTATTGTGCAAATATGACAGATCAAACATGGGCGCATTTACTTTATAGGCCTCAGCCTTCATGACGGTTACTTATTGTTATTTTTTATTTGAGAAAATCCATGGTAATAAATCTGGTTCTGCAAAAGCGGCATCCCAGCTATTATGATTCGCTTCAGGATATAGAGTGAACTTGACGTCTCCCTTGTTCGTTTTTAACGCTTCAACCATGTTCTTAGACAATTCCGGAGGTACTACATCATCCTTGGCACCGTGAAAAACCCAAAAAGGGACTTTGCGGGCATATCCTTTCGCATCCCTAGGATTACCCCCTCCGCAAATGGGAAAAGCTGCCGCAAAGAGTCTCGGTTTCCTGCGCACTATTTCAAAAGTTCCCATACCTCCCATAGAAAGACCACCAACATATACTCTATCCTTATCAACTATGGCTAATTCGCTCAGGGAGTCCAACAAACTCAGTACAGCTTGCATTGAAGCTGTCGGGTTTCCTTTTGGAGAGAAATCGAATTCTCGAGTACCGTCAGATCCCGACCGGATATCCACGTTAGACCAAAAACCTTCTTTGGGGCACTGCGGAAATACCACAATAGCCGGATACTTCATGCGATTTTCAGCGTTGAGAAATAGTTTGCTGCCGTGCACTAATTGCTTCTCATTATCGCTTCCTCTTTCTCCGGCACCATGTAGGAAAAGTACTAAGGGATATGATCTTTCAGTATCATAATCTACCGGATAAAGAATACGATAGGGTAATATAAAATCACCACTTTTAAAGGAGGCCTTTTTATATTCAGTGACCTCTTGGGCTCGAATAAACGAACTTACGTATAATAGGAGCGTAGCAATACAGATATATTTCCTCATTTTGTCCAGCTAACTAAGGCCTTCTTGACATCCCTGGAATTCCCACCAACCATAATTTCGAACTCACCTGATTCCCAGATGTGAATTATTTCCTGCATGTCATTATCACCGTATGTGTAAAACTTTAAGTCTTCAGTAGTAATCTTAAACTCAACATTTTTGGTTTCTCCAGCTTTTATCAAGGGTTTTTGAAACGCCTTTAATTCTTTTACCGGGCGCGTGGTGCTTCCAACCAAGTCTCTTATATAAAGTTGGACGATTTCCTTTCCATCAATGTCGCTATGGTTAGTGATGGAAACCTGTACGGACAGGGAGGACTCACCAGTCAGCTTGGTGCTGCTAAGCTTAATATCGCTATATTCAAAATTACTGTAGCTTAACCCATAACCAAATGGGTATAGCGGTTCGTTAGTTACGTCCAGATAGTTGGATTTGAACTTTTCAAACCATTTTCCCTCTAGGGGTCTACCGGTATTCTTATGGTTATAGAATAGTGGTATTTGTCCGATATTTTGTGGGAAAGTAGATGTTAGCTTGCCAGAAGGGTTGACATCCCCAAAGAGTACATCACTTATAGCCAAACCAGCCTCTGTCCCGGCAAACCACACGTTTAAGATGGCAGGAATATTCTCATGCTCCCAGGTAAGGGTTAACGGGCGACCGGTGAACAACACCAAGACAACAGGCTTGCCGGTGGCAACTAGCTTTTCCAAAAGCCTTTTCTGCACTACCGGCAAATCTATATCCGTTCTGCTAGAGCTTTCTCCCGACATTTCTGACGCTTCTCCCATCGCGGCTACGATCACATCAGCTTGATTGGCAATAGCTAATGCTTCTTTGGTCATTTCATCCTCTGATCGGTCATCGCGGTAGGTATGTTTTCCAAACACGCTGATCCTTTTTTCCAGGTCGGCATTTTTGACAAAATTTGAACCTTTTGCGGTTATTATGTTCACCTTACTTCCACCCACATCTCTTAGGCCATTAAGAAGTGATATCGATTTCTTAACATCCGTGGCCACACTCCAGGTGCCGGGCATATTTTCTACATTATCCGCCATGGGACCTACAAGGGCTATAGTTCCATTTTTCTTTAGTGGTAAAACGCCTTCGTTTTTTAATAGTACAAAAGACTCAGTGGCAAGCTCCCTTGCTTTCACGCGATTCTCGGCGGTGAAAATTTCTTTGGCGGGTCTACTGTCGTCCATATACCTGTAGGGGTCATCAAATAATCCCAATTTGAACTTGGCTTCCAGAATTCTGCGGCAAGCCTTATTAATCTGCTCGATATTTATCATTTGCTGTTCAAGAGATGGCTTCAGAGTGGATAGGAATCCCTCGGAAACCATGTCCATGTCGATACCAGCTCCTAATGCTTGGGCGGAAACCTGAGCGGTGTCGCCTATTCCGTGTTTTACCATTTCAGTAATGCCAGTGTAATCAGAGAGTACAAGGCCTTCAAAACCCCATTGATTTCTTAAAACCTCAGTCATTAACCAATAACTACCCGTAGCGGGAACACCGTCAACCTCATTAAATGAGGCCATTACGCTTCCTACACCCGCGTCGACTGCACCCTTGTACGGAGGAAAATAATCGTTATACATCCTCAAGCGACTCATGTCCACTGTATTATAATCACGTCCTGATTCAGATGCCCCGTACAATGCAAAGTGCTTCACGCATGACATCATGGTATTATCTTTGGAAAGATCATCACCCTGATAGCCTCTAACCATGGCCTGGGCTATCTGATATCCCAGGAATGGATCTTCTCCATTACCTTCCGATACTCTGCCCCATCTTGGGTCTCTGGAAACGTCGGTCATCGGAGAAAAAGTCCAGGCTATTCCTTCCGCGGTAGCTTCCTGAGCAGCAATTCTTGCAGAAGCCTCAATTAACTCCAGGTTCCAAGTGCATGAAACACCTATGGGTATAGGGAAAGTGGTTTTGTAGCCATGAATAACGTCCATAGCGAATAGAAGGGGAATTCCAAGACGACTTTCATCCACTGCTATTTGCTGGGCTTTTCTGATTTTGTCTAAACCCCGAATATTAAAAAGGCCGCCAACTTTACCTTCTTTAATTTTTGAAGCAATACCAGTGCTATTGGCAAGGCCCGTTGTGATATCACCGGCACTGGGTAGGTTTAATTGACCGATTTTTTCCTCTAAAGTCATTATCGACATCAATGAATCAATTCTATCACCATAGCTTCCAATGGCTGAACCTGACTCATCCTTTGGGGCCGTACAGGAGATGACAAGGCCGAATAAGGCAAATGATAGAATCAGAATTGGGCTAAGTTTTATTTTAGTCATTTAGAATTAGTTCAGTCGTTCTATGCTTAATTTTTATCGTTGTAGAAACCCAGCTTTTTCAGGCCATCCTTCACCTCAGGTGCCGACATAAATAGTTCCCAAATTAGTCCGGACCTATGGTTCTCAATCATTACAGGAATCGGGCCTTGATCAATAGCAAGATATCGAGGTAGATACCAGTTATTACTGAAACTAAAGGCATCATAAGGACCATATTCGCCTACCAGCGTATCCGCTTCCTGATACAAATACTTAAGAAATTGCATACTTTCTTTCGGAGTATATGGGAATGAAGATAAGGCTGCGGTGGGTGAAATTACACCAAGATCTCGATCAGGTCGATGACCTGCATACCCTTTCATGGAATAGCTCGAAGTAAGTCCCCAGCAGTTTTCACCGTATCCCTCAAACCCATTTGGATTGGCAACACAATGTTTGTAGTGAATTAAAGCCTGGTTTTGATTTAGTTTCCAATAGTCGGCGTACTGGTCCTTTAAACCGCGGGGATCTAAACCCAGGTAGGAATAATGCGCCCAAAAAAGAGGGCCGACAGGAGAACTATTGCCGTCATAATGATTTAATTCTGTTTCCAAGCCGTAATAGGTAGTATCTTGAGTTATTTTCCCTGAGCGCGCCCATCCTTCGTGATATACTTTGGCAGGAACAGGATGCGTCGGTGAGGAAGCAGCCAATACATACATGATGAGACACTCGTTATAGCCTCGAACTCCAAAATTCATATCCCAACCATAATTGGGTGACCAGTGCCAATACAAGATATCTTCACCTCCCTTGGTATGCCAGTCAAATTCAATTCCTTGCCAGAGAATATTTATTCTATCAACTAATTCTTTCTCTATGGGGTCATCAGGATTTAAATACTGCCTGACGGTAAGAAGTCCCGAGGCCAAAAAAGAGGTCTCCACTAAGTCTCCGCCGTCATCTTTTTTACTAAAGGGCGCGACTTTACCTGTGGGACCATCCCACCAATGTGGCCAAACCCCATGAAATCGATCTGCTTTTTCAAGATATTCTACTATTTTCTGAAGTCGCTCAATACCTGCTGATCTCGTGATAAATTTCCGCTCCATCCCCACAACCAATGCCATAAGCCCAAAACCAGAACCGCCGGAGGTGATAATATCCTTGGAATGGTTAGGATATATGTTGTCCATATGCAAGCGCTCTCGCGCTAAACCACTAATTGACTCAGCTCCATCCCAGAAGTATTGGAATGTTCGATATTGGACCAGCGTTAGTAGTGAATCTTCCGAAATACCTGCTTGCTGTTCAAGCTCCTGTTCATTGGCTGAACCCTTTGATTTAATGCAGGCAACAGCTATATAGTTAAGCGCCAGAAGTTGAAGAATTATTTTTAAGTATTTCATTTATGTTTTTATAACTTTTATTGCCTTCAGTTTCTAATTCCGGTTCAGTATTATCATAATCCATTGATACAGATTAGCCAGAATTAATAAGAAGTAAATCCAAGTTTATCTAAACCATCGGTCACCTCACTATTTTGCATGAATAAATCCCATAATAAGGCGGTTCTGTGGTTTTCAATCATTAGAACAATAGGCCCCTGATCAATAGCCAGGTATGAACTGGCATACCAGTTTTCAGTAATGTTAAAAGCATCATAAAATCCGTATTGCCCCCAGAGCTTATCCCCTAACAGGTAATAAAAGTGTTTTATCGCTTCCATTGATGTTACAGGTGTATAGGGTAGTGCACTTATAGCAGCCGTTGGGGTTATGACCCCACGATCATTGTTGGGGGAATGCGCCGAATACCCACCGTCACCATCGCTGGCAGTAAGTCCCCAGCATGCACTGCTATAGCCCACGTAGTTCAAAGGGTTGTTCATACAGTATGCCCTGTTGATCTGAGAATGATTGATATTTTGGTCCCAATAGTTGGCGTATTGATCCTCTAAGTTTCTCGGGTCGAGGCCCAGGAATGAATAATGGCTAAAGAATAGCGGACCTCCACGATCTGAGCCTAAAGGCAAGTTGATCCCAAAAAAATCATTACCATTTACCATGGCCCCATCCCGTGCCCATCCTTTGTGGTATACCTCTGCGGAAACGGGATGTGTTGGAGATGCGGCAGCCAAAACATAAACGATCAATGATTCATTCCATCCGGAGATCCTAAGGTTCTTTTCCCAACCAAAATTTGGGGACCAATGCCAATAGAGTGCATCTTGCCCGTTCTGGGTAAACCAATCCCATTCCACCTCTTCCCAGAGATTGCTGATCTTGTTTTTGATAGTGATCTCCTGTGCATTTCCCTCATCCAAATATTTCCGGACCGTTAGTAGTCCCTGGATCATAAAAGCGGTTTCAACCAGATCCGCACCATCATCATTGGCGCTGAACGGAATAGTTTCTCCCGTGTTTCCGTTCATCCAATGTGGCCATACACCATGAAAACGATCCGCAGTTTCTAAGAAGCTGACGATAGTTTCGAGGCGCGAAATACCTTCTTGACGAGTGATAAATCCACGTTCAATGCCTACTAAAATAGCCATGACGCCAAAACCGGAACCACCAATCGTTACTAAGTCTCCCGAGGTATTTCTTTCCCTAGCCAATCCGCTAACCGGGTGAGCAAAGTCCCAAAAGTATTTAAAAGTCTGTTCTTGTATGATTGTCAATAATTCTTCATCTGATACTAGCGGGAATTTCAGAGTTGAATCTAGTTGAGTGTAAAACTCTTGAGCATAGCCTACGAAGTCTTCTCCATTTAAACCTTGAACATTATCTGATATGGAAAGAACGTAACGTGAAAGTGGAGTTAGATCAGAAGCAACTTTTATTGTAAAATCTTTTGGAGAGGTTTGAATAATTTCCAAAGATTGTCCTGAACCTATTGATACCCCACTTGAAAGACTTGTTGGGTCTATCTCTGAGGAAAAGGCCAAGTTTAAATCGAGGTTCAAAGGTACGTTGTCCATTCGGTCTGAATTAATCGCTTGCATATCACCAAAGAATGCAGATTCAAGTCCAAAAGTTATTCTTTCGGTCCTAAAAGGATAAGAAGCTCCTGGCAAGTCGGCTCCATTCCTAGATAAAAGCTCTGATGAAATACTTAATTCATGCTGGGCATTAGCTCTTAATAATTCATTTGAAGAAATAGTGTAACTCGTGGGTGAGTCTTTGATTATACTAACATCGATATCGTTATTACCTCTTCTTAATAAAACGGCACTTTGCACACTTGCTAAATCTACTTCATTTGAAAATACCATTTGAAAAGTTCCATTAGTTGGAAGGTCAGTTGCCAATTCACTTTCATTTAGTTCAATACCATCATATTTAAGAGATGTTACTCTTAAATCTTCAGGTAAGCCTTCCGTATCATCTTTACACCCAGAGATAAAGAATCCTGCAAATACCAACACTAAAACCTTCTTCCTCATGGTAAAAATATGGGTCTTCCTTTTAGAAAGACCCAATTGGTTAGAGTTAAAGCTTTATATTCAAAATACTACCGAGGGTTTAATTTGGATTGTTAGCATTAAACAGGTCAGTAATCAAACTAGGTGAAAGAACTCTATCAAATATCTTGATTTCATCTATTTCACCTGTTAGGTAACTTGCCCAACCTTGAGCTCCCGTGGCTGTAGTAGAACTTGGAATGGTCTGGAATTGAAGACAACCTATTATTATTTTCTCAGCATCGATAAAAGCGAAATTGTCGTCCCAACTCACTACTAAAGTGGACTTTTCTTCACCATTGATATAGTAAATTATGGATTTGGATGCGTTATCATAAACAATTACATGATGGCTCCAATTATTAAAGATTGATAGCTGATCTGTAACGTCAGTTAAAAACGCCCCTGTACCCATATTAGTAACCTGAACCCGCATATCGGCACCATCTGAAGGATTACTTCCATTTTCCATGTAGGTGTTAATGTTTCCCCAGAACCCATTACTATTGGATAGACTTACAAAACCCAAAACTCCATCTATTCCGCCATTATCATCTTCATCAACAAAGTCAACGCGGGTCCAGAAAGATAAAGTGAAACTCTCTAGAGATGTAATCTCTGGGGTTGCTGGAAATGTAACGTAGCCTTGATTAGCCGCGTCAAGCTCCAAAGCATCACCAAATACACCATCTACAAATTCAGGATTTCCAAAACCTTCGCCTTCAGTGTCACTTATAATGTCTGTAAATGATTCTTCTTCAAACGGCATGTAAAATATTTCTCCCTCCGCTGGGATATATTCATTGGTTACAGTAAACGAAACGTCTACTTCACTACTCTTTCCGGACAGGTCACTGGCTGATACTGATAGTGTGTAGTTTCCGACACTGAGATTTTCGATTATTGTACTAATGGAAATATTTCTAAAATCTACAAATTCTGAAACGTTGGCTACCTGGTTGCCATCTAATGTTGCTGTAACTGAAGATAGCTCAATATCATCTGATACAGACAACGAAATATTAATGTCAGAACTAGTTTCAGTAAATGGAATGAAAAGGTTGCCACTAGGAGGGCTTGTAATTGTTATAGTCGGTGCTGCGGTATCATCACCAGGATCTACTGCTGATATATCATCAATGTAACCTTCATCACACGAAACTGATAAAAGGAAGTATAACGCAAATAATATTCTTAAACTTTTCATCTTGTTTCAATTTAATTATTCAACTGAGGTAACTGATCAACTTGAGCAGTAGGATATGGAATGAACCGATCTTCTGCAGGGTTATAAACTTTTCCGTTCTCATTTAACTCATTTGTTCTACCGTGTCTCACTACATCCGCGAATCGAATTCCCCACTCCATGCCGAGTTCTGCATATTTTTCGTCAAGTACGGCATCAAGGTCCACTGATGCTACAGGATCCAAGTCTGCCCGCTCTCTAACTAAGTTGACAGCTGCTTCTGCAGAAATAGAGCTACTCGTACCGCCACTAACTATGGCTTCAGCATGCATCAAAAGCACTTCCGAATATCTTATTAGGATGAAGTTTTTACCTGAATTGAATCTGGTAACACCTGTACTTATCTGAGTGGTTGGCAAGTAATGTTTACCGCTGTGAAAGAGCGCTCGAGCATGATTGCCGATTCCGTCACCATCCCGGGTATATATGAAATCGCCAGATGCGTTGGTAAATGAAGGTAGGTCGGTAAAACCCCTGTTGTTTAATTCCTCTACTCCGGCTGGAGTAAACAACACGGAGGTTTCTAATCTGGTATTATCCTCTCGGTTCAGCATAAACTCGATATACTTAAAGGTGGGTTCCCAAAAACCCCATCCTGCGCTCGCTCCCTCCACAGCCGGATCCCAGCCCACACCAAGTGGGCCATAGAAATTAAACAGATGATTAAAATCACCAGTGGCTGTACTTGGACTACCAAAATCAGAATACTGTAATTCGAAGAGAATTTCATCGCTTAGCTCGCCTGGTTTTTTAAAAAGATTATAATAGTCGTCGTAAAGAGTGAATAATCCACTTTCAATAATTTCCGAAGTGGCGTTGGCGGCCTCCTGGTAGTTTTCCAAGTCAAGATTAGCCATCGCCTTTACGGCAAGAGCTGTGTGTTGCGTCACACCTCCCAAAATATCTTCACGCTGATTTGGGCGCATATTTGGGAGTTGTGGAATGGCTTCGTCCATTAAATCAGAAATATATCGAAGTGCATCTTCCCTGGAAGTAACAGGCAATTCAGCAAATTCTTCGGAATCTGATGATTCAGGAATCAATATATCACCCCACAGCCTCACAATGTGTAGTAATTCAAAACCTATCATCACCTTTACTTCGGCTATATATTGATTTCCTAACGTAGGATCTTCAACTACATCATTGACTTTTTCTATTTCCTCAATGGCCACATAGAAACCCGTAAGTATGTCTGAGTAAAAACCATTCCAGGTGTTATTGTAAAACCAATACCCTGGATCATAAACGAATTCATCATGCAGTCCCATTTGAGGTTGGTCTGTTCCGCCTCCTTTATTTACATCGTCTCCGCGCATAGCGATAGTGGGATGAATTTCCCAGCCAAGGTTGTACAGGTCCTGATAAGCACTTAGTGCAATCGCTAACTGTCCGCCTTCATCGAATTCAAGACCTATAGGCTCGTTTTGCAACGGCTCGTCAAGCTGATCCGTGCAACTGTACAAAAGACTTGCAGTCAGTAAAACCCTAAAATATATTATGAATCTTTTCATCTTTCTCTGTTTTTAAAGCTCTATGTTTAAACCAAATGTGTATATAGCAGGAATAGGATAAGTTTGTCGATCTACTCCATCGGCAACCTCCGGGTTAAACCCGTTATAATCGAATAGCGTAAGCGGTCTCTCTGCTGTGAATGAAACTGTAGTCTTAGGCAATTTCATTCCCATTAGCTCCTTATTATCGAATAAATAGGCTATACGAACATTCTGAATCCTAAAATAATCTCCATCTTCAAGTAAGAATTCACTCAATTGATTATTGTTATACGGTTTTCTGTAGCCCGACGCAGAAGGATATTCATTGGTTGATCCCGCTCCATCCCAGAAGTTATTCGCGAGATCAGCGTCTATATTAGTGTCTTGAGTGAAAATTATTTCACCGCGCTTACGATTTAATATTTTATTACCACCTTGACCCTGGAGGAATGCCGTGAGCGAAAGGTTACGATACGTGATTCCAAAATTGAACCCAAACGTATAAGATGGTAAAAAAGAACCCAAAAATACGCGGTCATCGGCGTTAATGATACCATCTCCATTTTGATCTCTAAAATGGAAATCACCAGGCTCAAGGTTGTTGGTACTTATGAAATCTGTTGTGTAACCTGAATTCGTAACGTCTTCTTGTGTTTGGAATACTCCAATTATCTCATAACCGAAAAACTCTCGGATTCCTGATCCCTCTGCGGATCTTTGACGAAACTCTGCGGAACCAGCATCTAAGGCAACTTGATTTCCAACACTCAATACTTCATTATCAAGTGTAGCAAAATTAGCACCTATATTGTAGCTAATATCGCCAACGTTATCTGACCAATTTAATGCAAGTTCCAAGCCCGAATTTCTAACTGACCCGGCATTTCTTCGAACAAATTCACCAGCTCCTGGCTGAAATACATTCACAACAGCATCCTCTGTATCGCGTTGGAACCAGTCGGCTTCAAGGCTTAACCTTTGATTTAAAAATCTAGCAGACACGCCCACATTGGTTTCTGCCGTGGTTTCCCACGTCGTGACCAAGTCAAATACGTTATCTGGTCGCACGCCAGTTACTAATTCATCACCGATAGCAAGGCCAATTTGATTGAAAGTGGTTTGACCAATGGCCGGATTAATTCCTTCATTTCCAATTTCACCGTAACCCGCTCTAAGCTTGAAGAAATCAATACCTGGTACATTAAAGAAGTTTTCTTCCGTCAAAACCCATCCTGCACCTATCGTATAAAAGTCACCCCACTTTGCAAAACCGGCAAAACGGTTAGTACCATCTCTTCGGTACGTACCATAAAGTAAGTATTTGTCCTTATAGTTATAAGCGGCTCTTCCAAAAAACGAGATCCCAAAGAGCTCATCACCATCGCTGAAGGTTTCAGAAGTATTGACCTCTGAATTATCGGGGATATACCAATCTTCCTCATTTCTTGTCAGTGTTCTTATATCTTCAGCACGAGATTGATTCTCTTCAAAAACTTCACTACGATAGGAATAACCTCCGGTTAGGGTAAGATTGTGATCCCCAAAATTGTTTTGATAGGTCAATACATTATCCCAGATCTGATTGTAAGAAGTTTCCGAAATTCTGGTTAAACCGTTTTGAAATTCCCGTTCTCCGTCATTGTAGGCCAAATCAACATTACGAACCTGAATATTATTGTAGAAGTAGTTGTAAGAGGTTTTAAAAGATAGTTTTTCAGGTAGGATTTCAAAATCCGCGTAGAAATTACCAAGAATTTTACCTACTCTGTTACGGTTATCATTATTTTCCATTACGAAGAAAGGGTTTTGTCTACCTCTATAACCTATTTGTTGTGCATTCCCGAATGCGGTTGGACTTGCATCCGTATTAAGCTCATCGAATACAGGAAGCGTGGGAATCGCAAAATATGTCTGGAACCACACTGCATTATCGGCATTGAACTGGGTAGCATTACTTAGTGTAATATTAGCCCCCACTGTGAGCCAATCATTCGCGATGGCATCTATCTTTCCTCTAAAATTTAGCCTTTCATAGTCATTACGCATGTGGTCGATAAGCCCTTCCTGGTTAAAATAACTTCCACCGACAGAATATCTGGCCCTATCATTTCCTCCAGATATAGTAAGTGAGTGGTTCTGGATAGGAGCGGCATCGGTCATTACTTCATTATACCAATCTGTATTAGTCACTGGTAGATTTGGATTTACCCGACTTCTACCATATCTACCAATCGCGTTTTCTATGAGCTCAATTTCTGGGTCATTCCCTGTTTGACGCACGTAGTTGGCAAATTGTTCAGAATTAGACATTTGTAGTACATTTTGTGGTACTTGCACTCCATAGTAACCATCATAAACGATTTTAGTAGGTTGATTGTATTGACCGGAGTTGGTCTCAATTAATACTACACCATTTGCACCCCTCACCCCGTAGATAGCTGAAGCCGAGGCATCTTTGAGAACTGAAATGTTAGCAATGTCTGTCGAGTTGAGGAAATCTATGTTATCCACGAACATGCCATCCACAACGTATAGCGGGTCGTTATTACCTGTTATTGAACCGAGACCCCTAACACGTACATTAGGGCTTGCTCCGGGTGAACCATTACTCGTTATTTGAACACCTGCTACTTTACCCTGTAGCGCTTGCATGGGATTACTATTTGGGGTGGTTGTAATTTCTTCGGTTTTGATGGTTGAAATTGCTGATGTTAGATCTCTGGTTTGCTGTGTTCCGTAACCGATTACTACAATTTCCTCTAGTTGACTAATATCCGGATTAAGACTTAAATCAATGCGATTTCTACTACTGACTGTAATTTCTTGTGATGAATAACCCACAAAAGAAAATACTAGAATTGAGTTATCGTCCTGAACGCTAATGCTGTAATTCCCGTCGATATCCGTTGTTGTTCCTGTTGTTGATCCTTTGATCAAAATGTTGACACCCGGCAATGGTTGTCCGTCATCCCCTGAAAGCACGGTGCCTGTTACCACTGTTTGAGCAACACTCAGGGCGGGCGTTACACAGATGGCCAGCAGTAGCAGTGGTTTTAATTTAATTCGTAGAATTTTTTTCATGTTTAATCTACTTTTAAGTTTATGATGATGTGTTGTTAGAAAACGTTTGCAAAAACGTGACCTAATCTAAACTACCAAAAGAGACGAAGGCAAATCCAATAGGCTATTTATTGCGAATAATGACCAAAATCATAGATTTTAAAACACAAGAAATTGCGCATAAGGGGCAATAAAATAATTCATTATCAGCCATTAAAGCTCTGAAAACGTTTGCGGATATCGCTTTAGCAACAATATTGACAGAAAACCTTGATACAGAGCTTAATAAGCCTAATTTAAGTGTGCTGAGAACAGGTTATGAATGAGAACGGTAGAAGTTTTACTATTATCTGCGTTGTAAATCCCTTCTATTTTCTTTTTGAAACTCCACACCGTATTTCTTCTTAGATCCAGCATTTCAGAGAGCTCATCAAGAGTAAACTCATCCTTGCGATTGTTAGTGACATAGAGAATATAGAACGCCTTTTCTATGGGAAATTTTATACGATGAAACACCGTATTGCTAGTTATGGATTCATCGTACCCACATCGCGAGCATCGACGAGAAAACTTTGTTTGTCCTTTCGAATACTTTGTATTTGAACATTTAGTGCACTGATATCCATTATCCCATTTTAGCTTATCTAAAAACCGATAGCAGGTAATTTGATCCGGGAAGATTTTTTGGAATTGCTCGAGGGTAAGGTTTTTATTAATTAACCTATCCTGAAGTATTTCTTTTATATTATTCTTTAGTTTCCAGTTATCAAGATCTAGCGTAGAGTTAATTCGGTTGATCTCATTGGTCTGTTGATATAATCGCTGATTAATCTCAGCTAACTGCAAATTCTTTTCCTCTAATTCTTTTGTACGTTGCCTTATTTTTTGCTCGAGTTCCATGTTTACTTTGTCTTTCAGTTTCGCATTTTCCTGGTGTTGAACAATGATTCTCTTTAATGCTCTATCTCGATTTGACTTCAGAATACGCACTCGGTCACTTAATGCGAAAGTCAGAAAAAGCATTTCGAACAAGAAGCAAACGTGTAAGCTGTAGTAGGAAAGAATAACAAAGGGTATAACGGAAAGGTATAAAAGTGCTTTGATCAGAAACCCTAAGAAAAGAAACCCAAATGCAACCACGAAAAAACGTGCCGGTTTATATCCGCGAAGCAGTACATGTATACTGGAATAGAAAATAAGGATCAGAGGTAAAATTTCGACACTTGTGTATTCGAAAAGGTCATGATCAAAAGTGATAGTGTAGAAAAATAACGCTGCCCTTAACCCGATCGCGATCATAAACAATCGGTCGAGTTTTGGAGCTCTTGTAGCTGTATTTAAAAATCGCCTTGCAAATAGTAAGGACCAAAAGATTAAGGAAAACCGTGCCGCTCCGTAGGCAATCTGATTCCATTCGGGAGAGTTGGGCCAAAGGTATTGAAAGGCAATGCCATCCACGCACATGGCATATATCCCCACGCTCAGTATGTAGAAGGTATAGAATAAATATTTCCTTTCACGAATAGCCAGAAACATCAGCAAATTATAAACTGTAATGATAAAGATCATGCCGTAGAAAAGACCGTATAGGAAGTATTCGTTTAAAGAGTAGTAGATAAATCTGTTGACCGTTCTAACGGCAATTCTAATGTCCGCGTAAGTATGTGATTTTACCCGAAAATAGATATCCTGTTGCCCTGTAATATTGGTATCTATCAGCCACTCGAAATTTTTATGTAAAAATCCCTTTTCCTTAAAAGGAAATCGGTCACCTACCGATTCTGAGCTGTAGGAGCCATCGGCCTGGGGGAAGTAGGCGGTTATTTCATCTATGGTCTGATCATAGAATTCCAGCATCCATTGCTTCCTGGTATTCTGTCCTACCAGCAATGGAATTTTTATCCAGTAGGTGCATTCTATACAGTAGTCCTGTGGTTTGAACCGGGGGTTAATGTTAAACCTTCTTGACGCCTTCAATACCTCGTCGAAAGTTAAAGAACCCAGGCTATCAACGTATATGGGGACTTCCTGAACGGCAAGTATAAATTCTTCAGTTTCATCGTTTACGAAGGTGCGTTCCCGCTCTGAATAGGACGAAAACAAAACGAATAGAATAAGAAATGATATTTTCCCAATAGTCATAACCCAAATGAATTATACCCACCGCACTTCTTACCAATATACTTATTTTTCGCTTGTTGTGAACGTTAATGGCGGACCGTTCTACAAGGCCATTTGAACCTTATGGAGATCGTAAAATCAAGTTATTGTGACTCTATCAACTCGGAACCGGTCAAAACTCCGTCGCTTTTTTTTTCTCTGAACTGGTCGTATTCTTCTTTTGGATACTTCCAGCGTTTATGACTCCACAACCAATAAGCCGGTTGTTGTTTTATCATCTTCTCCAGGCGTTTGGTCCCGGATTCCATAATCCAACCTACGGGCTTTGTTGATGGATCCTCGCAAATTAATGAGTATTCAATTTCATAATATCCTCTTTTTAACTTACGTATGTTGCCAAATACTACTGCGGTATTATGATCACGAGCAAATTTTTCAGCACCAAATTGAACCCCTGTTTCCTGATTGAGGAATTCCATCCAATAGGCCTTCTGTGATTTTCTGGGACATTGATCTATCCCAAAAATAAACATAGTAGGGGAACCGGAATCAGTTGGAAGCTTGTCATTTTCAATAGTAGGGATCATTTGAAGCCCGTATCTGGAGCGGCTTTGGCGCATAATCTTATCAAAAAATGGACTTGAGAGTGGTGTATATAATGCGGCGACATCCGGCTTCACCTGCATAGCACAAGCCGTTGCGTATAATTCCCAATTACCGTTGTGCCCGCCAATGGTCGTAATGTTTTTTCCTTGATCGTACAAATTGTTGACTACATCAGTGTTCACGATTTTAACTCTTCGCAGACTTTCCTTTTGAGAAATTGTAAATGTTTTGAGGCTTTCTACCAATAGATCAGCAAAATGGCGAAAAAACTCTTTTTCAATGGTTTTTAGTTTTTTGGTGCTTCTTTCAGGGAAGGATCTTCTTATATTTTCACGGATGACTTTTTTGCGATAGCCAATGGCATAATACAAAACAAGAAAGAGGATATCTGAAAGTACATAAAGCACAGAAAACGGAAGGTGGGACAATGGAACTATCAATCCATAATATAAGATTCGATTGCGCATAACTTGCAATCTACCAATACTTTACGGACTTCTGAAATGCGTTGCTAAGAGTATCCTAACCATCCTTTAAAATCACTCGCTTTCTCGGCACTAACGGTGATCGAGTCATCTGTCTCAAGCACAAGCTCAATTAACAGTTTTCCTTTGTGGAATTTATGTACTTTTTGAATGGCTTTAAAATGCACAATATACTGACGGTTTGCTCGATAGAACTGCTCCGGGTCAACTTGCAACATTAACTCGTCCAGTGTAAAATCCATAATATGATCTTTCCCCTTTTGGGTAACGAGGTGCACTACGCCATTGCGAGTACAGAAATGTGAGATTTCTGCAGTCTCCACAGAATGAAGTTCATCTGCTTTCTTGACTAAGAATCGGCTCTTAAATTTCCGGTCATCTAGTTTGATGGCTCTAATTAAAGCGTTGATATCCTGTGGTTGTGTTTTTTCTTTGAAAGAAGACTTTAATTGATCCAACTTTTTTAGGCTCAGGGAAAGTTCTTCCTTTTTTATTGGCTTTAACAGATAATCAATACTGTTTACCTTAAACGCACGTAATGTGTATTCATCAAAAGCCGTCGTGAAAATGACCGGGCACGTAATCTTCACGGCATCAAATATTTCGAAACTTAAGCCATCACTTAGCTGTATGTCCATGAAGATAAGATCAGGTTGCTTAGAATCATTCAACCATTTAATGCCTTCTTCTACGCTGTCCAGTACCTCTATTATTTCAATAGTAGGGTCTACTTCCTCAAGAATTTTTTGAAGTCGGCGAAAGGCGGGCGCTTCATCTTCTATAATTACTACCTGCATTTTAGATGGATGGGGACATCATCTGCTCCGTATCGTTCTTTATGTGCAATAGAGGAATTGCCACTAAAAAGTCCTTGGTTGTACTCGTAATCTTGATGGTGTCGTATCCAAAATAGGCATACCTTTTTTGGATATTGGCTAGTCCGGTTTTGGTGGACTTTTCAATGACATTTCTTTTCTGAAGATTATTCTTTACTACCACTGAATGACTATTATCTATGTAAATATCTATTTCAAGGGGGTGCGCCCTTGAAATTCTGTTGTGCTTTATCGCATTTTCTAGCAATATTTGAATGGTAAGTGGGGCAATACTTTGGTTATAGAACTTCTCGTCGACATTAAAATTAGCCTTGAGATTTTCAGGATATCTTATTTGCAGTAGGAATATGTAATTGCGAGCGAATTCCAATTCATGGCCCAGGTGCACTACTTCTTTTTCCTTGTTTTGAAGAATATATCGATATACTTCTGATAGTTTTTCCGTGAATTCTATAGCTACACTTCCGTTCTCACTTATCAAGGTAGTCAGTGTATTCAAGCTGTTGAATAAAAAATGCGGACTCATTTGATTTTGCAATACCTCAAATTGTGTTCGGATCTGCTGATTTTTCAGCGCTTCATTCAGTTGGATACTTTTTTTCCATTGCTCGAAGAAGTACACATTTTCATAGATTGACCCAACCACAAAAGATGCTAAAAAGTTAGTAGGGGCATGATCGAAGGCTACAGCAGGATTCAAGATAGTTTCCCAGTCCTTAAAGCCAAAAATCAAACACAGTAGCGGATCACCGAATGTCAAGAGAATCGCAAGCCAAAATAGTGTTACTACGAGTCTCTTTGGGGTTTGTCTGATTCGAGGATATACTCTCCTGAAGTGCATGAATAACATAAAAGCACCATTCCAGAAAAAAGAGGTAAAAAGGAATGATGTGGCATATTTTTCGATATAAGTTTCTTCGGGCTCTTTGTAGAGCATCATCATCACCCCGGCCAGAATAACTATGCCGGTCCAACGGACATATACCTCTTTAATTTTCAAACCCCAAAACATGCTTCAAAATAACTAATATTTCATTCCAAATAGAATGATTTCAGTAGTGAAACCGGTTAATGGCTTACCGAAACCCTAATATCGAGGTGTAAAGCCGTCTGCCAATGGCATTTAAACGATCTTCAGCCTTCACGGTTTAATTACCAGCTTTCATTCTCAAATATCCTGGTTTGACTCATATTCTCATTTTTTAGACCACTAAATGCCTTCAAATTCGGAGCATAAATTAAAAAACAAATGAGAAACCTATTCTTTATTATCATTTTATCGAGTCAAGTATTTCAGGCTTTTAGCCAGACCCAAACGGTTAAAGGTACCGTTCTGGATGCGCAAGGCGATTATCCAATTATAGGAGCTTCGGTTATTTTAGTTGGCTCTAATCCTATTATAGGGGCTGTAACAGATTTAGAGGGAAGATTTAGGCTGGAGGCCGTACCCTACGGCCGACAAACGCTAGCTGTTCAATACATCGGCTACAAAAGTATTTCACTACCCAATGTACTGGTGACAGCCGGAAAGGAGGTGGTTCTTAACGTAAAAATAGAGGAGTCGGTTGAAAAATTAGACGAAGTAGTGATTACTGCGGAGGCCGATAAAGACCTTCCTTTGAATGAACTGGCCAAAGTGAGTGCAAGAACATTTAGTCTTGAAGAAGTCACTCGCTTTTCGGGAGGTAGAAATGACGTGGCAAGATTAGCTACTTCTTTTGCCGGAGTAAGTGCGCCGAATGATTCCAGAAATGATATTGTGGTCAGGGGTAATTCACCGGTAGGACTACTTTGGCGTATCGAGGGTTTGCCTATCGCTACAACTAACCACTTCGCCACTCTGGGCACAACCGGAGGTCCGGTGAACGCCCTCAATACCAATTTGCTTAGAACTTCAGATTTTTTGACCGGCGCTTTTCCGGCAGAATATGGCAATGCCAATGCGGCGGTTTTTGATGTAAATTTTAGAAATGGGAATCGGGATAAAAATGAATTTACGGCTCAGTTAAGCGCTTTCAGCGGTCTTGAATTCATGGCTGAAGGACCTTTTCGGAAGTCGAATGGTGGATCATTTATTGCATCATATCGTTACGGTATAGCCAGTGTAGCAGCTACAGGTACAAGTGCCATTCCTTACTATCAGGATTTCTCTTTCAAAATAAATTTTGGAGACACAAAACTTGGACGTTTTGAACTGTTCGGTTTAGGTGGTTTGAGCAATATAGACTTTCTAGGAGACGATATTGACGAGGATGACCTATTCGCGAATCCAAATGAAGATGCCTTTGTAGAAAACCAACTAGGATTAGTAGGCCTAAGTCACACGTTAAGGCTTAACAAGACCACCTTTTTAAAGACCTCAGTTGGAGCAAGCACGAATTATAATCAATATGAACAAGACAACTTCATAATTGATGGTGACGATAATTTGTTGTCAAAATACCGAGCGGTAAATGTTAGGAATAGGGAAAATCGTATAACGATTTCGACGACTTTGAATAAGAAGTTTAATGCTAGGTGGAACTTACGTGCAGGTGTTCTTTCAGAGCGTTATTTGCCAGATTTTAATGCTAAAGACAAGGATAATCGTGTGCAAATACCAGATAATGATAACGATGGCGTCCCGGATTATTTTATAACTACGAACAGCTTAGATGAATCGTATTCGGTTCATCAGGCATTTTCTCAAGCTGAATATCGAATCACCGATGAATGGAGTGTTACCGGAGGACTTCATACACAATATCACAGCTATACCGAAGATCAGGTTTTAGAGCCAAGGGCGGCGGTAAGCTGGCAAGCCAAGCCAAACCAACGTTTTAGTCTAGCCTATGGGTTACATGCTCAAGCCATTCCTTCTCCTATTCTTTTCTTAGAGGAAGAGGTTGCTTCCCAGCAGTTCGCGCGAACCAACGATGATCTTGATTTTATGAAAAGTCATCATTTTGTCTTGGCTTATGACAGAAGTCTAGGCGAATCATGGAGATTGAAGGCAGAGACTTATTACCAAAGTTTATTTGATGTCCCGGTCGAAAGCACCCCCTCAAGCTATTCTATTTTAAATGAAGGAGCCGATTTTGAATTCGAAGAGAAGGGGAGCCTGGTCAATGAGGGTACAGGCAGAAACTACGGAATTGAACTGACACTGGAGAAGTTTTTTAGTAAAGGGTATTACATGTTACTGACAACTTCAATTTATGAGTCTACCTATGAAGGAAGTGATGGTATAGAACGAAGTACTGCGTTTAACAACAATACCGTTTTCAATTTACTATTTGGCAAAGAGTGGAAGTTCGGTGAAGATGGCCGAAATGCCTGGACCTTTGACTCAAGGTTCACCACGGCAGGAGGCCAACGATTTACTCCAATAGATTTAGAAGGGACCCGAGCCAATGCTGGCAGGGAAGTGAGATTTGAAGATCTTGCTTTTAGTGAACAGTATGATCCTTATCTGAGGTGGGATGTAAAGTTTGGTGTGCGTTTGAATGGAAGAAAGCGTAATGTTTCACATCAGTTTTTTGTGGATTTCCAGAATGTTACTAATCGTGAAAACGAGTTTGTAAGAAGGTATAACGAAGTGACCGATGAAATCAATCGGGTTGACCAGATAGGGTTCTTCCCTGACGTTCTCTATCGAATCCAATTTTAATATCAATCCAACCCATAAGAATATGAATGTGTCTAATAATAAAGTACTGATAACAGGGGGATCCTCTGGAATTGGCTTAGCCTTGGCTGCCAAATTAAAGTCCCTGAATAACTATGTGGTAGTGACAGGTCGCGATCAGTCGAAGTTAGACATGGCGGCGTCAAAATATAAAGTTGATACCTATCGTTGTGATTTGGCAGATCCCAATGGCGTGAAGGCACTGATCAAGGCGGTTAAAGAACAACACCCGGATATAAATTTGGTAATAAATAACGCTGGCCTGCAATACAATTATGACTTCACAGGTGACGTTTCTTTTGATAAGATCGAATACGAAGTGGAAGTGAATTTTAACGTGGTAGCCAAATTGTGCTCGGCCTTCCTGCCTATGCTTCTTGGCGATAAAGAGAGTGCTATCGTAAATGTTTCTTCAGGTTTGGCGATAAGTCCGAAAAAGTCTGCTCCGGTCTATTGTGCTACAAAAGCCGGAGTGCACATGTTCACGAAGGCGCTAAGATATCAGATGGAAGGAACAAATGTGAAGGTCTTTGAGGTTCTTCCGCCTCTGGTGGATACACCTATGACAGAAGGTCGAGGTAAAGGCAAGATGACCCCGGATGCCGTAGCGGAAGAGTTTATCAGGGGATTTGAGAAAAATAGATTTGAAATGAACATTGGTAAGGTGAAGTTGTTGAGAATGATACAGCGTATTTCACCTGCCATTGCGGACAGTATCTTAAAAAACAACTAGCATGATTGAAATATTCGCCACAAATATTCGCAGCATCAAGGATGCAAGGATTGTAGAAGGCCTTTTTTGCATTGTGTTTCCCAGACTCGATGTCAATTTTGATCTCGATGACAGAGATCGCATCCTCAGGGTGCAATCAACAGTTCCCATTGACTCAAAATCTATTGTGGGTTATATGAGGAATTTAGGATTTGCGGCTCGTCTAATTGACTAAGGTACGGGCTAATGTGCCTGGATTCACTCTCGTAAATGAGTCTTTCAGAAATATTTCTTATTGCGAACACTTCCGTGATCCCGGCATGGCTTGTGTTAATTTTTGCTCCAAAACGGAGATGGAGAAATCCAGTTATCTATTTATTCGCAGCAGGTATGTCGCTGTTGTATACTTTTTATGCGATTTCAGGGTTGTCAGATTTTGATCCCAGCTCCTTTAATTCCTTGGCAGGTGTTAAAGCACTTTTTACTCAGGACGAAGTAGTATTGGCAGGTTGGGTTCACTATCTTGTATTCGACCTTCTTATTGGTAATTGGATGGTTAACGAATCCATTCGGCGTAGCGTGAAGCACTATCTGGTCATCCCTTGCCTTTTTCTCACCTTTATGTTCGGTCCGGTAGGCTTTCTTTTATTTACAATCATCAAATTCATAAAAGTCAGGAATCTTGTTTGATCATTTGTTTGGACTTTATCAGGCTAATAAAATATTGACGTTTGGATCGTTATTATTTTTGGGCATCACGGTGATAATATTGACTGTTTTACCTTTTGAAACACGTCATGTCCTGGGCATTAACCTCTGGATGAAGCCATTGAAATTTGCCCTTTCCATAGCTATCTTTCTTTTTACTAGTATCTACCTTCTGGAACCGCTGAATTATTCTCCGGCTAAACTGAGCGTATTGAGCTGGATACTGCTGGGAACTATGATTGTTGAGATATTTTGCATTATGTTTCAAGCAAGCCGCGGACAGCTATCCCATTTTAACATCACAGACCCCATCGGCAGGGTTATGTTCCAACTTATGGGTACGGCAATTACCATAGCCTATCTTGTTTATGCTATTATATTACTAGATTACTTCCGATTTGAGACGAACCTTTCTCCGGCGATGCTCTGGGCGATTCGAATCGGAATAATTATTTTTCTCTTTGGTGCCATCTCCGGATTTTCAATGGGAGGGGCACTGAAACACACTGTAGGCATGGCAGACGGAGGTGCTGGATTACCTTTTACTAATTGGAGTACGGTGGCCGGAGATCTGAGGGTTTCTCATTTCATCAGTATTCATGCCATACAGATACTGCCTTTGTTTTCTGTATCCCTTGCTTACTTTGATTTTCCTTCAACGAAAAGTACTTGGGCTGTTATTTTGATAGGTTTCTTATATGCTATATTCTGTGTCCTTACGTTAGTTCAAGCCATGCAAGGACGTCCATTTATTAGGATCTAACAGGGTTATCTGGCAATGACTTTTCTAATTGTGGAATTGCTTTCATCCGCGATATAGATATCTCCATTAGTATCGACATGAACTCCGTAGGCGTTGAAAACTCTTGCCAAAGAACCTTCCCCGTCTATTCTACCTTTCTCTTCAGACAAATCAGCCAGGGTAATTACGTTACCTTCCGGATCAGTTCACCTGAGGGTTTGACCAAAATATTCAGTCATATAAATAAAACCATGATTATCTATATCTATTCCTGAAGGATTACGAAATTGAGCGTTTCTTCCATTACCATTAGCGTCGCCAACAGTTCCATCGCCAGCTATGGTAGTCACGTTTCCGGATATATCTATTTTTCGAAAGGCATGATTACCACATTGAAACATATAAATTTCCATCCTGATCAATTGCTATGTGCGATGGGAAAGTGAATCGAGCTTCGGTGCCATTTTCATCTATAAAACCGCTTTCTCCGGCCACACCGGCTACGGTAGAAACGTCGTTGACAGGGGTTATCTTTCTATTGTATTGTTAGAGAAATCGGTTACATATAGATCCCCATCTTTATCAAGAGCGCAACCAGCAGGAAATCTGAATTGAGCTTGAGAACCGGGACCGTCTATACTCCCTACTGATCTTCCACCGGTTATTGTACTTACCAGGTTGCCTGAACTCAGTTTTCTCACTGAATTTGCCAACTGGTCAACGATAAAAAGTTCATTTTCATCGTTAACTGTAATACCAATGGGATAATTGAAAAGGGCGTTGGTTCCTATTCCATTGAGGCTACCTTGATTAACAGCTTCCCCCGCAAGAGCAGTTACTATGCCATCTGCACTAATTTTACGTACCGCGCTATTACCTTTCACTATCTAGAAGTTGCCGGACATATCAGTTGTTATGTCCTGAGGTAATTTAAACCGGGCTGCCGAGGTTGTACCGTTTCCTACAGTTGATCCCCAGGTTCTTGGCACTTTGGAACAGATTGATTTCAGTATTTGCCAGTGTTTTTTATAGACTTGGTAGCTAATCTCCTTTGCTTCATTAAACTTTCCTAGTCGCTGAAAAAGTACTATTGGCGTTCAATGATCCCGCTTCCATTCTAAAATCATTCAACAATTTAGCTCAATAGTATGATGAGTCCAGATATTGCGCCGCTAAAGTGCTGGCATCAACGAGATTTCCAAAGAAAATCTTGCTTTCGAAGCTGTCATTGATTTGTGTCCAATCTAAATCATCCCATTGGGCGTAAGTTTGAAAGCAGAGCGAATAAAATATTACAATACTTCCAAAGACCTTTATTGGGCTAATATACAACTACCTTAAAATTTGATCTTTGAGATGTCCATTCATCCTGGTATGGGACCTCTTACCTCTTTTTTATAATTCTTTGGTAAGAAACACTCCTGGATCCTAACTAACCTATTGAATTCATTAAACGGCCGATGTTTTATGTTGCTTAAATGACTAAAAAATGAAAAAACAAACAATTATACTAATCAAAAAAGTGCTTGTTAAAGGACTTGTATTTGCCGCGAGTTTTGCCTTTGGAATGTTTTTAGCCCGTCAAGCGAAAGCACAAGATGAGCAGTCATCACTTCTTTGGAAGGTAGAAGGTAAAGATTTAAAGAAGCCTTCTTACATTTTTGGAACCATTCATCTCATCTGCCCTGATGATTTTTTTCTGTCGGATGCTACTAAACAAGCAGTTTCTGAATCGGGTCAGGTTGTGATGGAACTGGATATGGATGACCCTCAATTGATGACTAAAATGCAACAGCTTTCTATGAATGCTGGCGGGAAAAACTTTGGAACAGATATTACCGATGAGCAACGTACTATGATCAATGCTTTCTTTACCAAGCACTATGGAGCTAACTTAAGTCAATTGGGGATAATGAAACCTTTTACACTGCTTTCGATGATGTTGCTTAAAAGTATGGACTGTAGCCAACCCGCCAGCTATGAGCAAAGTTTGGTCAAAGAAGCCGGTGCTAATGAACTGGAAGTATTAGGCTTGGAAACGGTAGAATTTCAAACGAGCATATTTGATAATGTTTCTCTAAAGGAGCAAGTGGGTTGGCTTACCTACTATGCCGGTGATGAAGAAGGAATGAAACAAGAATTTGAGACTATGGTAGGTCTGTATAAAAAACAGGATCTTGAGGGGTTACATAATGCGATAATTGATTCAGAACAGTTTCAAGACATAGCTGATGATTTACTTTATAAACGCAATGCCGATTGGATTAGCAAGATAGAAGAATACGCCTCTGAAAAACCTACATTCTTTGCTGTGGGGGCAGGGCATCTCGGATCTGATAAAGGAGTTTTGGCACTATTGAGAAAAGAAGGTTACAAGGTGACACCGGTCAAGAATTAAATCTCAAATAGTAATGATCAAATGACAAACAATTTACAAATCTGAAGGGATCAATTAGGTAATTGATATTTGAAAAGTATTTGAAGTTTGGGATTTGGGCACTGAAATTTAAAAAGGGGTAGACAGCAGCCAAACCCCTTTTTGTCAACACAAACAACAAAAACTAATCTTCGCCCAATTTTACAAAGTGTTCCACGTCGTTATGAATAGCCAGTGTTAGTAGCGTGGTGGCGGTACAAAAAACCGGACTGGTGATGCAGTGGTGCCCATTCCAGCTGCCGTCATTATTTTGAATAGAGATCAAACGGTTGGCGGTATTAGCATACCACTTTTCCCATTCACTATCTTGGTTAATGATCAGGGATTCTCCAGTTTGCAAATAGCTAAGAAATTCTTCACCACCATTATTTCCGAAGCCACTCATCACCCGGTCCTCCTGGGCTCTGTTCTTGGATGACTCGTACACCTGATAAGAAGTATTGTATTTCATAGCCTCATCCCTTGTGTATCCTATCTCCATTAAGTTCTCCACGGAAACTTCTTCTTCAGGTGCCAGGTCCCCCCTTTCTTTAGCTTTTTTCATTTCTGTCTTTGCCCTTCTGGCTTCTTTGGCGCTGGACCGAACCGAGCCAGACACAGAATATAAAACTATTCCCGCACCTTTATCCGTTTTAACATCACCGGTTTCCGCGTTGTAGTTTCCTTTTTGGTAGGCTTTGGCTTTTTCTAAAGCGTCATCATCCACTTCTATACCTTGGTGGTCGGCCGCTTCCAAGGCTGTTGTCGCTAATGACGATTGTAGTACACCAGCCCATCCGGAACCTTTTATGCTGCCATCTACATCCTGTGCTCTTTGAATCTTGTTGATGCAGGTTTTTAATGCTTTTTTTATACGCTTTTTCCGAGTACCATCTTCCACTTTGTCAAGCATATTAGATAAAAACTGAGCGGTCAGCACCGCATCGATGTTATCTCCCAATTTAGTCTGGATCTGCGTTCCTGAAAGATTTGTAATCTTCAATTGGCTGACCGGAGTGGATTCTATTGTTGTCAAGATGAAACTTAGTGCTTTATTCAAATGGTCTGAAAACTCACCTTTATTAAGGGTGTTTCCGGTGCGAAGGAGTGCCATAGCAACCATAGAAGTGGTGGCTGGGTCCGCCTGCACGGCATGCGGATCAAGAATATCTTGTCGCTGGTGGCTACCAGCGCCCCAGCCACCACTTGCCTGCTGAGCTTTCGCTATCCAATCTAACCCTCTCTCAATAGAGTATTGTGCTTCTTCAGGGATGATAAAATCAGATACAAATTCACTTTGCTCTTCTCCAAATAAGGTGCGAAATACGCAGCCTTTTTTTGTTGTACAAATGGTTATACCTGACCTTAACTCTTTTAGCTCGGTATTTTCTTTTTTGGGTACCGCCAAAAGTAAAGCACCCCCGGTCAACAATGCCAATCCAGATGTTTTTAGTGAATTCATAATACTATTATTTTGGTCAATTATTATCTTAATGACCATAGGATGTTACCCTTGATAGGATTCCATAAAAAAATTTAAATTTTTTTGAGGTTACCTGACTCCGAACTCTCAAGATTTTGAATTGATTGCTTATGGGAGCAAAAAAATGAATCTTTGCCCCTCCCTCTAAAACCACTATGTCAAAGACCAAAGAGGCAAAAGAAACCCCGTTAATGAAGCAGTACAATGCCATTAAGGCAAAGTATCCCGGTGCGCTTTTACTTTTCAGAGTGGGCGACTTTTACGAAACTTTTGGAGAGGATGCAGTTCGTGCTAGTAAGGTACTGGACATTGTTCTAACTAAGCGGGCTAATGGTGCAGCCTCTCATATTGAATTGGCAGGATTTCCTCATCACTCACTTGATACCTATTTGCCCAAATTAGTGCGTGCTGGAAATAGAGTAGCTATTTGTGACCAGTTAGAAGATCCTAAATCAGTAAAGGGAATTGTTAAGCGAGGGGTTACTGAATTAGTGACACCAGGCCTGTCTTTTAACGATAATGTACTCGACCGGAAAACCAATAATTTTCTTGCCAGCATTCATTTCAACAGCGATAAGGTAGGTGTAGCTTTCTTAGATCTTTCAACAGGCGAGTTTATGACCGCCCAGGGCTCCAAGGAATATGTGGCGAAGCTTTTTCAGGGGTTTAGCCCTTCAGAAGTTATTTTAAGTAAGGCAGATCGCGAGGAATGGGAGGAGCTGTTTGATACAGATTATCTTACTCATAGTTTGGATGAATGGGTATATGGGTCTTCTTTTGGCTATGAAAAACTAACAAGTCATTTTAAAACAACATCCTTAAAAGGCTTTGGCATTGAAGGAATGCATGAAGCCATTATAGCGTCCGGTGCGGTTTTACATTATCTCGAAGAAACTGAGCATAAGGAAATGGATCATATTTCTTCCATTTCGCGGATTGACGAAGATAAATATGTCTGGTTGGACAAATTCACCATTCGGAATCTAGAGTTGATCTACCCTCAGCATGAAGGAGGCGTACCCCTGATCGATATCCTGGACGAGACCATCACCCCTATGGGCTCAAGGCTCCTGAAAAAATGGGTTGTACTTCCATTAAAGGATGCTGTCGCTATCCAAGAGCGCCTTTCGATCGTAGAGGCCTTTTACGAAGATGAAGACCTGCTCGATGAGGCAAGAGACTACCTTAAATCGATTGGTGATATAGAGCGTCTTATCTCTAAAGTAGCCGTTGGTAGGATTAATCCCAGGGAAATGATACAGCTCAAAAAGGCATTAGTCAATATAGCCCCGGTCAAAGATCTGATCGGTAAGTCTGGGCAAACGGAGCTGAAGAAATTGGCCGAACAGATTGATCCGTGTGATGTATTGTTGCAAAATATTGAAACCACATTGAAGGATGAAGTGCCTATAGTTTCGAATCAAGGCAACATCATTAAAGATGGAGTCGACGGTGAGCTCGATGAATTACGGAAAATTGCTTTCTCAGGTAAAGATTATTTGGTCCAGATCCAGCAGCGTGAAATAGAACGTACTGGAATTCCTTCTTTAAAAATAGCCTATAATAAAGTGTTTGGGTACTATTTAGAAGTTAGTAACGCGCACAAGGATAAGGTGCCTGAGGAGTGGATAAGAAAGCAAACACTGGTAAATGCGGAGCGGTACATTACGGAAGAGCTCAAAGTGTATGAGGAGAAAATCCTCAATGCAGAAGATAAACTTGTAGTCATTGAGCAGAAGTTATTTCTAGGCTTAATGGCAGAAGCGGCAAAATTTGTGGCACAGATTCAACAGAACGCAAAGGTTTTATCTGCCTTGGATTGTCTAAGTGCGTTTGCCTTGATCGCCAGGCAGAATGAATACAATGCCCCTAAAATAAACGATAGTACCGTTCTGGACATTAAAGAGGGTAGACACCCTGTGATAGAGCAGCAACTCCCTGTTGGCGAATCCTATGTGCCCAACGACGTTTTCCTGAATAATGATGATCAACAGGTGATCATTATTACCGGTCCAAATATGGCAGGTAAATCGGCATTGCTTAGGCAGACGGCACTGATTGTACTTATGGCACAAATGGGATCTTTTGTGCCTGCCGGGAGCGCTTCTATTGGCCTGGTCGATAAAGTTTTCACCCGGGTAGGTGCTTCCGACAATCTCTCCAAAGGAGAATCTACATTCATGGTGGAAATGACAGAGACAGCCAGTATTTTAAACAACCTCTCAGATCGTAGCCTTGTTCTTATGGACGAGATCGGTCGTGGTACAAGTACATATGATGGTGTTTCTATTGCCTGGTCTATAGTAGAATTCATTCATAATCATCTGGACTATCGGGTTAAGACATTATTTGCGACTCACTATCATGAGCTTAATCAATTAACTGAAGACTTTCCCAGGATCAAGAATTTTAATGTTTCTGTGAAAGAGGTGGGTGATAAGATCCTTTTTATGCGAAAACTTAAAGAGGGTGGTAGCGAGCATAGTTTTGGGATTCATGTGGCGCAGTTGGCTGGTATGCCGAATAAAGTGGTGATTCGTGCAAATGAAATCCTTCACTTTCTCGAAAAAGAGAAACATAAAAATGATACCTCAAAAAGGCTGGAAGAGGTGCCAAAGGCTAACTATCAAATGAGCCTTTTTGAGGCGGATCCCCGATATAAGGAAGTTCAGGCTTTGATAGATGCTCTAGACATCAACACTATATCCCCGGTTGAAGCACTTCTTAAACTTAATGAGATCAAGACGATCCTGACAAAAGTCAGTTAGCTTTCCTAACGGTCGTTATTAGGTTAAGCAAAAAATTAATAGGTAACTTTGCTGTTTAAATAAAATAATCAAAATGGCCGAAGAAGCAGTTTTGTTGGAAAAGAGGAGAAAGCCAGTACTTAAACAAGAAATAGCTTTTACGATTGTACACTTGTTGCCGTTAGCGGCCATTTGGACCGGTACGACATTATTTGACTGGATAGTTTGTGTTTTTCTGTATTTTTTTAGAATGTTCTGGATAACCGGAGGCTATCATCGTTATTTTGCGCACAAGTCATACAAAACTTCGCGTTGGTTTCAGTTTGTTATTGCATTTATGGCGCAAACTTCTGCTCAAAAGGGCGCGCTTTGGTGGGCGGCTCATCATAGACATCATCATCGTACTAGTGATACTCCAGCTGATCCTCATTCGATGAAACTCTATGGTTTTTGGTATTCGCATGTGGGTTGGATTATTGGGCCTGATTACAAAGAGACTGATTTCAAAACTATTGGAGATTATGCCAAATTCCCGGAATTAATTTGGCTTAACAAGCACTACCTAGTTTCCCCGACAATCTTAGCGTTAACTGTAACTGCTTTAGGAGCATGGGTCAATGGAGGAAGTATATTATTAATGTTTACCCATCATGGTTTATCTACTTTATTTATTGGGTTCTTTCTGAGCACAGTGATAACCTATCATGGTACATTTTCAATTAATTCTATCATGCATAAGTTCGGCAGGCAGCGTTATGAATCCGGAGATGAATCGAAAAATAGCTTATGGCTGGCGCTTCTTACTCTTGGTGAAGGTTGGCACAATAATCATCACTACTATGAGGTAGCTGCCAGACAAGGATTTTTCTGGTGGGAAATCGACATTACATTTTATGGCCTGAAATTTCTAAGTTGGTTGGGTTTAATCCACGATCTTAAAGGTGTTCCTAATCATATCAAGTATTCCAAGAATAAAGCAGAGGCTAAAGAGTTGGCTGCTAAGCTCAAAAACAAGGAAATCTCTTTATCTCAGTTGAAAAAATCGGCTTAGTTAATCACCACTTGTTCTAGGCTTCCTCTAATCAGGTATTTTTCTGCCGTTGCCCTTAAGTCAGAACTGGTAAAGGAACTCAACGTTCTGAAGAGTTGATCATAAAAGGTATAATCAAGGCCGTGTAAATGAACGGATTTGTACCTATTCATCAGAGCAAAAGGAGAATTTAGCTCTGACTGGAAGCTCCCCATCATGTGGGTTTTGGCGGTTTCCAGTTCTTCCTCGCTTTTGAATTCACTAAGTCGATGAATTTCAGTCTGTATCTCTTTTAAAGCTAAATCAACATTATCAATGTTGACTTCAGCTCCAATGACCCAATAGGCATCTTCTTGTAAAGGGATTAAACTAGAGCTAATACCATAAGTAAGTCCTTTATCCTCCCTAATATTTTTCATTAACCTCGAACCAAAAAATCCACCAAGCAGATGATTCGTTATTAAAAGGGGTATGTAGTCTGGGTCGTTTTTGAGTAAAGTTCTTTTACCCAGGCGGATTGAAGCTTGAATAGATTCGTTAGATGCTGATTTTTGTTCTTCTGAACTAATACTAATGGCTTCGAAGGTTTTGGACTCATAAGTCATTTTGGATCCAAAAATATCTCGTATAGCATCAACTGAGGAGTTGGAAGGTGCTCCGCAAACGAGTACGTCAAAGTTATTTTTCGAGTCATTCCAGAAACTAAGTAGGTGCTCGGGCTTTATAGTTTGTATATCGGCTTCGGAGATGATGCGACCATAAGGGTTACTAGGACTAAAAATAGCCTGTCGAATCCCTTTGCTGGCCAGAATATTATTTTTTTTGTTTTGAACGCGCAGTTGAGCGATTTGCAGCTCCTTTTGAAGTTGTAATTCTTTTTCTTCAAAAGTGGGGGATTGCAGGATTTCTGAAAATACCGGTAGCAGTTGCTTTAGATGCTTATCGAGGCAGTAAATAGCTACGCTTGAGTTATCGAACCCTGGATTTACTTCTATATACGCACCCAACTCCGAAAACCGGTTAGTGATCTCAGCTGCTGAATAGGAAGTAGTTCCTTCCTTGAGCATTCGAATCGCCATTGAACCCTGACCTTTAAGAGCTTCTGATTTGTTTCCCGCATTTAGAAAAACAACTTCAACTTTCACCACCTCCTGTTCTCCAGATTCTAGTAAAGCCAAAAGGGCACCATTAGGAAGGGTTTCTTCTTTGGACTGTTGAAAATTAACGTCAGAGATTTTATGGACCTCCGGGGCAGAACGGCGATCGAGCATTAATCGGTTACGGAATCTTCTTCTGTAATACTTTTGTCAAAGTTAAAGAGAAGAGAAAAACGTAGGGTTTCTGCAAGGGGGTGCTCCTGTTCCTGAGGTACTAAATAGGCAAAATCAACTCCGAAGCGCTGATATCTGAACCCTACTCCTGCGGTGAGGTACTGTCTATCGCCTTTGTCTTCAGCTTCAATAAAATAACCCAAACGGACAGCAAAAGTATTATTGTACCAATATTCAGCTCCTAGAGATAAGGTGAATTCCTGCAGTTCTTCGCTGAATCCATCTTCCGCGTCAGTAAAAGACCCAAACATTCCTTCCAGTAGTGATTTTTCATTTTGAGTGCTATCTAATCTGGGGCTTGGCACCATCAGTTTATTGAGATCGAGAGCAAAGGTAATCTTGTTATAAGGGTCCAGATCAGTAGTGAGCGCTGTGCCCAATCTTAAATTAGTAGGGATGAAATCACGATTATTCTCATCAGAATAGGTCAATTTGGACCCGATGTTCGAAATATTAGCTCCAAAAGCCAAGTTTGAGTTACGTCCTCCTAACGAAATATCCTTATTATAATAAACTGCAATATCAGCAGCTACGCTGTTGCCAGGACGAGCTTCTGTACCGCCGCCAGTGCTGGATGAAAAACTCCCCGTTAGATTTGAATGTATGTATCGTCCTGTAATGCCAATTCCTAGATTTTGACTAAGTTTTCTTGAGTAGGTGGCGTCAATTGCTAGCTCTCGAGGATTGAAATTACCAATATCGTTTGCTTGATCATCAGTAAAGAAGATCTCACCTAAGTCGAAGTACTTCAAACTAACGGCCACGGCTTGCTCCTTGTCGATTCGGTTGTACCCTGAAAGGTAAACTATCGCCATATCATCGATTATCTTACCGAGCCAGGGCGTGTAACTCAATGAAAATCCTATGTCAGTATCAATAAATGCTAATTTAGCGGGGTTCCAATGCACTGAATTAGCATCAGCAGAAGTAGCCACACCAGCATCACCCATGGCACCCGCGCGCGCATCAGGTGTTATGGTTAGAAACGGTACCGCCGTCGTTATAACTCTTCGCGTTGAATCTTGCCCTTGCAATTGCGCGAACAGATTCGTCGTAGATGTGGTGAGAATACCAAGGCAAACAAGCTTTAACAGCCTTTTCATACTTTTTAATTTAGCCAACAAAGATAACTATTTAATAAGAATAAGTTTTTGGAACTCTTGACCTTTTGCTCCATCCTGTAATGAACGAACAGTAATCCTGTATAAGTATATTCCCTGCGTTAAAATTTCGCTGTTAACACCAGAACCGTCCCATTCGTAGAGACTTACCAGAGGAGCACTGTCGTCAACCCGAATATCTATATCGCGAACTAATTCACCCATACCTGAAATAATTTGTAGGTTAACCTCCAAATCATCACCGGCTCGGTTATGATTAAAGGAAAAGGTAGTATTACTTCTTACTGGGTTCGGACTATTTCTAAGCTTACTAATTAAGACGCTATTTGGGTTGGCCACAAAGAAGGTCAAACTAGCAGTGCGTATATTGTTGTAAGTATCAGCTGCCTGAAGCTCAATGAAATGTTCCCCTTCCTCTAGGTCGTTGATCGGGAAAGAAACCCAGCCCGCTTTATAACTGTCTTTGTCAGCAGTATAGAAATCATTTAAAAAAAACACCTCGTTGTTATCAAGCGTTGCCGTAATGCTGTTTGAAATACCAAACCCGGAAATGTTTATCCCATTTTCATCACTTAACCTGGCATAGACTGTAGTATTGTGGCTAATTCCTGTGGTTGCAGTGTCAAGTGTATCTCCCATATAGATTTTAATAATCGGAGGTGTGGTATCTTGTCCTGGTGTTGTCGCAGTTCCGCCAATTTTCACGGATATGTCAGCACCAGTGGCATCCGTCATAGAAGAGGTTTCACTGGCATACAGACTGATTTTACCAGTCTCGAAGCGTTGAGAAATATTTTTAGGTACTATAAAGTTTACTTCAAATTGACCATTGGAAACCGATGCTTTTCCATTAAATATTTTGTTCTCTCTCTCGCTAAAATTAAAAGGAGGGTTATCCTGTCCAAGTGTGGTTTTAGGGACATCATTGTCAAAAACAGTAATGTCAAGTGTGCCATTGAAATTAGAAAGAAGAGTATTATCCCTTGATCTCACTTCGCCTATAATTTTAGTTTGTGCTAACGCTCGTAGCGTATCGGTTGAAGCTTCGCCTTCAAATAAATCCGTCATCACAATTCTATTTTCCGGGTAGGTCAGCCTTAAAGATGGATCCCCTAAAAGGGCGAAGTTTCTATTACCTACTTTTCTTATGTCTCCGGCCAGATCTACACTGCCATTTTTTGTTAGCCTGAATATATCTCCAAGCCGAAGAAATTCACCATTCTGCTGCTCAAAAACATGGTTAAGAAATTCCTTATTCAACGCAAAGTTTGAGCTGCTACTTACCGGTCGGCAAGTACTTACTATGGCAATACCTCCACCTCTTTCGGTAGTCACCATTAGTTCACCACCGCTGGCTCGCTTGGGATCATCGTGTCGTGTAAATTCACACGTGGCAGTAACAAACAAGGGGAGCTTATTCCTATTTTGAAGCTCATCAATCAAAAACAAGTCTAAGATTTCCTCTTGCATCCAACCTATTTCACCGCCATGACCCGTGAAGTTTACCATTAAAGCTCCTTTTTCTATAGCATCTTCAAGTGCTTTTCTAGCTTTGGGAGATGTCTGCCCGTTAGGCCTGGAAATCTGAGGGAACTCATCCAAAAAAAGTTTGTTGGAATTGAAATCCGAGAAGGTAGTATCAATAAAAACAGTTAATTCATCAGCTTGCTCATGATGTAAATTACCATCTCCATCATCCGCGACAAAAACTACTTCGTTCCTCCATGAACCAAGAGTGCCTTGATCCGACTCATAGCGAATGGCTTTGTCTACTACAACCCTCGCTTCTTCAAGAGTAGTTACCGGAAATCGTCCTACACCAATCTCCATGGTATGATTACCCCCATTTACTTCCTCCCAAGCGCCTTCATTTTCTTCTAAAAAACCATAATAATCATCTGAGGCATAGGTGTCAAGTGGGTCTAAAGAATTATATGATTCATAAACCGGCACGAAATTTTTATTGCCAGACAATATATCTTTATAATCATAAGAGCCTTTACCGAAAAGTAACAGGTAGCGTAAGTCTCCATGTCGATCAAAATGATACTTTGCAAAGTCCCTGATGGCTGAGACATCCTGTTTCCCACTTGAAAACTCATTAAACACCTGCTCGGTTGTAACAACACTAACGCTAAGTTCGTCATTACTCCTTCGGAATGATGCCAGTCGTTCTGCTTCTGATAAAAAGTTAGGATGAGTAACGATTAAAAATTCAGAAGAAGGAAGGCCTTTTAGATCTTGATTTTCTATTGATGTCATTGAAGTCGGCTCCGATATCAGTGTGGGGTCAAATACTATAAATTCTTTTAAAGCGGTACTTCCTGTAGCGAAGCGTGCCACACTTCCGTCTAACGTATACATCTGCAATTGAGGAACTTCCCTGTTTGTAATATTCCAGACATGGCAGGCTACGTTCATATTATCGATGACATAAGATGAGATCTCATTTTCGAGGCTTTCAAGTGATCTGAAAAGGGTTTGATCCCCATACAAGGCAAGATCACGAATAACTTGAATGTCAATAAAGTTTAAGTAGCCTACAGATCTCTGTGTACCACCTTTGTCATATGAAAGCTCGACCATTATGTCATCAGAATTAATTTGATCGGCTGAGATTGAATATTCCTTTTTACCCGATACGCCCTTAACCCTGTAGCGGTTAGGGTTATTTACGATGGGGTTCAAAAAATTTGGGACACTCTCCAATGACTGGGACCCCAGGGCTATTCCATTAATGGAAACATTAAATGAGGACTCCTGAAAAGACTGGGTCATTACGTCTACGGTAATTTTTATTTCAGAATCCTGATAAAGGCCTTCAAAATCAAAAGGAAAGTCTCGTTCGGTAGTCAGGTCAAATCTCTCACCATACCACTCTCTTCCTGAAATAAGTAGGTTGGTTTCTTCTTTTTCATGGTGTTTGAAATCGTTAAACGTTTCAATTACCGAAAAGCCATCACCCTGATTTTCCACTGATTGGATTCTAGCCCCTGGGTCGCCGCTATAGGTTAAGAAATAGTAATTCAAGTCACTGTATATGTTGTAATCAAATTGTAAATCATCTTCATTGTATGAGTGGCTATGGGGACCTGTGGCAAAAAACAAGATATAATCATCATTATCGAACCTTCCGTCATCTTCTCCGATTACCTTAATTGAGTTTTCCAACAAACCATAAGGCCGAGGAACGCTATTAGATTGCCGGAGCATGCCACCCGCATTGCCATAAACCTTTATGGTTTTGGGATCTATATTATCAACTGGGATTCCGGCGTTTTTTAAGAAATCATAAGATAACCGATACACACCATCTTCAGAAATTGGGATTTTATACCAGGCACCTTCTTGCAAAACAGAATTTTGCGAGTAACCCAATACGGTCATTAGGAAGCAAATAGAAGTAATAATTGATAATCTCCTCCTCATCTCAACAAAGCATACTACATTAACCTGTAAAGTACAGCAAACATTTCTTTATTTCAGCCTTCAATTGCCAAAAAAAAGCTTTTTAGCAATTGACAGACATATATACACTATGACAATAAGAGGTAACGCCAATTGCTGAAGAAGTAGTATACTTATCAGCGATAATCCTATAATCATATAACGCATTTCGTTGTCTTTCCATCTGAAATGCTTGAATTTCAAGGCTATCATTTCTATAGGTGCTACGAGCAGATAGGAAAACAGAATTACAATAGTCAAGACAAACATCAGTGATAGCCATTCAGCATTTACGAAAACTAACGAGGATATGAACAGAGTATTGGCTGGGGTAGCAAGGCCAATAAAAACATCTGATTGCCGCTCATCAACATTAAACTGCGCTAATCTTAAAGCTGAAAATATCGTGATTAAAAAACCCAGGAAAGGCAACCATTGAATTTGTGTTTTTGTGTTTATGAGCTGAAAAGCGATTAACCCGGGTAATAGTCCAAAAGTCACCATATCTGCCAAGGAGTCAAGTTCTTTACCCATTGGTGAATGTACTTTAAGCAATCTAGCGGCAAACCCATCCAAGAAATCAAAAAGAATAGCTATCCAAATGAGGTAAACTGTGGTTTCCCAACGGCCGTTGAATATTTGTACAACACCAATACTTCCGCAAAGAAGATTACAACATGTGAGAAAATTAGGTATGTGCCTTTTTACCCTTAAATTCATGAGTTTAGAGCACAAAAAGGATTACTTTTTTTTTCTCTACCTATTGTTGTGGTTCCACCGTGGCCCGAGTAAACGGTCATATCATCATCCAAAGGGAAGAATTTTTGGTGAATACTTTGTATCAGAACATCAAAGTTTCCTCCCGGAAGATCTGTGCGGCCAATGCTACCCTCAAAAAGTACATCTCCGCCGATTATGAAATTATCAGGTCGACTGTAAAATGCGATATGACCTGGTGCATGGCCAGGTACAAATACAATATTCAAAGTTGAGTCGCCAAATTCGATAGTATCTCCTTCATCAAGAAAATGATCAGGTGTAGATTCTTCATAATGCTGGAATCCATAACTGGGCGCATAGGCCTTGACCGCTAATAATGTTGCACTATCTTCTTTATGCATGGCCAAAGGAACATTATAGGTCTGCTTTATATATTGGTTTCCAAAAACGTGGTCAATGTGACAATGCGTATTTAGGAGTTGCACTATCTTTAGACCCTCACGATCAATAAAATCACTTAGTTCCTGCTTTTCGTATTTTTCGTAGCATCCGGGATCAACTACAACCGCCTCTTTCGTTTCATCGTAAAGAACATAGGTATTCTCCATGAATGGATTGAATACAAAAGACTTGACTTCGATCATACTTTACTCTTATGCTTTGACGAACTTTGAAAAGCACAAAGCTACAGCTTTTGAACAATAAAGAATGACCAAGAAAACGGACTATATAATAGTTGGATCTGGGCTAGCAGGAACATCTTTGGCGATGGCTCTTTTGAAGCGTGAAAAAAGCATTAGAATTTTTAATTCGCCTAATTTTAACAGTTCTACCCATGTAGCAGGGGGATTATATAACCCAATAACGGGAAGAAAAATGGTTAAGACTTGGAAGGCAGATGAACTGTTCCCAAGCCTATTGAGATTCTACGGGGAACTACAGAAAACCACCGGTAAGAACTTTTTGAAGGAACTTCGGATATATCGTCCTTTTGTTTCGCTGGAGGAACAAAACGAATGGATGGGGAAGAGTGTGTCATCCGAATACAGTCCCTACGTTCATCAAATTCATATGTCAAGTATTAATCCAGATCTTAACGACGATTTTGGCGGATTAGAACTAAGTCAATCAGGATACCTTGATACCACGATTTTTTTAAAGGCTTCTCATGAGCTTTTTGTTGAGAAAGGGTTATTGGTCGATGAAACGTTTGATTTTAGCAATTTAAATACATCTTCTACAGAGGTTGAGTATCTTGGCTTTGAAGCTTCAAAGGTTATTTTTTGCGAAGGGACTTACCTTTCATCGAACCCCTATTTTAATTGGTTGCCTTTTAGCCCCGTAAAAGGCGAAATTCTAACTATTGAATCTGAATTAAACACAACCGTAATTGTTAACCGTGGAGTTTTTTGTGTGCCAAAAGGTGGTAATCAGTTCAGGGTAGGTTCAAATTATGATAACACGGACTTATCATGGATACCAACGGATAAAGCACTCGTAGAAATAGAAGATAAATTGAAAGCACTGCTAAAGGTGCCGTTTAAAACTATTCATCAAAAAGCAGGGGTCCGCCCGGCAACAAAGGATCGAAGACCGTATATAGGATTACACCCTAAAAACGAAACTATTGGTATGTTTAATGGGTTAGGAACTAAGGGAGTTTCACTGGCACCTTTTTTTGGAGAGCATTTTGCTGCGTTTTTAAACGGTGAAACAGAACTTGATAACGAGGTCAATATTAGTCGCTATTTTTCGTTATCTTAAAATTCTCAATAAAACTAAATGTTTAAGGTTATAAGGCTTATTCTCATCTTTGTTACATTGTCCCACTTAAGTGGCTTTTCACAGCAAATGACACTGGAAAAGTTTGGCCGGAACAGGATCCAGTATAAGGAATTCAAGTGGCGGTTCTTAAGTTCGGATAATTTTGATGTTTACTTCTATGGCGGGGGTAACAAAATCGCCCGGGAGGTGATCGAATATCTCGAAGATGAATTCGACAGAGTTACAGATGTCATTGACTACCCTCCTTACTCCAAAACCAAGGTTTTTCTATACAACTCTATCGCAGACCTGCAGCAGAGCAATGTTGGTATTGACGCGGGTACCTTCACACCTAGCGGGGAAACACAGTTTGTAAAACCTTACATAGAAGTTGCTAATCCAGGTAGTATAGATGCTCTAAAGAAAGAATTGATATATAAAGTTTCGGCTCTAATGGTTAATGAAATGCTTTTTGGAGGGAATCTCAAGGATATGTTTCAAAGTTCTATTCTTTTGAATTTACCTGAATGGTTTATTAACGGAGCTTCTTTATATGTAGCTAACGGCTGGGACGAAGATATGGATGACTACATCCGAGATTACATGAATCAAAAAAAGCCAAAAAGACTTAGCCGTTTGACGGGTCGTGAAGCAGCTTTGGCAGGCCAATCGGTTTGGAATTTCATTGCTCAGAAATATGGAGAGTCTAACATAGGTAATATCCTTAATTACACAAGGATCATAAGAAACGAGGAAGAAAGTATTACCATCATTATTGGAGTCACGTTTGAAGATTTTGTGTACGAATGGCAACGCTACTACACCGAAATAGATGAACAGGTAAACCAAAACTATCAGGCGCTGAAGGAGGACAATCTGATAGTCAGAGAGAATAAAAATCTGAATTATAGAAATCTTAGTCTTAGTCCTAATGGCACCAAGCTGGCTTACACGGAAAATAATAACGGCAGGTTCACGGTAAAAATACGGGATCTGGGATCGGGTAAGGAAGTTGATGTTTTAAAAGGGGGCTATAAAGTACTTTACCAGGAATTTGATTATAACATGCCGCTGATTGATTGGTCCGATGAAAATACACTCGGGATTATTCATGCTAAGCAAGGTACATTGACTCTTACACTGTATGATAATGTTACGAATAGCAAATTGCCTCGAAAGCTGAGACGATTTGATCAGATAAAGTCCATGGATTTCTCCGATAATGGACGCCTGATTATTGTTAGTGGTGTGGTCAATGGGAAGAATGATCTGTTCTTACTTAGTTCCAGAAGGGACCGCGTGAAGAGATTAACGGATGATCTTTACGATGATTTGCATGCCACTTTCGTACCAGGCACCAATTCCTTCATTTTCAGCTCAAATCGAACCAGTGATAGTTTAACTGTGAAAACCAATGATTTTGAGGCACTGGGCAAAACCATGAACTTGTTCTTATATAACTTGGATACGACAAAGTCTGTGCTGAAACGAGTTACAAACACGATTAGCCATGACATCCGCCCTTTACCATCAAATAGGGATATAGTTTATTATTTGAGCGATCAGAAAGGGGTAAGCAACGTTTTTAAATACGCACTTTCTACAGGTATTTATACTCAAGTAACCAACTACAGACAAAGTATAAAAAGCTTTGACATTGATTTTACGAATAGTGCCCTGGCGTTTATTTCTACCTACAAAGGTCAGGATCAGGTTTATTATTCAACCGATTTCAACTATAATCAACAAATATTTACGCCTACTACTCCTAGACAGCAAGTACTCCAGGCAAAAGCTTTCAGAGAACGACGAAAGCCGAAAACTACTGCTCTCACTATTCAGGATATTGTTGAGCAAAGACTGGCCGAAAAAAAGAAACAGGAAGTCGATACAATGGATGTGGATACTGTAATAGTTAGTGACCCTGAAGTCATTGATACAGATAACTATCAATTCGAAGAAGATGTAGTAAAAAAAGAGGAAGAGGTGATAAATACTGATGACTATACCTTCGATAACGATATAGTCAAGCCTCAGCAGGAATCATTTTTGGCCCAGTATCGTCAACTCCGAAAAGAGAATAAGATAGTGGGGCCTTTGGATTATGAAGAGCGTTTTTCTGCGGACAATATTGTAACGTCCTTTGTGATAGATCCACTTCGTGGTTTTGGTATTCATTTGGAAACACAAATGACTGACATGCTCGAAAATCACAAGTTTTCAGGAGGTGTTATGGCGATTACTGATTTGCGAAGTGGAGATATCTGGGCACAATATCAATATCTGAAGGGAAGGATTGACCTCAGCGGTCGGTTAGAAAGAAATGTACTGGAGTGGGAGGCCAATGGCATCGAAATCCAGCAATACAGCAAAAATACGATTATGGTTGGGGCTTCATTACCTATTAATACTAAAACCAGGTTTAGCGTTAACCCTTTCTACATGTTGACTACCTTCGAAAGCCAACCGTTTTTAGCAGGGCCAAACCCGCAATTACCGGACATAGAGAACAATCAATTTGCCGGAGCACATTTGGAATTGGTTTATGATAACTCAATAATTAACGGGATGAACCTGATTGAGGGTAGCCGAGCGAAAATATCGCTTCGGCATTATGAAGGCCTTGTGGATAAGGACGCCAGCTTTACCAATTTTAAGGCTGACCTAAGACACTATCAAAAAATCCATAGAGAAATAGTCTTTGCCACCAGGGTCTTCTATGGATCCTTTTTTGGGAGAGCTCCCAAAAACTACTTATTGGGAGGTATGGATAACTGGATAAACCAAGATGATAACCTTGAAGGAACAAATAACCCCTTAGCACCGACGGAACCTTTTGGCGTAGATAATAGTGAACTATTATTTACGGAGTTTGCAACCAACGTGCGGGGATTTGATTACGCCTCTTTGGTGGGGAATAACGCTTTGGTTTTTAATGCTGAACTTCGGATACCATTGATAAGATACCTGCAGGCTGGGCCGATTACATCTAACTTTTTCAGAAACCTTCAATTCACAGGTTTTTTTGATATAGGGTCTGCTTGGACGGGTGCGTCGCCCTTTAACGAAGATAACTCAATCAGTAATAGAGTGATTCGCGAAGGGGCTTTTGTTATTGACCTCAAGAACTTTAGAAATCCTTGGCTTTATAGTTATGGGTTCGGGTTTAGAACTATGCTATTGGGATACTATGTTAAGCTCGATGTTGCGTACCCAATTGAAAACTTTGATGTGGGTGACACTGCTTTCCACTTCACCTTAGGCTACGATTTTTAACCAAATTAACCTTTACATTTTGTTGGTAAGGTTAACTTAGCAGCTATGCTAAAGTCCATGACCGGTTATGGCACTGCTACAGGTGCCGTTGACAACATCGCGATAACTGTTGAAATTAAAACTCTGAACTCTAAATTTTTGGATGCTAATATTAGACTTCCTAGAATACTATCAGATCGCGAATTGGAAATAAGAACAATACTCACAGATGAACTCACTCGTGGTAAAGTCTCATTATCTGTAGAATTAGCTAACGAGAAAGAAACTGAGATTAAGCAACATTATAACGAGGCGTTATTCTCAAAATACTTTGAAGAGTTAAAAAAGTTGGCATCTAAAGTCGGGGCATCACATGAAGAGCTTTTTAAGTTGGCTTTGAACTCTCCGGACGTTGTTACTTCTGATCAAGGTCAATCACTGGATGACAATCAATGGTGTCAGATTAAAGATATTATTAAGGCGGCTATTCATTCCTGTAATGGTTTTCGCAACAAAGAGGGGGCTGAACTCGAGCGGAAATTTGAACAGTATATTTCAACTATTCAATCTGTGTTAGGTCTTGTAGAGGATCTTGACCCAAAGAGAATTGGTCGGATTAGAACAAGAATCAGCATGAGTTTGAGAGATGTTGTGGAACAAGAATCGCTAGATAAAAACCGCCTGGAACAGGAGTTAATATATTACATTGAAAAGTTAGATATTACGGAGGAGAAAGTACGTTTAAAGAGTCATTTAGATCATTTCCGTGAAGTACTCGATCATACACAGAGCTCCGGCAAAAAGCTCGGTTTCATCAGTCAGGAAATTGGTAGGGAGATCAATACCATTGGTTCGAAGGCCAACGACGCAGATATCCAGAGGCATGTGGTGTCTATGAAGGAAGAGCTTGAGAAAATTAAAGAGCAACTATTAAACGTCTTATAAAAATCATAGCTATAAGACGTCCATCACTTTCTCTAACCCAATACTTCTCGATGCTTTAATCAATATCATGCTATCTTGAATTGGATTTTGACTTAGGTATTTTTCCAATTCATTTCTACTCTTGAAGTATTGAGCATGATCCAAAACGTCTTGAGCAGGTTTGATCAATTCTCCACAAAGAAATATTTTGTCTAGTTGCATGGAGGCTAATTGTTCTCCTAATTTTCGGTGTTCTATATCACTATCCGCTCCAAGCTCTTTCATGTCACCTAGTATCACAACCTTTTTATGATTTTTTTGAATCACGAGATTTTCAATGGCCGCCTTCATCGAATCAGGATTGGCGTTATAAGCATCAAGGATAATCTGGTTCGAACCTTTTTGCACCAGCTCTGAGCGCATATTTGTGGATTCATAATTACTTATTGCCAAAGCTGATTGAGAAGGATCAACCTCGAAATACTTACCGATCGCCAGAGCTACAGCGACATTATCAAAATTGTATTTACCGGTAAGGTTTGATTCTATTAGGTGGCCTTCCTCAGTCTTGATTTTCAAAAAAGGCTCAGCCTCCTGCAATTCACAGTGATAGTAGCCGCCCAGGTTCGGATACATTAGTGGATCTTTAAATCGTTTGGCCATATTGGATAATTCACGACTGTTTGAATTTATCCAAACTGTACCGTCAACGTTAATTAAGTGCTGATAGAGTTCACTTTTGCCTCGAATAACACCTTCTATACCGCCAAAGCCTTCAAGATGGGCTTTTCCAATATTAGTGATCAAGCCATGGCTTGGTTTACTTATTGAGCTTAGTAAAGCTATTTCGCCAACATGGTTAGCCCCCATCTCTATAATAGCAATTTCATGATTTGGTCTTATAGAAAGTACTGAGAGAGGCACGCCGATATGATTATTCAGGTTTCCTTTAGTTGCGTAGGTTTCATAAGTGGTTGATAAAACCACATTAATCAACTCTTTAGTTGTGGTTTTACCATTGGAACCAGTTAAACCTATGACCGGAATAGTTAATTGATCTCTATGGTATCTCGCTAGCTCCTGCAACGCCAATAATACATCTTCTACAAGTATATAACGATCACTCTTCACCACTTCGGGATTATCTACTACAGCGCAGGATGCCCCTTTTTCCAAGGCTTGATCCGCGAACTTATTGGCATCAAAGTTTGGCCCTTTCAGAGCAAAGAAAATGGAACCAGTGGCAATGTTTCGCGTATCTGTCGAAACATCAGGATTCTCAAGGAATTTTTGGTAAAGTGGTGCAATCATGTAAAGAATATTTGCTCTGGCCCTATTACAACTTTTTTTTCATCTCATTTGTGTATTAAAAGGAGATATATTGTCCAGTATGAAAAATAGATACTATTTTTAATAACTCCAATCTGAACTTACCGTTGATTTTCTAGATTAGATATATATGACATCGCAAAAACTATTACCCTTTTTGCTTTTGTTTTATTGTTATACTCTCAATGGACAGGTGTACAAGGTCGATCAGTCTATTGAAGTTATAGAAGCTAATACGTCATTGGATTTCCCTTGGACCGGTGGACTTAATTCAGGACAGTATAACACTATGGATATAGACCAGGATGGCCTGCAAGACTTAATTGTCTTTGATCGCTCTGCCTCTAAAGTTAATGTATTCAGAAATACGGGTAGTGATTACGAACCAACATTTGATTATTCGGACCAATTTCCTGAAAACCTCAGGAATTGGATCTTATTTAGAGATTATGATTGTGACGGCAAGAAAGACCTGTTTGCCAGTGATCCGCTGGGAATAATTGTTTACAAAAATATTAGTGATTCTGATGGGTTGAAATGGAGAATATTTAATGAACGTGGTGTACAGTCACCACTTCAGACGCAAGGTTTTTCAGAGACTAATTTACAATTAAATGCCAGTGACATACCTTCTATTACCGACGTAGACGGAGATGGGGATTTGGATATTCTAAATTTTCGATTTACCGGTGCCTCTACTATTGAGTTTCATAAAAATTTGAGTGTTGAACGTACAGGCACTTGCGATTCACTGCAGTTGGAGCGCGTGACTCGAAAATGGGGAGACTTTGAACAGTGCCTGTGTGAACAAATGGTGTATGGAGATGACTCATGTAGTTCCTTTATTGGAGGTAGAACTCAGCATCAAGCGGGCAAGTCTTTGTTAACCATTGATCTTGATAATGACGGTGACCACGAGGCTATCGTCAGCGAAGAGGATTGTAACTTACTCAATTTATTAGTCAACGAAGGCAGTGTCTCCGATGCAATAATGCTAACGAATTCAACCTCATTTCCAAATGACCTGGATCCGGTTAGACTTTTTTCATTTCCAGCTGCTTTTTATGAAGATGTAGATTTTGATGGTATTAACGATCTTATAGTCGCCCCGAATGTAGCTTCGAACATTGGATTTAGCGTTGATTTTGAGCAGTCCAGTTGGTTTTATAAAAATGTTGGGTCTGCCGTGAATCCTGATTTTCAGCTAATACAAAAGGATTTTCTACAGGATCAAATGATTGATGTTGGCGAAAATGCCGTCCCGGCGTTTTATGATTTTGAAGGGGATGGAGATTTGGACCTATTTGTGGGCAACAATATTAACTCAAATCTAGGCTTCGCAGCCACCTTAATATTTTATGAGAATATAGGCAACGCTACACAGCCTATATTTGAATTAAAGGATCCGGATTTTTTTGGGCTATCTGTGCTCAATTACGTCAATCTTAAACCTGTCTTTGAAGATGTTGATGGTAATGGCACTATGGATTTGGTGCTGGGCAGAACTAGTGGGAATAATTTTAGTACTTCTATTGTTTACTTCCGAAATAACGTGGCTTTTGGACTAGAGTTAGACTCACAACCTAGGGAACTTTTTATTCTGTCCAATACGGTAAGCCCTGAGAATTTCAAATTTTTTGATATTGACTTAGATGGGAACAAAGATTTATTGGTAGGGAGAAGAAACGGAAGCCTGGAATACTATAGAAACCAGGGCACAGCTGAATCGCCTTCTTTTGTGCTAGAAGATGATCAATTTTTAGGTCTTGGAATAAGTCCATTTACAACGAATACGAGTGTTGATATTATAGATTTGGATGGTGACAGTAATTTAGATTTGGTAACCGCCGATGATCGAGGGAATCTCAATTGGGTAACAGATTTTAGAAATGTGATTGACAACGATATAGAATTTCAACCTGTACTATTTGAAAAATCCGTTGATCAATCGCAAACTACGCTGAATTTAGGTTCTCGCCTAGTCGTGCGAGTGGCAAACCTGTTCAATGAAGACAAGCCTGCCATAGTCGTAGGGACTGGCCAGGGTGGCATAAATGTTTTAAGAAATACAGGTGCAGAAATACAACCCATACCCGAGCCCATATTTGGGATTTATCCTAATCCCGCTATATCCAGAAATGAAATTGTGTTCAGAACTACTGAAAGGGTAATCGGGTTTATTGTTTCTTCTACTGGTCAGAGAATTACAGAACCTCAATTGATGGAGGCTGGCATGGATAACAGAATAAACATCAGTGGACTGCCTGATGGGCTTTATTTGCTGGTCACAACCAAAACAGGTAGTGATTTCACATCATTTCGTCTGATAATAGATAGATAGTGGACCTTATTTTAGTTATAACACTTATAGAGGATCATTTATCTCTGAAACCAGAAACCCATACGGTTCCACATGGTGCTACGTTTTTTGACATTGATAATTTTTCGGATGATCTCGTTATTTCAACAGCCATAAGGGCCATTTCAGAGTCGAATTCGATTCGATTGGAGGTAAGGGCCATGGAAGGTGCCAAGCTCGGGGGCGTTCTAAAGGTTATTAATACATTAGTTAAATACTCAGGAGATTTAAAGATGTCCTTTTCGGGCAGCCATTTGCAACTGCAAAAAATGTTGAGCCGTCTTCCGGCTAGTTGATTTTGAATTGATCACTATCCAAGTGGGCCGGAAACTTTGATCGGTAGATATTTACTTCCTTCTTTGATAATACTATGGATTTAAGATTTTCATTTTCCCCGAGGTCACAAATCACATAACCTTTAGGGTCTACCACTGCGGAATGCCCAAGGTAGTGTATGCCATTGCCATCTTCTCCTATCCTGTTCAGGCCAACACAGAAACTCAAATTCTCAATGGCCCGACCTTTTAATAGTGTGTCCCAAGCATTCACTCGAGGAGCAGGCCAGTTAGCTACATAGATCAATAAATCATATTCCGGCGTTCCATCAACGTTCAGGTTCCTGCTCCATACGGGGAAACGTAAATCGTAACATATCATTGGGCAGATATTCCATCCATTTAGTGATACAATGAGACGCTCAGTACCTGGATCAAAATGATGGTGCTCATTCGCCATTCTGAAAAGGTGCCGCTTATCATAGCTTTCAAAAGTTCCATTTGGTCGCATCCAGATCAATCGATTATAAAACTTATCATTCTCCTTGATGATTATGCTCCCCACTACAACGGCCTTAGTTTGTTTGGACATTTGCTTCATCCATTTGAAAGTGGTGAAGTTCATAGGTTCGGCTAATTGGCTTGTTTCCATGGAGAAACCTGTATTAAACATCTCGGGGAGTAGGATTAAATCAGTGGGGGCATCTATTTGCCAGATTTTTTCTTCCAACATGGCCAGGTTCGCGGTAACCGATTGCCAATGCAAATCTGATTGTATAAGTGTTACTTTCAGATCTTGCATAGGACTTCAGCGGCTTTGGATAATGTTTTTTCTTCTTTGGCGAAACAAAATCTTAGTACTTTATTATCCGTTTGATCTTTGTAAAAAACAGAAACCGGTATGGATGCCAGACCTAGCTTCTTGGTCATAAAGGTCGCCATGTCAATATCACTTTTTTGATCAATATCACTGAAATCCAATAATTGAAAATAAGTCCCGGAACTTGGTATAGGCTTGAATCCAGACGATTGGATACCCTTTAAAAAAAAGTCCCTTTTTAGCTGATACATTTCTGAAAGACCTGAATAATTCTCGGGATTTTTAAGGAAGGAGGCTAGCCCAACCTGGGTTGGCGTATGCACACTAAAATTAAGAAACTGGTGTATCTTTCGAATTTCGGAGGTTAACTCAGTAGGTGCAATAACATAACCCACCTTCCATCCTGTGGCATGAAAGGTCTTGCCAAAAGAGGATACGGAAATACTACGTTCTCGCAGTAAGGGACTTTTGAGCACGCTCTCATGTGATCTGCCGTCAAAAACAATATGCTCATAGACTTCATCACTTAATATATACAGATCATGATCTCGTGCTAAATTTTCCAGGTCCTCAAGATCCTTAGCGGAGAGCACGCTTCCCGTAGGATTGTGAGGTGAATTTATAATAATCAGCTGTGTTTTTGGGTTGATGGTTTTGCGGACCTTGTCCCAGTCTATATGATAGGTAGGGTACCCCAGGTTAAGGTGAACTGGTTTACCTCCAGCCATTTTAACCGCAGGCGCGTAGCTGTCGTATCCAGGATCAAAAATAATTACTTCATCATCGGTTTGCACGATACTCATGATCGACGCAAAAAGAGCCTCAGTTGCACCCGCTGTAACTGTTATTTCTAAGTCAGGGTCAGGAGCGTATCCATACCTCCGATGTGTCATGTGACCAATAGATTCCCGCAGGGCAGGTAACCCTGCCATTGGAGCATATTGGTTGTTACCGGATTTCATGGCATTACTAATCAGTTCTACGAGCTCATTAGAGACGGGAAAGTCCGGGAAACCTTGTGATAAATTTATGGCTTCAGATTCAGTGGCCATTTGAGACATCACCGTAAAAATAGAGGTCCCTAAGTTTGGCAGCTTTGATTGAAGTTTGGGCATTTACTTCTTAAGAGGAATGGCAATTCTGTAATCAACTTTTGTTTTGCCTTTTGAAATATTTTGAAGCTTGCCCTTTAACATTCTTCTTTTGAAAGGAGTCAGATGATCCGTAAACAATATTCCTTCAATGTGATCATACTCATGCTGGATTATCCTAGCTTGCATCCCATCGTACTCCTCTGTATGTTCGTTCCAGTCCACATCAAAGTAGTTGATTTTTAATTTAGCATTTCTTGATACCTCTTCCCGGATGTTTGGGATACTTAAGCACCCTTCTTCAAAAGGCCATTCATCTCCTGTTTCTTCAATGATCAGCGGATTAATAAATACCTTGACAAAGTCCTGCATTTTTTCGTCTTCAAGAGGTCTGCCGTCCACAACGAACATGCGAAGGCTTTTGCCAATTTGTGGGGCGGCTAATCCAATACCATGCGCACTAGCCATGGTTTCAAACATATCCTCACTTAACTTTTTTACATCTAGCTGGCCCTGCTCTATATCATGAGCTTTTTTTTTCAACACAGGGTCTCCATAAACCACAATAGGGTAGATCATAGTGCTTTTCAAATTAAATCCGCAAATTACAAATTAAAGATGATTAACCCCTGTCGATGGTATGAGCCTTACAATTAAGTAGTTTGTGCCATAAAAGATTGTAAGATTATAGTGGCGCTCAACTTATCAACTAATTCCTTGTTGGTTCTTTTTTTCTTAGAGATGCCAGAAGAAAGCATGCTGTCAAAAGCAATTTTGCTTGTAAAACGTTCATCAGCTTTAACAATACTAAGACTAGGGAACAGCTTTTTTATCTTTTCCATGATGAGTTGGGCTCCTTTGGTACCATGAGTTTCTCGATTGAAAAGATCCGTTGGTACGCCAATAACTATAGTGTCCACATTTTCTTTAGCACAATAGCTTGTAAGAAATGGAATAAGTTGGTCAGAACTAACGGTTTCCAGAGGATTGGCAATTATTCTTAGGGGGTCAGAAACGGCAATCCCTGTTCTTTTGCTACCGTAATCAAGGGCAAGTATGCGGGCCACTAATTAAGGCTAATTTTCGAGCTTATCTTATTCTTTATATCTTGCTCTAATATTAGAGCTTTGGGAAAAAGAATCTCATTCTCTACTTTGGCGTGGGTTATTAACTCCTGTTCAAAAGCTTGCAGTTCAGCATACACTACGCGTATATGTAAGGGATCATCGCTATCGCACGTGTAATTATTGGTGATTCTTCGAATACCGCGCATTTCATCGTCATGTTCTTCGTGCTCCACGGCATATTTTTGCAGTGAGTGCTTTTCCATTTGATAATATACTTTAGAAATGCTTGGCTCCACACCCTCAGTACATTTGGCCAATTGCCGAATATAGGTGAAGAGCGTATCTTCTTCCATGTATACGTGATGGATAAAATCCTCTACAAACAATGGGAACACAAATTTTAGATCTTTCGCGATTCCGTTATATGATGGATGATGGGGCTCAAAACTTTCTATCAGCTTGGCGATATATGGCAATTTACGTTTTATGAAAATGAAGTGAGCATGCTTCAAATACTCTATGATTAAATCTACCGGGAATGTCTCAAGTTCCAGCTTATCAGTGCAGACAGTAACCTTTTCAAGTTCCTTCGTAACTATTTCCGCATTCAGACCTCTTTTAAGACATACTTGATCTAAAGTATCCTCTGTGTAGTTAAAGAACTCTATACCGAAATAGTACAACACAGACGCGTTCACATAGTTTTCATCGACAATATCTGCTATTTTTCTATTCGTCAGAGACATTTAAGTTTCCGTAATGTGCAAATATAAGAGTATTAGTAAAAAATGAATTGATAAAAGCATTTTCATTGATATGATTTATATCAACAAAAAGTACTACCAAGCCGTTAAACAGGTATTATTTCTATAAATTAGAAAGTCTTAAAAAGGTTTATATTAAAGTGAAGAATACAAGTGAGCGGATATAAAAACAGCAATTATCAAATTCGGCTACCTATTATAATTACGGTTGCAATCGCCGGGGGGATTCTCATAGGCGCCACATTTACAGATAAGCCTACTGTTGTGCAGAATGATTTGGGCAAGAGTATGCAAAAGTTTAAAGAGGTACTCACCTTAATTGATAGGAATTATGTAGATCAAGTAGATACTGATGAATTGGTAGAAGATGCAATCGAACATATGCTTACTAATCTTGACCCTCATAGTGCTTACATTCCGGCGAAAGATAAGATTCAGGCTAATGAAGGGCTACAAGGAAATTTCGAAGGTATAGGGATAGAGTTCAATATTTTTAAAGATACGATCGTCGTTGTCTCGCCTTTAAGTGGGGGTCCGAGCGAAGCAGTTGGATTGATATCTGGAGACAAGATAATTGAGGTTGACAGTAAAGTAGTGGCAGGTGTAGGTTTTACAAACAGAGATGTTCAAAAAACGCTAAAAGGGCCTAAGGGAAGTGAAGTGGAGGTAACGGTAAAAAGGAAAGGGAAGAGGGAACCTATAGTTTTTAATATCATAAGAGACAAAATTCCACAGCAGTCAGTGGATGCCAGTTACATGATTACCGATGAGATAGGCTACATTAAAGTAAGCCGGTTTTCTGCCACGACTTACGATGAATTCAAAGCCGCCTTGGAGCAACTAAAGAAAGACGGTATGGAAAAACTCGTATTAGACTTACAAGGAAACCCGGGAGGGTATATGAACCACGCTATTAATATGGTGGATGAGTTCGTGCCTGACGATAAAAAAATAGTTTACACCCAGGGGAAACAAACACGTTTCAATTCTCAGGCGTTTGCCGATAGGAAAGGACTTTTTGAGGAAGGTGAACTTATAGTCCTTGTCAATGAAGGCAGTGCCTCAGCCAGTGAAATTGTGTCCGGAGCGCTTCAAGACAACGACCGTGCACTTATTGTAGGTCGACGATCGTTTGGCAAAGGCCTTGTTCAGGCCCCTATGGATTTAAGTGATGGTTCTGAACTCAGGTTGACTATCTCAAGATATTATACGCCCAGTGGACGGTCCATTCAAAAGCCTTATGCGGATTATGAAGATTATTCCAAAGATCTAATTGCACGTTTCGAACATGGAGAATTTTTTAGTTCCGACAGTATCAAATTTAACGATTCACTTAAGTATGAAACAGCCAGTGGTCGAACGGTTTATGGAGGTGGAGGTATAATGCCGGATTACTTTGTACCACTGGATACCTCAATGACATCCGCTTACCTGAATCGATTGTTCACAAGTAATTCTATGCAGGAATACACCTTTAATTTCGTCGCGAAAAATAAAGACCGGCTTAATTCTATGGATTACAACGATTACTATCAAAATTTTGATGTCTCACAGCAAATGCTGGATGGACTTGTAAAAACAGGAAAGTTAAATGAGGTGGTGCCGGATCTTAAGGATTTGAACAAGAATAGGGATCTTTTCAAGCTTCATTTAAAGGCACAAATTGCTCGTCAGATTTGGAATAACAACGGCTTTTACCCAATTTTCAATCAAACGAATGAGATTCTCCAGCAGGCTGTAAAGTTGTTTGATAAAGCGGAAGAACTGGATAGAACAAAAATGTAGCTATGTATTATCACTCTCTTGGCAAGATCCCTCCAAAAAGGCATACTCAATTTAGACAACCGGATGGGAGCTTGTATAAAGAGGAGTTAGTTAGTTCAAAGGGTTTTTCTGGTATCTATTCTAACCTATACCATATTTATCCTCCTACCAGAGTGAAGTCAGTAGGAGAACGCAAACCATTTGGTAGCCCGGCCGTGACACCTTATGACCTTAAGCAGACTCATTTAAATACATCGGAAATCGGTTCAACTGGGGAAGACTATATCAGCGCAAGAAGAGAGTTGTTAAAAAATAGCAATGTGACATTATCTTTATGTGTTCCTACGCAAAGAACTATGCCGTACTACAAGAATGCTGAGGGGGATGAGGTTATATTCATACATGATGGTAGTGGCTATTTAGTAACTCAATTCGGTAAACTTAAGGTGGGTAAGGGCGATTATGTGGTGGTACCCAGAACAGTCATTTTTAAGTTTGAATTTGATGAAGGACCGCTCAAATTATTAGTGGTGGAATCGGCCGCTCCAATCGAAACCCCTAAGCGTTATCGAAACGAACTCGGACAACTTCTTGAGCATGCTCCATATTGTGAGCGTGACATCCGGGCTCCGGAAGAATTGGTCACTGAAACAGAAAAGGGTGATTATGATCTACTAATTAAAAAAGAAAACCAATTACATCACTATACGTACGAGCACAGCCCTTTTGACCTTATTGGCTGGGACGGGCATCTTTGGCCATACGCCTTTTCCATCCACGACTTCGAGCCTATAACCGGTCGGATTCACCAGCCTCCCCCGGTTCATCAAACTTTTCAGGCTTTTGGTTTTGTCATTTGCTCTTTTGTACCAAGGTTGTTTGACTACCATCCCTTGGCTATTCCGGCACCCTATAACCATTCTAATATAGACTCTGACGAGGTACTCTACTACGCCGAAGGGGAATTTATGAGTCGAAAAGGAATTGACAGAGGCTCGTTTACCCTCCACCCCGGAGGCCTTCCCCACGGACCGCATCCTGGAACCGTGGAAAAAAGTATTGGAGCCAAGGAAACGCACGAAATAGCGGTTATGGTGGATACCTTTAAGCCCTTGTTTCTTACCGAGGCAGCCCTTGAGTTTATCGATGAGAATTATCCCATGAGCTGGAGCGAAAAGTGAGAACTAAAATACTTTCTACAGGCCGATTGAATGTGTATAAGATTGTGAACCTTATCATTTGGTTGCTTTTTTTAGCTGTAATCATCTTCAATTTACTTCGTACCGAGGATCCCTCCCTGATAGAGTATTACTGGTTTATTTATTGGGGTGTACTGTTTGTATTATCTTACGTGAGGAGAACACTAAAACTCAGGAATATTGAGTACGATGATGACAATATTTATATAGTAGATAAGGCTCAAGAAGTTGTCATACCTTTTATCTCAGTCAAAAAAATAAAACTGCAGTCACTTGATGGAGTGCATTCTATTTTTCTTTCGGAGCACCTCGGGCTTGGCAAAGAAATATGGTTTAAGTCGTCCTTGTGGTATCCCTTTAATTTTAAAAAAGTAGATGACGAGGTTTACAGGTTACAGCTTAAAATCGAAAAGGTCAAATCCAAACACTACGAGAATCCGATAACTTCCCTTCCAAGCCAGACTGGTTAATAGCCTGCTTTTATAGCCTGTAATACTTGTGTATAATCTAAGAAAAAGTAGATGAAAAAAGCGTTTAGAAAGATCGCAGATAGGAAGTTTAGTCGCATCGTATGAATAAAATTAGCTTGAGTAAGCTCTTCCCTTGTTTTTAAATACCAATACCCGAAAAAAAGTATAACCGGCGTCATACTCATCAAAAAAGCCCATGCATACTTAAGCTCATAAGTTTCTGCAAAATACCAAACAAAGCATGCAGAAGCTATGCCGAATGCTACTGCCGTAAAGTGAAATGTTCCCAGTATCCCGAGCTTTAAACTTAAGGTAATGTCTCCTCTTTTTTTATCTTCCTTATGCTGATAGATCTGGGTCATTGGGTAGGAGCCCCAAAGAATAGCAGAGGACAGCAAGCCTGGAATCAGCACATTTAGCTTCAAAACCTGCCCGATGGTGTAATCGTTGAGGCCCACATAGCTCATCAAGAAAGTGAAAAACCCTTGAAATAAACCGGCGATAAACCAGCTGGTCAATGGCAGTTTTTTTAGTCGTATGCTGGGATGGCTGTAGGCTTTTGAAACTAATCCATAAACAAATAGCATCAAAGAAAACTGCCAGCTGATCAAAAGACCCATAGCGATGGCAATGATGTCGAAAGTCAGGGACATGTAGTAAAGGGATAAACTAACTTTTGGAGGATGTTTTAATCCTCCGATGCTACCCTCATCCTTGTCAAAATAACTATTGTATCCGTTACTGGCAGGATAAAGAAAAATATGTAGAGCAAGTAGAACAATTACTATCCTACTTTCATTAATGTTTGGAGAAACAGCTAGTGCAAACAAATATACTGGCAGTAGGAAAAAGGAGAACGGTATGCGAAGATGAAGCCAGGTTGATTTTTTGAACATTATCAGTTGCCTTTATACCAAGATATTAATTTTTAAGTATTATTGATTTAATGAGTGCACGTATCACCTCTATCGGAACGGCTAATCCTAAATATAAAATAACACAACGTGAGGTCCATAATTTTATGGTGAAGGCTCATCAGTTGAATGATGTCGAGTCCCGAAAACTTGAAGCGCTCTACCGGGCTTCTGGTATATCAACACGGTATTCCGTAATCAAAGATTACCAATTGCAGGATGAGTTTGAGTTTTATCCAAATGATGATAATTTGGAACCATTTCCTTCCACAGAGGCGAGAAACCGGCTCTATGCTAAAAAAGCTGTCGATCTTAGTTTGAAAGCTATTAAAGACTGCCTTCCTCTGGATTTTGAGATACAGCAAATTTCGCATCTCATCACGGTGAGCTGTACAGGTCTTTACGCACCGGGGTTGGATATAGAAATAACTTACGCCCTCGGATTGTCACATTCTGTCGAGCGAACGGGTATTAATTTCATGGGTTGTTATGCTGCATTCAACGCACTGAAGGTAGCCAATGCAATCTGTACAAATGATTTAAACGCCAAAGTGCTAGTGGTTTGTACTGAACTGTGTAGTATACACTTTCAAAAGGAGAAAACGGAAGATAACTTGTTGGCAAATGCGCTATTTGGCGATGGTTCAGCAGCTGTACTGGTTGAGCCTGCTTCTTTAGGTAAAACAGGGTTGGAACTAAGCAGTTTTGCTTGTGACTTGCTTCCAAACGGCATTGAAGATATGGCCTGGAGGGTAGGAAATTTTGGTTTTGAAATGAAGTTGTCCGCCTATGTTCCAGATGTGATCCGGTCCGGCATAGATATGCTTTTAGAGAGGCTCAGGTTGGTCTCAGAGGAATTCGAACATTACGCAATTCACCCAGGAGGAAAGAAAATCCTAAATGTAGTCGAGCAAAAATTAGGTATTAACAAATCACGAAATGAAGCTGCACATTATGTGCTTCGTGAATTTGGAAATATGTCTTCCCCTACTATTTTATTTGTACTAAAGCGCCTTATGAATAGATTTTCTGTTCATAATAATGGCGATCGTGTTTTTGCCCTGGCCTTTGGCCCTGGGTTAACCCTGGAAAGTATAAGCTTTAAAGTGTTTTCATGAGTTCCCGTTTTGCACTACGATCTAATGAAGCTGAGTTGATGGATGATCTCAATTCGGATGGTCCAGTGATAGAACAAACCCTGCGTGAGCTTGAAACAATAAATAAGTGGCTCGGGGGCAACTATGTCACAATCAATGCTATTCAAAAATTGATTGAAACCAGTAATAATACTTCTTGGCGTATAGTAGATATCGGCTGCGGTGGTGGTGATATACTTAAACTCATCGCAAAATGGGCCAGAAAAAGAAAGTTGAAAGTAGAACTTATTGGTGTGGATGCTAATCCACATGTTATTGATTTTGCCGAGCGTAACTCCACTGGTTTTTCAGAGATCACTTATAAGGCTGTTGATATTTTTTCAGATGAATTTAACGCTTTGAAAGCCGATATTATTACCGCAACGCTCTTTACCCATCATTTCAGTGATGATCAATTGATCAATCTTTTTAGGGCCATTCGAGAACAAGTCTCAACTGGAATTGCCATTAATGATTTACATCGTCATTGGTTCGCTTATCATTCCATTAACCTGCTCACAGGATTATTCTCCAAGTCGCCCATGGTTAAAAATGATGCCGGTGTTTCTGTCCTTCGTTCGTTTAGAAAAAAAGAGTGGTTAAATATACTTAAAGAGGCTGGTTTTAGTTCATATTCATTAAAATGGATGTGGGCCTTTCGCTGGCAAACTGTCATACACTTACTAGACTAAGAAAAGACAAGTTCTTTTTTGGGTTGCTCTACCTTCGAGATCATTTTGTCATTTAAGTGTAAATACACAGTTGAACCTATACCTGGTTCTGATTCTATCGATATTTTGCAATCCCAACCGGCCACGATTCTCTTCACTATGGCCAACCCAATGCCAGATCGGGTTTCGTCCGTTTTATGGGCTTGTTGGAAGATGTCAAAGACCTTTTTCAGGAGCCTTTGCTCAATACCAGGGCCATTATCTTGTATAACCAAACTCCAATCGGCATCTTTTTTTTCAAAACTTAACTTAATAGATACAATAGGTTTATCATTATGATGAATACTGTTATGAATAAGGTTATATAGTACTTGCTTGAGTTGTGATCGATCAGCTATCAATTTAACATCTCTTTCATCCAACTTAACAGTCAATTTCTTTTCTTGATTTATGGATTTCAAAACGTCGCTGACTAGCTCTTTTAAATTAATAAGTTCATCTTTTTGGGATGTTGATCCTATTTTGAAATAGGTAAGAATCCCGTTAAGCATACTTTCCATTCTCTTAGCACGTGACCTCATCAGATCTACTAATTCTACACCCTGACTGTTAAGGGTACCGGCATAATCTCTATTCAGCCAATCTGCAATTTTTACGATACCAAGTAATGGTGTCTGTAAGTCGTGAGAAGCTATGTATGCAAACTGCTTTAGTTCATCTATCCTAAGAGCGATCTCCTTATTTCTTTGTCGGATTAACTTGTTCTGAGACTGAATCTTTTTTAACTGGTGTACATCTCGCAGATATTGCCTGTATGCAAAGGCTATAAAAAGAATGAGAAGCACAGTAACTATGCCTAACAATAAAATTGTCCTACTCTTAGCGCTTGCCTGTAGCGCAACAAATTCCCGTTCTTTTTCGGAGAGGTTTTTCTTTAGGTTACTGGTGGTTATGGATTTAATTTCATCCGAAGAACTAGCCTTCATTGAATCTTGCGATAGAACTAAAAGCTCTTTTTGTAATTGGAAAGCCTTTTGATATTCATGCATAATTTCATAAGTCTGTATGGCTTGTCTAGCTGCTCGATAAAAATCTTTATCCGAACCAATCTTTCTGGAAACCAGAATAGCCTTTTCGGCATAAATTGCTGCGCTATCATAATTACCCTCCTTATGAAGGAGCTCTGATACTGTAGCCAATTGATTTATTAATCCTTCTAGCCAATCAATTTCTGCTGAGGTCGGTTCTTTATTTTCACTGAATTCATTTATGGCCTGATCAACTTCTATAATGAGAAGGCTTTTAGAGGGTGGGTTAGCTTGGCTTGATTCAATAGCCAGTGGGGATACCTGTTGACCTGTAGAGATTACAGGTAATATTATTCCCAAGATAAAAAAAAGCTGCTTTCCATTCATAAAAAACAAAATTAGATTTGACATATTTTTCACTCAATCGCGTTAAGAGCGTATTTAGATCTAAGCCTTTTTACGTAGTCGGCTTTCAAATTCTGAATTTGTGCAGGCAGGTGATTCATTGCAGCGGTTCACGTAGACTCTGAATACTTTTTTACCTATTTTTAAGGAGTGTCGAATACGGATTTAGTCATAGAAGAAAGAAGTCGGGATATTGGGGATTTTCTGGTAGGACGTCTTATCCCATTCAGAAAGAAGCGGATGATTGGTCCGTTTATATTTATTGACCATATGGGGCCTTCCCAAGTAGGTGATGGGAATTACCTTGATATTGGTCAGCACCCGCATATAGGGCTTTCCACATTAACTTACCTGTTTGAAGGTCAGATCGTACATAGAGATAGTACCGGAGTAGAGCAACTCGTTACGCCGGGTTCTGTTAACTGGATGACATCCGGCAAAGGTGTAGTACACACGGAGAGGACTCCGGAAGAGCTAAGAACTAGTTCGAAGCATCAACTGCACGGCTTTCAAATATGGGTGGCTTTGCCTAAGGACAAAGAAGATATTGAGCCGAGTTTCACCCACATCTCTGGTGAGGGTTTACCTAGATGGACAGACCAGGAGGCTGAATTTATCCTGGTAGCTGGTGAGGCATATGGCTATCATTCACCTGTTCCCGTTCATTCACCACTTTATATGATCGAGGTGAAGGTTAAAGAAAAGTACGCCTTTAAGGCTGCAAATCATCTATTTGGAGAGATTGGTGTATGTGTGGTATCAGGTTATGTTGAGGCATGTGACGATAGGATTGAAGCTGGCAACTTATTAGTCTCAAAAGAAGAGGATGTTTGCAACCTGGTAATTGGAGCCAATACCCATTTATTAATTTTTGGAGGGGAGCCTTTCCCGGAAGAGCGACATATCTATTGGAATTTTGTGTCCGCTTCCAAAGAGAAAATAGAACAAGCTAAGATTAACTGGAAAAATAAGAACTTTAAAATGGTTCCCGGGGAAAAAGGATATATCCCGTTGCCAGGAACCTAACCTATCGAATTATGAAAAAACTACTACTACTTACCCTTGTTGCCACGATTACACTAACTGCATTTGCGCAGAGAAAGAAGAAATCTACTCCTACCGAGGAAAAAAATGAGATCAGCCTTTCAGGGTTAAAATTTCGTTCTATAGGTCCTGCAATTACCTCAGGTAGAATATCTGATTTTGCCGTGAATCCTGATAGTCCCAAAGAATATTATGTGGCTACCTCTTCCGGAGGGGTTTGGAAAACTAAAAATGCGGGTACCACTTACACTTCCATTTTTGATTCTCAAGGGAGCTACTCTATTGGTTGTGTCACTATGGATCCAAATAATCCCAATACAATCTGGGTGGGTACCGGTGAAAACAATAATCAGCGTAGTGTGGCATATGGAGATGGTGTATATAAGTCTGTTGATGGAGGTGCATCATGGGAGCATATGGGTCTGAAGTCCAGTGAGCATATTGGTAATATTATCGTACACCCTTCTAATCCAGAAGTGGTGTATGTGTCGGCCATCGGGCCACTTTGGAGTAATGGAGGAGAGCGGGGCTTGTATAAAACCACAGATGGAGGCAAATCATGGAAAGCCGTATTGACGATTGATGAGCATACAGGGGTTAATGAAGTGGTAATGGATCCCAGGAACCCAGATATTTTATATGCTTCATCCTTCCAAAGGAGACGTCACGTTTATACTTACCTTGGCGGAGGGCCAGAATCTGGTATTCACAAAAGTACGGACGGCGGGGCTACCTGGTCTAAAATTAATAAAGGTTTACCGTCTGTTGATATCGGTAGAATAGGATTGGCCATAGCACCTTCCAACACCAATATAATTTATGCGATAGTAGAAGCGGCCCAAGGGAAAGGTGGCTTTTTTAAATCAGATAATGGCGGGGCTTCTTGGTCGAAACAAGGAGGCTATACTTCTTCAGGAAATTACTATCAGGAGATTGTAGTTGATCCGCTAGATGAGGATGTAATCTATGGAATGAATACCTGGATGCAAGTTTCTAGAGACGGGGGAAAATCTTTTAAGAATGTTGGTGAGGACACCAAACACGTAGATAATCACTGTCTTTGGATTGACCCAACAGATACAAAACACTTGGTGGCAGGTTGCGATGGAGGTATTTATGAAACGTTTGATGGTGCGACTACCTGGCAGTTTAAAGCCAATTTGCCCATCACCCAGTTCTACAAAGTAGCTGTTGACAATGCTGAACCTTTTTATTTTATATATGGAGGTACACAAGATAATTTCAGTATGGGTGGGCCAAGCCGAACAATCAGTGGCAATGGTATCGCTAACTCTGAATGGTTTATGACCCACGGTGGAGATGGTTTTGAGTCAGCTATTGATCCTGAAAACCCAAATATTGTTTATGCTCAATCTCAATATGGGTTTTTAGTCAGGTACGATAAGCTAAGCGGGGAAGAATTAGGAATTAAGCCTCAACCCAGAAAGGGTGAAGATGCTTATCGTTGGAATTGGGATGCACCGCTTGAAGTAAGTACACATAAGTTCGGGCGACTTTATTTTGCTGCCAATAAGCTATTCAGAAGTGATGATCGAGGAAATAGTTGGGAAGTGATAAGCGATGATCTTACCGCCCAAATTAATAGAAATGAATTGAAAGTGATGGGTAAAGTTTGGAGTACGGATGCCGTCATGAAGAATCAATCCACATCGCCATACGGTACAATTGTAGCCTTTTCAGAATCACCTAAAAACGAAAATCTGCTATATGTGGGTACGGATGATGGGTTAATCCAGATCACTGAGGATGGAGGGGAAAATTGGAGAAAAATAGCGAGCATCGCAGGAGTACCCTCCAGGACTTATGTCAATGAGGTCATAGCTTCAAAACATGACGAAAACGTTGTTTATGCAGCCTATAACAATCATAAAAATGGTGATTTCAAACCCTACGTTCTTAAGAGTTCAGATAAGGGCAGATCTTGGGTTTCTATAGCCAGTAATCTTCCAGGGCGCGGTTCAGTTTACGCTATTGAAGAAGATCATGTGGATCCGAACCTATTATTTGTAGGAACGGAATTTGGTGTTTTTTATTCAGACAATGGAGGCGGTTCTTGGAAGCAACTAAAGTCTGGTGTTCCTACCATAGCCGTGAGGGACATGGCTATTCAAGCAAGGGAAGATGACCTTGTTTTAGGAACTTTCGGTCGAGGTTTCTACGTGCTGGATGATTACTCCCCCTTGCGTAATATTAAAAGTCTTGAAGGTAAGTCAGCGGAATTATTTCCTATACGTGATGCACTCGCATTCGAAAATAGTTATCCCTTAGGTTTACCAAAAAAAGCATTTCAAGGAGACGATTACTATTTAGGGGATAACCTGGGCTCAGAGGCTATTTTTACTTATTATTTGAAGGATAAAATAGCTTCTAAGAAGGATCAAAGGCTAGAAAAAGAAAAGGAGACTACAGATGATCGATACCCCTCATATGACGAGTTAAAGGCAGAAAAGAACGAAGAAGATCCATACCTCTTGTTCACAATTAAGAATAGCTCGGGACAGGTAGTAAGGAAGCTCACTGCCTCACCTTCGGCTGGCGTGAATAGGATACATTGGGATCTGAGAACCGCATCAACCAATCCCATAAATCTTCGACCACCTTCGTTTTACAATCCATTCAGTGGAGGTGATGCAGGGACATTAGTGGCACCGGGGGTATACACTGTTTCTATGTCGAAGTATATAGATGGTATATTCACGGAACTTGGAAAACCGATTACTTTTAAGGTGAAAGCACTCAATAATACAGTGCTGCCGACTGAAAATAGAGAGACTTTAGAGAGATTTCAGAATGAAGTAAATGAGCTCGCAAGGGTTGTTCGTGGAGCAGGGAACAGCATTAGTGAGTTAAACAATGAATTGAAGCATATAAAAGTCGCTATAAATAAGAGTTTGATAGATCAGCAAAGCCTGACGGCGGCATATTTGGACTTTAAGAACCAATTGGCGGATATTTCGGTTAGGATCAATGGAGATCCGGTAGCAGCCCGGTTAGATATTGATAAACCTATGCCCGTGGGTCAGCGTGTTGGACTCATTCAGTACGAAATGTTCAATTCAACTTCAGGGCCTACAAAAACACATATTTCAAGTCTAGCAGTAGCAAAAGAGGAATTTCAACCTTACCTCGAAAGTTTGAGAAACTTGATAAAAACGGATTTAGTCAAGCTTCAAGAACAGCTCGAAATGGCAGGTGCTCCGTACACGCCGAACCGGGTAATGGTACCGTAGAGATAACCTATGGGCTGAAGTTCAGATTTATTTAACCCAGTCCACTTTATCTTTAATAGAGTTTCTTTTTCCAGGTATTTGCCGATCAAATTTTGGCATACCTACAAATAAAAACCCAAGTAGTTTATCCTGTTCCTCTAGGCCGAAAAAAGGTTTGGCTTCTTCATAGAAAGTAATGCCTCCGGTACTCCAATAGCAGCCAATTCCCTTTTCAGAGGCAGTTAGCAACATATTTTGAACAGCAGCGGCTACCGCACATACTTCTTCAACTTCAGGGACAACTGTATGCCTTTTCATGCCTATAGCTATAATATGGGAGCATTCGAACGGTTTATTAGATAATTTATTAAAAGTAATCTCATTGAAGTTTCCTTGAATTTCAGCTCTTTTTTTGTACAGCTCAGATTGAAAGGCAGCCAACTTTTTTAATCCATCTCCCTTGAAGACAACAAAGCGCCAGGGCTCTGTTAACTTATGTGTTGGAGCCCAATTTGCATTTTCGAGCATACTTTCGATTATCGTATCATCCACTTCTTCTCCGGAGAACATACTTGTATAAATCGATCTGCGGTTACGTATGATTTGATCAACTAAATCCATTCTTTAAACCTTAATTGTTAACTTTCAATGACGTTCAAATCTAAGCCAATGAGATATTTTTTAGTTGCAATAATTACGATCTTTTCCGCTGTCGTCTCCACCTCGGCTCAAGAAACGGTTTTCGAAAAATCTGTAGGTAAGTCTACGGGTACATATACTGAAGTAATTGCGTTTTATGAGAATCTTGCTCAGACCTCAGCATATGTTGAGATAAAAGAAATGGGTAAGACCGATGCGGGGTATCCGCTTCACCTAGTCACACTGGACGCAGAGCGTGAGTTTAACTTTAAGGAGTCGTTTCAGAATGGGAAAACGATTATTTTAATCAATAATGGCATTCATCCGGGGGAGCCAGACGGTATAGAGGCTTCAATGATGTTGATAAGAAATCTGAGCAGACAGATCCAAGAAAGTGAAATTCTAAAAAATGTGGTTATCGCGGTTATCCCTGTTTACAACGTCGGGGGAGCTTTGAATCGTAATTCAACGTCAAGAGCAAATCAAAACGGCCCTGATGAGTATGGATTTAGAGGTAACGCTCGTAACTATGATCTTAACCGCGATTTTATTAAGGCGGATACTAAAAACACGCAGTCGTTTTATGAGATATTTCACCTCGTCAACCCGGATATATTTATTGACACCCACGTAAGTAACGGAGCGGATTATCAATATGTCATCACCCATCTGGCAACGCAGCATAATAAGATGGGCGGTGAAATGGGGGACTTCATTGAAAATACTTTTACACCGGCGTTGGAAAATAAAATGGTACAAAAAGGTAGTGAGATTACGCCCTATGTAAATGTTTTTAACAGAACCCCTGATGCAGATGGGTTTTCACAGTTTTTGGATAATCCAAGGTATTCAACGGGATATACGACACTCTTTAACACGATTGGTTTTATGATTGAAACCCACATGCTCAAACCCTTTTCTAAACGGGTGGAGGCCACGTATCATTTTCTGGAAAGTATTTTGGAACTGGCAAATGAACAGGGTGAGAAAATACGGCAAATAAAAGTTAACCAGAGTAAAAGTTTAAAGCCTGGGGATACATATCCTGTATCCTGGCGCTTAAGCAAGGCCAAATACAAAACTATTAATTTCAAGGGTTACGTAGGTGAAATGATACCTAGCAAAGTGACTGGTCAGTCACGACTACTTTATGGACGTAATCGACCTTATGAAAAAGAGCTGCCATACTACAATAATTTTGTGCCTCAAAAAGAAGTCCTTGTTCCCAAGGCTTACATTATCCCCCAGGGCTGGTTCGAAGTTATTGAGCGATTAAAATGGAACAAGGTTGACATGTGGCCTCTTGAGAGGGATTCTACGATAAACGTTGAAGTTTATCATATTGACAATTATAAGACCTCTTCATCCCCATATGAAGGACACTATCTGCATCGATCAATTATGACAACTACATCAGTTCAAGAAGTCTCTTTTCGACAAGGTGATATCGTTGTTCCCATTGATCAGGATAATGCCCGATACATCGTCGAAGTACTTGAACCCCAAGCGACTGATTCATTTTTTGCTTGGAATTTTTTTGATACCATCTTACAGCAAAAGGAACACTTTTCGCCCTATGTTTTTGAGGACGTAGCCTGGCATCTTCTAAATCAGAATGATTCGTTAAAGGTGGAATTTGAAGCGAAAAAGAAGCTGAGTTCTGAATTTGCAAATGATTGGTACGCCCAATTAGATTTCATTTACAAACACTCCGATTATTATGAAAAGGCTCATCTAACCTATCCCGTGTACCGGATTGCGAAATAGACTTAAAACAAAATGCCCTTCAAAGAACCTAGCTCTGAAGGGCAAATCGTTGTCTATAGTTGGCTTTATACTTTAATAAACGATGATCAGGCACTTTTGATATAGCAGAAACGTCAGACTGCAAATGTTTGGGTTGAATTGCTCTTTTTCCGGTTAGATGGCCATGGAATGACATTTTCGCCTTGATCATTGACATCCACGGCCTAAAAACAAAATACCCCTTAAAGAACCTAGCTCTAAGGGGTAAATCGTTGTCTATAGTTGGCTTTATGCTTCAAGTATACGAAGCCTTGGTATGTTGTACACCCGGCAAACGTTTGGTTACATTATCTATCGATAAGCTACCAATTACTCAGTTAAGCTGGAGGCTCTTAGATCAAACATTGGATTAAGTTCATTGTTGATTTAACATGAAGATAGCCCTAGTTTTTCCTCACCAGCTCTATAACGACCATCCAGCAATGACCGGAGTAGATAAGGTGGTACTGGTTGAAGAACATCTTTATTTCACACAGTATAAGTTTCATAAGCAGAAACTTTTACTCCACAGGGCGTCAATGAAGTTTTACCAGGCTGATCGAGAGCGGCTAGGCAAAAGTGTAGATTATATTGATTTTCACTCCTACAAAGATCTTCGGTCATTGTTATCCTTGTTGGCAAGAAATGGAATACAAACCATTCAATACGTCGATACAACGGATAATTGGTTGGAGAAGAGATTAATTGGGGCGGCAGTGTCAAATGGTATTGATCTTCAAAAATTTGATACCCCTGCTTTTCTCACACCAATAGACGAATTGCCGCTACTTATGCCCCGAAAAAAGAGTGGGTACTTAATGGCCACATTCTATCAAAAACAACGGCAACGGCTGGATATTTTGATGGAAAATGGCGAGCCCATCGGTGGGAAATATAGTTTTGATGAAGAGAACCGTAAAAAACTACCTAAGGGATTGACAGTGCCGGATTTGTATGTACCGGAGGAGAATGCGTATATGAAAGAGGCAAAAGAATATGTTGGGCAGCATTTTCCTGATCATTACGGTTCGGTGGAGGGATTTATTTATCCAGTTACTTTTGACCAGGCCGAAAAATGGCTTGAGGACTTTCTTATTAACAGGATGCCTCTATTTGGTGATTATGAAGACGCATTTGTAAAGGATCAAAATTTTCTATTTCATAGTTTACTCACCGCTCCTTTAAACATTGGTCTTCTAACACCACGACAAATTCTGGATAAAACCTTTGCTCTGCATAAAAGGTATGATTTTCCCTTAAACAGCCTCGAGGGATTCGTTCGTCAGATTGTAGGTTGGCGAGAATTTATGCGGGGCATTTATGAGTTCGAAGGGACGTTTGAACGAACCAATAACCATTGGGGGCACTCCCGTAAAATACCGGAATCATTTTGGTTAGGGAATACGGGGATTGGGCCTGTTGATAACGCTATTGATAAGATACTTAAGTTCAGTTATTCGCATCATATAGAGCGATTGATGGTTATGGGCAATTTTATGCTACTCTGTGAATTTGATCCTGACGAAATCTATCGATGGTTTATGGAGATGTATATCGATGCTTACGATTGGGTAATGGTTCCCAATGTATATGGGATGACCCAGTATGCAGATGGGGGATTGATAACTACTAAGCCTTACATCTCAGGTTCGAACTATATTAAGAAAATGAGCGACTTTGGTAAAGGAGAGTGGATGGAGATCTGGGATGCCCTTTACTGGCGGTTTATACACATTCATAGAGAGGAGTTCTCCAAAAACCAACGCATGAGCATGATGGTACGATTGGTCGAGAAAATGGATAAGGAAAAGTTAAATAAACACTTGTCGACGGCTGAAAAATTTTTGACACAAGTGAGTTAATTATAAAGACAGCCATTAACTAAGTTATCTAAAGGTCTCTCCGATAATGGATTTAATAGTTAAGTTTGGCTGAATATATAATCAAGCATTTTTGACATATTGGGATCATGAAAAATCACTTTAAAGATCTAATAAGATTTAACGATTGGGCCAATCAGCGGATGTTAATCACGCTCGAGGAAAATGAGGTTAGCGATGACAATTCATTAACGTTATTCAGCCATATTATCAGTAATCAGATTATTTGGTTGAATCGCATTAAAGACCTGCCTACTTCACCCTTTCCGTTGTGGGAGAAATACAAACTGCGGGAATTGAGAACTATGACCATGGAAAGCTCAACGAACTGGGCCGACTATCTAGAAGAGCACCAGTTTCAAACTTTTGAAGAGATGATTTTTTATAAGAATGCTAAAGGTAAGAAGTACGAAAACACGATTAGAGAAATAATAACACATGTATTGGAAAATAGTACTTATTATCGTGGTCAACTTGCCTCTTCTATGGTCAAGCTAAAGATTGAACCGCCGTGTACGGATTACATTGAATATGCCAGACTCAAATAAGTATCCGGAATCATCAAGTAGCTAATTATTACTAAGTCATTCCCTACCTTTAAGGGTATGAGTACACCTTCTAAAAAACTGTTTCTGCTCGATGCTTATGCATTGATCTATAGAGCACATTTTGCCTTTAGTCAAAACCCAAGAATTAGCTCCAAAGGCATCAATACAGGGGTAATGTTTGGATTCACTAATACGCTGTTGGAAGTATTGCAAAAGCAGCAACCTACGCACATAGCCGTTGCCTTTGACACCTCGGCACCTACTTTTCGCCATGAACAGTTTGAGGAGTACAAGGCCAATAGAGAAGAAACTCCTGAAGATATAAAAATTGGGATCCCCATTGTAAAGGATATTTTAAGGGGGTTCAATATTCCCATTCTCGAACTCGACGGGTATGAGGCGGATGACATTATTGGAACATTAGCCAAGAAAGCAGCCAAAAATGAGTTTGAGGTGTTTATGATGACACCAGATAAAGATTTTGGCCAACTCGTGGAAGAACATATCTATTTATATAAACCGGCTTACATGGGGAATGCGGTAGATGTCATGGGTATTCCTGAAGTATTAGCCAAATGGGACATTGAGCGAGTTGAGCAGGTTATTGATATGCTTGGTTTACAAGGTGATAGTGTTGACAACATTCCTGGAATTCCTGGGATTGGGCCGAAAACTGCCTCTAAATTGCTTAAAGAGTTTGGTACTGTTGAAGGTATAGTATCGAATGTAGATCGGTTAAAAGGAGCTCAGCAAAAGAAAGTTCAGGAGTTTGGCCAACAGGGTATACTTTCTAAAGAACTTGCCACCATAAATATAGAGGTGCCAATCGATTTTGACGAAAAGAGTCTTGTCTACGACGGCCCCGATGAAGAAAAACTTACTCCTATTTTCGAAGAGCTAGAATTTAAGACCATTATGAAACGGGTCTTTAACCAGGATCTTGGAAGTTCGGCTAATAGCTCTGGTCAACTAGATATGTTCAGTCAAGCCAGTAAGGAGGCCATTGACCTGAACGAAGTGGAGCAGGCCAAAGATACCATTGAGACCGTAAAACACAATTACGAGTTACTCACGGATGAAAAGGAGATTAAGGGCCTGGTAAAAAAGCTCAACGAACAGAAAGAGTTTTGCTTTGATACAGAGACAACAGGTATTGATGCGATAGAAGCTAAAGTGGTTGGGATAGGGATATCTTATCAAAAGGGTGAGGCCTTTTACATCCCCATTCCTTTGGATATGAATGAGGCTGCAGGTGTCATTGGCATTTTGGCTGGGGCACTTGAGAACCCTCAAAACCTAAAAGTAGGACAAAATATAAAGTACGATATCCTTGTGCTTAAGAAGTACGGTATCCATGTCGGTGGCCCCATCTTCGATACTATGTTGGCTCATTACATTATTGAGCCTGAAACTAAACACGGCATGGATGTGCTTGCTGAGCAGTACTTAAATTACTCTCCCGTTTCCATTGAAAAGGTCCTAGGGCCAAAAGGGAAAAATCAAAAAAACATGGCTGACCTGGAGCCTTCTGAAATTAAGGATTACGCCTGTGAGGATGCCGATATCACCTTGCAGTTAAAGGGAAAGATTGCCGCAGAAATCGACAAAGAAGGATTTACGAAATTATTGAATGAAATCGAGCTTCCACTGGTCAATGTATTGGCGCAGATGGAATTTGAAGGCGTAAAAATAGATGAGGAGGCGTTAGCTTCCATGTCCAAAGAGCTACAGGAGGAGAGTCTCAAAGCGCAGGAGGAGATTTTCAAAATGGCAGGTCATGAATTCAATATCTCATCCCCGAAACAATTGGGCGAAGTGCTTTTTGATGAATTGAAGCTGGTAGATAAACCCAAGAAAACGAAAACGGGCCAATATGCTACGGGCGAAGAGATTCTGAGCAAACTCGCCAATCAACATGAAATAGCGGCTAAAATCCTAGAGTTCCGCGAGTACCAAAAGCTCAAATCGACCTATGTAGATGCACTGCCAAAAATGGTCAGTGATTCAGATGGGCGCATCCATACGGATTATAATCAGGCCGTAGCGGCGACGGGCAGGTTGAGTTCTAATAACCCGAACTTGCAAAATATTCCCATACGTACACCAAAGGGACGTGAAATCAGGAAGGCCTTTGTGCCGGTGGATGATGATCATGTTCTACTATCCGCTGATTATTCGCAAATCGAGCTGAGGTTGGCCGCTTCTTTTGCTCAGGACGAACCTATGATTGACGCCTTCAAAAATGGCCGTGATATTCATGCCACTACGGCAGCCAAAGTATTCAAGGTAGCCCTGGATGAGGTGGATCCCAATATGAGGCGTAAGGCGAAAGAAGTGAATTTTGGAATTATTTATGGTATCTCAGCTTTTGGCCTTTCACAAAACCTGAATATACCTCGAAGTGAAGCCAGCGAAATCATAAAAGCCTATTTTGAGGAATTTCCGGGCATAAAACGATACATGGACGAATCGATACAGAAGGCCAAAGAAAAGGAGTATGTAGAAACCATAATGGGAAGAAGAAGGTACCTACGAGATATAAATTCTCGCAATGCCACCATGCGGGGCTATGCGGAACGTAATGCCATCAATGCTCCTATACAGGGAAGCGCTGCCGATATTATTAAAATAGCTATGGTCAATATCCATAATTGGTTGAATGAAAGTGAGCTTAAATCAAAAATGATCATGCAGGTGCACGATGAATTGGTTTTTGAGGTTCCACGAGATGAGGTGGACATCATGAAAGAAAACGTAGTGAAATTAATGATGTCTGCGGTTGATTTGGAGGTACCTATGGAGGTAGAGGCAGGAGTTGGTGAGAACTGGTTGAAGGCGCATTAATGAGGCCATTTATCATTTCGAGTTTTTTTTCATTGATGCTCGTCTTGATATTCTATGTGTGCTCCGTATTTTTTCCAGTAGTCGAATTGCTGTTACTTCCATTGATGGCAGCTCTATTATTCGGCTATTGTATTCTTGTTATTCTTCTGTTGTTTCTCGTACTGTTAAAAAGAGTCTTAATAAAACTATGGGTTGCTTCATTTCTTGGAATAACTACTGGCTTGTTCTGTGGTTACATATTATCAGATCCACTTCTAAAGTGGGACGAAAATCAAAGACTGATTAGTGGAAATTTGATCTCGAATCAATTGGAAGATTTCAAACTTTTAAATGGTGCTTATCCAG